>CALURJ010000005.1 GCA_944323145.1 Candidatus Gastranaerophilales bacterium
TTCCTGTGGTTTAACACTCATTATGTTTTAGAGTATCTCTTTCTTTCCCTAAGGGTACAAATTATCGGATATAGAATAAATTCTATAAGCCCTTAATAACAACAATGATATTATTACATAAAGAATAAAAAAAGGCAATAGATTTATCCTAATAAAATATAAAAATGGAAGTAGTAAGCGAACACAATGCCGAAAAGTGCTCCCATAATGACTTCAAACGGGGTATGACCGAGCAATTCTTTGAGTTTTCCGCCGATTGCCTGAACATCATGCTTATAAAAATCATCCATCATCCTGTTTAGACAAGCTGCAGTTTTACCGGCAGCACGTCTTACACCCGCCGCATCATACATTGTTATTAAAGCATATCCTATAGCAACTGCAAATGCTATGGAATCCCAACCTTCGATAATTCCGACTGCTGTAGATAGTCCCATTACTCCTGCAGAATGAGAACTAGGCATACCACCTGTTGTTGTAAAGATTTTAAAATTTACTCTTCTTGTTTTTATAGTGAATATAATAAATTTAATAAGTTGAGCTATAAAAGCAGCTAAAACTCCGGCTGCTAAAGCTTCATAACCTGTATTTAAGATGCTTTTTATCATATATATCCTTAATTTACTCTCTTACGTTATTAAATTATAGCATAAGAAAATAATTTGTGTAAAATATGTGAATCAATGGATTCTGATTTTATTCAATATTTCTTCAAATACTTCAGACTTAAGATTATTTTTTTCTAAAACATTAAAACACTTATCAATTAGCCTGTTTAATTCTTTTTTTGATTTTTCAATTCCGTAGAGGCTTGTATATGTAAGTTTGCCTTCTGCTTTATCCTTGCCGATTGTTTTACCCATTTGTTCAAAAGTCGAGGTTTCGTCTAAGATGTCATCAGCAATTTGGAATGCTACGCCCAAGTTTTGTCCGAATTCTGTTATTTGTTCGATTTGTTCGTCTGGTGCTTCGGCAATTATTGCGCCTGTTCTCAATGTAAGTTTAAACAAATCTGCTGTTTTATGTGTATGAATATATTGAAGTGTTTTAGCAAGCTCTTCTGTTTCAACATCAATTTTCCCTGAAAATTCAAAAGACTGCATGAGTTTTTCGCTTTCAATATCAACAACCTGCCCTGCAATAACCCCGTAAGCACCTGCAGCTTGAAAATATTCTTCCATTATTCTTATTAATTTTTCAGCGCCTAGACTTTTAGAGTATTTTAAAATTATCTGTGGAGCGAAAGTTAAAAGAGCGTCGCCGGCAAGTACCGCATGAGCTTCCCCAAAAATTTTGTGGTTAGTTAATTTCCCGCGTCTGTAATCGTCATTATCCATACAGGGAAGATCATCATGAATAAGGGTTTGCGCATGAAGCATTTCTATAGCGCAGGCCGTAGGAATTGCATCCTCATAATTTCCGCCGAACATGCGGCAGGTTTCAAGGCACATTACAGGTCGCAGACGTTTCCCGGGTAAGGTCACAGTATATTTCATCGCTTTGAAAATTCTTTGCGGATACTGTACAGGCATAAATTTATCAATTTGTTTGTCTATTAATGCAATATAATCATTCATCTTCATTGGTAATATCCTTATAAATCTGTTGTTTCAGAGTATTTCTTGCACTTTGGCGTTTTTTTTCGCTTATTTTGGCAATATGTTTATTGTGTACGAGTTTTTTTGAATTTTCTTCTTTTTTCCCTTCATACTTAACTTTTTCTTTGTATTCTTTTGCTTCATTCACGAATTCAAGATAACTTTCATATCGAGTGTTGTCGATTTTATCAATATTTTCCAGCACATTACATCCATCTTCGTGTATGTGAAGACAGTCCGTGTATTTGCATCCATCGCGGAACTGTGAAATGTCTTCGAAAAGCAAATCTGTATCAGCAGGGAGTATAAAGTCAAATCTTACGTTGCTGAAGCCTGGAGTGTCAACTATTTTTGAGAATTCATTAATTTTGATTATTTCGCAATGGCGTGTTGTATGCGTACCGCGTTGAGTTTTTTCACTTACTTTTTTTGTTTTGAGATTTAATTCCGGATTAATTGCATTAACAAGACTAGATTTCCCGACGCCGGAATTTCCGCATAAAACGGATATTTCCCCTTCAAGAAGCTTTTCAAAGGCTTTAATCCCTTTGTGTTCCGTTGCAGATGTAAATACTATTTTATATCCAAGCGGAGCGTAAATATTTTGTATTTTATTTTTGAGCTTTTTCTCCCACTTTAAATCTTCTTTGTTAAAGCATAAAATTGCAGGAATGTTATAGTATTTGGCAAGGGCTATGTATCTGTTGAGCTGATGCAGGTTAAGATCGGGCGCTTTGAGGGCAGAAACAATAATAACTTGATCAATATTTGCTACACTGGGGCGTTTTATAAAATTTTTGCGCGGGAGGATATTTTTAATAACACCGTTTTCAAATTCTACAAAGTCTCCTACGAGGATTTTTTCTTTCTGTTTTTTTAGAACCTCGCGTATTTTACATTCGTGAGTATTTTGTCCATCATCAACATAGTAGAAATCAGAGTGAATTTTATAAATTTGTCCCTTTTCCATACAGGGTTATAATAGCATAAACAAAGTGATATCGCAAATTCTTACCAGGGATAATCATCTTTAATTTTCCAGCCGTCATATTGAATCAATGCACCGCAATAGTAGCCGAGAGAATTTTTCTTACAGCCCCTGTTGCCGTCATTTAACAAGAAATCACGTGAAACATTAGAAAAATTGCCGTCTAATCCCCAAAAATTTTGTTTTGTAATTGTTTTAGAAGTATTGAGATAATATGTAAAAACATCTCTGCCAACTTTATTTGGATTTTTATTGCCATTTATATCAACGTGTATAATAACTGCATGCTTGTTGCTATCAATAGATAAAATCAGAGTAGTTCCATCTTGTAAAAATATTATGTAGTGCTGGGTTGTATTAAAAGGATTATTATTTAAAAAACTATACATTTCTGGAATTCTTTTGCATTGTGTGCCGCAGTTATCAGCAACTTTCAAATAAGGTATCATATATGTGTTAATAAAATCGCTTAATGATGCGTTTGTATCATCTGAACCTGTAAAATCAAAATTCCAACCTGATGGATCACCATTTTCATTTTGCGCCATTTGAAACATTTGGGATATAGTTGTATAACTCTTTTTAAGTTTGTTTACCGTGACGTCTTTTTGATATTTAGTGATAAGCACGGGCATTGTAATTGCCGCAACAACTCCTATTATCCCGAGTGTTATTAATACCTCGGCAAGAGTAAAAGCTCGTTTGGTATATTGGAAAATATTGTGATGTATAATATCATTACTATGACATATGTTTTTTTTAACGTAAAGCCATTTGGCAGAAACGCTTATACTGCCACGTTTTGCGGGGGGGGGGGTAACTCTAAAAGCTGCTTCTCTATCCATTTCCCAGTACCTCTCATTCCTTAACTAAATTTATTATTTACGATTTTTTGTTATTTGTCAAGCCTGTATTGACGAAGCCTGCCACCTTATTTTTCCCTTTTTTAAGGTATTTACATTTTGTTTATTGTAGTTAAACCGGCTGTTACAACAATCTTTAAAAATTTTAAAGCTCTGTTTTATCGTCTGATTTGATAAAGCTGATTTTGATATTTTATGCTGTTTTGTTACTATTTTGCTAAATTGTTACAAATATTTGAAGTTTTGAATGTTTATGGTATTATCTGTTTAACAGATGATTATAATTTATATAAAAAGGGGAAAAATATGATTTCAGTAAACGATTTAAAAACAGGCTTAACTCTACAATTAGACAACGGTTTATGGTCTGTTGTTGAATTTTTACACGTAAAACCCGGCAAAGGTGCTGCGTTTGTTAGATCTAAACTAAAAAATGTTGAAACCGGTCAGGTCGTTGAAAAAACATTCAGAGCGGGTGAAAAAGTCGCAAAAGCTATGCTTGACAGACGTGAAATGCAATATTTATATAAAGAAGGCAAAGAGTACGTTATGATGGATAACGAAACCTATGAACAGCTTCAATTGACTGAAGACCAGATAGGTGACGGTATTAAATATTTAAAAGAAAATATGATTGTTCAGGTATTAATGCATGACGGCAGAATTATCGGTGTTGATCTTCCTGCTCATGTAATTCTTGAAGTTACTGATACTCCGCCGTCTGAAAAAGGAAATACTGCACAGGGCGGAACAAAACCTGCAACTCTAGAAACAGGTGCTGTTGTTAATGTCCCGTTCTTTATTTCTAATGGTGACAAAATTAGAGTTGACACAAGAACTAATGAATATCTTGACCGTGCATAATTACAAGTTTTTGAGTGTGAGGGGCAAAATCTTTTCAATGCTCCTTTTATTCGCCCCTCACTTTTCTCTATATTTAAAAGAAAGGCAAAAATATGAAATTTGATATTGAATATGTAGAAAAATTAGCCAAAGTTTTAGCTGATAATTCTTTAACTGAAATTTCTCTTGAAGATGGTGAACAGGCTATTACTTTGAGAAAAGAAGTTATGGGTGTTGCTGCTCCTGTTGTTGCCGCTCCGGCTCCTCAGCAGGTTCAAACCGCTCCTGTTTCTTCTCCTGTTGAACAAAAAGAAGTTAAAAAAGGAAAACCTTTAACATCTCCTATGGTTGGAACATTCTATTCCGCACCGTCACCGGATGCTGAACCGTTTGTCAAAGTAGGTCAAACAGTAAAAGAAGGCGATGTGGTTTGTATTGTTGAAGCTATGAAGCTTATGAATGAGATTGAAGCTGAATTCGCAGGAAAGATTACTGAAATTTGTGTTTCAGACGGTCAGCCTGTTGAGTTCGGTCAGGTTTTAATGTATATAGAATAGCAGTAAGGTAGGAAGATTAGAAGTTTGGAAGATAGGTAATTTACAAGCTTATCCTCTTACCCTTTTAACTTCTTACCCTCAAAAGAGGGAATATGTTTAGAAAAGTATTAATAGCAAACCGCGGAGAAATTGCGGTAAGAATTATAAGAGCTTGCAGAGAAATCGGCATTCCAACTGTTGCAATTTATTCTCAGGCAGATGCTAATTCTCTTCACGTAAGACTTGCAACAGAGGCTTACTGTATAGGACCTGCTTCCAGCGCCAAAAGCTATTTGAGCATTCCTGCAATTATATCTGCTGCAATAGTTTCCGGTGCTGATGCTATTCACCCGGGCTACGGTTTTATGTCTGAAAGGGCAGATTTTGCAGAAATCTGTGCAAAACACGGGATTAAATTTATAGGGCCTACAGCCGAAGCTATGAGGAAAATGGGGGATAAAGCAACAGCCCGTAAGACAATGATTGAAAACAATGTTCCTGTTACTCCGGGTACAGGAATTTTGAAAACACCGGAAGAGGTAAAAGAATTTGCTCATAAAGTAGGTTATCCGATAATTTTGAAAGCAACTGCAGGCGGGGGCGGAAAAGGTATGAGAATTTGCCGCTCGGATGATGATGTTGAAACAAACATGAATCTTTGCCAGTCTGAAGCTCAGAATTTCTTTGGAAATCCTGATGTTTATGCTGAAAAATATTTGGAAAATCCCCGTCATATTGAAGTACAAATTCTTGCTGACCAGTATGGTAATGTAGTTCACCTCGGGGAAAGAGATTGCTCTATCCAAAGACGCCACCAGAAACTTCTTGAAGAAGCTCCGTCACCTGCTATTGATGAAGCAACCCGTAAAGAAATGGGTGCTGCAGCTGTTCGCGCTGCTAAGGCAATAAATTATGAAAGCGCAGGTACTTGTGAATTCTTGCTTGACCATGACGGAAAATGGTATTTTATGGAGATGAATACAAGAATTCAGGTAGAGCACTGCGTAACAGAGATGATTTCAAATGTTGATCTTGTAAGAGAGCAGATTATGATAGCGTCAGGGCAAAAGCTCGATTTTACTCAGGATGAAATTGTTCTTCGCGGGCATGCAATTGAATGCCGCATAAATGCTGAAAATCCTGAAAAAGACTTTATGCCTAATCCTGGAACAATTACAGGTTACGTGACTCCGGGTGGTTTTGGAGTCAGAGTTGATTCTCACGCTTATCAGGATTATAAAATCCCGCCTTATTACGATTCAATGATAGGAAAGCTTATCTGTTGGGGCAGAACAAGAAATGAAGCCCGCCGCAGAATGTATAGAGCTTTGAAAGAATACGTTATAACAGGTGTTGAAACAACTCTTCCGTTCCATCAGGAAATCATAGAAGATCCTGTGTTTATGAGCGGTAATTTCAATACCGGATTTATCGAGGATTTCTATAAACGTACAGGCAAAAAGCAAAGTTGAGGTTATGTATATGTGCAAACTAAGATATGCTAAGACCTTCGGGGGGGGGGACACTGTAGGCTCCACCGAGGTTCGGAAGGCAGGAGGACAGGCAAGTTTCAATAGCTATTTAGGTAAAACTGTGACAAAAGTTATTATTGATAATAGCTTTGCCTCTATGCCTCTTCGCATCTTTGCATCTAACTTTAGCTTGCCTTCCTGCCCTCCGAGCTTCTGTTCTTCTGACCTCACCCACCCCTTTACTTCCCCTCCCCTCAAGGGAGGGGAAAAAGAGTGCTCACACCACCCCTCTCCCATAGGTGAGGGTGCTACGCACGTAGCCAACTCTAACAATATTCGTCGAGCTGCGTTCACTCTTGCAGAGGTCCTCATCACCCTCGGCATAATTGGTGTGGTTGCGGCGATGACAATTCCTAACATCGTATCTAAATATCAAAAAAAGGTGCTTGTAAGCCAGTTTAAAAAATCTTATGCATCTGTTCAAAATGCAATAAATATGACGATAGCTGAAAATGGAACCCCTTATGAGTGTTATAATATGGGATTTGGCGGCTATCATGTTACTGACTGTGCCGTATTTTGGAACGATTTGTTGAAGCAAATGAAAGTAATTAAGACCTGTAATTATGCAGCTGACGATAAAGAATGCGGGCAGGTAAGTTATAAAACAAAAGAACAAGTTTTAGCAGAAGGCGGCAGTATAACAAATTCTTCATGTTCTTTTTTAAATGGAGAAGGTGGGCGAAAAATTAATATTTTATCTGATGGCAGTTATATTATAAATTATGGAGGAAGCGGTCTTAGAAGCCATCACAATGTCTATTTCGCAATAGATACAAATGGCGCAAAAGGGCCTAATAAATGGGGATACGATTTATTTTATATGGTTCTTAACCGTGAAAGTATGAGCAAAGATGTTGTTGTGATGGATGAAGTTTGTGCAATTAAAGAAAAAGGCGGTTATTACGTATCTGAAATAATGCAAGAATAAATATGTATTCGGGATATATATCCCATGTATTAACACTTGAAAAATATTTATAAATATGCTACAATTATAGCAGGTAGTATATGTGTGTGAGGTTTCGAGTATGGCAGGTATTAATTTATTCTATAATTTTACAAACCCTTTTGAAAAGCAGAAGGAGCAGCGTCAGGCTCAAAAAGATGCATTGATAAAGAAAAATTATGATGAAATATATGCTCATGAACTTGCGCATAAAAGCGCAGGCGGTTCTTTAGCAGGCTCTATTGTGATAGAAAAAAATGCCGACGGAATTCCTGTGGGCGGTCATGTAAATATAAAAATGCCGTCATTAGATCCCAACAATCCTCAAAAAACAATTGATGAGGCAAATACTGTAATTCGTTCAGCTATGGCTCCTGTAGATCCTTCTTCACAAGATTTTAAGGTTAAAGCTCAGGCGGAAAATATAAAGATGCAGGCGCAGGCTGTAAAAAATAAAGGGGTTGGCGAAAAACTTGATTATTCCGCTTAAATTTGTTTGTAGTATAATCAAGATGCATGAGCACACAATTTAAGTATTACGCTAAAGAACTTTTAAACATTGCCCTGCCGATTATTATGGGAAACCTCGGATTTATTCTGATAGGTGCAGGTGACGTTCTTGTAGCAGGACATCATTCAACTGATACGCTTGCCGCTATTAGTATTGCAACAGCGATTACAAATTGTATTCAGACATTCGGCGTCGGATTGATTTCAAGTGTTTCTCCATTGCTTTCAAATTTCAGAGGAGAAAGAAAAAGTGCAAAAAAATATTTTTATCCGACTATAAGATTTGCCATGCTTTTGGCTTTTATTATAATGCTTGCAGTGCTGGCATTTATTCCTTTGATTGATTATTTGCATTTTGACCCTAAACTTGTTCCAATGATTAAGGAATATATGTTTATTACTGCATTTGCAACATTTGGAGCATACTTGCACTCCGCATTAAAAGAATTTTTGCAGGCTTTTGAAATTGTTTTTATCCCTAATTTGATAACCGCAATCGCTGTATTTTTAAATATTGCACTTTGTTTTGCAATGGTTTTCGGATTCGGGCCTATTCCTTCAATGGGAGTTATTGGTTTAGCTGTTGCAAGTTTTATAATCAGATATTTTATGGGTTTTGCCCTGCTTATTTATTGTTTCAAACTGATGAACTTCAAAAATTACAAAGACTTTGAATACTATAAGAGTTTGATTAAAATAGGTATTCCTATATCATGTGCAGTTATGGTTGAATTTGTTGCCTTCAACAGCATTGCAATTCTTATGGGCAGAGTTGCCGGAGTTTATGCGGCTGCTCAGAATTTGGTGTGTACTTTGACAACAATATCGTTTATGGTTCCGTTTGCGGTATCAAATGCGATTGCGGTTAAAGTCGGATTTGCAAACGGTGCAGGTAATATCAAGGACTTAAAGAGATATTCTTTTGTTGGAATAGTTATATGTACAGGTTTTATGATGCTGAGCGCACTGGTATTTTCATCATTTCCGCACTTCCTTGTCGGTTTGTTTACTCAGGATATTAATCTTGTGAAAATATCTGTTCCGATTTTGTATATATTATCGGTATTTCAAATATTTGACGGATTACAGATATCTCTTGCCGGAATATTTAAGGGAATGAAAAGAACCGGAATTGTGCTGTTGTCAAATTTTATAGCTTATTGGATGATTTCAATTCCTGTAGGGTGTACACTTGCATTTCATTTTCATTTAGATTTGAAAGGGTTCTGGTACGGGCTTGCGTCTGCGGCTGTAATCCTGTGTGTAATAATGGTTTTCATGTTAATCAAAAGTATTAAGAATTTGGAAACTGTCAAATAGCTTATTTTTATGGTAGTATAAACTTGAATGGAGGATTTATGCATACAGAAGAAAGAACATTTGTGGCTATTAAGCCTGACGGAGTAATCAGAGGTTGTGTCGGAGAGATTATAAGCCGTTTTGAAAAGAAGGGTTATAAACTAATCGGCATGAAAATGCTTCAGGTAAACGAAGAAATTGCTGCAAAACACTATGAAGAACATATTAATAAACCTTTTTACCCGAGTCTTGTAAAATATATTACAAGCGGCCCGATTGTAGCTATGGTATTTCAGGGTTATAAGGCTGTTCAGGGTATCCGTCATCTTTTAGGTGCAACTGACCCTTGTGAAGCTGACGTCGGCTCAATTAGAGCTGATTATGCGCAGCTTAAGGAATATAATACAATTCACGGTTCTGACAGCGTTGAAAGTGCTGAAAGAGAAATCAACATTTACTTTAAGCCGGAAGAACTATGCCCTGATTACAAAAATATGATGGAAATTGTAACAGAGGATATTGATGCGAGATAATGCTCACGAGTATTTTAGTTATGAATTAGTTCATGAATGTAAACAGACAGGCGCAAGAGCAGGAATTTTGACTACTCCGCACGGAATGATTAAAACTCCTATCTTTATGCCTGTCGGAACTAATTCTGCCGTGAAAACGTTGACCTGTGATCAGGTAGCTGATACGGGTGCGCAAATTATTCTTGCAAATTCTTACCATCTTTATTTGAGAGCCGGTACAAAATTAATAAAACAGTTTGGCGGAATACACGGGTGGATGAACTGGCATAAACCTGTTTTGACTGATTCTGGCGGTTTTCAGGTCTTTTCGTTGAGCCATTTAAACAAAATTACGGAAGACGGTGTTGAATTCCGCGATCCCAAAGACGGTAAAAAACATTTTATAAATCCTGAAGTTTCTATGGAAATTCAGCAGGACATAGGTGCTGATATAATTATGGCTTTTGATCAGTGTGCGCCTTATCCTTGTGATTATGATACCGCTAAGAAGGCAATGGAACGTACTCACAGATGGTTGGAAAGATGTTTTAAAGCTAAAACAAATCCAAAGCAGGCATTATTCCCTATTGTACAGGGTGCTTTTTACGATGATTTGAGGCGTGAAAGTGCTTCTGTCATATCTTCTTACGACGCTGTGGGTTATGCAATAGGGGGCTTAAGTGTAGGCGAAACAAAAGATATAATGAATCATTTTACGGAATTTACGGCTCCTCTGCTTCCCAAGTATAAACCGCGTTACCTTATGGGGGTCGGAACGCCTGAAGATTTGCTTGACGGAATTAAGCGCGGTATTGATATGTTTGACTGCGTTTTACCGACCCGTAATGCCCGTCATGGCTCGTTTTTTACATGGGAAGGAAAATCAAATATTAAAACAAAACAGTATTATGATGATGAGCGTCCGCTTGTTGAAGGATGTAATTGCTATGCCTGCAAAAATCACTCAAGGGCATATATCAGACATTTGTGGCGATGCGGTGAAGCTACTGCATCAACTTTGTTATCAATACATAATATAAAATTTCTGGTTGATTTTTCTCAAAAATGCCGTGAGGCAATTCTGCAAGACAAGTTTGGGGATTTTTACAACGAACATTACAAAAAACTTATTTGACTTGTTTAAAAATTTCATTATTATAAAAACAAATGTTGGTTATAATGAAATTTTTAAAATATGAAAGATATATTAAAAGCTTTGCTGAAAACGGTTTCGGCTCTCAACAAATCAGTTGAGCCGGTTACTATGTCAGATAATTCAGCAGATGAAAAGCTAATTCAATCATCTGACAAACTAAGAGATTTGAAAAGTGTTTCAAAAGACGAGGATAAATCTAATTAAATAAATTTAACTGTGGGACTTCCACATTTGGAACATCAGAATTACGCTTGCGTGTTGCAAGATTGTTTGAATAATCCTTCTGCATTCTCGTCATTAAGTCCTCCGAACGTTTTATAACCGCATTTGGAAGCCCTGCCATTTTGGCAACCTGAATCCCGTAACTCTTGCTTGCTCCGCCCTGAACAATTTTTCGTAAAAATTCAATTTCTCCGTTTTCTTCAGATATTGTAATTCTGTAATTTTTTATCTGAGGATAAGTTTGAGTCATTACATTTAATTCATGATAATGTGTTGCAAATATGCAGCGAGCCTTGATTTTAGTTGCAATATATTCTGCAACAGCCCATGCAATGGCAACTCCGTCATACGTACTTGTGCCTCTGCCGATTTCATCCAGTAAAATCAGACTTCTTTCCGTAGCTGAATTTAAAATACATGCGGTTTCAACCATTTCAACCATAAATGTTGACTGCCCGAGGGTTAAATCGTCTGATGCACCGACTCTTGTGAAGATTTTGTCAATTATACCTATTTTTGCAAAATCCGCAGGAACCCATGAACCTATTTGAGCTAAAATTGCAATCAGGGCATTTTGCCTCATATACGTTGACTTACCTGCCATATTTGGTCCGGTTAAAATCATAAACTGTGTTGCTTCAGATGAATTGCATTTTAATTCCAAATCGTTCGGCACATATTCACCCAATGGAAGAATTTTCTCCAAAACCGGATGACGACCGTTTTTAACAATAAAATCGTCAGATTCATCAATTATCGGTTTACAATAGTTATTTTCAACGGCTGCCTGTGCAAGACCAGCATAGACATCACATAATGAGATGCACTGAGCAATTTCCCTTATTTTCGTGACAAATTCTTTTGAATACTCTCTGAAATCACAGAAGAGTTTGTATTCAAGCTCGGTTGATTTAAATTTGGCAGAAAGTACATCATCTTCATGTTTTTTTAATTCTTCCGTAATAAATCTTTCACCGTTAGTAAGAGTTTGTTTTCTTATGTAACCTTCAGGAATTTGATTAAGGTAAGAATTTGAAATTTCAATAAAGTAGCCGAAAACTTTGTTAAATCCGACTTTAAGAGATTTAATTCCGGTTCTTTCTTTTTCCTGCTCTTCAAAATTTTTGAGCCATTGTTCACCGCCTGTCAGAAGTTCGCGGAAATAATCAAGTTCTCCTGACACTCCGTCTTTTAGTATCCCGCCGTCTTTTATCAGTGCGGGGGCCTCATCTGATATTGTTTTATCAATAAGTGCCGTATATTCGACAATTTCATCTTTATATTTTTCTATTTGCTCAAGCGGATTATATTGAAGTGTTGATGAAGCCTGTAAAAGCTCCGGCAGCATCGCAAGCGATGTTTTTAAACTCAAAAAATCTCTGGGGTTTGCAGAGTTGTTAGACATCCTTGTTGCGAGTCTTTGAATATCATAAACTTTTTCTAAAAGATTACAGAGATTAATCCTTTCATCATTTTTTTCAACGAGTTCGGAAATACAATTTTGTCTTGCAATAATATCTTCTGCTCTTTTTAACGGCTGACAAATCCAGTTTTTTAAAAGCCTTGCTCCCATATTGGTTTTGGTTTTATCTACAGCCCATAAAAGCGACCCGAACTTATTCTTATCCCTTAAAGTTTCTGTTAATTCAAGGTTTCTTCTTGTACTGCCGTCCAAAATCATAAATTCGGAAAGTTCGTAGGGCTCAATACGTTCAAATTTTGGAACGTTTTCCATCATATTTTCCCAGACATAAGCAAGTAAAGCTCCTGCAGCTCTGAATCCAAGCTTGTAGCGGCTGTAACCGAAAGCTTCAAGACTTTCTGTTTTAAAAACAGCTTTTAAATTATTTGTAGCAAAATTTTCATCAAAAACTGATGTAGGAATTTTGGAGCAGTTATAAAGTTTGGTAATTCTTTCAGGAAGGTTTATTTTTTCATCGGGAACAATCTGAAAAGGCATAATTTTTGCTCTTATTGAAGGCCCTAAAACTTCAGTCGGGGCTATTCTTGCAAGTTCATCCATAATGAGATTTAGAGGGGCCTGAGTAACCTTAAATTCTCCTGTTGAAATATCTGAGTAAGAAAATCCGTAAAAATCACTTTTTTCATCTTTAAAAAGCGCACAAATGTAGTTGTTTGAATTCTGCTTTAAAAAATCGCTTTCTGTAAGTGTTCCCGATGTGATAATTCTTGTAATACCGCGTTTTACAATTCCTTTAGCAAATTTCGGGTCTTCAAGCTGATCGCATATAATGACTTTGTAATTTTTTTGAACAAGTTTTTCCAAATAGGAATTTATAGCCTTAGCAGGAATTCCCGCAAGCGGAATTCTTCCGAATTTACCCTGTTCTCTACCTGTAAGGGTAAGTTCAAGTTCTTTTGACATTGTAACAGCGTCTTCAAAAAAAGTTTCATAAAAGTCGCCGAGTCTGTAAAGCAGAATTTTGTCCGGATGCTGGTGTTTTATTTTTAAATATTCCTGCATAGCAGGGGTAAGGTCTTCTACCTTTATATCCGCAGTATTGATGTAATTGATTTCAGGTTTTTTCATAGTTATAATAATAGTATAACATGACAAGGATTTCAACATGGGTTGTTTAAAAAATATTTTGAGAGCAATAATACTTACACTGGCTGTTATAGGTTTTCTTTCGTTAGGCGGAAAAGAACTTATTGCCGGCTTAATTCACAATTACATAAATCCTTCAAAAGAAACAGTTCTTGAAAGAGCTCAAAAGGTAGGGGATTTTTCAAAAATTAACGATGAATTTGAAATAGAAAAGGCCGCGGGGATAATGGGTTATAATGCTGTTGTTGCCGAGCACAAGGCTACAGGGCAAAAAATGTTTGTTGTTGAATCAGGTGATAAGGCCATATTGACTGCTGAAGATATAAAATCTGATGATGTTGAAGAGAAGTTAAGAAAAGCTTTGAGTAAGGTTAAATATCAGGCAGTATCGGTGGATGAGCTTAAGGTCACAAAGCACGGAACAATGAATTCATACGGGAAAGAGGTTCCGTTTGTGAAATTTGAAGCAAAAGTAAAGAAACTCCCGATAGGTGAGGTCGGCGGGATTATTTCTGTAGCGCAGACAAAAGACGGAGAACCGAGACTTTTAATATCCGCAAATGAAAAAAATAAATATTCCCAGTTGATTTCTGATGAATTTTTCAGAAAAATAAAATAATAACCCGATAAATATTCGTATGATATGGACATATTGTATTGTTTGTGTTATTTTTGGGTTATGGAATGTTTATGTCGAAGTGGCACTCTGCCGAAAAAAATGATTGATAATCATTTTTTGAGAGGGCGCACAGCGCATCCGCCACAGACAATCTGACATGTACCGTAACAATTGAATAATATTTATGTCGAAGTGGCGGAATTGGTAGACGCGCACGATTCAGGTTCGTGTGGTTAACGCCTTGAGGGTTCGAGTCCCTTCTTCGACACCATAAAAATAAAAGCGGTTTTATCTCCGCTTTTATTTTTATTATTAGCACGATAACTTAAGAAAAAATATTTATTACAAGCCTTTATATCCTTGTAATTCCATTAATACTGCTGATTATATTATTTTTTGTTAATATTAAGGTAACTATTATTGTTGACAAGGAACAGGATTTGTTAATTATTAAAAACAAACGAATTATCGGTGTAAAAAACGATAAAATTCCTCTGAACAGAATAAAAGATATTGAAGTAGTTAACACCGGAAAATACGGTATTGTTAATTACAGATTAAAAAGCGGCGTTGACTATGAGATTTTGAGATTAGACAATTTTGAAGAAGAGGAAAGAGTCTGCAATAAGATAAAAGGGGTTATTTTTGATGAATAGAAATGATTTAATAAAACGTTGTCTTGTGTTTGATGATGCGGTTGAAACTTATCCTTTTAAAGATAAAACTTACGGTGAGTATGCTGTGTTAAGGCATAAGAGTAACGGGAAATGGTTTGGTCTTGTTTTTTATCTTAATGAAAAATTATGTTTAAATTTAAAATGTAATCCGGTGGATTCTGCAATTTTGCGTGACGAGTATAAATTTATAACGCCGGCATGGCATATGAACAAGGTTCACTGGATTATGATTGATGTGAATAAATGTCCTGTTGATTTGCTTGATGCATTAATAGAAGCAAGTTTTAATTTAACCGCTCCAAAGCGCAAAAGAAAATAGTTTGAAATCCGATTTTTACATGCAATAATATAGTTATGTTAGATACAATTACGATTAAAGGTGCTAAAGAACATAACTTACAAGACATTTCACTCCAGCTGCCGAAGAATGAATTAATAGTATTTACAGGGGTATCAGGCTCGGGGAAATCCTCTCTTGCCTTTGATACTATTTTTGCGGAAGGTCAAAGACGTTATATTGAAAGCCTTTCAACTTATGCAAGACAATTTTTGGGCCAAATGGATAAGCCTAATGTTGAATACATCGACGGGCTTTCGCCTGCAATATCTATAGACCAGAAATCAACCAGCAACAATCCGCGTTCAACTGTCGGAACCGTTACGGAAATTTATGATTACTTAAGGCTTTTGTATGCCCGCGTCGGAGTCCCTCATTGCCCTGAGTGCGGAGCGGAGATTAAACCGCAGAGTATTGACGAAATCGTAAACAGTATTATGAAGCTCGGAGAAGGTACAAAAATTCAGATTTTGGCGCCTATTGCAAGAGGTAAAAAAGGGGAATTTTCGTCAACTTTTGAAGAATTACGTCAGGAAGGTTTTGTTCGTGTAAAGGTTGACGGTGAAATTTACAATCTTGATGAAGATGATATTGAGCTTGCAAAAACAAAAAAACATGACATTTCGGTTGTTGTTGACAGAATTGTTGTAAAGGAACAGGCACGTTCAAGAATTGCCGACAGTGTGCAAATTGCACTGAAAAAAGCCGATGGAATTGCAGTTGTTGATGTTGTCGGCAATAAGACCTTCACCCCTGCCACCTCTCCCAAAGGTAGAGGGGAAAATTCAGAAATAATTTATAGCGAAAAACTTGCTTGTCCTAATTGTAATTTAAGTTTTGAGGAACTTGCACCTAGGATTTTCTCATTCAATGCGCCTTACGGTGCCTGTGAAAGATGCTCCGGTCTGGGGGCAGATTTTGTAATTGATCCTGATTTGATAGTCCCTGACAGAAAAAAAAACATAAAAGACGGGGCAATTTATCCCTGGTCAAAAACTTCAACAAACTACTATGAAGATGTTTTAAAGTCGGTTTGTCATCATTTTAATATTGATATGGACAAACCGTTTGAAAAACTTACCGAAAAAGAACAGCAAATAATTCTTTACGGAAGTGATGATATTGTAAAATTTACTGTAATGCGTTTTGGAACACATCGCTACGAAACTAAATACAGAAGGTTTGAAGGTGTAATTCCGTATCTTGAAAAGCGTTACAACGAATCAAACGGTGAATACTGGCGGGAAGAAATAGAAAAATATATGACAACAACTCCATGTCCTGCCTGCAAAGGTGCAAGGTTGAAGCCTTTTCCGCTTGCCGTAACAATTAAAGATAAAAATATTTATGAATTCACGTTGATGTCAATAGATGATGAACTTGAATTTATATCTGATTTATATCTGGAATTAAGCGAATTTCAACTTCATATAGCAAAACAAATTTTGGATGAAATTAGAGCACGCTTACGATTTTTGAAAGATGTAGGCCTGAGTTACCTGAATCTTGCAAGAAGGGCGGGTACATTATCCGGCGGAGAGGCTCAGCGTATAAGACTTGCAACCCAAATAGGCAGCGGACTGTCCGGAGTTTTGTATGTCCTTGATGAGCCGTCAATAGGTCTGCATCAGCGTGATAACGACAGACTGATAAAAACCCTTATAAAACTTCGTAATCTCGGCAATACACTTATTGTTGTAGAACATGACGAAGATACAATCAGAAATGCTGATTATATTGTTGATATAGGCCCAAAAGCAGGGGTTAAAGGCGGAAAAGTCATTGCCTGCGGAAGTGTTGATGATATTATTAAGGCAAAATCATCTATAACAGGAAAGTATTTGAGCGGTGAAAAGTATATTCCTGTGCCGGAAAAGGTCAGAGAAGGAAACGGGCACTTTTTACATGTTAAAAATGCGCATATAAACAATCTTAAAAATATAGATGTTGATATTCCTCTTGGAAAAATTGTCTGCTTAACAGGTGTTTCAGGTTCCGGAAAATCATCTTTAATGCAGGATTTAATTTATGAATATGCTGTCCATAAACTTCGCGGAAACAAACCTAAACCGCAGGGCGTTGATGAGATTACAGGATTTGAGCATATAGATAAAATTATCGACATTGACCAGTCGCCAATCGGCAGAACTCCGCGTTCAAACCCTGCAACTTACACGGACTTGTTTACGCATATAAGGGAATTGTATTCCAAAACTAACGAGGCAAAACTAAGAGGTTACAAACCCGGAAGATTTAGCTTTAATGTAAAAGGCGGCCGCTGCGAAGCCTGCAAAGGGGACGGTTTAATAAAAATTGAGATGAACTTCCTTTCAGATGTTTATGTTAAATGCGATGTCTGTAAGGGTAAGCGCTACAACAGAGAAACTCTTGAAGTTAAATATAAAGGGAAAACAATATCAGATGTTCTTGATATGAGCGTAAAAGAAGCACTTGAATTTTTTGACAGTATCCCTTCAATTAAAAATAAACTTCAAACACTGAACGATGTCGGACTTGATTATATGAAATTAGGTCAGAGTGCAACAACGCTATCGGGCGGAGAAGCGCAAAGAATAAAGCTTGCCTCTGAATTAAACAAACGTTCTACCGGTAAAACTCTGTATCTGTTAGATGAACCATCTGTCGGGCTTCACTGGTATGATTTGGATAAACTCATTAAAATTCTTCAAAAACTTGCGGATCAGGGAAACACAATTTTGGTAATTGAACACAATCTTGATTTTATTAAAATTGCAGACCATATAATAGATTTGGGCCCTGAAGGCGGTATTGGCGGCGGACAGATAGTTGCTCAAGGTACTCCTCTGGAAGTTTCGAAGTGCAAATCGTCATATACAGGGCAGTACCTTAAACCTATATTGACAAACCATATTAAATAATATATTCTCTTCTTAAAAAGAAAGCGGGGTAATAATGAGGAAAATTTTAATTCTTTTTGCTTTGATAATAGGTTTTATGGTTCAGCCTGCTATGGCAAAAACAATTCCTGTTCAGGCATTGGATGATTTTACTACGGAAAAACCTTCCGAATATATGTCTGTAAAGGCAATGGATGATCTTATTCTTGATGAAAATTTATCGATAAAAAACGGTTGTATTATAAAAGGTCAAATAACGGATGTAAAAAGCCCGAAAAGATTAAAAAGAAACGCGAACTTTAAATTTATACCTCTTTCATATACTGATGAAAACGGTAAAGTTACCGATATAAAAGGATATTACCCAGCCAAATATACAACAAAACTCAATAAAGGCGAACTTGCTAAATCTGCTGCTTTGAGTGTTGGTAATTATTTTGTAAAAGGTCTTTCAATGGGTTACAGTGCAATTGAAGGGGCTGTTAAAAATGAAAAAGATAACCGTTTTAAATCAAGTGTGAATGCAGTATATGAAGATTCACCGTTTTCTTACGTCGAAAAAGGCAAAGATATCGTAATTGAGAAGGATCAACTATTTTTGTTGAATTTTAAAGCAAAAGGAGAACCAGAAGAAGATGAGGAAGAAGACGCTCCTAATTATGAATATGAAAAACTTCCTCCTGAAAATAATGTACAGGAAAATAACCAAAATAGCCTGCCTTCTGAAATAAATCCTGAATTGCTTAAAGATGTTAACTCCGAACAATCCTCAAACTAAACTGTATAGTGTATTTTGATTGACTGATTTGTTAAATTATGTTATTATCCTAATATGGAGAAAAGTATTATGAAAAAAGTTTTATTCTTATTTGCGTTATTAATCGGATTTGCATTTCAGCCGGCGTTTGCAAAAACTACTCCGGTTCAAACATTGCAGGATTTCTCTATACAAAATCCTTCCAAAACATTACTTATAAGAATTTTATCCAATGTTCAACTCGGTGACGGTGTAATGCTTCATGAGGGTTATTATGTTTTAGGTCAAATTATGGATGTTTCAAATTCTACATTTGTTTTCATGCCTATTAAATACCAGAATTTTCATAATGAAGTCTTTCAAATAAACGGTAATTTCCCGGCTAAATTTGTAGGCATGATTGATTCAAAAACAAAAACTCCGGCAAACGGTGTTATTGCGAAAGATTCAAAGTTTATACTTGATTTTATAGAAACAAATAATAAGCCGGAACAGCCTGTAAGTTCTAAATACCAAAATATGCAAAATACAGAGGGAGGAATTTCTGCAGTAGTTAACAGATCTGAGCCTGTTTTATATGACGGTTCTATCCCGCAAACTATGAAAGATTTCCCTGGTATTCAATTAGATTCATTTGATAACGGAAGCAATTTTAATATTCCTGATAAATTAATTATTGAATCAGAAATCCGCGACAATAATATTAACTCTTTAAAACAGTAAGTTGTTTTTATACTTCAATGGCAGCTTTAAGTTTTCCGTCGCCTTCAAGGATGATTTCGGTATCTTTACCATTTTCACAGATGATTAGACGTGTTTTTTCAACATCATTTTCAGTAAAACGAGAAATTTCTTTTATCTTTAAATTATTCATATATAATCCCTTTCAAGCTTGTATATTATATGATAACAGATTTTTGAGGAATTTCAACCCTCTCGGGAATTAAAAATCATAAATATTATTTTTTGTTAACAAAAAGTCCGGATCATTCCGGACTTTTTGTCATTATATTTATCAAATAAATTAACCTTTAACCTGGCTCATAACTTCGTCAGCAAAGTTGTCCTGACGTTTTTCCAAACCTTCGCCGAGAACAAATCTCGTGAAAGCTTTTACCGTTAATTTGCCTTCAATTAATTGTCCTACTGTTACATCCGGATTTTTGATAAACGGCTGTTCAAGAAGAACTCTTGATGCCATTAATTTGTTTACTCTGCCTTCAACAATTTTTGCTCTGATTTGTTCAGGTTTTTTCAACAAATCTTCTTTACCCATTTCAATTTCAGTTTCATGGTCAATAACTGATTGAGGAATTTCTTCTCTTGAAATAAATTCCGGAGCAGAAGATGCGATATGTAAGCAGATATCGTTCATTAATTCATCATCTTTTTTATCTGTTTGAATTAATACACCGATTTTACCGTTGTGAACGTAAGATGCTGTGTTACCTTCATAGCGTACAAATCTTCTGAAAGTAATTTTTTCACCGATAGAAGCGATTTTTTCTTTAATAACTTCAGAAATTACTTTGCCGCATTTTGGACAAGTTGAAGCAAGTAATGAATCTACATCGGCAGGGTTTGTTGTTGCTACAACTTCTGCAAGGCCGTTTGCTAATTCTTTGAACTCGTCATTTTTAGCAACGAAGTCAGTTTCGCAGTTAACTTCTACCATAGCTCCGCAATCTGATTGAACAGAAGATGCAACAAGACCTTCTGCTGCTATTCTTCCCATTTTTTTGTCTGCGGAAGCCATACCTTTCTGGCGGAGAACTTCCATTGCTTTTTCCATATCTCCGTCGGTTTCAACAAGTGCTTTTTTAGCATCCATCATGCCTGCGCCTGTTTTGTCGCGGAGTTCTTTAACCATTTGAGCTGTAATGTTCATTATAATCTCCTTATTTATCGGAAGTCAGGAGGAACAGATGTCAGGATGTCAAGCTATTATATTTTAGTTTTTTAGGCTTGCCTTCCTTTCTTCCTGCCCTCCGATCTTCTATTAATTATTCTGCAACTGTTTCTGTTTTTTCTTCTTCTTTTGAAGCTTCAACTTCTGCTGATGAAACGCCTGCATCTTCAGGTTTAATTTCTTCTAATTTTTTAGAATTTGCATTAGCTTCTCTGAGCTGTTTGCCTTCTAATACGGCGTCAGCTAATTTAGAAGTAATTAACTTGATAGAGCGGATAGCATCATCGTTACCCGGAATAATGTAGTTAATTCCGTCCGGATCAGCATTTGTATCTGCCAAACAGATAACAGGAATGTTTAATTTGTTAGCTTCTTTAATTGCAATGTCTTCTTTTTTCTGGTCAACGATAAAGATAATATCAGGCAAGCCTCTCATATCTTTAATACCGCCTAACGTTTTGCTCAATTTACCTAATTCTCTGTTCAATTTAGCAATTTCTTTTTTAGGTAATTTTTCAGCGTGACCTGAATTCATGAAGTCTTCTAATTCTCTGAGTTTGTTAATACGGCCTCTGATAGTATCAAAGTTTGTAAGCATACCGCCTAACCATCTTCTGTTAATATAGTAAGCGCCTGCTCTTAAAGCTTCTTCAGCTACAACTTCTGCGGCCTGTTTTTTAGTTCCTACAAAAAGAACGTTTTTATTTTTAGCTGCGAAATCTCTTACAACAGCGTAAGCTTCATCAAGCAAATCTGTTGTTTTACGCAAATCTAATACATAAATACCGTTTCTTGCACCGTAAATATACGGTTTCATTTTAGGGTTCCATCTTTGAGTCTGGTGTCCGAAGTGTACACCTGCTTCTAAAAGTTCAATCATAGATGCTGTTGGCATCGGTTTTCTCCTTTTGTTTTAACTTGTTGTACTACGGGTTATACTGTCTCATTCAGCGAGTTGTATGGATTTTTTATGGCGGCTGGGTTTTCTGTCTTTCCCCCTTCACCGTCCTGCACCCCCTGAACTAGGGCGAAACCTATCAGACTAGTGTAACCAATTTTATCATAATACAAACATGCCTTTATGCAAATTTATTATTGAGTTTTATTACATAAGGTAATCTCCAGGTGGGAACTATGCGTCCCCGCACCCCGCACCAAATATTCTTTCTCTTTGTTGCGATGCAAAGAGAAAGAATACTGGGCAAGAAAAAGAAACACGCAGACCGTTTAATTACTGCTAAACTCAACCAGAAACGAATGAACTCGCTATATATTTTGTCATTGCGCACTCGTTGCGCAATCTTTACCGCTCAAACAACACTCGTTTTGTTGTCGTTTCGTTAAGCAGTAATTATCCAAAAATATTTCGTGCGCAAAAAAAAACGGACTATCAAAAAGCTAGTCCGGCATTTCATTTTCTGAAACAAAAAGGATTTACATTAACTTATATTGTGTTGTATTTTAAATCTTTTTCATCACCTTTTATACTAATTAAAAATCATCACTATTATTATTTTTTGTTTTGCTTAACCGGTTTTATAGCCGGTTAAGATTTTAGTATTCAATACCCTGTCTTGCCATTACGCCCATATCAAAATAATGTTTGATAGGTTTCATTTCTGTTACAAGATGAGCCATAGCTTTTAATTCAGGGTGAGCATAACGTCCTGTTAATACTATTTCAAGATTTTCAGGTTTATGCAAAAGCGCATCTTTAACATCTGACACCTTAATCATGTTCATTGCAGTGCAGATATTAATTTCATCCAAAATAATTAACTGATATTCGCCGGAATTAATTGCCTTTTTAGCGAATTCCCAGCCTCTTTGTGCTTCTTTAAAATCTTCCATACAAACATTGTGCGAATAGCATACTCTATCCATTCCGAATTGAACAACGTCAAGGTTCGGAAGAAATTTTGAAGATGAAACAATTTCTCCGTATGAAGTTGCACTATCACCTTTTGTAAATTGAATAATTAATACTTTCCAGCCGTGTCCTAATGCTCTTAATGCCAATCCTAAAGAAGCGGTAGTTTTCCCTTTTCCGTCTCCTGTATAAATTTGTATGTAACCATGCTCTAACACGACTCACTACCTCCAAATAAACTGATAAGTTCCTCTATCCTTATTTTAACGAATTTTTCTCACTGTTTAATCGTTCCAAGGATGTATAATTTTCTAGAGCAAAAGATGGATAAATGTATCTATCCCCGCTCCCAAGATTTTGTATATTCATCATAAAACTAAATTAAAAAAAATAAACACATTTAACATTTCCATGCCAATCTTTTTACAATTATTTTTTCTCTAAAACTAAAGATGAGCGTTTAGCAAGTTTTTCGAGTATAAAATTTCTTCCGAAAAAATTTACATAATTTTTGTAAACTAAATGTTAAAATCTCTTGCAAAATTCTAAACAAGTCTGAGCATGGTAATTTTGCCCTGATTTTGAAATATTAATATTGTTAATAAATAACTGCCTGATGTCGTTGCTGGTAAAGTGGAGAAATGAAAGGTTGAGTTAATACGGCCGTGCTGCGACTGCGGATTATGTTCGCAAGAAACGCACAGAAAAATAAATTCCTTCCATATATGGGGAAGGTTAGAGTGGGTTGCAATCAATTTCTTTAAGTTTGTTATCCGCCCTTAATCCCTCCCTAATCAGGGATGGAGAACAGAAAGCCTTCACTTTTTATTGTGTTCATTTTTTATAAAAACGGGAATAAAAATTTTAGGGGAGTATAAAATAGCAAAAACATGAAATCCCCCGTGGTGCATGTATTTTACCATGTTAACTTTTGTAACAAAAAAGGATGTTTATGAAATTAGCCGAAATTGTAAGTTTTTATATTATTAGAGTTATAAGAGAGAGATGAGCAGATAAATGAGTTACAGCGCAGGAATTGTAAAACCTAAAATAACTTCAAACTCTTCAATAAAGAGGAGTGTATCAAGCTCTATGGCTTCTGCAACGAGAAGCACAGGTGCTTCATCTGCTATGTCTAGAACAGGTTCATTGTTCGGGATTTATGCCCAGCGTTCAACAACAGGCCTTGGACTTCATAATAACTATTTGAATTATAATAGTTCCTCAACATCGGATTTAAGACATTCTTTGAATGATAATAGAATTCCGTTATTTAATAACATAGGTTTTGCTCCTATGCCGCATCATCATGAAGATAATTCTAATAAATTTATGGGAATTATGATGGGTATTGGCATGGGTATTGGACTTTTGAATACAATAATGAAAGGTATCTCTGATCTTAAAGCAGCTGACGGTACAGATGGTACTGAAGGTGCTAAATCTAAAAAAGATGTAAGCAGTAATAATGATACTGGAGCAAAAGGAATTAATGGCGGCTCAAGCAAGGCTGATAGTTTAGGTGATTTACAGGCTCAAGAAAAGGGCATTGATACTAAATTGAATAGTTTTGGTGCTGAATATAAAGAAGTTAACAGAGAAGAAAAACAAGCAATTCAGGATGCATTAAGCGAGGCTAACGTACAGGCCGGCTTAAAAAATGCTGGAATTGATAACATTGATTTCAGCAAACTTGATTTGAATGAAATTAATATTGGTGCAGAGAGTGAAGAAGCTGATTTTGATACAGCACTGGGCTCTATAGATACTGATATTAAAGAAGTAAAAAGTTTCAAAGATGATACATTAGGTCCTGCTAAAGAGAAATTAAGTGATAAAGCAGGAGAGATTCAAAAAGATATTAAATCTACTGAGAGTTCTATCAAAAAAAATGAAAGTAAACTTTATAATTTAAAGAGCCAACTGAGTACAGCTCCTAGTGAGCAAAAAGCAGCAATTCAAAAGCAAATAACTGAATTACAAGCTCAAATAGATAAAGATAAAAATAAGCTTCAAGATTTGCAAAAACAAAAAGAAGAGGTTTCTGCCGCTCAAACTGCAATTCAATCGGCAGAAAGCAATTGTGATAATTTGGTAAAACAATTAAATGAACAAAAAACACAATTAGAAGATTTGAAAGATCAAAAATCTGAGATTGATAAAAAACAATATAAACTTGCAGAACAGCAAAGTGAAGATTTTCAAAAAAATAAAACAAAAATGAATGCATTAGAAACAAAAATAAAATATGAAACTGATCCTGAAAAGAAATCTAAACTTATCGGACAATGGAATGAACTTACCGGTGAAATGTCTTCGTTATATGAATCATTATCTTCCGTAAATGGTCAGACATTTAATGGTAAAAAAGGCTCTGTACAAGTATCAATTGATAGTGGAGATATTAAATATACGCGCCAGTTAAATGACGGCGGTTTAGCTGTTCTTGATAATTAAGAGTCAAAAGGAATATCTTTGGCTGATAATATGCAAATGATTAATAAAATAAAAGGAACTCAAATTGGCGGGACAGTTCAAGTAAATGGAGCTACATATACAAAAATGTTTGATGGTACCTTCAGCCTAACTTCTAAATCTCCATTTGATACTAATATGCCGTCAGTAAATGATATGAAGTCGCAATCAATAGGTATAACACCTAATATGAATCAAGGTGGATTAAAAACTTACACTGAAAATGAATTAATAGCAATGGCAACTATAGATTTAGGACAAAATTAAGATAATTTTACATTAACCTTTACTTTTAAAATTACTTAAGTTATAATAAATTCATAAGACAGTATTGTCACTCAAAAAAGAACGGGAATTCCCCGTTCTTTTTTAGCTAATACTGTTCCTTCCATTATTAGGAAGGTGTTATGAAAGGGTAAGGTTTAGTTTTTATGAAACAGGATATAAACAGGCATGAAATTTTAGAAAAGATTACGCCATTAATCGAAAATACAGCCATGCGTTTTGGTTATATCCCTATAGAAATTGAATTTGTAAAAGAAAATCATCGCTGGTTTTTGAGGATTTACCTCTATTCCAGAGAAAAAGACGTTACTCTTGATGACTGTGAAAATGTAACAAGGAGCCTTTCTGATTTTCTTGATGAACTTATTCCTGTTAAATATTATCTTGAGGTTTCCTCGCCAGGCTTAGAGAGAAAGTTTAAATCAGATAAGGAATTTGTATATTTTAACGGCAGAAGAATAAGTTTAAAACTAAAACAGCCGCTGGATGGTGAGACAGAAAAGATATTTAAAGGTGAGATTCTTGATTATGATGAAAATGAGGGATTAAAATTTTTCAGATTTGATGACGGGAAAGAATTCCAGATTCCGCGAAATAATATTCAGTCTGCAAAATTATATATTGATTAGGAATAAAAAGAAAGGAAACAATAAACATGATTAAAATCGGAACAGCGCTTTTTGAAGCTTGTGAAGAACTTGAAAGAGAAAGAGGTATTTCTAAAGAAGTTCTTATTGCATCTTTATGTGACGCAATGGTTGCAGCTTACAAAAAACATATGAGAATCAGAGAAGCCACAAATATTGAGGCTATTTTAGACGAACAGTCAGGTGAAATCGGTGTTTTCAGAACAAAACTTGTCGTTGATAATGTTGAAGATCCCGATACACAGATTTCTCTGAATGACGCTATGGAAATTGCAGAAGATGTTGAAGTCGGCGATGAAGTTAAAATTGAAGTTACTCCGGAACAATTCGGACGTATTGCCGCTCAATCTGCTAAGCAGGTTATTACTCAAAGAATCAGAGAAGCTGAAAGAAATCTTGTATTGCAAGAGTTTATGGATAAAAAAGGCACTCTGACAACAGGTATTATTCAGAGAGTTGAAAACCGCAACGTAATTGTAAATATCGGCAAAATCGATGCAATTATGCCGCAGAAAGAACAAATTCCGGGAGAATATTATAAGCCGGGAAACAGAATCAGAGTTTTTGTTCTTAACGTAAAAGAAACAACAAGATTGCCGCAGGTAATTGTTTCTCACGCGCATGCCGAAATAGTCAGAGAATTGTTTGAGCTTGAAGTTCCTGAAATTGAAGACGGTATTGTTGAAATTAAATCAATATCTAGAGAAGCCGGCTACAGAACAAAAATTGCGGTCTGGTCAAACGATCCTGAAGTCGACAGTGTAGGAGCATGTATCGGCCCCCGCGGTTCAAGAATTCAGACTATTGTTTCAGAATTGAAAAACGAAAAAATTGATATCGTAAGATATTCTGAAGACCCTGTTGAATATATTGTTAACGCATTGTCACCTGCAAGAGTTGTGTCAGTAGATATTTTAGCTGATGATGAATATGCTCATGAAGCTATGGTTGTTGTTCCTGACGATCAATTGAGCCTCGCAATCGGCAGAGAAGGACAGAATGTCAGACTCGCTCATAAATTGACCGGTTGGAAAATAGATATTAAGAGTGTTTCTCAAATGGAAAAGGCTGAAGCTGCTAATTTTGACAACTACGAAGAACCGGCAGAAGAAGCTGATGAAATTGAAGAACAAGACGAACTCCAACAGGAAATAGAAGAAGAAATGAACCAGCAGGCCGTTGATGAAGAAGATTTTCAAGATGAACCGGCTTCAGAAGAAGTTGAAGAAACAGAAGAATAGTTTATAAAAAATCATGGCTGTTATAATTATCAGCCATGATTTTTCTGTTCTGTTGACAAAAAATATTGAGCAAATATTATATAATAGTATGGCTTAAAATACCAAATTAGTATTGTAGTATAAGTAGAAAAAAGGAGATTAATCTCATGGCTAGAGAAAAGTACGAACGTACCAAACCGCACGTTAACATCGGTACAATTGGCCACGTTGACCACGGTAAAACAACATTAACAGCAGCTATCACAGCTGTATTGGCTGCTGCAGGACAAGCTGCATTGAAAAAATTTGATGAAATCGATGCTGCTCCTGAAGAAAAAGCAAGAGGTATTACCATCTCTACTGCTCACGTAGAATACGAAACAGCTTCTAGACACTATGCTCACGTTGACTGCCCGGGCCACGCTGACTATGTTAAAAACATGATTACAGGTGCTGCTCAGATGGACGGAGCTATCCTCGTTGTAGCTGCTACTGACGGTGCTATGCCTCAGACTCGTGAACACATCTTGTTAGCTCGTCAGGTTGGCGTTCCTAACTTGGTTGTATTCCTTAACAAATGTGATATGGTTGATGATCCGGAATTGTTAGAATTAGTTGAAATGGAAGTTAGAGAACTTCTTTCTTCTTACGAATTTGACGGAGATAACATTCCGTTCATCCACGGTTCAGCTTTGAAAGCTCTTGAAGCTGCTCAAGCTAATCCGAAAATCCAACGCGGTGAAGATAAATGGGTTGACAAAATTTGGGAATTGATGGATGCTATCGATTCTTACTTCCCGACACCTGTTCGTGATTTGGACAAACCGTTCTTGATGCCTGTTGAAGACGTATTCTCTATCACAGGTCGTGGTACTGTTGCTACAGGCCGTGTAGAACGTGGTGTTGTTAAAGTTGGCGACGAAGTTGAAATCGTTGGTTTAGGCGAAACTAAGAAAACAACAGTTACCGGTGTTGAAATGTTCAGAAAATCTCTTGACCAAGGTCAAGCAGGTGACAACATTGGTGCATTGCTTCGTGGTGTTGACAAAACTGAAATTCAACGCGGTCAAGTTCTTGCTAAACCGGGAACAATTCATCCGCACACTAAATTTACTGCTAACGTTTACGTATTGACTAAAGAAGAAGGCGGACGTCACACTCCATTCTTCCCTGGTTACAGACCTCAGTTCTATATCAGAACAACTGACGTAACTGGTTCAATCAAATTCGACGGTCAAATGGTTATGCCTGGCGACAACGTTGTAATGGAAGTTGAACTTATCGCTCCTGTAGCTATTGAAGAAGGTATGAGATTTGCTATCAGAGAAGGCGGTCATACAGTTGGTGCAGGTGTTGTTGACAAAATTATTGAATAATTGTTAACAATAATTAAAATTTTAAAAAGGGCTATAGCATTCTATAGCTCTTTTTTTGTTGAAAATTTCTTGTAAATATGTTAAAATATACATGTTAAATATGAAAATGAAAGGGAGTTTTAGAGTGAAAAGATTGATTGAGAGCTTCGGGGGGGGGAGTTCTAGGCTCCGCTGTAGGATTAGAGGTCACGAAGTCAGGAAGGCGAGCCGTTATCTGTGTGCAGTGCCCGCGTAAAAATAAATTCCTTCACTTATTAGGTAAGGTAAGGATGATTTTTTTTCAATACCTACCCCTAACTTTTATCCTAATCAGGGCGAGGAAGAGTAATTCCCCGAAACGAACTAATTCTTCTAAACTCTCTTTAATCTTCACATTTCACACTTCACTTAAAAAGAAAGCTGCGTTCACTTTAGCCGAAGTTTTAATTACCCTGGGAATTATTGGTGTAGTTGCAGCAATTACTTTACCGACACTTATTACAAAGCACCAAAAGCATGTAACGGTCAACAGATTAAAAAAGGCAGTATCAAGTTTTGAACAGGCTATAACACGTGCTCAGGCTGATTATGGTGATATGTCAGGCTGGACATTTTTACAATCGGGCACGGATTTATCAACTGATTCTTATTCGGTAAGAGCAGAACGTGAAATATTTATTAAGAATTACATAATGAAATATATGCAGATATCAAAGGATTGCGGATTGGATAATGTTAATAAATGCCAGACCTATACTACAACATCTTTGGATAAATCTTCTTTTAAGCTTAATATAAATTATGGCAGAATGTTTATTACTTCTGACGGAACATTATATAGTATAATGGTTGATAATTATATGATTACGGATGATGATGGAGATCAAACACCTGTAACAAACGGACATTTACTTGTTACCGTAGATTTAAACGGAGCGGGCGGCCCTAATATATACGGTAGGGATCTGTTTATAATAGATGTTTCTTCCGCTAATAAAAAAATTGCTCTGTATGGCGCGGGACGTGACAGGGAAACTTTAAAAAATAATTCAGGATGGGGCTGTAACAGCAGAACGTCTAAACGCTATTACTGCGGTGCATTAATTCAGCAAGACGGATGGCAGATAAAAGAGGATTATTTATGGCGATAAAATACAAAAACGGCTTACACAATTTGTAAGCCGTTTACATTTTAAATTGTTTTCCCCTAAAAATTTTTCCCTTTTCCCAAAATAATCTATGACCTTGACATTTTATTTAGCGATTTGAAGTGATTGAAATTTTGTTTTTTCTTTTGTTTGCTGCAAATATTTGACCAGAGATTTTGCAACAAGTTCGGAACGTTTTTTATTTTCTCTGTCTAAAATTTGAAAGTATTCATCAAGTGATGACATAATGTATTCTGTATTTTCCATTTCTTTTTTCCCCTTTAAAATTTTTGTTATCCGAGCAGTGTGTCTAAGATTTCTGCATTTTTGATTGCTTTTTGAGAATTTCTGATTTGATTTCTGTACATATAAGTTCTTAATGCTTCTCTGATTAATTCTGAACGTGTACGATTTTCATTCCCTGCAACTTTGTCAATTTCGTCTAAAAATCTTTCCGGCATTGATATTAAAACTCTGGCCATATTGTTCTCCTTTTTGTTATCCCTTTGTAAATTCCCCTTGTATATATAAAGGAAATTATTAATTAAAAATTGCGTAAAGTGTATATATTTGTTATAAACTTCTTAACAAAAATTAATATAAAGAGTATTAATACCGCCTTACATAATAGTTTCGGTCACTTTTTAATTCTTGTTTAATTGTTAATAATTCTTTATCATCATGTGCTTTTGAAAGAATTTTGGCCGTTTTCTCCCGAATAGTGTAATCATTAATATCTTTTGTCTGTGAAAGGATTTTTATTAGCGTATTTTTTTCTATAAATGTGCAAAACTCATAAATTGTTTCAAGGTACCAGTATAGTTTAAAAACCTCTTTGTTAATTTTATATTTACCATCTTGGATATCAAAGGATTTAACCTTTTCAATCGATTCTTCAGTTTTGGTACAAAGCTTTTTACAAAAATCAATATAAAATTCCGGATAATTTTTAAGGCTGTATATGGCACAAAGCATATTTCTACAAATATTGCCGTTTATATCAATTATTGCATCCATTATTGTATTTTGAAATTCAGTGTAGAATTTTGGATTTTCCGGTATAAATTCTTTAAGTCTGAATGATACAGCTTCTCTAATTTTCCCGTCGCATCCGGTAAGATTTTTCATTAAGATTTTTGCTTCTTCTTTATTCCAAATTGTATCCAGTTTTAATACTGCCGCTTGTTTTTCGGCTACAGATCCGTTATTAAGCAAACTAATCAAATCTTCATGTGAATATTCATTTTCATATATATTTAAAGCTGTATTAAAATCTTCATTATGCTTGTTGTTCAAATTGTGCTCCCAATGCTGTTATATCAATAATATAACATAAAATACAATGTTTTTTGAGTTGAAAATAGGTTTAATAAATGATATAAATTATAGTACAGAAGGTTATAATAAGTTCAGGAGAAAACTTATGAAAGAATTAATTGCATTTTTTAAAGATATTTTTATGATAGGCGATCAGAATTCAAATATAAAAGTCGGATTATCACAATTTAAGAATGAGCAGGTCGAAAAAAAACAGCCTGTAAAAAATATTAAAAAAGAAAATAAAGAAGTAAAACTATCTGATCTTATGAGAAGAAGTGCATAATTGATTAATATTCAATCCCTCTGCGGGCTGCAATGCCAGTATCCCAATAATGTTTAACAGGTTTAATTTCAGATACCAGATGCGCTATATCAATAATTTTTTGATTAGCATTTCTTCCTGTTAAGACTATTTCCATTTCTTCGGGTTTATTTTTTAAAACTTCGACGACTTCATCAACATCTATAAAGCCTAAATCAATTGCGATATTTGCTTCATCAAGGATTATAAGGTTGTATTCATCATTTTTAATAGCTTTTTTAGCAAGTTCCCAACCTTTTTTAATTTCTTCCTCATCGTTTTTATTTTTATTATCTGAATAAACTATTCTGTCTAAACCTGCCTGAACAATTGTTAGATTTTGTGATATCTGTTCTGATAAATTTCTGAACGAAATCAGTTCTCCGTAATCATCCCCGCCTTTTGTAAACATTATAATAAGGACTTTCCAGCAGCGTCCAAGGGCCCTCATTGCAAGCCCTAAAGAAGCAGTAGTCTTGCCTTTGCCGTCACCTGTATAGACCTGAATATAACCGTGTTTCGCCCAGTTAGGATTTATTAAATCATTGTTGCAAAAGTCTTTCATATTTTTATTATATACTAAAATTATGGATAATAAAACAGACTTAAGAGTACGTGCAAAAACTATACGAAAAGGGCTTGATATCTCGCTTATTAGTGCAAATATGGTAAATTTAATAAGAAAAAATGAAAGTTATTTAAAAGCTCAAAATATTATGCTTTATTATCCTATGAAGTATGAAATAAATCTGCTTTCTCTTTTGACTGATAATAAAAATTTTTATCTTCCAAAAGTTTTTGGTAAAGATATGCTTGTTTGTCCTTTTAAAGAGGGGGATAGACTCGGATTATCCGAATTCAATACAAATGAACCCTGTTCAAATCCTGTAAATCCTGAAATCTTAGATTTAATATTTGTTCCTGCTTTAATGGCTGATAAGGAAGGATACAGGCTTGGTTACGGCGGCGGGTTTTATGACAGATTTCTCGCAAAATATAAAAATATTAAGACTATAACTCCTATAGCTTCAAAGCTTTTAGTTAACAAACTTCCGGTTGATGTCTTTGACTGCAGGGTTAATGAAATTATTTCATGTTAAAAAGGAGTCCGCTTTTAGCGAACTCCTTGAAAAGGTTAGTCAAGGATAGGGGGTTAGTAGATTAAATCCTTATTAATATTCAGGTTTAAATAATTTAATAGAATCCTGTTCAGCTTGTTTAACTGATTCATATTCTTGTTCAATCATTTTCAGCTGGGTTTCTATTTTAGCTTTTTCTGCCTGAATTTGTTTTTCTTGTTCATTTAAAAGTTTCGATTCTTGTTTACCCATGTTTTCACGAGCTTGACTGTATAAACTTTTAAATATCCATTGCTGATACATAGCCTGATATTGCGGATTTGGCATTTGCTGCATTTGCATTGCAATCATCGGCTGCATCATTGCCATATTTTGCTGCGCACTCATTAATGCTCCGTTATGCGCATACTGCATGTACATCATCTGTCGACCGAACATTGAACCCGGAGTGTTCATCATATCGCTCATGGATACGGATCCATCGCCTATATTTGCAGAGTATTGCTGCAAATCGGACAATTTTTTGGTCAGATCCATTAAACGATATTGTAAATCGTTCCGTTGATGGATGAGCTGCAATTTTCGATACGCGAAAATTAACATTTCCTTTACTCCTACCTAATTTGTTATAACTAACCTTTTTTAACCTTACATTTATATAAAAACATGCAATTCCTTGAAATTGCATGTTTTTGGCCATATTGTTAAGTTTTGTTAATATTTTTATCTTTCGCTTTTAGTTATGACCTTATCAATAAGTCCGTATTCTAAAGCTTGTTGAGCTGTTAAGAAGTGATCACGTTCGCAGTCTTCTTTAACTTTTTCAACCGGCTGACCTGAATTTTTAGCAATAATTTCAATTAACATATCTTTCATTCTTAAGATTTCTTTTGCTTCAATTTCAATATCTGTAGCCTGCCCCTTAGCTCCGCCTAGCGGTTGGTGAATCATAACTCTTGCGTTCGGAAGAGCCATTCTTTTGCCTTTAGCACCTGAGCAGAGAAGAAATGCCCCCATTGATGCTGCATCTCCCAGACAAATAGTTGAAACGTCTGATTTTATAAGCTGCATTGTATCATAAATTGCCATACCTGCAGTGATTACACCGCCAGGACTGTTAATATACAGCATAATATCTTTTTCTGAATTTTCACTGTCAAGTAAAAGAAGCTGTGCAACAATAGAATTTGCAACATCATCGTCAATTTCCGTACCTAAAAAGACTATTCTTTCTCTTAAAAGTCTTGAAAAAATATCAAATGAACGTTCGCCTCTGGATGATGCTTCAATAACTGTCGGAACATAACCCATTATTTTCATGTAAGTTTCTTGATCCATATTCGCTCTCCTATATAATTATATATTATAGTATAAAAATAAATAAATACATAATAAAATATTATCGGTATAGAAAATATTAAGGCTTTACTATTGATAAAACATAATTGTTATTGAAATATTTATTTGCAACTTCTATTATATCAGATTCTGTTACACTGTTGATAAGTTTTGCGTATTCTTCATCAAACTCATAGCCTCTGCCCGATGCTTCAAACCAGCCTAAAGTTGTTGCTTTATCGAGATTTGTTTCCTGCCCTATTATGTAGTGCCCAAGGAGTTTGTCTTTTGCTTCATGAAGTTCTTTTGTTCCTACAAATTCTGTTTTTAGCCTGAAAACTTCTTCCTGAAGTCTTTTTACGGCATAGTCAAGGTTTTGCGGGTTTGTTCCTATGTAGACAATAAAAGATCCTTTTAATACGTTGGGGGAATACTGTGAACCGAGCTGATATGCAAGCCCGTCTTTATCTCTAAGGTTTTTAAATAAGCGTGAGCTCATTCCTGTTCCTAACAGAGAATCAATAACTTCTAAAGTTGCATATTCTTTTTTGTTTAAAAGCCCCGATGTCTGCCAGCCCATAAAAATCCAGTCTGTTTTAAGATCCTTTATGGAAGTTGAAACTTTTTTGCCTTCCTTTAGTGATGGTATTGAATATTTGGCGTAGTCAAATTTTTTGCCTTTTTTGTTATTAAATATTTTGGTAAATTCGTCTATGGTCTTGTCTTTATCAATGTTCCCGTTAATAGAGATTATAACATTTTGCGGATAGAAAGCTTTTGCATAATAATTTCTTATATCTTCAAACTGAATTTGCGGGAGTGTTTTTTCGAGTTTTGAATTAGAAATTGAATACGGCGTATTTTCAAATATATAGTTTTTGAAATTATCTATGGCAATATTCAGTGGAATATCTTTACTCTTTTTTATTGCGTTAAGTTTATCGGTTCTTGATTTTTCTATTTCGTAATCGTCCAGAGTTGCGTTGTTAATAACCTCGTTTAAAAGCTCAAGAGTTTTGTCGTATTCATTTTTAGTTGTAAGAACAGTTATCATAAAGCTGTCGGCTTTTACTGACGGAACAATTTTTATTCCGTTATCTTCAAGAGTTTGGGCAAATTCAAGGGATGAATATTTTTTTGTTCCTTTTGTCAAAACAGATGCTGTTAAATCTGCAGTTCCCGGAATGGTTTCTGTGAATTCTCCGCCTTTTGAGAATATTGAAATTGCAATAATATCATTTGCCTGATTTGGAGTAAGCAGAAGTGTTGCACCGTTTGAAAGCTGGTATTTTTGAGTATTTTGATTTTCATTTATTAATTTTGCCGGAGAATTTTTTACGGCAGTGTTTGAGATTTTAACTTCTTTGCAGGAATTCGGAAGTAGAATTGAAACTGCGCTCTTTTCTTTACCTAAATATTTATCAGCGACTCTTTTTACGTCATCTGCGGTAACTTTTTTAATATTGTCAATATATGTTTCGTAATATTTTATATCATCAGTAGTTACGTAGATGTATCCTATTTCTCCTGCGATGTTGGAAATTGACTCTCTTGCGTAATAGGTATCCCTTTCAATGATATTTTTGGCAAGCCTCAGCTGATCCTGTGTTACTCCGTTTTTCTGAATATTTTTTATTTCGTCAAAAATTGTCTGCTCGAGTTTTGAACATTTTTCAGGGTTAAAGGTCGCTGAGATATAAAAAATCCCGTCATCTCTAAATCCTGTATTCGAAGCACTTATAGAAGCAGCGAGCTGTTTTTGCTCTTTAATAGTTCTGTAAAAAACAGATGAGCGTCCGTCCCCGAGAATTGTTGAAAGTACATCAAGTGCATAAGAATCTTTGTCATCAACTTTTGTCCCGCGAAAGCCTATGAGCATATACCCTGTTTGTGTATCTGAGTAAGCAATGTTTTTTGCTTGTGATGTAAGTATTTTTTCTTTTGGAAAAGTATTTTTTACCGGTTTTTTATATTCGGAATTAAAATCCTGTTTTACTTTTTCAAGTGCTGATGCGGAGTCAACATCTCCTACTATTACTGTAACCATGTTTGATGGAGAGTAATGGTTATTGTAATAATCAAGAATTTGATCCCGGTGAATTGTGCTTATTATATCGGCTTTTCCTATCACTTTCCTTTTATAAGGGTGCTGTGTGTAAAGCATGTTTACAAGATTGTCGTAAACTATAGTGTTAGGAGAATTTGCATCCTTCATAATTTCTTCAATTACTACTTTTCTTTCCTTTTCAAGTTCTTTTCTCGGGATAAGCGGATGTAGAAGCATATCCGAGTGCATATCAAGAGCCAGATCAAAATCTTTGGATGGAATAGTTATATAGTAGTGTGTAAAATCTTTGCTTGTCGCAGCATTTGTGACGGCCCCTTTAGTTTCAAGGATTTTATCAAATTCTCCGGGGGCATGGTTTGTTGAGCCTTTAAAAAATAGATGTTCCAAAAAGTGGGAAACCCCGTTATTTTGATCATTTTCGTTGATAGAACCTGTTTTTATCCAGGTGTCTATTGTGACGATAGGGTTTGTTTTAACCTCTTTTATAACAACAGTTTGACCGTTATCAAGTTTATAAACGTTAAAATCGGCAGCTATTGAAAATTGTGCAACTAATAAAACTGCCAGTGTAATTATAAATTTTTTCATAATATCCCCTTCTCATTAAACATATATATAATAAAATCATATTACAATAAATTTTTAAATTAGAAAACAGTTTATTTTTTTATTAATTTTTTTATAAATGGGAATGTGAACGCCAGAGCACCTAGTCCGAGAACGGCAAAAACAGATTTTGGAGTTTTTTTCTTTGTAATACTCTCGCTGTTTTGTATTGATACATAAACATCATGATTAATTGCACCAAGTTCTCTCTCTGCCTGCACAGGAGAATACAGCACCGGTTTGTAATATTTATCCGGCGGATTTATAATACCGACATTAAGCGGCTGATTTCTCATGTGCTGATTTACACTAACACTTCCCGTCATAATTTTATAAAAACAAAAGATATAAATAAATTGCGTTATATGTGTATTTATATTAAGTTTTATCCTTGACAAAAAACAAAAAATTTTATAAAATGAGAATTATTATTATTTTTGGAAGGGAATATGAATTATTCAAGACAAAGAGAAGTTATTTTGCAAACCTTAAAGTCAAATGTTGTTCATCCGACAGCAGAGTATCTTTATGCAATTTTAAAAGAAAAAGAACCGAATATTAGTCTTGCAACTTTATACAGAAACTTGAATCAACTTGCAGAAAATGATATAATAAAAAAAATTGACGGTCTGGAACCTTCATCGCATTTTGATCATAATACGCATGAACATTACCATTTTATATGTGAAAAATGTAAGAGAGTTTATGACATAAGTGCGGATGTCGCTCCGGATGTTATCAGGAAAACCGAAGAAAATACAGGTTTTCTTGTAAAAAAACATGATATTGTATTCAGCGGTTTATGCCGAGAATGTTTGGAACAGATAAAAGAGAGTAATTAGGAAAAGTAAAGGAGAAATTTAAATGGAAAAGTATGTTTGCACAGTTTGCGGTTATGTTTATGATCCGGAAGAAAATGGCGGAGTAAAATTTGAAGATTTACCGGATGATTATGTATGCCCTTTATGCGGTGTGGGTAAAGATTTATTTGAAAAACAATAATAGGATTTTTTGCTATTTAAATAATTTTAGAAAGGAAGTGTTATGCCTGAATTAAAGGGAACAAAAACAGAACAAAACTTGTGGACGGCTTTTGCAGGCGAGTCGCAGGCAAGAAATAAGTATACTTATTATGCATCTCAGGCTAAAAAAGAAGGTTTTGTTCAAATTAGCAGAATTTTTGAAGAAACTGCAAATAATGAAAAAGAACATGCAAAAATTTGGTTTAAAGCTTTGCATGGAGATAAAATTCCTGATACTTTGAAAAATCTTGAAGATGCAGCAGAAGGTGAAAATTACGAATGGACTGATATGTATGCAACTTTTGCAAGAGAAGCTAAAGAAGAAGGGTTTGACACTCTTTCTGCATTGTTTGAACTTGTCGGAAAGATTGAAAAAGAACATGAAGAAAGATATAGAGCTCTTTTAGAGGCTGTAAAAAACAGTACAGTTTTTGCAAAAAATGAGGTTGTAGTCTGGGAATGCGGAAACTGCGGTCATATCCATACCGGAGAAAAAGCTCCGCAGCTTTGCCCTGTTTGCAAACATCCTCAAGCCTATTTTTTTATGAAAGCTAAAAATTATTAAACGAAAAAAAGGCTTTGTTTATAACAAAGCCTTTTTTATGATAAAATATTAATGTGTATAAATAAGAGGGAAATTTTGTGGAACTAAGGGGAACAGAAACTGAAAATAATTTGATTAAAGCTTTCGAGATTAATGCAAAAAGACGCATGGAATACGATATTTACGCTTTAGTTGCTGAAAAATACGGATTTAATGATGTCGCCCGCCTTTTAACCAGATTTGCAAACCACGAAAAGGAGCATGCAAAATTGTGGTATAAATGGTTAAAATGTGAGAGCGGAAGCCTTCCTAACCTGCTTGATTGTGTTAAAAATGCTCTTAGTCAGGAAAAGGATGAAATAGAAGGTTTATATGAAAATTTTGCCCGTAAAGCTAAAGAAGAAGGATTGGAGCATATTGCGGGGCTTCTGGAAAACATTGAAAATATTGAAAAAATACATTATGACAGGTTAAAAAAACTAATCTGGAAGCTGGAAGATTCTGTTGAACCTAACAGCGACGGAACATATAACTGGGTTTGCAGTACATGCGGCGCAGTTTTTGTTCAAAAGGAAGAACCCCAGTATTGCCCGCTTTGTCTGAAAGAAGAAGTATTTTTTTATAAAAAGCCAAATTAAATAGTAAAGGAGAAATGAAATGAAATTTCAGGAAATTAAAAACAATATTTTTTATTGCGGATTGAACGACTGCGACAGAAGAATTTTTGATGAACTTATTCCTCTGGAGCACGGAACAAGCTATAATTCTTATCTTGTTAAAGGTTCTGAGAAAACAGCAATTATTGATACAATGTACCCCCCGAAAACTAAAGAATATTTAAAAAGATTAGTTGAAAATCAGGTTGGTAAAGTTGATTATATTATCGCAAATCATGGCGAGCAAGATCATTCAGGTTCTATCCCTGCACTTTTGGAAAAATATCCGAATGCTATTGTTTTAACAAATCCTAAATGTGCGGAAAATATTAAATCAATGCTTCATGTTTCAGATGAAAAAATCAGGGTTATATCTGACGGAGAAGAAGTTTCTCTCGGAGATAAAACGTTGAAATTTATCTTTGCCCCGGGGGTTCACTGGCCTGATACAATGTTCACTTATATAAAAGAAGATAATGTAATTTGTACTTGTGACTTTTTAGGTGCACATTATACATTTTCGGATGTTTTTGCAGTTGAAAGCCTTGAATTGGAAAAAAGTGCAAAACGTTATTACGCAGAAATTATGATGCCATTTAGAACAATGTGTAAAAAATATACACAGATGATTAAGGATATGAAGGTTGATATGATTTTGCCAAGCCATGGCCCTGTTTATAAAAATCCTGATTTTATTCTTGATTTATATACTGATTGGGCATCAGATACTCCGAAAAATCTTGTGGTTCTTCCTTATGTTTCAATGTATGAAAGTACAAAGGATATGATTGATTATCTAAGTGAAAAATTGGAAGCTAAGGGTGTTAAAACATTTAAATTCGATATCGTAGATGACGATTTGGGTGATTTGGCGATGGCATTAGTTGATGCTGCTACAATTGTTATGGGTACATCAATGGTTCTTGCAGGCCCTCACCCTATGGCTGTAAATGTTGCTTATCTTGCTGCTGTATTAAGACCAAAGGCTAAATTCGCATCACTTGTTGGTTCGTACGGTTGGGGCGGAAAGCTTTTTGATTTACTCGCACAGATTTTGGCACCTTTAAAGCTTGATATAATAGAGCCTGTACAAGTAAAAGGTAAACCAAATGCTGAAGATTACGAAAAACTTGATGCTATGGTTGATGCTATATATAATAAGCATAAATCAATTAATTTAGTATAAGATTAATTAATATGGATTAATCGGGCGATTCTTTATAAGATCGCCCGATATATTTAAATATTTGTAAAATGAATTCTAAATTTTAGCAAATTTAAACTTTCACAGCCTTTAACAAAATTATGATTAATAAAATTAGTATAACCCCGAATTTTCAAATATATAAATCTCCTCAAACTAATAATAAAAATTCAGGAGTTTCAAGTCCATATCAAGTTGAAACATCCTTGTATGACTTAAAGGGAGGCAATGTCTATTTTGGTGCTCTTGTAAAGCCTCATAATTCAATAGAGGCTGATTGTATTCAATTTTTGAGAAAAATAAGAGAAAATTGTTGCCGGAAGTTTACTGAACCTGACATTGATGATATGCTTCAATCTTTAAACAAGGAAAAAAATTCTGAAGAGAAAGTAAATGTTTTAAAAGAAATTTTCTGTTTAGAATGTGATGAATATGGTAAAACTCCAAATAAAAATTTTCTTAAGCAAACTCTTGATTTAATATCCGGACGCAAAGAAGATGATAGATTTGCAATTCTGGCGTTTGCACAGCATGAGCTTAATAATGCTGTAAAACCGCTTGAACCATTTTATTCACTGCCTGCAGAAAAGCAAAATAAGCTTATAAACATATTAAAAGATATTAATAATGTTACTGATATGGGTTATCAAGGAATGTTAAATTCTTCCGATTATAATCTAGAAGCATTGTACGATACCTTTAGAATTTTGGTATATGCTGAGGATGATCTTGCAAAGCTTAGCAAACAGGAGGCTGTGAATACCTATAAAGTTGAAACGTTTCATACTTTGAAAGATAGTATAGAGTATTTTAAAAGTTATAATTATCCAAATGAAAATATAAAACAAAAAGTAAAAGCTGCGGTAGATAATATTCAGCAATATTTTCTTGAAAATATTTTATAAAAAAGCTCCCGTTTAAACTAACGGGAGCTTTTTTATTATGCTTTTGCAAGTTGTTTTGCGAAGGATTCAGAACTGCGGGAATGAATTTCATCTTCAATTTTTGAAATAAATTCATCAACGCTTATTGTTCCAACCTGTCCTATGCCTCTTGCACGGACTGCCACAGCGTTTGCTTCAATTTCTTTGTCGCCGATTACGCATACATAAGGGATTTTCTTATCCTGCAGGCTTTCTCTGATTTTGTAATTCATACTTTCTGAACGATCGTCAAGATGTACTCTAATTCCTGCATCGCGCATTTTTTTGTACACTTTTTCCGCAAAATCAATGTGTTTTTCGTTACTGATAGGAACTATTGCGACCTGTGTCGGAGCAAGCCAGGTCGGGAAAGCTCCTGCATAGTGTTCTATTAATATCCCGTGGAAACGTTCCATAGACCCAAATACTACGCGGTGAAGCATTACAGGTGTTTTCATCTGTCCGTCTTTGTCTTGATATTTTATGTTAAATCTTTCAGGAAGGTTGAAATCAAGCTGAATTGTTGCACACTGCCATGTTCTGCCGATTGCATCTTTAACCTTGAAGTCGATTTTCGGCCCGTAGAATGCACCGTCGCCTTCGTTGATTTCGTATTTCATGCCGCGTCTGTCCATGGCTTCTTTTAATCCTGCTTCAGCCCTGTTCCAGTTTTCGATTTCACCGACATAACTTTCAGGACGGGTTGAAAGTTCAACTTCAAACGACATATTAAAGATTTTCATTGTATCTGCTACAAAGTCAATAATCTCATTAATCTCATCAACTAATTGTTCGGGGGTGCAGAAGATATGGGCATCATCCTGCGTAAATCCCTGAACACGGGTTAAGCCTGAAAGAGCGCCTGATTTTTCTTTTCTGTATACGGTTCCGAGTTCTGCCATTCTTAAAGGTAAAGACCTGTATGAATATCTGTTTGCCTGATAAATCAAGATATGGAACGGACAGTTCATTGGTTTTAAGATAAATTGATCGTCACTGTCTTCATCTTTCTGTATAAAGAACATATTTTCACGGTAGTGATCATAGTGCCCTGAAATTTCCCAGAGTTTTGATTTTGCTATATGCGGAGTATTTACAATTACATAACCGCGTTTTCTGTGTTCTGTTCTCCAGTAGTTTTCAATTTCTTCTCTGACAACTGCAAGATTCGGGTGCCACAAAACAAGTCCGCCGCCTAGTTCTTCTCTTGTTGAAAATAAATCAAGTTTAGCGCCTAATTTTCTGTGGTCGCGTTTTTCTGCTTCTTCAAGAAAATGCAGATAATCAGCTAAGTCTTCTTTTGTCCAGAAAGCTGTTGCATAAATTCTCTGGAGCATTTTATTGTTTTCATTCCCTCTCCAGTATGCTCCTGCTACTTTAAGGAGTTTAAATGCATTAGCTTTAATATATGAGGTATTCGGAAGGTGAGGTCCTGCGCAAAGGTCGTTGAACAATACATTACCGTCTTTATCTTTTGTTAAGTATAAAGTCGGGTTGTCATTTTTGTGTTCTTCCAACAATTCTGCTTTGTAAATTTCACCTTCTGCTTTAAATTCAGCGATTTGTTTTTCAACATCAGGAATTACATATTTTTCAAATGTAAGATTTTGTTTAACGATGTTTTTCATTTCTTCTTCAATTTTTACAAGATCTTCCTGAGTAAAGGCATGACCATCGGTTAAATCAAAATCGTAATAAAAACCGTTTTCAACAGCCGGCCCGATTGCCAACTTCGCAGACGGAAACAGCTTTTGAACAGCCTGTGCCATGATGTGAGATGTTGAGTGTCTTAAAACACTTAAAGTTTTGTTGTTTTTTTCCATTTTATATCCTTTCGTACCCTGTTTGGGTTATGGTAAATTCTGTTTAAATAACAACTCTTTATATAAACTTCCTTTACCCCCGGGGTGGATCCCCCTAACTGCTACGATTAAGGTTATACTACTAAAACAGAATAATTACAAGTTTATTTAAGAAGTTTTCCCGGTACAAACAGCCCGACAAGTAATGCCCCGATGCTTACAAAATAAAATTTAGTTGTTATAAAAATGACAATAGCAATAATTATTCCCCATTTTAATGCACCTGTAATATCATAAAATCTTTTAGCCAAACCTGCATAATACAGCCAAATTGCAATCAATAATAGTATGATACAAATCGGGAACAAAACTGTAGCTAACCCTATTAATTTTAGCAAGATTACAGGTAATGCAAAGAATATACTGCCGGCAAAGGCTCAGAAAAAATCCAGCCTGCCGATAGGCCCGTCAATTTTCCATATACTTTCACTTTTTTCTACTTGATAACCATCGGTCTGCTCAACATCATATTCCATAAATAACTCCCTTTTTGGTAAATATTATACATATATTAAATTTTATAGTATATTTTCTATATTATTTCATCATTTACATGAATTATATTGTTACAAAAAGTAATGAATATTTTGTTTTGTCAAAGTTTTTTGTTGTAAAATATCTATTATTAAAGAAAAGAGGTAATATAATATGAATACAGCTGTTTTGGTAGGCAGAGTCGGCAGAGATGCTGAAATAAGATATTTTGAATCCGGAAAGGTTAAGGCTAATTTTTCAATTGCTGTAAACCGCTGGGATCCTAAAACAAAGTCAGAAGTCGCTGACTGGTTTAATATTGATGTGTGGGATAAACTTGCTGAATTCGCAGGGGAATATGTAAAAAAAGGGGTTCAGGTTGTTGTAGACGGAAGAATTGGTCAGAATAAATGGACAGACAAGGCTACCGGCAACGACAGAGAAAATTTCTTAATTATTGCAAACAGTATAAGATTATTAGGTTCAAAAAGAGATGTTCAGGAAATATGATAATCAATTCTAACATTGTAGGGATAATTGCAGATGATTTGACAGGTGCTAATGATACCGCTTTACAGTTTCATTTGAAAGGAGCTAATACACAAATTTTACTTTCTGATGAACTTGAACCGTTTAATATTAAAGGTACGCAGACCTGGGCAATTTCAACGGAATCACGTAATGTCGAACCAAAGGAAGCTTACGAAAAAGTTGTTCGTGCGGCAAAAATGCTTCAGGAAAAAATTAATCCTGACTTTGTTTATAAAAAAATAGATTCTACGGTCAGAGGGAATATTTCTGTTGAAGTGTTAGGTCTTATGAATGCTTTGGATTATGATGCCGCAATTGTTGTTCCTGCTTTCCCCGCTGAAATGCGGACAACGGTCGGCGGCTATCATCTGTTGAAGGGTGTTCCTATTGAGAGAACGGAGATGGCAAGAGATCCGCATTCTCCGATATTTGAATCTCATCTGCCTACACTTTTAAAATCACAGATTTTGCCAGAATATCAGGATTTGGTAAGCCAGATTGAACTTAAAACTGTAATGAAGGGTGCAGGCCCGATTTTGCAAAAAATAAATGAATTAGTCAAAGCAGGCAAAAAGCTTATTGTCGCAGATGCTGTTTCTACTGTTGATATTGAACAGATTGCACTTGCAATTAAAAAAAGTGAAAATAAAATCCTTCCTGCGGGAACCTCTGCTTTTGCTCAGGCTTTGAGTGAATTTTGGCTTGCGGATTTGGATAGTCAGCATATAATAAAAACTTTCCCCAGACTGCCGAAATTTATTGTATCAGGCAGCGCCACGCAGATTACCGCAAACCAGATAGATAGGCTTGAAAAAAGTGATGAATTTGATGATGTCCTTTCAATCAGTCTTGATTTAAAAACAGTTCTGAACGGTGTTACGGATGATTTAGTAAACAGAGTGGTTGCAAATCTTCGTTTTGACAATACTGTTATTGTCCATACTTCAAATTTAATAAAAGAATTCGACGGCTTTTCGGAAGATTCTTTAAATGCGGAATTAACCAAATCTAATCTCGCAACTGTTATTACGGATTTTCTTGCAGAGCTTACAAAACGTGTTATAAGCCGTAAGGAAACAATCCTTATTACTCTCGGCGGGGAAACATCTTACAAATGCTGTAATGCAATTGATGCCTGCCAATTACAGCTTGTAGATGAGGTCGCTCCTGCTATCGCATTATGTTTGGATCATAACGCGCAGTGGATTGTTACAAAGTCGGGAAATCTCGGTAATGCGAATACATTAGTGGATATTCTAAAATATTTTGATACTCATGGCGGTTTGCAGGATGTATAAGATTGCAATTACAACCGGTGATCCTAACGGTATCGGGGCGGAGATTACTATAAAAGCTCTGAATAAGCTTGATTTACCCGAGGATAGGGTTCTGCTTGTATCTAATAAAAAAATACTTGATTTTTACGGCAGATTAAATCGCAATTATGAGATTATTGAAATTCCGTATCAAGCCCGTATTTTACCGGGTCAAATAGACAAAGATGCAGGCGAATTTTCGTTTAAATCGGTAAAGAAAGCATGTGAGATAAAACCGCGTGCAATTGTTACAGCTCCTGTCGCCAAGAACGCTTTATACCTTGCAGGACATAAATTTAACGGACAGACGGAAATTTTGCAAAAGTATCTTGCACATGACAGTCAGCTTGCTGAAATGTTGTTTGTTGCGGGAAACTTCAGAGTTCTCCTTCTGACACGTCATGTTGCGCTAAAAGATGTTCAACTTACAAAAAGTATGGTTGTTGAAAAAGTTTTGAACTTAAAAGACTTTTTTGTGGAAAAACTCGGGATAATTGAACCTGAATTTGCACTTTGCGGTTTTAATCCTCATGCAGGTGAGGACGGAATTTTGGGGCGTGAAGAAATCGATATTTTAATCCCTGCGGCAGAAGAATTGCGGGCTAAAGGAGTGAATATTACAAATCCGCTACCTGCTGATACGTTGTTTATAAAGGCTTTAAAGTATGACTGTTGTATTGCAAATTATCATGATCAAGGATTAATTCCAATAAAAACAATTGCCGGTGATAAGACTGTTAATATGACAATAGGATTGGATATTATACGAACATCGCCCGGTCATGGAACAGCTTTTGATATTGCAGGGAAAAATATAGCTGATGAAACAGGAATGATTGAGGCAATAAAAGCAGTTTTATAAATTATTATATGCCATTAAAAATAACAACCTCTGTTTCAGAGGTTGTTATTTTAGTGTGTTATTTTTTATTATGCCGTTACTTTAGCTTTTGTTTTTTTATCGTTCCAGAAATCAACAAGCATTGAACAGAAGAATATACTTGAATATGTTCCGATTGCAATACCGAGTATCATACAAAGAACGAAATCTTTTGTTGTAACCCCGCCGAAGAAGTATAATGCAAGCAATGTTATTAACGTTGTTAAAGATGTATTGATACTTCTTGTTAATGTTTGGTTAACGGATGCGTCAACAATTTCTCCGAATGACATTTTCTTTGAGTAATATCTTAGGTTTTCTCTTATTCTGTCAAATACAACGATTGTATCGTGAACTGAAAAACCTATAACTGTTAATACAGCAGTGATAAACAAACCGTCAATCTGTACGTTATACAATAGTCCTAGTATTGAGAAAATCCCGCATACAAAAAGCACATCATGTAAAACACCTAATATTGCAGCAAGCGCATAATCAAATCTAAATCTGAAAGAAAGATATGCAACAATTCCTAAGAATGCAAGAGTTACTGCAAGCAATGAATTTTTGAATAACTCTTTACCCATTGTCGGGCCTACGGAGCTAACTGAAATCAATTCAGGATTTGTGTAATCCTTTTGAAGCTGTTCTGTGATAACTTCAGTTGTGTTAGAATTTTTGTCAATAAATTTTGTTCTTATCGAAATAATAGAATTGATATTTGATTTTGTATTTTTCTGCTGTTCGCTGTTTACATTTAAAATTTGGATGTAAGGATTTTCTATCCCTGCTTTTTCAAGATCTTCTCTTGTTTTTGCAACATCACTATTTGAAAGTTTCTGTTCAAGCCCATATTGCAAAATTGTTCCGCCTGTGTAGTCAATACCGACTTTCATTGGTGCATGGTTAGGATATGTTACCGAAGAATAAATCATTGCTATAATTCCCGGTACAAGAAGTAAGCATGTTAATGCCATCCACCACCATCTGTATTTGACTATATGAACTAAATGTTTTCTTCCTGTATTAATCATTTTTTTTATCCTTTCTGACAATTTAAGTCAGTACTTTTTATTTTTTTGTCAGTCGCTTTGCACATACGCTCGCGTCCGTTTTTTTATCCTCTTTATCAATTTAATTTTTATTAATCCAAAATTCCGAAACGAGCTTTTTCACGTTTGGTTTCGGTTGCTTCATAGCTTTGTCCGATTTCATCTTTCCTCAAACCGAACAAGCCGGGATGTTTAAGTTCCCCCGTTCCGAATATTAAGTGCATAAAGTTTTTAGTAACCGTAATTGCGCTGAACATTGAAACAAGAACACCGATAGCAAGTGTTAATGCAAAACCTTTAACAACACTTGTACCTAAAAGATAAAGTATTGTACATGTAATGATAGTTGTCATATTTGAGTCAAAGATACTTGTAAATGCTCTGTCAAAGCCTGAATTGATAGCAGTGAAGAGGTTTCTTCCCGCCCGTAATTCTTCTTTGGTTCTTTCGAAGATAAGGATATTGGCATCAACCGCCATACCGATTGAAAGAATGAAACCTGCTATACCTGCAAGTGTTAGAGTTACCGGTATTGTTTTAAACAAAGCAAACAAAATTAAACTGTATATTACAAGAGCAATGTCTGCAATTAAACCGGGTACATGGTAGAAAGCAATCATAAATATCATAACTGCAGAAAGCCCGATGATACCTGCTTTTTTAGATTTAGCAATACTGTCTGCACCAAGTGTCGGGCCTACTGTATTTTCTTCAACAATTTTAGCCGGAACCGGCAATGCACCGGCATTAAGAAGGTTTACCATACGTTCTGCTTCATCGTAAGCAAAACCGCTTTCTCCTCCTGAAATTTGGGCTTTACCGCCGTAGATTGCTTCATTTACTCTCGGAGCGGACTGGAGTTCCCCGTCAAAGAAAATTGCCATTTGCTGTCCGACAAGCGCTTTTGTTAAATCAGCAAATTTTTTTGCACCTTCTCCGTTAAATTCCAGAGATACAACCCATTGGCCTGTTGCATCTGTACTGAGAGTTGATTTCGCAAGGTCTTGACCTGTCAGACCGGTTGAAACCCAAATTGGTGTCCCGTCTTCTGCTTTTCCTTCTTTTTTAAATTCCAACTGTGCAGTTTCTCCGATAAAAGCTTTTGCTTCTTTTAAATCGGTTACGTTTGGAATTTCTACCATTAATCTTTTGTCGCCAACCTGTTGAACAACAGTTTCTGCAACACCGAGTTTGTTAACGCGCTGTTCAATCGCAAATTGCAGTCTGCTCATAACATCAGGTGTAATTTTTGCGATACTGTCGGTTGTTTCTGCTTCAAGAACAAGTCTTGAACCACCGACAAGATCCAGCCCTAATTTGGTTGGTTTAACGAAGATAAGTATTGTTGAAACAATTACTATCGCTACGATAAACCAGAACATTAAAATTTTGTTTTTCATTTTTTTATAACCTCTTTATTGTATTTTTTTATATTATTTTAATAAAAATCAGAAATTTGTTATAACCCTTTCAGGCTAATCTTCATCAAATTCATCCAGAACCATAAAAAGTTCTTTCTTTTCAATCGAAGAAAGCTCTACAAGCGGTCGTCTGACAATATCTTCAATCAAGCCTTTACGAGCAAGTGCGGCTTTAACAGGCACAGGATTTGGTGCCATAAACAATTTTCTGAATACGGGATATAATTTTTTGTGCATATTAACTGCTGCCACAAAATCTCCGGTTTTATAGTTTCTTATCATTGATTTGATTTCCGAGCCGAAAATGTGTGATGCAACGGAAACAACTCCTCTTGCTCCGAGTGACATCATCGGAAGAGTTAAACTGTCATCACCCGAATAGATTGAAAAATCTGAAGGACAGCAGATTTTCATTTCCGTAATCGCATCCATATCGCCGAAACTTTGTTTGATTGCAACAATATTTTGATATTTTTCTGCAAGGGCGGCAACCGTTTCCGGAAGCATATTAACCCCTGTTCTGCCCGGGATATTGTAAATAATTACGGGGATGTCAACACTTTCTGCAACTGCCGAAAAATGTTCAATCATTCCCTGTTGTGATGGTTTATTATAATATGGTACAACGGAAAGTATTGCATCAACGTTTTCTTTTTGAGCCCATTTTGCAGCCATTACAGCTGTTTCTGTGCTGTTTGAGCCCGCATTCATAATAACCTTAGCCTTATTTACGGCGGCTCTTTTTACGGTGCTTAAAAGTTCAAATTCTTCTTCATGTGTTAATGTCGGTCCTTCGCCGGTAGTTCCCGCAACGAGAACGGCATCGCTTCCGTGACTGATAAGATATTTGGTTAGTTCTTCAGCTTTGTCATAATCAATTTCTCTTTTACTGTTAAACGGTGTAACCATTGCGGTTATGACTTCGCCTGCATCGTATCTTAGTGCCATAAAAACCTCTTTCCCTAATCTGTCTATCCCTATAGCAGAATTATAAAACAAACCAAAAGAAAATGTATAAAATATTAAGTTATTTATTAAGAAGTGACAGATGGTAATGATTTTTATTTGTTTTTATGTTTAAATTATCAGAATTTATATGATACTATTGCATTAATTCCCCAATTTGCAGAACTGTTATCTTTAATATCCTGCAGGTTGTATCTTTGTCCTTCAAGGGATACCGAAAGATTTTTGTTAACTTTTTGTGTTACTCCGGCAAAAACTCCTATGCTGTTTGTCCATTTATTTGTCGTAAAATCCATCTGGCCTGAATAATGCGGGTTCATGTATAAATTTGTGCTTTTCCCGACCGGGATATCCAAGGATATTGGAGAATATCTGATTTGTATTGATTCTCCTTTTCCAAATTTTGTTCTGACCCTTAAGTTTTGATTTGCAATTCCTTTATCATCATAATTAAGACCGCCTTTAATATCAAAGACTCCTCCGTATGTATTCTGGAAATCAGTTCCAAAACCTAAAAATCCTGATGCATATCCGCGTCTGGTTGAAAACTTTTCTTCAATTCCTGCTACTGTGTAATTAGAACCGTCTAAGTTCTGGTAAGTTGACACAGAACAACTTTCTGTTTTATTTACAGGCATAAATTCTCCTTTAATTATTATCCCCTTTTATATATAAACGTTTTCTGTTTATAAAAATTGCCTTTTGTAAATAAATATTTAAAAAGGCGGGTTAAAAACCCGCCTTAGTTATTCTTTCAGTAATTTTTCCGCAAGTTCGGATTCTGTTCTGCCGTTCAGAGTTTTGCTGACCTTTTGGAGTTTTTGTGCGATAAGTTCCATATTGTCCGTCCAGACAAAGTTATCAAGAACATATTTTTCAGCCTTATCAAAATCTCCTTCAATTTGAATTCTTACAATTTCTGCAAGCATTTCTTTTGCAATATGGACAACTTTATCTATATTAACGTGAATTTTTCCGTCAACAATATCATAAGCTCCGCGTTCTGCAAAATATTTGTTCTGCATAACAGTTCTTACTCTGTGTGCCTGACTTAATGTCGGTTTTGATTTTAAGAAGTTATCAGCAACAGTTGTGACAATGATTTGTTTTCTCTGTTCTTCGGTATACATACCGAGTTCGGTTAATAAATCAACAAAAGCAAGAGAGCCCATATCAGCTTTGTTTTCTTCAATAATGTTGCGGTATTTGCCGAGAGTTTCGCAAGCTTTTTTAGGCCCCAGAGAATGTGCATTTTCATGTCCTATTGTAAACCAGTGATCAGCTTCATCAAGGTAGTATTTATGCTGATTTTTGTCTAAGATTTCATCCAGTCTTTCCTGAAGTTTTTTCATATCACTTATAAAACGTATTTGTCTGTGATAAACATTTCTTCTTCCGCCGCCGATTGTAAGTGATAGTTTGTCGTCATTAGGAAGGTTTTCAGCAAGAGTTATCCCGCCTCTGTAAGCTCCGACGTCACCTGTTACGGCAACAAGGTCAACATCAACCATTGTCTGTTTTGTATCGCTGTCAGGATTTATATTCTGTTCATATTCGTCAGCGTAAGGCATATTTTTTGCAAGTGTCGGAAGATATTTTTTTATTGCCATCAGGGCATCTGTTCCTTTTTTATTAACAATCCCGACGCGTCCGCCTAGAAAATCTTTTGGAATAGGCTTGATACCATGTGTTTCAAGAAGTGCGGCTAGTTCTTTGTTTTCAACAATTGTGCCGGTCATTTCATCTTCATAATTTTCTCTTGTTATTGTAAATTCAAGTGGGGTGTCCTGAAGAGCTGCCCATTTTTTATCCGCGTATGCATCAAGCATAGGATCTGCTGTACGAAGAGCTTTTGCCTGAAGTTTTAAATATTCGGTAAAATCTGCATTGGTTGAAGTTTCAGCGGCTTTGTCAATTTCATCAGCCATTTTGGAAAAGTCCTCTTTGAACTTGTCTATATAATCAATTCCGATAAGTTCATCCCCGTTTCTTTCAACAACTGAACGCTGGGTCAGAATTTTTTTTACTTCTTCAATTTTTCCATCATTAACCATTCCGGTCAGAATTTTATGAAATTCTTCTTTTGAAAGATCTTCAGGGTAAACCCCTTTGCCCGGAAGTTCTTTTATCCCTTTTGCAAGGTTAATTTTGTTTGACATAGTGTCTATGGCGTTCATTCCTTTTTGAGCATCAAAGAGTACTTTTGTTAATTTTGCCTGTTCATTGCCTTTTGTTATTTCGTTTTCAAGAAATTCTTTGAATTCCAGATTGTGATGGCAGTCAATTTGCATATTGATTTTTTCTAATATATATGCTGCTTTGACGAGGTGTTTTAAAGTTTCTTTATCTCCGTCGGCAAGTTCAAGATATTCCGGAGCATCACACTTTAGCATCTTTTTTGTTATTAAGTAATCTTTGTTTGTTCGTTTTTCAAGTTCTTCCATAGAAAGATTTAGTTCAAACTTTGTCATATTACTCTCTCCTTTACTTTTTTAGGTAATTATAACATATTTTATGAAATTTAAATTAGGCCATTTAGATGAATAAGGTTGAAAATCGTTTCAGGTTTTGGTAAAATAATTGTAAACTATAAGGCATGGAGCTCAGTATGAAAAGAGAAATTATTAATCTTATTTATCATCCTAACGTCCTAACGTCTTCACGTCTAAAAAAATGTGCGTTTACATTATCGGAAGTTTTAATCACTCTCGGAATTATCGGTGTAGTTGCGGCAATTACAATGCCCGCAATTGTTGCAAATGTTCAAAATGTTATTTTAAAAAATCAATTTAAGAAAGCATATAATACATTTTATAACGGTGTAATGCAGGCACAGACAAATCTGGGTTACCCTGTAGGATGTTCTTACTGGCTAAGCGGAAGCTTATGCAAGGAAGTTTGCAAGGAATGGGATCCTGTAGTAGAAGGTGTATGTTCAGGCGGGTTTGAATGTGAAGATGGTTCTCCTTTGCCTGCAGATCAAAACGGTTTAAGAGGTGATTGTGCAAAATTTGATGAAGAATTATTTAATAATGTTTTTAAAACTGTAAAGTTCTGTGAAAAAGATGCTCTTGCAAACGGTTGTATAACAGATAATTATCGTGGTACGGATAAAGTATGGTCTGATAATAATCCTGATTCTGACAAAGAGGCAAATCCCAACAGGGGTTTTTCTGAGAGTGGCATAAAAAATAGATATTCATCATGGATTTTATCTGATGGTATAGTTGTTATTAAATACGGTGAGTATAAAAATTCTATACCCATTTATACAGTTGACATAAATGGGCATAGAGGTCCAAATAAGTGGGGATATGATTTGTTTACTTTTGAGCTTCAGGGAGATTATGATGGTATAAGAAAAATTATAGGTATATCATACGCAACGGAGACGGGTGGAAAAAATACAGCCGATATGATTAAAGAAATGGGTAAATAATTTTGATTATTATTCATATAAATTAAACTTTTAACTTGCAAGGTTGTTTTCATGTTAAAATTTTATATATGGACTTTTTAGAAAAAATAAAAAATCTCAGCAAGAAACAAAAGGCATATATCGGAGCTTTAGCTGCTATAATTGGTCTTTTGGCGTGGGCTTTTATTTCGGCAGGGGTTATTACTCATAACTTTAATAGAAGCCAGCTTCAAACCGATCAGGATAGGCAGGAAGCTTTGATCCACGGTATTATTCTTACAGAAACAAAAGATGAAAAAAAATACTGGGAAATATATGGCGAAACAGGTAATTATGACAGCAAAAACGGTGTTGCCATACTTGATAATGTAATCGGGAATTTTTATGACGACGATAATCAGGTTTCTATGAGCTTTGAATCTTCAAAAGGAACGTATAATGAAAATAAAAAACAAATAATACTTTATGAAGATACGTTTATAGTATTAAAGGATTTAACAACTCTGCATGCAAATAAACTGGTTTGGTCAGGCCGTGATATCCCTGTTATTGCTGAGGGGAATGTCAGAATTACAAGAACTGATGAATTTCTTGCAACTGCTTCTAAAGTTGAAATCAGTCCTGATTATGATAAATTTAAGATTACGGGGAATACAGTTTCCAAAATGTATGATAATAAGGAGAAAAAGTGAAAAAGATTTTTATAGCTTTAATGATATCTTTGTTTACGGCGGGTCTTGTTGTTCAGGCTTCGGATTTGATTATTGAATCTAAGACTCAGAGTTATGAGGAAAAAGAAAATAAAATAAAATTTGAAGGCGATGTAAAAGTTTCCGTTGATGATTTACGAGTTGTCGGCGATAAGGCTGATGTCAGCATGGACGAAAATCAAAAACTTGATACGGCAACTTTTTATGACAAACCTTATGCCTATGAAATCAAAAAAAATAAAAAACGTGAAGTTAAAGCAAATATTTTAAAACTTTCTCTTATTACAAAGGTTGTAAAAGCTCAGGGAGATACGCAGTCCATTGTATTTGACGGTAAAGTCCCTGTGGTTGTAATTAACGCTGATGAACAGGAATACAATACGAACACAGGTGTTATGATTGCGACGGGAGCTGTTACCATAAAGTATAAAGATTTGGATACTTTTTCAAATAAAGCAAAAATTAAAACCGATAAAAACGGCGATTTGAAAGACATAGAACTCATAGGAGATGCAAGAATCAAACAGCAGGGAAGTGATTCGCTGGCTGACAATTTTTACTACAATGCTGATACAAAAGTTTTGACGGCAATAGGAAACACAACTTCTAACGCGCTTATGGAAGACGGAACAAAGCTTGTTTTAAAGTCAAACCGTCAGGAATACTATCAGGATAAAAATGTATTTAATGCTTCCGGTAATGTTCGTGTCTGGTATCAGGACTATTATGCGGAAGGTCCGAAAATTACTATTTATCCTAATAAAGAAGGTAAGCCAAACGATGTTTATTTTGTCGGGCGTTCCAGCATTACTCAGGGCGTCAGAACAATTTACGCAGACAGAATTAAAATGACTATGAAACCGAAAGATTTTCACGCCGACGGCAATACAAGAACAGTAATTAAAAATATCGGCTCGGGCGATAACGGCGGGAATTCCGAAGGCGGAATAGGGTTAGGATTATAATTATGAGTGAAAAAGAAAAAGTTGATAAAGCAATAGAGTTGTACCAGAAGGGAAATTATAAAGAGGCAATAGATGCTTTCAGTTCAGTGCTTGAAACCTGTCAGGATAATGCGGAGCTTTATAACAACATTGCTCTTTGTTATGCAAATTTGGGCGACTACGACAAGGCTGAAAAACATTATTTAAAGGCTCTGCATTTAAATCCGAAACTGCCTCAGGTTTATATAAATCTTGCCGACATTTATTATCGCAGAAAAGATATGGGAAGCGGTATTGAGCTTGTTACTCAGGGTATATATGAAATTCCTGACAATCTTGTTCTCAGGCATTATCTTGCAAGATTTTATATGGAAGATGCAAAGCTTGATCTTGCAATAGATGAACTTGAACATATTTTAGAAAAACAGCCCGATAATTATGATGTTTACTATGATTTGGGAAAAGTTCATTTTGAACTCGGAAATTATGAATGTGCTATAGAAAATTTTGAGAATGTTCTTCAATACAAGAGTGAAAATCCCTGGATATATTATTATCTCGGGGAAGCATACGAAGCAAATGATGAGATAGATAAAGCGCTTTCAAACTACTTAAAAGCTATAGCACACAATGATATGTTTTCTCCGGCTTACAAAAAAGCGGGAATTCTTTTCCTTGCCCGCGGGGACTATGAGGATGCAATAGAATATTTTGAGGATTATACAAAGCTCGATATCCCCGAAGAAGAAGCAGGCAAAATAAGAGAGCTGATAGAAAGAATTAGAAAGAAACAATGACATCAGATAAATACTGGATAGCTTTATCATCAATAGAGGAAATTGACAGCCGTTTTATTCAGAGGCTGTACAATTATTTCGGGGATATTGAAAAAGCTTTTAATGCAAATGATTTGTCTTCGATTGACGGTTTGAGCGTTAAAAAAGCCGAAAAATTTTTAAGACTGCGTGATAAAGTAAATCCTGATAACGCTTTGCAGAAAGTTGCAGATAAGGGTATAAGCTACCTTACTTTTGACAGCGAAAAATATCCTTATATGCTTAAAAATATTGATAATCCGCCTTCCGTACTTTATTATAAAGGTGACTTATTCTCTTGTAATCTTGAAAGAACTCTTGCGGTTGTCGGCTCAAGGCGTGCAACTTCTTACGCTAAAGAGGCATTATCAAAGATAATATCGGAACTTGGCGGCACCGATATTTGTATTGTATCAGGGCTTGCTTCGGGAATTGATACGACGGCGCATGTTTCGGCAGTTGATAACAATTTAAAAACAATCGGTGTAATTGCAAGCGGTTTTGATTTTACTTATCCGGCAGCAAACAAGGAATTATATAAAAAAATAGAAAACGGTTCGGGCGCTGTGGTAACGGAATACTATCCGACATTTGAACCTTTAAAATTCAGATTCCCTCAGAGAAACAGAATTGTATCTGGTTTGTCTTTCGGAACGCTTGTTGCAGAAGCATCTTTGAAAAGCGGAGCTTTGATAACCTCAAATTTAACGCTTGAACAGGGCAGAGAGTTGATGTGTATTCCGGGGTTGATTACAAATCCGAATACCGAAGGGATTTATAAGCTTTTGAAAAACGGAGCAACGCTTGTTACCTGTGCGGATGATATTTTGGAGGCTCTAGGGTGGGAGGTTAAGATTGAGCAGCAAACTTTGTTTAATCTTCCTGATTTAAACGATGATGAAAAGGTTATTTATGAAGCGCTTGAAATAGAAGAAAAAGGTGTGGATGAACTTCAGGCGTTTACAAAATTGAGTATAGATAATTTGTTGATGTACTTGACAACAATGGAGCTTAAAGGCATAATTAAACAGGTCGACGGGGACAGGTATAAAAAGGTATACTGATGAAAAATTTTTTGAAAACGCTTTTTATAATCAATGAACCTATAGGGAGATTGGAATTTTTTTTCATATCACTTGCAGTTTCTTTTATAGTTTTTATATTATGGTATGTGTCGGTTTATCTTCTTTATTATATTAATGTTTTTAAAGTGGAAGCTCCCTTATTGTTAATGCTGTGTGAATTTACGTTATTGGCTTTTATACTATTATTTGGTTTGGCATTGCTAGTAGTAAATTTTGTTTGTATTACAAAAAGATGCTGGGATATTATATCTGATAAATTATTATCTGTTATTATCGGGATTATTTTAATGGCTTTAAATTTATTAATACATAATATTGTAATCAATGTAACTTGTTATTTGATTTGGTGTTTGTTCCCCGGACAAATATTCAAAAGACAAAAAGATATATCTGTTTTAGATATACTTAAAAAAGAAAAAGAGCATAGTTCTGAAGAAGGTTAGAATAAATGGCAGAGGCAAAAAGTAAAAGTAAAGAAAAAGCATTAGTAATAGTTGAGTCGCCGGCAAAATCAAAAACAATCAGAAAAATTCTTGGCGACAGTTATCAGATTGAAGCAAGTTTCGGGCATGTTAGAAATTTGCCGACAAAAGATCCTTCAACAGAAAATTTAGGATTTGATATAAATAACCATTTTCAACCAAAGTTTGAAGTAATCCCCGGAAAACAGGCGGTTGTTAAAAAATTGAATGATCTGGCTAAAAAAGCTGATAAAATCTATCTTGCTTCCGACCCAGACCGCGAGGGAGAAGCTATAGCCTGGCATGTAAGACAGATTTTAAAAGTGCCTGATGATAAGATTTTAAGAATTGTATTCAACGAAATTACTCCGAAAGCTGTTAAACATTCGGTTGAAAATCCCCGCGCTATTGATATGGATATGGTTCAGGCGCAGCAGACAAGACAAATTCTGGATAAACTCGTAGGTTACAAATTGAGTCCTGTGCTCTGGAAACAAATTGGTAACAGAAACCTTTCTGCGGGACGTGTTCAATCTGTTGCGCTTAGGATGATATGCGAACGCGAGGAAGAAATTGAAGCGTTTGTACCGCAGGAATACTGGTCAATCCATACGGATTTGGAAAAAGACGGAAAAACTTTTGAAGCTGAACTTTCTAAAATTAAAGATAAAGCAGTTGAAAAAACTATTAAAAATCAGGAAGAAGCTCAAAAAATAGTAGACTATCTTCAAAACCCATCAAGAGAGTTTGAGGTTTCCAAAGTTACTAAAAAGACAATGAAAAGAAAGCCGACAGCTCCTTTTATAACTTCAACCATGCAGAGGGCTGCAAGCTCAAAACTTGGTTTCGGAGTTCAAAAGACAATGCAGGTTGCCCAAAAACTCTACGAAGGTATTGAAATTGACGGAACTCCTGTCGGTTTGATTACTTATATGAGAACGGACAGTGTAAGGGTGTCAGACGATGCTCAAGCGATGGCCAAAGATTTTATTTTTGCTAACTACGGAGAAAAGTATTATCCGGAAACGCCGAATATTTATGCAAAAGGAAAGCAAAATGTTCAGGACGCGCACGAAGCTATCAGGCCTTCTTACCCTGAAAGAACTCCTGAAAGTATTAAAAAATATCTTGACAGCGACCAGTATAAACTTTATAAGCTTATCTGGGATAAGTTTATGTCCTCACAGATGGCAAACGCTGAAATAGCAAATAAATCAATTGAAATTAAAGCAGGCGATTACACTTTGAAAGCAGGCACAAGCAAAGTTACTTTTGACGGCTTTTTGAAGCTTTATAATGATGCAGATGAAGAAGAAAAAGACGCAGATGCTAAAATTCCTGATCTGGAAAAAGGCGATAAGGTTAACTGTAAAAAAGTAAATCCTAAACAGCATTTTACACAGCCTCCGCCGAGATATAACGAAGCTTCGCTTGTTAAAGCTCTGGAAGAATACGGCATAGGACGTCCGTCTACTTATGCAACTATTATTACGGTTATTCAAACCCGTAAATATGTTGAAAAGAAAGACAAGGCGCTTCATCCGACCCTTTTGGGCCGAACTGTTTCAAAACAGCTTGTACAGCAGTTTGCAGATATTATGGATTATAAATTTACTGCGGGCATGGAAACAAAACTTGATAAAATTGCCGAAAAAAAAGCTGTTTGGAATGATGTTTTGCAGGAATTTTATATTCCGTTCATTGAAGAGGTTAATAAGGCGCTTCAAAATAATGAACGTGTTAAGATTGAAAGTAAAATTAAATGCCCGAACTGCGGAAAGCCTATGGTATTAAGAATAGGTAAAAACGGCTCGCAGTTTTTGGGCTGTTCGGGGTATCCGGAATGCAAAACAATGATGTCTTTAAATGCGCTTTCCGAACAATCTGATGAGGAACAGGCAGGAGAACCCGAGGTTTGTGAAGAAAAATGCGAAAAATGTGGTTCTGATATGATATTTAAAACTGGGCCCTACGGCAAGTATATGGAATGTACAAACGAAAACTGCAAACACAGAAAGCCTTACAGAAAATCAACCGGCGTAAAATGTCCTAAATGCGGAGAGGGTACTATTGTTGAGAGAAAATCAAAACGCGGGACGGTATTTTTCGGCTGTGATAAATATCCTGACTGTGATTTTGTCCTCTGGAACGAGCCTACCGGCGAAAAATGCCCTGAATGCGGTTCGCTTCTTGTAAAAAAAGTTTTGAAAAAAGGCGATGTAATTACATGTTCCAATATAAAATGCCATTACAAGAAAGAAGTTGATGATGCATCTGTTCAGACGGAAAGTCTATAAGTTTAATAAGGAGACAAAAGATGAATCCTGAGTTGTATGAACGTTATCTGGCAAAGAAAGCAAAAAAATTAGGTATAACAGTAGAAGAATTGAAGGCACAAGGGACTTCTTCTCCTGTGACTGAAGAAAAAACTGTTGTTCAAACGCCTGTTCAACCGCAGGAAGAATCTGCAGTTCAGCTTAACAATATTCCTTCGGCTCAGCCTCAATATGTTCAGAGAACGATTCAGGAAGAATTAAATAATGAACAGAAGCAGGAAAATATTCATCAGCTTTTCAGCGGTATGCAGCCTGAAACTGTTAGGACAGAAGTCCCGTCATATATTTTCGGTCCTTCAAGGATGGATGAAACGCCAAAATATAACAGCAATCCTATAAATGAACCGGTAAAACCGGAAATCAAGGATACCAGAGAGAATAAATTCGGACTTATCGGATATCCTCTCGGGCATTCGCTTTCAAAAGTTATACACGAAGCAGGATTTAAAAGCCTTGGAATTAATGCAACTTATGATATATTGGAAACTCCGCCGGACAGCCTTGTGGATAGAATTAAATGGCTGAAATCGAACGGATATAAAGGATTTAACGTTACAATTCCTTTAAAACTTCCGGTTTCTCTGTTTGTAAATGAGGTTGATAAATATGCTGATCTTGCCCGTGCAGTTAATACTGTTTATATCGGCGCAGATAAATCTTTGAAAGCTTATAATACCGATGTAATAGGGTTTAAAAGAGCAATTCCTTCAGATATCAATTTACGCGGTAAAAAAGTTGCAATTCTTGGAACCGGCGGGGCCGCGCATGCTGCCTGCGTTGCGCTGACAGAATGCGGAGTTGAGGAGATTGCATTTTTTACCCGCAATATACCTAATTCTATAGAATTGATGAATTATGTAAGACGGAAATTCCCTTCTGTAAACTTCAATGTTTATCAGATAGAAAATATAAGACACTTAGGTGAATATTCTATGCTTGTCAATACAACTCCAATCGGAATGCTCGGGAAAGCCGGAGATATGATGCCGGTTGAGGAGTATGCACTTAAAACATTAAATCCTGAAGCTGTTGTATACGATGTTATTTATAATCCTAAAAAAACTGTTTTGATAAAAGCTGCTGAACAGTTAAATTTAAGGACTATAACAGGTCTGGATATGCTTATTTTTCAAGCGGTTGCGGCTCAGGAAATATGGTTTGGTCCAGGCAGAACTCCGGATTGGAAAGATATGAAAATCGCAGCACTGGAAGCTTTGTAGTTAAAAAATCTAAAATGTGTTATAGTTTTAATATAGAATTAATATTTGATGCGGAAAGGAGCGGTGTATGAAAAGATTAAGAGATATTAAGAATGTCGGGGGGGGGGCACTCTAGGCTCGGCTGGAGGGCCGGTAGCCCCGAAGGCAGGAGGTCAGGCCAATATCGTCATGCTGAACTTGGTTCAGTATCTCTTATTTGGAAGATTAGAAGATAAGAGGGTCGGAAGGTATGCTAGTATCGGCGTTCAAAGCCTGTTTAAAAATAAACAAAAATCTGCTTTCACATTAGTGGAAGGCGCTGTGCCTGTAGCTCTGCCGAACAGTCAACGTCAAGCCGCATTCACTTTAGCAGAGGTTTTAATCACCCTAGGCATTATTGGTGTAATCGCCGCAATGACAGTACCAGCACTGATTACCAAGTATCAAAAAGAGGTTACTGTTAATGAATTGAAAAAATCTGTTTCAAGTCTTGAACAGGCATTGACCCGTGCACAAGTTGATTATGGTGATATGACAGGGTGGAGTTATATACAGTCTGGAATTGAAAGTTCGTCTGATCTAATTAAAATTGAACGTGATAAATTTGTCGAGGTTTATATAATGCAATATATGCAGATTGCGACTGATTGTGGCTCAGATAACGTGAATAAATGCTCTAATTATATGATAACATCTTTGGATAAAACTTCATACAAAATGAATATAACTAACGGAAGAATATTTATTACTACGAACGGTACTTTATATAATATTGCAAGTGATACTATCGTTCAAAAAGATGATAAAGGAAATTCTAAATATGTTTCAAATGGTCGTCTTCTGATTACTGTCGATATAAATGGTAAGTCTGGCCCTAATATATACGGGCGTGATGTATTTGTATTGAGTGTTGATTCATCTGCTAAAAAGCTCCAAATGTTCGGGACTGGAAAATCTAGAGATGATTTGAAAGATGGATCAGAGTTTAGTTGTAACAGTAGAACAGCAAAACGTTTTTATTGTGGTGCACTTATTCAACAAGATGGTTGGCAAATCAAAGATGATTATCTCTGGAGATAACTTATTCATATCTTAATGCATCAATCGGATTTAAAAGGGATGCTTTGTACGCGGGATAATAACCGAATAGCACGCCTATAGCTCCTGAAAAGCCGAGTGAAAGCAGAATTGAAAATAACGATATTGAAACAGTCATTACACCTGAAATCTGGACTAGTTGAGCGCCGATTATGCCGACAGCAACTCCGATTAACCCGCCGATGACGGATAATAAAAATGATTCTATCAAAAATTGAATTCTGATATCAGAAGGTTTTGCTCCGATTGCCATTCTTATCCCGATTTCTTTTGTACGTTCGGTTACGGACACAAGCATTATGTTCATAATACCTATCCCTCCGACGAGAAGCGATACGGAAGCAATTGATGCAAGAAGAATTGCGAATGTCTGGACTGTTGATTTCATTCTTTCCTGAAATTCTGCGGAGTTCCTTATTTCAAAATCGTTTTCCTGATTTTTACCTATTCTGTGACGTTCAATGAGTAGTTCTTCGATATCCTGTTCGGCAAGCGAAACATCATCGGGATCCGTGCCTTTCACAACAATCATTGAAACGGTTCCCGGGAAAGCTGTACCGAAAACTTTTTTCTGTGCGGTGGTTATTGGGATGAAGATTAAATCGTCCTGATCCATAGGTCCCATACTACCCTTTGATTTAAGAGTTCCGATTACTTTGAAAGGTATTCCGCCGACTCTCATAATTCTTCCGATAGGATCCAAATCTCCGAAAAGTTCAGAAGCTACGGTTGAACCTATAACTGCGACTTTTGCCGAGTTTTTGATATCTTCGGGAATAAAACCTCTGCCAGCATTAACTTCATAATTTTTTATGTAAAAATATTCAGGTTCTGTTCCGTAAACTGTACTTGCCCAGTTCTGATTTCCGTATGTGAGTTGTTTAGATTCCGAGCTGACGGAGGCTACTGCTGCAACTCCCCTTGCGTTTTTCTTGATAGCCTCTGCATCTTTAATGGTTAAAGTCGGACGGGTGCCAAGCCCCATTCTTACACCGCCGGTTTTGGCCGACGCTGAACGGATAGTAAGAAGATTGCTGCCCATTGATTCCATATCTTTTTGAACTTTTTCGCGGGCGCCTGTACCTACTGCAAGCATTATAATTACAGCGCTGACACCAATGATTATACCTAAGCTTGTAAGTATAGAACGCATTTTATTTATTTTCAGCGAAACTACCGCCATTTTTACTAAAGATTTAAAATCAATCATGACCCCTCCTCGAAATCTTCAAACCAGACATGTTTCGATTTCACTTTCTGTTGGCTTTTGAAGATTTCGGTTCCTCCCGCAAGGGGAGGACATAGTTTTACGTTAGTATGGAATTGTTGTGTGTGTGTTAATTTCATCAGAAATTATGTTTCCGTCTTTAAATCTGACAACACGTTTGCAATACTGTGCAATATCAGGTTCGTGAGTTACAAGAACTATTGTTTTACCCATTTCTTTGTTAAGGTTAACAAAAAATTCCATAACTTCAATACTTGTTTTTGTATCAAGGTTTCCTGTCGGTTCGTCTGCAAGAATAAGCGGCGGGTCATTTACGATAGCACGGGCTATGGCAACTCTTTGCTGCTGTCCGCCTGACATCTGGTTTGGCATGTGATCTTCTCTTTTTTCGAGCCCGACTATCTCTAAAGCTTTTTTAGCCCTTATTATTCTTTCTTCTTCGGGGATCCCTTTGTAAATCATCGGCAGTTCAACATTTTCCAGTGCGGTTGTTCTTGATATAAGATTAAATCCCTGAAATACAAATCCCATTTTTTCATTTCTAACCATTGCAAGGTTGTCTGTATCCAGAGAAAGCATATCAATACCATCAAGATAGTAGCTTCCGGAATTCGGCTTATCAAGTGTTCCGAGCATATTCATAAAAGTTGATTTGCCTGACCCCGAAGCGCCCATAATTGCTACAAATTCGCCTTTTTCAACGGATAATGAAACACAGTTTAGGGCATTGAAGCTGTCTTCACCTGTCTGGTATGTTTTTATTGCATCTTTGACTTCTATTAAACTCATATTTATAACCTTGGCATCGGCGGTCTGCCGCTATTTCCTGACTTTGCATTTTTACTTCTTATGCCTGTGATAACTTCTGTTCCTTCTTGAATTTTATCGGAAATAATTTCAGTGGATGTATCGTTGTTTGCGCCTGTTTCAATTTCGATACGCTTTGGTTTTCCTTTTTCTAAAATCCATATACCCTGATTTTTGTATTTAGGTCCGTTGATATCCGGAGTGAATTTTAATGCCATATTAGGTACACATTTTACGTTTTCGCTTTTGTCCGTAATTATAGAAACGTTAGCTGTCATTCCCGGTTTAAGTTTCAAATCTTCATTATTAACATCAACAATTACTGTGTATGTTACGACGTTTGATTCTGTTGTCGGGGATAATCTCACTTGTGTAACTTTTCCGTTAAAAGTTAAATCAGGGTACCCGTCAAGAGTATATGTAACATCCTGTCCTTCTGCAACCTGTCCGATATCGGCTTCCGAGACGCTTACCTCAATTTGCATATTTGTCAAATCCTGAGCGATTGTGAACAATTCCGGAGCTTGAAAGCTTGCAGCAACAGGAGAACCAAGGTCGATTTCTCTTGAAATGACGGTTCCGTCAACCGGAGCAATTATTTTTGTGTATCCGAGGTTTGTAAGAGCTGTTTTTAAAGAGGCCTGATATTGGCTGATTTGCGCCTTAGCTGCATTTATCTGGGCTATATCTGATTTGTACGTACTGTATTTTTCATCAAGCTCGCTTTTGGCAACAAAGTTTTTTTCATAAAGATTTTTGTATCTTATATATTGCTGTCTGTCAAAATCTGCAACTGCCTGTAATCTTGCAACATTTGCCTGTGCATTATTGATTTGTGCCTGATTTTGCTGAACTGTTGCTTCAAAGTTTGCAGGGTCAATTTGGGCCAGTATTTGTCCCTTTTTTACAACATCGTTATAGTCAACATAAATTTCTTTGATAAGACCTGATACAGTTGAACCAACGCTTACTGTATTTACGGGGTTTATAGTTCCTGATGCTTCGACAACCTGAGTGATTGTACAGAGTTTTACATGTTTGGTTGTATATTTCACCTGTTTGCTCCCCGCAAAGCCGATAATTCCTGCTGCTGCAATACATGCTATACTGCTGGCAATCACTATGTGGCGCTTTCTTATCTGTAATTTTTTAAAGTCTTCAAATTTTATCATTTGTCATCCTCTATTGTTGTTGTAATGCTTTGAGGCAGTGCAATCGCTTTTTCAAGGTTTGCTCTTGCAACATTATAATTATATACTGTTTGAACGTAAGAAACCTGTGCATTATTGTAATTTACTTTTGCATCCTGAAGCTGAATATAATCGCCAAGTCCTACTGCGTATCTCCCGTCAGCCAGTTCAAAGTTTTCAAGAGTTTGTTTTACTTTGACCGCAAGCAAAGGAATTTGTTTTTCTAATTGTATCATGCTTATGTAAAGGTTTTGGACTTCAAAATAAATATCCTGTTTTGCTTGATCTATTTCGGCTTCTGCCAGTTGAACCTGAAGTTTTGCATTGTCTATTCTGTGTTTTTGCCCTTTAATATTAACGGAAGTACTTAAATTAACCCCGACGTTAAATGAGTTTGTATTATACTGGTCGCGGTAGCCATAGCCTGCAGTTGCTGAAATTTCCGGAAGATATTCGCGTTTTGTATATTTCAATGCTTCTTTCATTGCATTTAAACTCGCATCATAAACCTTTAAATCCGGTCGGTTTTTATATGCAAGATTAACAGATTCTTCAAATGTATAGGGAAAAGGCTCAAACTTATAATTATCTAGCACATTTATTTTTTCCACCTGAGAAGTCAAAAAAGCATCGCTTACATCTTTAGGCGGTTTGCTTAAATCTTTTTTCTCGTCAATTTTTTCTAAATTTACTGGTACATAGTTAGTTTGAAAGTTAAATGTTTCTGTATTTTCTATTTCATATTCAGGAGCAAATGCTATGTACATTGAATTATTAAGCTGAACAAGAGCATTTTTATATGCACGTTCTGATTCTACAAGAGTTACTTTTGAGTCGCTTAAGTTAACTTCAGCATTTACAAGGTCAATTTTTGATCTTATCCCTTCATCAAAATACGCTTTTGTTCTCTGGTAGTTTCTTTCATTAATTTGAACATTTGCTCTGTTAACATCAAGCGTTGCCTTTGCGGCAAGTACGCCGTAATAGTTTGTTTTAACACCAAAAATAGTTTGAAGTACAGTATCTTCAAATTCATAGAGAGCTGCAATCCTGTCAAAATTGTACATTCTTATATTTGCGTTGGTTTTGCCAAAGTTCCATATAAGCTGGCTAATATTAGCTTCAGCAGAATATATACTGCTGTTTGTATTTCTTCGGCTATTTTTATTGTCAGTAAAATTATAGCCTGTGCCTATGCCTAAGGTAGGGAAATAGTCTGATTTGGCAACTCCGAGGTTTCCTTTTGCAATACCGTAGTTATAACGGGCTTTTTTGATGAGGGGGCTGTTTTGAAGCGCAATTTCAATACAATCTTTAATATTCAAAACGGCATTTTTTTCAACACTCATCTGCTCAATTGCAAATGATGCAGGAATGAAGCACAATAAACATATTACTACTAGCGCTGTTTTTATATGAAATTTCAAGTTAAACCTCGTTATAATATAGTAACGATTAAATCACATATTTTGTTCATTTTAATCATTTATGGGGTGGAAATTTTTAATTGTCCTTTAAAGACCAGAAATCTTTTTGAAGCATTACAAGAAACGGAATTAATTCCAGACGCCCGATCATCATATTGAATATCATAATTGCTTTTGTTGAAAAATGTACTCCGTCAAAGCTTGCCATAGGGCCTATTGTTTTTGCAAAGCCCGGCCCTATATTACCGAGTGCAGTTATACTGCTGCTTAATCCTATTGTTGTACTTTGTTCAACTATAGATATAGTAATTGATGTTATTCCAAAAATTAAAAAGTAATAAAATGCAAATACAACAATTTGTCTTGCAACATCTGCAGGTACTGTTTTATTATCAACTTTAATATTTATAATTGCATTTGGATGAAGGATTTTTAATAGTTCACTTTTCATCGCTTTAAAAATAATCATCCATCTTATTATTTTTAAACCGCCGCCTGCGGAACTTGCACAGGAACCCATAAACATTACCATAAATAATAAAAGTTTAGATGTATAATCCCAGTTAATAAAGTCTACACTGGCGCTTCCAGTTGATGTTGTTATACTGATGACCTGATATAAAGCATCTGTAAATCCTTGGAATATTGTTGAATGGCAATTTATAACAAGGGAAATTGTAATTAGTATTGCCATAAGTATAATCATTCCGAAATAGACTCTGAATTCTTCATTTTTGAATAATATTGAAGGCTTTTTCTGAACTAAAGCTTGATATTGAATGTTAAAACTTGCTCCTGCCAGAAACATAAAAATTAATATAATCCAGGTAATATAATTAGAATGATACCCCATTGTACTTTGCGAGTTTGGAGAAAAACCGCCTGCAGCCAGTGTAGAAAGAGAATTACATACCGCATCAAATCCGCTCATACCAAATGCCATTAACAAAATTATCTGTAAAACAGTTAACCCTGCATAAATTTTCCACAGAGCCGACGCAGTATTTCTTATCCTTGGGGTAAATTTATCTTCCGTAGGCCCCGGGGCTTCGGCGAAAAACATCTGACGTCCCGCAACTGCAAACTGGGGTAATATTGCGATAAATAATACTATAATTCCCAAACCGCCCAGCCATTGCGTCAGAGATCTCCAGAAAAAGAATGCCTGAGGATAATTATAGTCAGTTAAAATTGTTGCTCCGGTCGTAGTAATTCCCGAAACAGACTCAAATAACGCATTAATCGGTGAAATCCCGTAAAACAGGTACGGTATGGCAGACACCAGACCGAATATTATCCACGAAAATGCTACGACAAACAGTGCTTCTGCTTTTTTTATATCATTGAGATTTTCGAGTGTTGTTGAATTAGGAACCGATATTCTGAAAATATACCCAAAACCTGCAGAAATAACACCTGCCGTTAAAAACGGTAAAATTGATGAATAATCTTGATAGTAAAGTGCAACTGCAATAGGGGACAGTATTACAAGACCTATATAAATCATTGTTAAACCTATTGCGTTTGCTAAATAATTTAAGCGCATTTTACTTTACCTTAAAAAATTCCTTTATTTTTACGGCATTTTCAGCCTTTGTGAATATAATTAAAATATCATCTGTTTTAATTTCTGTTTCTCCGTAAGGAATGATGATATTATTTTTTCTTTGAATCACACCTATAATTGCACGCTCCGGAAATCTCAATTCCATAATTTTTTTGTTGTTAAATTCCGGCAGTACATTGATTTCTAAGACTTCTCCCTGTCCTTGTTCAACTGTTGCAAGGATATCAACATCGTTTTCAAGAAGATCATTTCTGACTTCGTTTATCGCCGAATTCTTTGGAGAAATTGCAATATCTATACCGACTTTTTCAAAAAGCGGGATATTTAAAACTTTCGAAACTCTGGCTATAACTCTTTTTATCCCCAGCTGTTTTACAAGCAGCGAGCATAAAAGGTTTCTTTCATCATTATTTGTTACACTTATTGCCACATCAGCAGATCCTATTTCTTCTTCATCAAGAAGCTTTAAATCGGTTCCGTCCCCGTTTATTACAAGAGTGCTGGAAAGTTCCTCTGCGAGAAGCTGGCAGCGTTCATAATCTTTTTCAATAATTTTTGTTTTAATTTTTAATTTTTCAAGGGTTTTGGCAAGCATCATTCCCACATTGCCGCCGCCTATAATTGCAACTGATTTTACTATTTCTTTTTTATGGAAGAAAGTTCCGGCTAAGATGTCTAAGGAATGAGATGTCCCCATAAAAATAAGTTTGTCGCCTTCCATAATTTCAGTATCACCGTTTGGAATAAAAAGCTGTGAATCTCTTGTTAAGCCTACCATAAGGGTATCCTTAGTAAATCCGCAGTCTTTAACTTTTTTCCCGATAATATCAAGATAAGGTTGAACTTTGTATTCCAGTAACCTTGCTCTGCCGTCCGCAAAGTTTTCAACGTCAAGAGCATGTGCAACGGTTACAATTCTGAAAATTTCTTGTGTAAGAAGTTCTTCAGGCCAGATTATATAGTCAATAAAGAAGTCACAGAAATTTTCGCTGTTTTTTTCAAAGTTCAGAGTCTTTTTGTATTCTTCTCTGCTTACGAAACAGATTGTTCTGACCCCGCCGTATCTTTTTGCAGAAAGGCAGGCAACGATATTAGCCTCATCAATTCCCGTGCAGGCAATAAATATATCAGTATTTTTAATATCCGCACTTTTTAAAACGTCAATATTAGATGCATTACCCTGAATAAAACTTATATCCAGCTTATTAAATTCATCCGTCCGGTTTTCTTCTTTGTCGATTATTGTGATGTCATGGTCTTCAAAAAATTCGGTTGCCAAAAGGCAGCCTATTTCTGTTGCACCGTATATTACAATTTTCATAATGTGAATTATATATTAAGTTAAAATTTTTTACAAGTATTGAAAATTCTGGCAATTTTAATTTTTACACCACTTATAAAAAATATGTTAGGAAAGATAAATTTAATAAATTATGAAAAATGCTATCCTTCCCGTTTGAAAAAGCTTTTTCGGGCAGATTTAAATTACCTTGCTTATGATAAATTTATCCCGCAAATGAAAAATGCCGTTGTCGGGAATATCCCGCCGGAGATTATTTGTTTGTTTAAAACGGATAAAGGTGAAAAAATAAAAGCGTTTCAAAGTGCTCTGTCTGACCTGTCAAAATATCTGAGAGAATGTTATAAATCCGCAAAGGAACAAAATTTAATATCTTATGATTTTACAAATTTAGAAGCTGATTTGACGTTATTTGAAGAAAGTATATCTGCTTTTGCAAACAGGCGTTTTAAAGGAATTTTGCCATCAGGGATTACGTCAGAGTTAAAATATGCAGGAAAAGGTGCCTGGGGCAATGTTTTTAAATTTTCTCTCAAGAATAGCAAGGGTGAGAAAATCATGCACGACAAGGCTTTTAAGGTTTATCATAATATTGATAATCCGGTAAGAGGACTTTCAAGGATGAAAAATAATTATGCGGAAGCGAATTTTTGGACTTATTTAAAATTTGCAGCCGGTCACAGGCTTGATAAAACTCAATTTACCAGACATTATATCTCTGACGCAAAAAACGGTTACGCACTTACAGAGTTTGCCGATGAGAATATTTCTAAAACAACTTCTCCTTTGGATATGAATAATGTAATAAGATTAATGTATATTGATTTCTCTAATGAACCGATTAACGGGAAATTATATGACGGTGGAGGATTTGTAAAACGATTTGATTTCATCAAAGATAAAATGATTCTTCGCTATTTTAAAAAGCTCTGGTTCAGAAATTCTGAAAAAGAGCTTAATAAAGTTATAAAAGATTTTGAAGATAAAATTGCAAATCAGAAAACTCCTCACAGGGACAAAATTCAAATGGCTCTTGAATTATTTAAGGAGAAACAGAATATAAATGATTAAGTAATTTAATATCTGTAAAACGATAACCGCAACAATCGGCGAAAAATCCAATCCTCCGACCGGCGGAATTATTCTTCTGAATATATCAAGATATAAATCAGTAACGTCTTTTAAACCTGTAAACGGTTGTTTATACCAGTCAATACTGGGTATAAAACTCAGCAAACATCTTACAAGTATGAGCCAAAAATATATTTGAAAAAAACTGTTTACAACGAAAATTAAATTGTTAATCATTATTCACCTGTTTATAATTGAGAACTTTTTTTAGTATTTGCACATTCGCAATTTTGTCTTTCTTCCGGAATATTTTCAATCATTTTGAAAAGCAGATTTTTAAGATTAGACACATTTGAATCAAATACTTCAATTACTGCATGATGAGAAACCGGCGGAACATCACCGACTAATCCCGCATCATAATCTGTTATCAATGAAATATTCAACGGGCACATATCCATTTCTTTTACTAGGTAAGCTTCTGGGAATGCTGTCATATTTATGACTTCCCATCCCTGATTTGTGAAAAATTTGGATTCTGCCTTAGTTGAAAATCTAGGACCGTTTATAACTACGACTGTTCCCGTTTCATGAACAGTAATGCCGAGATCTTTAGCAGTTTTTACCGCAAGTTGTCTGAGTTCGGGACAGTAAGTTTCAGCTGCAGAAGGGTGTGTAACAACAGGTCCTTCAAAGAAGGTTGACTTTCTGCCGTCAGTCCAGTCAACAAACTGGTCGCAAATTACAAAATCACCCGGTTTAACATGCTTTTGCAAGCTTCCTGCAGCGCAAGGAGAAATAACTCTTTCGCAGCCGACGGATTTCATAGCCCAGACATTTGCTCTGTAATTAATTAAATGGGGAAGTATAGTATGGTTTCTTCCGTGTCTTGGCATAAAAGCTACTTTATGGCTGCCGATAGAACCGATAAATAGATTGTCGCTCGGCATTCCGTAAGGAGTTTCGACTTTTACTTCTTCTATATTATCAAGGAATTTATAAAATCCAGAGCCTCCAAATACACCAATTGTTGCTAATTTTTTGTTTTCCATATATACATTCTCCTTTTTTACTTAAATAGATTTTATCATGAAAATAAATTTGTCAAAACAGAAGAAAAATATAAAAAATCAATAAAAAATCAGGTGCTTAATAATTGTTACAATTACACTTTAAAACCTGATATGACTTGTGTTTAGCAGGTTTTGAACTCGCGAATTTGATCCTCAGGGGTTGAAATTTTATTTTTTTGTTATATAGTGTAAGTACAATTTTATTCTTAAAAGTTTTTGACTTATTGAAGAAATGGGTCGTTAGGGAATTTTTAAGGATTTCAATTTACAACGTAGAGGATTACATTTTGAGAAAATTATTACTGTTAACTTTTACACTTTTGTGTATGTTGTTTACCCATGCACAATGTCAGGCAGCTGACGTAAATTCTGTAAAAGCGACAATAGTAAAACATGCTATTGAAATGGGAGTGGATCCTGCAATAGCGCTTAGTATAGCGCGTACAGAATCAGGATTCAGACACGAAGCGAGAAGTTCGCACGGTGCGGTTGGTGTTTTTCAGCTTATGCCGTCAACAGCAAGAAGAATGGGATATAATCCTTATCTTCTGAATGAAAATATTAAAGCCGGAATTACTTATTACAAAAAAATGTATAATATGTTCGGTTCTGTTGAATTAGCATTAGCAGCTTATAACGCCGGCCCGGGAAATGTAAAAAAATATAATGCAATTCCTCCGTATGCAGAAACAAGACGTTTTGTAAACAAGATTATGACTGATGTTAAAAGACAAAAAGTCAATCCGGATCCGGCAGTTGTGAATGCGAGAAAGGGAATATATACAGCCAAAACTCCCAAAACTGTAACATCAAAACCCGCAGTTCATACATCAACTGGACAGGTAATGGATACGAAGGATCTTCAGGTTGAAGTTCTTGATGAAAAACCTATAGAATTGAAACTTGAAACTTTAACTGTAGCCATTTAGAAAACTGGAAAATAAAAAAACTCCTTCTTTATATGAAGGAGTTTTTTATTATGAATTAAAAGATTTGAATAATTCTTTTAATAATTCCTGTCCTTTAATCATTGATTTGTAATCCAGATATTCATTCTTTGAGTGCATATTGCAAACTGTTGCAAGACCAAGCAAATATGGTACAAATTTATCATTATTTGCGTTTGTTTCATTTGCGTAAATGTGGGTTTCTGCACCGGCATGGAATGATGTTATATCCGGTTTTACTCCGACTTTTTTTGCGACAGTTTCAAAAAGTATCGGGATATAATCATCGTCAACTTTTTCAAAAGGCGGCAAGTGTTCTTCAAATTCAATTGAGGCATCCGCCAGATTTTTATGTGCGGCATTAAATTCATCAACAGTTAAAGCCATTTTCATCTTTAATTCTTCTTCTTTTTTACGGCTGGAGCTTCTGATTGAGTAACTTACTTCTGCATCGGTATTAATAATATTGGTTACATTGATATCTCCTGCTGAAATTCCGCCTAAATTGCAAGAAGTAATTACTGTTCCTTCTTCTTCATAGAAAACTCCCTGAGGAAGATTTGATATTAAATCTGCAATAAGTTTTGCTGCATTTGCTCTTGTTTTGTCACCGATATCAATACCTGAGTGCCCGCCTTTGAAGCTGTGGACTTTGATTCTGGCTAAAGTATAGCTTGCGCCTGATACTTCGCACTGCCCTAAAGTGTCGCTGTCAAGGACAAGAACGTATTTAGATTTGAAATTTTTCAAGTTTGCGTTTCTGATCCCAGACAGCCCGTTTTCCTCATCACGGGTAAACATAATTTCAAGACCGCCATGCATCATTGTTGATTTTGCAAGTTCTTTTGCAAAATAAAGAGCATTTGCAACGCCGGCTTTATCATCCCCGCCTAAAGTTCTATCTATTGCGTGAATAAAACCGTTTTCATCAACATAAGTTTTTACAGGAGTGTCATCTCCTATTACATCCATATGAGCAGACAACATTAGAGGTTCTTTGGAGCTGTCTGTTGCCGGGATATTTATAATTACATTTTTAAAATCATCAAATTTGCAATCTATTCCATTTTTGTCGCAATAATTTTTAATCCATTCCGCAACTTTTTCTTCGTGCATAGAAGGGGATGGAACTTCTGCAAGACTGCAGAACAAATCAACAAGCTCATGTTCTTTTCTTATATCTTCAATCATTATCATAATTTTATCCTCTCTCTTACAGAATTTATTTTAGCATTTTTTACTACTTTTGCAAGGATAAAATTTAATATTTTTTTTTAATTTATCGGTAAAAATTTAGTTTATATCAACCACACTCACGCCGTCGCCGCCTTCAGCGTCTTCTCCGGGGCGGAATTTTGCAACATAAGGTGATGTTGATAAAAAGTCTCTTACGGCAGATTTTAATGCTCCTGTACCGTGTCCATGAATAATTGTTACACATGCAAGGTTTGCAAGGCTTGCTTTATCAAGGTAAAATTCAAGACTGTCAAGGGCATCTTCAACCTTATAACCGCGCAAGTCAAGAGTACTTGAGATATTTGTTCTTCTTAATTCAAATTTTTCAAGAGAACTTGGGCGGTAAACATTTTCTTTCTTTTCATAAGCCGAATCGTAAGGTGCGAGTTTGTCGCATTTGATTTTTGTTTTAAAGTTGCCCATCTGTACAGATACATTTTCGTTTTTGTCCGGCAGTGCAAGAACCGTTACGGGTTGATGAAGCTCTTTCAAAATCAATTTGTCGCCGGTTTTAATTTTATTCCAGTCAATTTTTTCATACTGCTGTTTTTCATCAAATTCAGAAAGTTTGCCTTTAAATTTCTGTTCGGTTATGGCAAGTCTTGCATAAGATCTGCGGGCAATTTTTTCGGATTTCTCGCGTCTGAGTTCGTCAAGAATTTCTTTGATTTCTGCTTTTGCTTCAAGCATTTCCCTGTCAAATTTGTCTTTTATTATTTTGACGGTTTTCTTTTTATCTTTTTTTAAAGAAGCAAGTGATTCTTCATATTCGGTTTTCAAGTTTTCCGATGTTTCTTTGAGATTTTCTGCTTCTTCAAGATTGTGTGCAAGTTTTGCCTGAGTTTCCTGAAGCTTTTCCACAACAAGTATTGACGGGTCTTTAGTGGAAACAACTATATTTCGGGCTTTCTCTGTTATACTTTTATCGAGCCCGAGATTTGAAGCGATTGAGATAGCATTACTCAACCCCGGTATCCCGATAAGAAGTTTGTATGTCGGTTTTAAAGTTTCCGTATCAAATTCAACCGAAGCGTTTTTGAAATACGGATTTGTGTACTCAAGAGTTTTCAATTCTCCATAGTGGGTTGTAACCGTTGAAAAAACATTTTTTTCTGCGAGTTTTTCAAGTATGACCTGCGCAAGAACGGCACCTTCTACAGGGTCAGTGCCTGCGCATATTTCATCGAGGAGTACAAAAGTCTTTTCATTGCATTCTTCTAAAATTTCTATGATATTTGTCATGTGTGATGAAAATGTTGAAAGATTTTGTAAAATGCTTTGCTCATCACCTATATCGGCGTAAACATTTTCAAACGGATAAACTTTTGCTGCAGTGCAGGGCAGGAACATTCCAGCTTTTGCCATAAGGATAAATAGCCCTATGGTCTTTATTGTAACTGTTTTCCCGCCGGTGTTCGAGCCTGTAATTATAACGGACTTGTAATCTTTGCCGATTTCAAAATTATTTGTTACCACATTTTCAACATTGTCAATCAATAGTGGATGCTTCATATTTTCAAACTCAATGAATTTGTGAGTAACAATTTCCGGCTCTGTTGCATGGATTTTTACTGCATAGCGCGCTTTTGCAAAATGATAGTCAATTGTTGCAAGAATTTGTTCGGTTAAAACAAGTTCTCTTATTTTATCTTTAACTAGAGATGTCAGATTCGCAAGAATTCTAACCATTTCCGAATGTATATTTGATTTGATTTCTCTTATTTTGTTATTGAGCGGAACTATCTGCTGCGGTTCTATATAAAATGTTTTGTTTGTTGCGGAAACATCGTGTACAATCCCGGGGACTTTGCTTTTTGATGAAGCCATAACCTGAAACACTATTCTGTCATCTCGTGTTGTATAGATAGTTTCCTGCAGGTGTTTTGTAAAGTCGGGAGAATTTAAAAGTGAATTAACAGTTGTTTTTAAATTCTTTTCGTTATCTCTCAGAGCGGAATAAAGTCCTTTTAATTCGGGTGTTGCATCCTGTCTTATATTTAAATTTTCATCAAATGTTGCAAAAATCTTTTCTTCCAGTTCTTTATCGACTAACAGATTTTGTGCCAAGTTTTGTATTATTGAATCGTTTTCAAGATTATCCGAAAGAAATTTTTTAACGAGTCTTGACGTTCTTAGTGTTTTTGCAACATCAATAAGTTCTTCTTCCGAAAGATAAGTCGAGCCGATATTTTTTTTAATTTGTTCAATATCAGCAACAAATTCAATCGGAATATCCGATGGTATATCAAGAATTGCTTTTGCCTCACGTGTGCATTGAAGCTCTTTTTTTATTTTTACAATATCAGTAAACGGCAGAGTTTTAAGGCAAATTTCTTTACTCTGTGCAGTTTTTGCGTAATTTGCCAGTCTTTCCGCTATTTTATCAAATTCGAGAGATTTTCGGCTTTTTTCAGTGATATCCATAATAATATTTAAAGATAATAATGCCTGAATTACAATGATTTATTAACTTTTTTTATTTATTTGCACTGAATGTTTTTTAAAGTAAAATATTGATAGAGATTAAATAAGAAGGTGGAAAGATGGCTATAGAAAGACAACACGTAAAAGAACAAGATAAAATTGAAAGACGTCATAATTTTGAACCGGTTGAAAGTAATTTAACCGAAGAACAGGTTAAACTTGAGGCATCAAGATGTTTGCACTGCAAAAATCCGAGATGTGTTGCCGGGTGCCCTGTTAATATTCAAATACCTGATTTTATTAAAGCAATTAAAGACGGTGATTTGAATAAAGCCGGTGAAATTATCCGTCAGACAAGTATGCTTCCGTCTGTCTGCGGCCGCGTATGCCCGCAGGAAAGACAATGTGAAGGACAATGTATACTTGGTATTAAAGGTGAACCTGTTGCTATCGGTGCTTTAGAAAGGTATGTCGGTGACAATACAAAAGCAGAAATGCCTGAAATTAAACCTTCCGGTAAAAAAGTTGCAGTTGTCGGTTCAGGTTGTGCCGGTATGACTGCTGCCTGTGATTTAAGAAAAGCAGGTCATGAGGTAGAAGTTTTTGAAGCTCTGCATGAACTCGGCGGAGTTTTAAGATATGGCATTCCACCTTTCAGATTACCGCGTGTTGTTCTTGATAGAGAAATCGAAAACCTTAAGGCAATGGGTGTTAAATTCCATACGAATGTTATTGTAGGGAAATCTATTACTTTGAAGCAGTTAAAAGAGGATGGATTTGATGCAATATTCATTTGCTCCGGTGCAGGATTGCCTAAAATGCTTCATGTGCCCGGAGAAAACTTAAACGGCGTTTTCTCTGCAAATGAGTTTCTAACCAGAGTTAATCTGATGCACGCAGGACAACCTGACAGCCCGACTCCATTAAGAGTTGGTAAAAAAGTCGCAATATTTGGCGGCGGTAATGTAGCAATGGATGCGGCAAGAACAGCTGTTCGTGTAGGTTTTGAAGAAGTTTATATTATTTATAGACGTACTGAAAAGGAACTTCCTGCCCGTCTTGAAGAAATCAGACATGCCAAAGAAGAAGGTATTGTATTTAAATTCCTGTATGCTCCAAAAGAAATAATCGGAGAAAATGGCTATGTTAAAGCAGTTGAACTTGAAGTTATGGAACTCGGCGAACCTGATGAATCAGGCAGACGCAGACCTGTGCCTACGGGAAAAACGGAAACAGTTGAGCTTGACACTGTAATTGTTGCACTGGGCACCGGCCCAAATCCGATTATACAGCGTTCTGCAGAAGCTGACGGGATTGAAATTATAACCGATAAAAAAGGATATATTACGGTTGACGGAGAAACCCGCGCAACAAATATTCCGACAGTATATGCAGGCGGAGATGTTGCGCCTGTCGGGGAATCCAATGCTATTAATGCCATGGGAGCAGGTAAAAAAGCCGCAAAAGCTATTAATGAAATGTTGAGCAAGTGAAGAGTGAGGTGTGAAGAGTGAAGGGCGTATTAGCTGCAATTGTTTGTTCTATGCTGTTATCTCCCTGTTTTGCTTTTGAGCTGGACGCTTCCGTTGATGATGAAATCAGGAGAACTTATGACCCGTCAAAATTAGAACAGACACTTCCTGATTTGCCAAAAGCCCCGTCTACGGCTCCGCAGACTTCTCAAACACCGGCATCGACCCCGACGGCGCCGCCAAAGACGCTGCCTGTTACCCCTGATGCAAAACCTCAAATCGGAGTTAAAAAATTCCAAAATGATTATAAATACGATAAATCTACTGCAATAAGAATTAAAAAAGGTACAAAATTCAGGGTTAAGTCAAATTCTGTAATCTCGGATTATTTAAGAGAAGGGGCAAAGGTTTCTTTTACATCAATTAAGCCTGTAACCCAGCGATATATTACAATACCGGAAGGAACAAAGTTTACTGCAGTAGTTGAAGATTCGCACCAGCCGCAAATGAGCGGCAACGGCGGACTTGTTGTACTTATGGTCGACAGTATTACAGTAAACGGTCAGACAAAAAGCGTTCACGGTAAAGTTACAAAAGCTAATATGAAAAAAATATTCTTTAACAATATGAAGGGTAAACGCAGTTACTGGAAAGGTGTTGCAAATCAGGTTGATAAAGGAGAAAATTTCTATAAAAAGACGAGAAGAACATCTTCAAAACTGGCGGACAATCCTGTGGGTATATTAATTTCTCCTATTCCTGTTTTATCTGGAATGGTTGTTTATGCCGTTAATTTTGTCGGCTCTCCTGTATTTGCCCTCTGGTCTAAGGGCGGAAGAATTTCAATCCCTGCCGGAAGCGAGTTTGAGATAAAGCTTTTGGAAGATGTGTATCTTTATTAATCTTTTTTAACATTATTGTAAAAATTTTAGTTTGTTTTATAATAGAAACATTAGTTTGAGGTAGGACAACTTATTTTAGTGAAGGAGAGATTATGATTAAAAAGTTGACTTCTCCAAAAGCATTAATGGCTCTTTTGGCTATGTTGCTTATGGGTGTTTCGCCTGTTCTTGCAAGCGAAGCGGATTTAGTTGTTCCGAGTATCAAAAATGCAAGTCCCGAAAGCTTTAATTTATTACTTATCGGTATTGCAATTTCCGTTGTAGGTTTGATATTCGGATTTATTGAATTTTTACGAATTAAGAAATTAGATGTCCACAAAGCAATGGCTGATGTCGGAAACACTATTTTCGAAACTTGTAAAACTTACTTAATTCAACAGGGTAAATTCCTTTTGGTACTTGAAGTATTAATCGGTCTGTGTATCGCATTTTACTTCGGTTACCTGCAAAAAATGCCTTTGACAAATGTATTGATAATTCTTGCATGGTCAGTTATAGGTATTTTGGGTTCTTACGGTGTTGCATGGTTCGGTATCAGAATGAACACTTTAGCAAACTCAAGAACTGCATTTGCATCTTTAAAAGGTAAACCGCTTGATGTTATGAATATTCCTTTAAAAGCAGGTATGTCAATCGGTGTTTGCCTTGTATCTGTTGAACTTATTATGATGTTAATCATCTTGCTTTTTGTTCCGGGTGAAATAGCAGGGGCATGCTTTATCGGTTTTGCAATCGGTGAATCTTTAGGTGCATCTGCTCTTCGTGTAGCCGGCGGTATCTTTACAAAGATTGCCGATATCGGTTCAGACTTGATGAAAATTCAATTCGGTATTAAAGAAGATGACCCGAGAAACCCGGGTGTTATTGCCGACTGTACAGGTGACAACGCAGGCGATTCTATCGGACCTACAGCTGACGGTTTTGAAACTTACGGTGTAACAGGTGTTGCTCTTGTTTCATTTATCTTGCTTGCTGTAGCCGGTGAAGCAAATCAGGTTCAATTATTAACCTGGATTTTTGTTATGAGATTCTTAATGATTGTTACTTCAGTTGTTTCATACTGGATTAACAATGTTGCAGATAAATTCTATGCAGCAAAAACTGAAAAATTCGATTTTGAAAAACCGTTAACTAACCTTGTTTGGTTAACATCTATTTTATCAATTGTAATGACTTTTGGCGTAAGCCACTGGTTATTGGCTGATTTAGGCGGAAATTTATGGCTTGTACTTTCTGCAATCATTTCTTGCGGAACTTTAGGTGCGGCTTTAATTCCTGAATTTACAAAAATCTTTACTTCTCCGAAGGCAAAACATACTGAAGAAGTTGTAACAGCATCAAGAGAAGGCGGAGCTTCATTGACAATTCTTTCAGGTATCGTTTCAGGTAACTTCTCAGGTTTCTGGATTGGTATGGTAATCGTATTGTTAATGGGTTTGGCTTATGTTGCATCAACACATATTCCTGAAACATTGATGATATATCCTTCAGTATTTGCATTTGGTTTGGTAGCATTCGGTTTCTTGGGTATGGGACCTGTTACAATCGCTGTAGACTCTTACGGTCCTGTAACAGATAACGCTCAATCAGTATATGAATTATCTTTAATTGAAGATATTCCGAATGTTGGCGAAGAAATCGAAAAAGAATATTCTTTCAAACCTGATTTCGACAATGCTAAGAAATACTTAGAAGAAAACGACGGTGCAGGAAATACATTCAAAGCAACTTCAAAACCTGTATTAATCGGTACAGCTGTTGTTGGTGCTACAACAATGATTTTCTCACTTATTCTTGTTATCAAATCAACATTAGGTATCGAGCCTGAAATGATTTTGAATATGTTAAATCCTTATACATTGCTTGGTTTGTTATCAGGCGGTGCAGTAATTTACTGGTTCTCAGGTGCATCTATGCAGGCTGTTACTACAGGTGCATACTCTGCAACTGAATATATTAAGGATAACATTAAACTTGGAGAAGCTGATTCTAAGAGTGCTAACGTTGCAAACTCAAAAGAAGTTGTAAAAATTTGTACACAGTACGCTCAAAAGGGTATGGTAAATATCTTTATCGCATTGTTTGCATTTGCACTTGCTTTTGCTTGTTTGTCAGCTCCAAACTGCATGACATCAGCTCCTGTAGCATTCTTTGTAAGCTACTTGATTGCTATTGCCGTATTCGGTCTGTTCCAGGCTGTATTTATGGCAAACGCAGGCGGATGCTGGGATAATGCTAAGAAAATCGTTGAAGTTGATTTGGCAGAAAAAGGCACTCCGCTTCATGAAGCTACTGTAGTCGGCGACACTGTAGGTGATCCTTTCAAAGATACATCTTCAGTTGCTATGAACCCGATTATCAAATTCACAACATTGTTCGGGCTTCTCGCAATGGAAATTGCAATTTCTGAATCTTTCAGATGTATTGCACCGATTGCTGGCTGGATATTCTTAGTAATTGCATTGGTGTTCGTTGTTCGTTCATTCTATGCAATGAGAATTCCGACAAAATCAAAATAAGCGAAATTTGTTTTCTTAATTGGAATTGCCCCGCTTGAAAAAGCGGGGCAATTCTGTTATACTAAATAAGTAAATGTTGGAAAGGAGCTGTATATGAGATTATTAAATTTTATTAAGAACATCCGGGGGGGGGGCACTTCTGGCTTAAGCGGATGCAAACAATACCTAGCTCATCTCTCCAGAGAAATAAAGCCTTCCCTAAATAGGGAAGGCTTGGAAGGTTTTCAATCATGCTGTTTCTTAAAAAGATTGCTACCCGCCCCTAGCCCCTGTCTTGCCCGTTTTGCGATAAACGGGTACGGCTCCGCCTTTGGCCCTCTGCAAAACGGGCGTTCCCTAATCAGGGATGGGAAGAGTAATTTATTGAAGCGCACTTATCATCCTAACGTCTTATCGTCCTATCGACTAAAAAATAAATTCTCTTCACGTTTCACCCTTCACCCTTCACTTAAAAAACGAGCCGCGTTTACCCTTGCGGAAGTCCTCATCACCCTCGCCATAATCGGTGTGGTTGCTGCGATTACTATACCCGCTTTAATGTCACAGTATAAAGATATGGTTGCAAAACAGCAGTTTAAAAGGGCATATTCTGTTATTCAACAGGCTTTTCAGGCTGTATATGCAGATGAAGAGTACAATTATAGATGTTATTATTGGGATAAAAATCCTTATCCTTCAAGTGTGTGCGTCGAACAAAATGATGCAGGTATTTGTATTAAATTTGAATTGCCTGACGGATCTCCTTTACCTTCGGACTATGTGGGTGGAACTACAGAGTGTGAAACTTTCACAGCTGCAGTTGAAAAACATTTAAATATTATAAAAAAATGTGAAGGTAATGCATTAAAAGGCGGCTGTATCCCTAAATATACAGGTAATGATACTTACAGTAAAGAACAGGATGACAGTTTATCTGATGAAGAAGCTTTGGAAAAGCATTCTGGTTGTGCTAATTGGACACAAAATAAATTAGAAAACAACTGTACTGCCTATGTCCTTTCTGATGGTACAATTATTTTACTGTATGGAACTTCTTTCAGACTTTTTGCAATTGATATAAATGGAATGAAAGGGCCGAACAAATGGGGACATGATTTATTTTCCTTTGGTTCGCGCGGAAATTTAAATAAACCGCCTTATGTTGCAACTGACCTTTCATGTAATCCTTGGGAAAAGGGGGGACGAAATACGGCATCAATGTTACTCAATGCTTATAAATAAATGTAAAAGACTCATTTATTGAGAATGAGTCTTTTATTTTTTTTTGTGATAATATTTCTGTATAGAATAATTTAAAGAAGGAAGTATTATGAGTTTAACAGTATATTTAGGGATAGATGTAGGATCGGTAACGACAAAACTTGCTCTTGTTGATGAAAAGGGTAAATATGTGGACAGCTATATGCTTAGAACGGCAGGAAAACCTGTTATGGCTGTTCAAAAAGGTCTTAATGAGCTTTATTCAAAAAAATTAACCGATTATGAAGTCATGGGGGTCGGAACAACAGGTTCAGGAAGAAATCTTGCCGGAGCTTTAGTCGGCGCAGATGTTATAAAAAATGAAATTACAGCTCATGCGGTTGCTGCAAGTATTAATGTCCCGGGAGTTCAAACTATTCTTGAAATCGGCGGGCAGGACAGTAAAATTATTATTCTTCGTGACGGGATTGTAACGGATTTTGCGATGAATACGGTTTGTGCGGCAGGTACCGGAAGTTTTCTTGACCAGCAGGCAAACAGATTAAATGTTCCTATTCAGGATTTTGGAGCTACGGCTCTGAAATCTACAAATCCTGCAAGAATTGCCGGAAGATGCGGCGTTTTTGCAGAAAGTGATTTAATCCATAAACAGCAATTAGGTTATCCTGTGGAAGATTTGTTGTACGGACTTTGTCAGGCTCTTGTTAGAAACTATCTTTCAAACCTAGCTTTAGGGAAAGAACTTCTTCCGGTATTTTCATTCCAGGGCGGTGTTGCAACAAATTCCGGTATGGTAAAAGCTTTTGAAGAAGCGTTGGGACATAAAGTAGTAGTTCCTGAAAACCACCAGACAATGGGTGCAATCGGCGCGGCATTGCTTGCAATGGAAAATCATCAATATACCGATGCTCCTACAAAATTCAAAGGATGGCAGGTCGGCGAAATGCATTTCCATTCAATTACCTGTGACTGCACTGGATGCTCTAACAATTGTGAGGTTATAACAATTGTTGAGGGCGGAGAAGAAGTACAGCATGTTGAAAAAATAAAAGATATTAAAGGAAATATTATTGCACGCTGGGGCGGTACATGCGGAAGATGGGATATTTCATAGTCCTGATTTATCAATTTTCCCCTGATTAATTTTTTTATAGAAATATAGGAAAAATTATAAAGGGGTTTTTTAATATGGGAATAAATGCTATACAGGGTGGATATGTTTCAGGGGATAGCGGTGCACAGTTTGTAAAGTTTACTGAAAGGATTGCTGCTGACGAAAAAGCATTGTTAGGGAAAATTTTGAATGGTTCTATTTCTTCAGAAGAGCAGAGAACTCAGGAGCATTCCAGAATTTCAAATCAGACATTTGAAGTTCTTCCTGATGAATACAGACTGCTTGCCGATAAAATGAATAAAACTCCTGAAGAAATTCAAAAAATGAAGGATATGTATAAAAACGGATTTTTAAATTTCGGAGAATCTTATATAAAACATATCGACGGTAAATATGGTAATAATGATAATAAACTCACTGTAGACGAATTTGTTAAATCTCAACTTGATGAGTCTATTCAAGGTGAATTAAGTTTGAACGAACAAAGAGAAATGGCAAGAAATATTTTTGAACATTTGGATATAAATAATGACGGTGTTGCTGACAAAAAAGAAGTTGCCGCAATGATGTCAATGTTTGATATGTCTATAGGCCACAATGGTGACAAAGCAGGTAAGATTGACGGCAAAATCAAAGCTGTTGATTACAACGGTAAAGCCTTAAATCTTGTAAAGCCTTCAACCGAGGAAGGCGGAACTGCAATGGACAGCCAGATGAATATAATGTATAATTTCTTGTTCGGCAATAATTAACTTTTTTATGCTAAACTGTAGTTATGGAAGATCTTGCAGAAAAAATCACAAATATGCGCAGGAAATATCGCGAAATTTTTCTGACTACAGTTGATGCTATTAAGCAAAGGGTTGAAGAATTACGCCCTGAAAATTTGAAAGGCGATATTTTTGATACTTATGCAAAGAACAGCGATGGAGAAAAGTGGCAAATTGCTGTGTTAGATATGTTTGAAAATGATATTTCCCATGAAATATACAGAAAGTGGAATGAAATTCTTGCGTTCAGACAAAATTTTTCCTGTAAAGGTTGTGCAACATGCTGCAACTTAGCTTGTTCGGAATTCTCGCCTGAGCAGTTGAAAGAAAAAGCAAAAAACGGTGACAAGTTTGCAGCCCAGTTTACAAGTATTTTTATTCCTTATAATTCAAAAGAGGAAGCCGAAAAAGTTTATCCGGAATACATTCAATTATTGGGAAACAATCTTGAGGGAGATGTATATTTTTATCATTGTCCCAGACTGAATGATTGCAAACGTTGTTCGGATTATGAAAACAGACCTCAGATATGCAGAGATTTCCCTGACAACCCGTTGAGTATTCTTCCCGAATCATGCGGTTATTATGAGTGGCGTCTGCAGGTTGAACCTGTTGCTTTAATGCTTCATTCAATGATGGAAATTATTGATTACTATAAACAGAAGCTACCATCGTTGGAAGATAAGAAGGTAAGAGGCTAGGAAGGTAAGCAGTTTTAAAGGAAATATAATTGTGCAAATACTTTCAGGTTTAAGTTTGAGTGAAATAGAAAAAATAACAGATGAATTAAAAGCTTCAAAATTCAGGGCGCGTCAAATTCATAACTGGATTTATTTAAAATCCGTTAAGAGTATTGATGAGATGACGGATTTGTCTGTAAAATTCAGAGAACAGCTTAAAGAAGTTGCGGCAGTTACCGATACAAAAATCAAAGTTAAACAGGAAAGTGCTGACGGTACTTTGAAATATCTTCTTGAATATCCTGACGGCGAGTGTGTAGAAACAGTTTTAATGCGTTTTGATAATAGAGCAAATTTGACGGCATGCGTAAGCTCTCAAGTCGGATGTGCCGTGAATTGTTCTTTCTGTGCTACGGGTAAACGCGGATTTATTAGAAACCTTACGTATAAAGAGATTATAGAACAGGTTTTGACAATTCAAAGAGATACAGGATTAAAAGTGACTAATGTTGTTTTTATGGGGCAGGGTGAGCCGCTTTTAAATCTTGATAACGTTTTGAAAGCAATGGAAATTTTTAATGAAAACTTCCAAATCGGCGCAAGACGTCTGACTGTTTCGACATCAGGTATAATACCGGGTATAAACAGCCTCGCCGAGCTTGATATGCAGTCAACCTTAGCTATATCTCTGCATGCACCGAATCACGATGTAAGAAGAAAATTAATGAAAATCGAAGACAAATATCCTATGCCGGAGTTGAAAAAAGCCCTGAAAACTTACATTGAAAAGACAGGCAGAAGAATAACTGTTGAGTATCTTCTTATAAAGGATTTGAATGATACATTGGAAAGTGTTAAAGAGCTTGTTTCTTATCTCCATGACTTAAAATGTAATGTGAATTTGATACCTTATAATCCGACAGAGAAAAATGATTATCAAAAGCCTTCAAATAATTCAATAATGCGTTTTAAATCTCTTTTGGAACAATCTGGTAAAAAAGTAACTGTCCGTTTGGAGCGCGGAGCAGATATTGATGCTGCCTGCGGACAGTTGAGCGGAAGGGTTAAAAACTGATGAAAGCATTAATTCAGCGTGTAAAAAGAGCTTCTGTTACAATAGATAATCAGCTTTATTCTTCTATCAACAAAGGCATACTGGTGTTTCTCGGGGTAGAAAAAACAGATGAAAAGGAAAATGCCGAAAAGCTTGCTCAAAAAATTTCTGTTTTGAGAATTTTTGAAGATGAAAATGAAAAAATGAATTTATCTGTCAAAGATGTAAAGGGCGAAATTCTTGTCGTTTCGCAATTTACCCTTTGCGGTGACTGTAAAAAAGGTACGCGTCCGTCTTTTGACAATGCTGCGGCACCTGAAAAAGCTGTTGATTTATACGAATATTTTATTAAATGTATGGAAGACGCAGATATCCCCGTTAAGACCGGTAAATTCCGCGCAATGATGGATATAGAGCTTATAAATGACGGCCCTGTAACATTTTTTCTTGAAAAATAGCCATGGTACTTGCAAATATTTTACAGGCATGTTATAATAAATACATTGATATAGAGTTAGAAATCGATTTTTTACACTGAGGAGAAATTCTTATCTTTTATTAACCCGGAATTACGTTATTATTTTTTTAATTAAGAGGCTTTTATTATGTATGTAAACAAGTGTATCAAATGTGGTCGTGAGTTTGAAACAAAAAACCCCAAAAGAGTTATTTGTCCTGATTGCTTATATCCCGACAAAAGTATGATGATTAACCCTTCATCTCCTTCGTCAGATGAACAAAAATCAGAAACACAGGCAGTTCAGGAACCTTTAAACGGTTACAGCGCAGGCGGAACGGAAGAACCTCCAAGATATTACAGTGCCGGTGGCAGCCCTGAACCTCAAAGGTATCAAAGGCCTCAAAGAAATTATCAAAATAATAATTACGGAAACCGTTCATATAATCAGGGCGGTTACAACAGAAATAATAATAACAGAAACCGCGATAACAGAGGCGGTTATAACAGACCTCAAGGCGGAGGATACCGTTCTCAGCAAGGCGGATTTAACCGAAATAATAATTTCCAGAACAGACGTCCCGGTGGCAGACCAAACTTCCAGAATAAACGCCCTAAAAATAAAGCACCTAAACAGTTGCTTGTAAGTAAGGAGCAGTTGGAACAGATAGAAAAGCTTTATAAGGCAATGCTTCCTTTACCAAATCCTGACTGCCATGAAGTAATAGGCGAAAAAATAGGTCTTGAACCGAGAAAAGTATTCTTCGGGATTAATCTTGTAAGACAAAAAATGATGCTTCCGAAATTGCCTTTCCCGAAAAGAAAATTGGCTATTTCTCCGGATCAGTTATTTGCAATTAAAAATCTTTATGAACCATTACTGCCATTGCCTCCTATTGGCTGCCACAAAATTATTGCAGCCCAGTTAAAAATGGATGAGTGGAGAGTTCATGTCGGTATTGGTCTTATTCGCTCTCAAATGGGGTTAAACCGTTGGAATCAAGATAGACCTGATTTGCCAGAAGAATTTAAAAAGAAAAATGAAGAAACAAAAGCTGAACCTGAAGTAAAAGAAGTTTCTAAGGATGAAACGGTCGAAGCGGAAAAACCGGTTGAAGAAGTAAAACCTAAACGAGGCAGAAAACCTAAAAAGGTTGAAGAAGCTCCGGAAGCTTAAATTATGACAAAATATATTTCTGTCGGTAAAATTTTAAACTTCCATGGAATTAAAGGCGAGGCAAAAGTTGGTTTTACTAAAAATCAGGAAGACTTTTTCTGTTCGTTAAGCGAAGTTTTTGTTAAAGTTGAGCATAATTACAAACCGCTTGTGATAGAAAATGTTCGTCTGCATAAAAATTATGCTCTTGTGAAGTTTGAAGGAATAAATTCTATTAATGAGTTGATGGAATATAAGGGCGCGTTTCTTTATGTCGAAGAAGAAACAATAAGAGAAAATCTTGAAGAAGATGAATTTCTGATAGATGAGCTTGTAAGCCTTGAAGTCTTTGATGAAAACAATAAAAAACTCGGGTTTGTTGTCGGAGTTTCAAATAACGGAGCCAGTGATTTACTTTCTGTTAAAACAAATTCGAAAAAGATTGTTCTTATACCGTTTGTGAAAGCTATTGTTACAGACGTAAGCATTAAAGATAAAAAAATTGTAATTAACAATATTGAGGGATTAGTAGAATGATTTTTGACGTTCTTTCACTTTTCCCTGAAATGATTGAAAATTATTGCAGTTTTAGTATTCTAAAACGTGCTGTTCAAGCAGGGATAATAAAAGTTAATGCAATTAATCCAAGAGATTTTACGCTCGATAAACACAAAAAAGTTGACGATACCCCTTATGGCGGCGGGGCGGGAATGGTTTTGATGCCGCAGCCGTATGTTGATGCTTATGAAAGTATAAAACAATGCGAAAATTGTGCAACTATAATGCTTTCTCCGCAGGGAGAACCGTTAAATGATAGTATCGTGAATGAGCTTTCAGAGTATAAACAAATTATTCTGCTTTGCGGGCATTATGAAGGTTTTGACGAGAGAATAAGAGAAATTATAAAACCCAGAGAAATTTCGCTCGGGGATTTTGTGCTGACAGGCGGTGAACTGCCTGCCTTATGTCTTATTGATGCGGTAAGCAGAAAGCTTGAAGGCACTTTAGGGAAAATAGAATCGGCAGATGAGGATAGTTTTTCAAACGGGCTTTTAGAATATCCGCATTACACAAAACCGCGAGAATATAGAGGGTTAAAAGTTCCGGATGTGTTGTTAAACGGGAATCATAAAGATATTAATGCTTTCCGTCTTGAAAAAAGTTTAGAGCGTACACAATCGAAACGGCCTGATTTATATGAAAAGTGGCTTGAGAATAAAGAACAATGAATTAGAATTTTTTGTTTAAATCGTTATATTGTCCAAATCCCAAAACATCTTTGAATAGTTTTACAACTCCGTATATACCAAGACCAATGGCAGAACCTTTTGCCCATTTACCTTTTCCAAGTAAAGCTCCTAAGCCCAGTCCGAGAGGGATGACACTGTCAATAAGCATTGTACCGAATCCTTTAAAATATCCGATTGCAGAATTAACAAAACTGCGGAGATTATTATCAATTTCCCATCTGAATACGCCTTTTTTTAAATTAGAAGTTGTAACACTTGGACTTGAGAGATATTGTGTATTGTCAAATGCTCTTATTCCGGCATTTGCATCTCTTGATTTAGAGTAAACATCTGCTTGAAGCTTTCCGACAATATGAGCATCATACGCAATAATGCCAAGCGCAGCAACACCTGCCCCTTTGGCAAGATATTTTGTAAAATTACTTTTTACTGATGTTAATGCCGTTTTGATACTCATTTTCTACCTATTTTGTTTCTGTTTTTTGTGTACTTTTTTTATTGTCTTTTACTTCAAATTCTTTTTCAACTTTTTGTCCGGACATTTTTAACAGAATGTTTGAGGCCTGTAGTGCATCCTGTCCGTAACCTGTTTTAGAGTTTTGCATTTGTGTCAGAAGATTTACCGTGAATGCATCACCTGTTGCAATTCTTGAATCTAACGCACCCATTGCAAGAAGTTTTACAGGACTATATGGATCCTGAAGCATTTTGTTAACCAATGCATTTAATGCTTTATCATCTTTTCTTGAATGATCTTCTTCAAGTCTTGCTACTACCTCTTTTGCACCCATAAGCCTTACTTCTTTATTTTGGCTGTTTAAATAGTTTTCAAGATTTCTGATATAGTCGTCAGTTAATTGAACAATTTCACGCTTTTCAGTTTTCTTTTCGTTTTTTGTTGTTGTTTCAGTTGTTGTATTTGACGTATTGTTTGTATTATTGCTGCTATTTGCAGGATTTCCCCAGTTGTTTGTATAATATCCTGAGGGATAGCATCCGCTTACCGGATTTGTCCCGTAATTCGGAGCATTAACATTATAGACAGGTGCTGTCGCTCCGGGTGGTGTTACTGAAGGATTAAATATCTGAATATTTACTCCTGAATAATTCGGAACCTGAACATTTTGATTCTGCGGCTGCTGATATTGAGGAGTGCATACGTAGGGTTGTGCCTGTTGAACAGTTTGAGATTGTGCTGGAGACTGTTGAACAGGTGCTGTTTGATATTGATTATTTTGCGGTATAATATTTTGCTGTATATTTTGTTGTCCTACAGAATTTTGCATATAAAACTACCTTTTACTGCTACCTTATATTAATAAAGTAATTCTATTTCAATTTATTGCGTTTTTTTTAAGAAATATTACATAATTTCTTTAAATTTTGCATGATAGCTATAATAAAATTATGGGCTCTTATGAAGAAAATTATTTATCAAAACGTCCTCAGCACCTGTGTAAAATGTGCGGAAAATGCTGCCGCGTAGTTACGGCTCCTATGCCTTACGAAAAATTAAAACAAATGGCAAAAGATGGAGATCAGGGGGCAATAGATTTTTTATCTATCTTTGAACCCTACAAATCTGTTTATCATGCAAGAAAGGTAGATGCGGGAATTGTTGATAATATTATCAATCGATTAAAGGATGACGGTAACTATGTTGAAAAAGATATGACTTTTTATCGCTGTAAATATTTGCAGGCTGATAATTTATGCGGGAATTATGAAAATCGTCCTACCCTTTGCCGTTATTTCCCATCATCCCCGTGGGCTATTGTTCCCCCGGGATGCGGATTTGAGGGGTGGCTTTTCTGGAAAAGAGAAGAGGACAAACAAAAAATAAGACGTGCTAAAGAAGAACTGCTTGAATTAGAGCTTCTTGCAAAGCGTACCAGAGAGCCTGAAACATTAAAGAAGATAGAAGCTGTTCGGCATAAAATTCACAAAAATATTGATTTGTATAAAAAATACGGCTCTGAAAACTGGTAGTATTTTATTGCAATAACAATTTATCAAGTTTTTTCTGATAAAATTCCGTATTGATATTTAATTTTGCTCCGATATCAAGAAGCATTTCCACAAATCTTCTGTTTGAAGAGTTTTTGCTTCCTGCATCAGCCTCCAGAATATCTCCTATTCTATGGTATATTTTAATAAAATATGTATTTTGTGCCTCTGCAATATCAACTTGGAGTTCAAGTTTTTCAACCGTATCAAATATTTCCAGAATAACTTCGGCCTGCTGTATTTCAAAACTGTGTACAAGCCTGTTTACATTTTGCAGAATTTTTTTGCTGAATATTATATTTGAACTTTTTTTATCAAGCTGAATATCAATTCTCTTGGCTTCAAAGTTTATATCAACAGCCTGCTGAATCGTATCATCGTCAAGGAAACCGCCGGAATGAGTAACTATATCATTGAATTTATGGCTCAGTGCGTAAGCCGCGGATATTTTAAATTCGTCCGGAATATTAAGTCCTAAACCTTGCAAATTGTATATTGCACCTTTTCCATCATCATACATTTGCTGATAAATTTGAGCAAATTTAGCAAGTTTTCCTTTCAAAAGGATTTGAAGAATTTTTCTTCTTTCTTCAATGAATATATCTTTAAGAGTAAAGTATTCTTTACCGAAGTATTCATCCATTGCCCGTATAATTTCAGTGATGGTGTTCATAAGATAAACTTTAATAAGATCATTTTTAAGCTTATTATAATCTGTTTCATCAGAATATTCTTTTATAGCACAATGGAAATCTCCTCCGGCATATTGCATAAGTGCGAAGACAAGATTTGATTTTTGAAGTGTAATTTTTGATTGAACTTCAATATGCCCTACAACAAATGTAGATGTTCCTTTATGAACACGTTTATAATCTTTTTTAGTGACCGTATAGCAATAAACCTGTTCTTCATCTTCAAAATCCTGATAAAGGGATGAAAGCGCCCAAAGACTTGCAATTTGTTTTGTTGTAACTATAGACGGTTTTACAAATCTTTCAAAAATATCTTTTCCCGTTCCATGTTCCGGAATATTGCTTTTAGCCTGTGCTAATATGTTAAGGAAATTTTCTTCAAGATTTTTATCCGTAAATTTAGAAGCAAGCTGCATTGCACGTGCAGCATATTTCATTATTTGAACGGTTTCAATGCCCGATATTTCCGAGAAGAACCATCCGCAGCTTGTATACATCAACATTGCTTGGCGCTGAATTTCTAATAGTTCCATAGCGTGAACTCTGTCTTCATCTGACAAATCCGGCAGGAAGTTTTCATGTTGAAAATTGCGAATATTCATATCTCCGCGGTCAAGAATTACATCAATATACTTATTTCTTACATCCCAAACATCATTGAAATATTTTTTACCGCATTGTTCAAACACCTCAACGAGTTCATCTCTTAAATAATCAAGAGCTTCTCTCAATGGTTTTCTCCATTGCTGATTCCAACCCGGATGACCGCCTGTAGAACAGCCGCAATCTTCTTTCCATCTGCCTACCCCGTGGAAACAGCTCCAGCTTGAAGCCTGTTTAATATCAACTTCGCAGTCGCTTCTGTATTTTTCAAGATATTCTCCGTAATTTGTTATAGTGAAGCCTTCATCTTTAGCTTTAATTTTTAATACATAAGCTAATGCCATATCACCGAATTTTGTGTGGTGGCCGTAACTTTCTCCGTCAGTTGCAATATGCACAAGCTGAGGATAATCCCTGCAGTCCGAAACGCCTTCTTTTAAACGTTTACTAAATTTGTTGCCGTCTTTCAATAGCTCGTCAAAAGCAACGGAACGTGATATTGCACCGTCATAGAAGAACAGATCTATTGATTTCCCCGGTGCAGATTTTATATTATATTTATAAGACCTTGCCGGGTCAATATTGCCCCAGCTTACATCTGTCCAGTCTTTATCACCATCTTTTTTAAATTTTTCAGCCTGATAAGGCGAAAGTACCGTGAATTTAATTCCGTTTGCTTCCAACAGCCTTAAAGTATCATCATCTACAGCAGTTTCAGCTAGCCACATCCCTTCAGGTTTTCTTCCGAATCTGTATTCAAAATCACGAATACCCCATTTAATCTGTGTTTCTTTATCGTGTTCGTTTGCTAACGGCATTATAATATGGTTGTAGACCTGAGCAATAGCATTTCCATGGCCGTTGTGTTCGGCAATACTTTCAATATCCGCTTTAATTATTCTTTCATAAGTCAGCGGGGCGAAATGTTCCATCCATGATAAAAGGGTCGGTCCGAAGTTAAAACTCATATGTTCATAGTTATTGACAACATCAAGAATTCTGTTTCTGCTGTCAACAATTTTTGACACAGAATTAGGATTATAACACTCTTGATTAATTCTTTCGTTCCAATCATGGAACGGTGCAGCACTGTCTTGAAGCTCAATAGCCTCTAACCAAGGATTTTCCCTTGGCGGCTGGTAAAAGTGTCCATGGACTGTCAAAAATATATCATTTTTCTGATTGCTCATATCTTAACTCCGTTAATAAACTTGTTTATTTTTATTTTGTTTCTGTTTCATTTTTAGGTTTTGTGCTTATTACTGTGAATTTATCCACATCCATCCAGGCATCTCCCAGTGCGCTTGAAAAAACTTTACCGGTAAATTCAACTATATCGCCGGAATTCAGGTCAATATGTTTTTCAGCCTCTGTTCTGTTAAGAAAGATTTTCAATTCGGACAGAGGAATATTATGATCCGTTACGTCCGGACGCTGGATTAAAAATGAGATATATTTCTCGGAACTTCTCATTGCGGGCTTGTAATCCAAACCTAATGTTGAAAATTTATCAAATTTTGCTTTTATTTTTATATTTTTGTTCATATAAAAATTTGGTCTTGCCACAACATCCAAAGGATTAACAACAGAATAGGCTACAGTTTGTTTGGAGTTTGTAGGTGTGTTTGCATTTACAATAAGTGTTTGAGGCGCTTGTGCACAAACACTTAAACCTGCTGCAACCGCTAATATTAAAACCAATCCTTTAAATTTATTCATTTTATAAATTCCCCTCTTATTTATTTTTATTTAACAATAATATTCTAGCACAATATTTAATATTTGTAACTACCTGCTCTAGTAATTAAAATAGATTTTATAAATTAGTTTTTTTACTTGAATAAGCGAAATTTATATGATATTATTTATAAAAAATAAAGGATGGTTTAATGAATATAAAAAGAACTGGTCTTTCCACAATGGGTTACGCAATTGTACTTGTTATTATTCTTGGTGTCGTAATGATTATAAGTGCTCCAATGATGGCTGATAAGTATAACAATGATAAAAAAGAACAGGAACAGCAACAGGACAATTCCGATACCGAACTTTCAGAAACCCGTGACTATTATGAGAATACTTTAATTAACATAACTGATGAGATCCATAATATAGAGAACCGTTTAACATCAAGAATAGATGATTTGGAGATGCGTCAAAATCAGATGCAACAGTCTACGTCTGCTCCTCCTTCAGAACCGGTCGTTTCCGATAAATATATTTGTGAAATTGAGGGAGTAAAAAATGAATACGGGAATACTGTACCATTGAACCCGGACATGGATATTTCATCCCAAAGAATTGTTTTTGTATGTGAATACAGAAGATAAAAAAATAACCGGTTAAATTTTTAACCGGTTATTTTTTTTATGCGTGTGTAATAATTTTATTCTACTTCAATAGCGCTAACAGGGCAAGCATCTGCTGCTTCTTTAACACAATCCATGTTATCTGCAACTGCTGCTTCGTCAACTTTAGCAACACCATCTACTGAAAATACGGCGTCACAAATTTGTTCGCAAGCGCCACAACCGATACAAGAGTCATTTACTTTTACTGTCATTTCTACATTCTCCTTATTTTTAATACAATTGTGAATTTCTTCACTACTATATTTTAATACAAAAATTTTTAAAATTCAATTAAAAAATATGTTCTTTTATAATTTTTGCAACATAATCAAAACCGGTAATAATCCCGAGGTTTGCAGGCTTAATATTTTTTGCGTATACAAGAACAGGAACCTGCTCTCTTGTATGATCGGTACCCTCAACTGTCGGGTCACACCCGTGGTCTGCAGTGATTATTAACAAATCTTCCTCTGTCATATTTTCGATAATATCATCAACAAAAGTGTCAATTTCTTCAATAGCCTTACCGTATCCTTTCGGGTCATTTCTGTGGCCGTAAAGCATGTCTGTGTCGACAAGATTTGTAAAAATTAAATCCCCTGTGGTACTTTTAACTTCTCTATAATCAGGGTATGCAATTTTTGAAAGTTCCAGTTCGTTTTTGACTGCTTTTAAAGTAAGTTCAAGCCCTTCTTTATTTGAACCTGTATGGATTGCATGAGTTATTCCTGATTTTGAAAAAATATCTTCAATTTTTCCGATAGCAATAACTTTTCCGCCTGAGTTTTTTATGTCATTCAAAACAGTATGTGAGGGCACCATAGAATAATCCCGTCTGTCTTTTGAAATTCTTGAAGGTTTGCCGTCAATAACTTTGTACGGCCGTGCAATAACTCTTGAAACATTCCAATCCCCTTTATCAAGAATTTTTCTTGCAATTTCACACCATTTGTACAATGTTTGCAGCGGTATTAAGTCTGTATCAACCGCAATCTGGAAAACACTGTCAGCGCTTGTATAAACTATCGGGAATTTTGTTTTGTGGTGCTCATCATTTAACTCTGCAATAATTGCAGTTCCGCTTGCAGGACGGTTTGCAAGTATTCCGCCGCAGCCTGTTTCTTTTATAAATTCCTCAATAAGTTCCTGTGGAAAGCCTTCAGGATAAGTTGAGAACGGTTTTGGAGAAATAAGTCCTGCCATTTCCCAGTGGCCTGTTGTTGTGTCTTTGCCTTTGGATTTTTCAAGCATTGTTCCATACTGCCCGGAAGGATTGGGCTCTTTAGCTATTCCTTTGAAATCCTGAATGTTTCCGAGTCCGATTTTTTGCATATTAGGAACATTCAATCCGTTATTAAATTCGCATACATGCTTCAATGTATTACATTCAGGTGTATCATTGAAATCTCTGCAATCAGACATTGCACCGATACCCATAGAATCAATAACCATTACAATTGCTCTTTTCATATTTCCCCCTTTTAGTGCAATTATTTTAGCAACACTATTCTGCAATGTCAATTATTGAATATGCATTAAAATTGACGTTGCCGAAAACAATTTGTACATGAGCCTGTCCGTGTGGAACAAGTTTTACAAAATTAATTGCTTGTTCCCCGAAATCATCATTGGTTTCGGCTGCGGGAAGTTTAGCTATTACATAATGCGCCTGATAGAGTTTTAAATATGTTTTGCCGTTTTCCTTAACTCCTTCGACCTGATAATGTCCTGTCGGAATTATTGAACCGTCTTGAAGTTTGAGGTTTAGAGGAATTAAAAGTATAGGAAGTTCCTTTGAAACATTTAAAATAGAATCTGTTTCGTTGCTTTGCTGAATACTTTCGCCTTTAGGAATATTTTTATCCCGTTTCTTTTTCCCCTTTTTGCTTTCTAGAGCCTGTTCAAATTCTTTATCGCTTACTGCTTCCTGCCCGTAAATATTTTGGTCTCCGTAGTTATCCCACAAATCTCCTTCTGCAAGTGCAAAATTACCGGAACATACTATTATTGCAAACAAAACCGTCAAAAAATTTTTCATACTTTTATTTTAATGTTTTTTTTGAAAAAGTATACATCCGTTTATATGACAAACTTGAAAAAAAGTGGAATATCTGTTAAAATAAAAATGCTTTATATCTAAACGGAGAATATTTATGAAGAAATTAAAAATTGTTGAGGCCTTCGGGGGGGGGGCACTTTAGGCTCTGCTGGAGACTCTGAAGGAATTGGTTTTGTTTGTCATCCCGCACCGGTTGCGGGATTTTATGGTGGATTAGAAGATAAGAAGGTAGGATGGTATGCCTTTATCGGTGAGCGTAGCTCACTAAAAAATAAATTCCTTCACTTAATAGGGAATGTCAGGATGGGTTTTGATCAATACCCACCCCATCCCTCCATAGAAATAAAGCCTTCCCTAAATAGGGAAGGTTTGGAAGGGTTTCAATTATGCTGCTTATTAAAAAGATTGCTACCCGCCCCTAACCCCTCCCTAATCAGGGAGGGGAAGAATAATTTCCTGAAACGAATTTATACACCTAAATTCGCTTCACGTTTTACTGTTCACCCTTCACCTAAAAAGTGGGCTGCATTTACATTGGCAGAAGTTTTAATTACCCTCGGTATAATCGGAGTGGTCGCTTCTATTACGCTGCCTGTTGTAATTTCCAAAATCGAAGACAGACAAAATATTGTGAAATGGAAAAAGGCTTATTCAACGGTTAACAATGCTTTTAATAAAGTTATGTCTGAGGGAATCCCTATTTGTCAGTATCGGGGGCCTAATACTTGTGTAGATGATGGTAGTGGGTACCTGTATTCTGCGGAGTTTATTAGTGCGATTAAAAATGAATTAAATGTCATTGATGTTTGTGGCTCTGTATCAACACAAAAAAATCCTTTGGGTTTTAAAAAATGTGGTTTTGACGGTGATAATATTTGAAATGGCTTTTCCGGAAATGATGTTCGCAGTAAATACAGTCCTCTTGGTGTAACTGTTTCAAAGCTTGGCGCTAACGGGACTGTAAGCTGCTATGATTTTGCGAATTTTGCTTTTTTACTTGCCGATGGTACAGTTCTTAATTTTGGAGGATTATGGTCGGGTTTGACAATAGGAGTTGATGTAAATAGTGCAGTAAAAGGGCCAAATCAGGTTGGTAAGGATTTTTTTCTTATAAGGATTTTTACTAAAAATTACGGGGGAATTAATTATTTAAAACCTTTTGGAGCAGAAGAAACTCAGGGCTGGAACGATCCTTCAGCAGGCAGTTCAGGGTGCTCAAAAGATATTGGCAAGACAAGTGCAAGTGCAGTGTATGAAGCTGCTGGTGCAGGCTGTTCTGCAAAATATCTTATAGAATAAGATAAACATATAAATAAAACGCCGTTTTATAAAACGGCATTTTTAAATCTTTCAATAAATAAACACAAAAATATTACCTTCTTTAGTCAACGTAAGCCGAAAGGACTTCCTGACCCAACACGGAGAATCTCATTTTTTTCAAAGCTCTCAATTCTGTCTGGCGGATACATTCTTTTGTAACGCCGTAAATATTGCCGATTTCTTCAAGAGTTTTTCTTGCATTATCTTCAAGTCCGTAGCGCATTTTTACTACTTCCTGCTCTCTTTCTTTCAGGGTTGAAAGTACGTTTAGAATATCAGTTCTCAAATTTTCATATTCAACATTTTCTGTTGCAGATGCTTTTTCGTCCTGAATAATATCTGCGATATTCATTTCTTTTCCGTCAGTGTTTTCAAGACCGCTTTCTATAGAAATTGATTTTGTGTAAGCTGATAAAAATGTGTCAATTTTATCAGGTTCAATGTTCATTTTTTTTGCCACATCTTCTGTTTTTACCTGACAGTTATTTTCGCGTTCCATCTCTCTTTTAATTTTAGAGAATCGTGACAATGTTTCCTGAATATATACAGGAATTTTCATGCAATGCGACTGCTCTGATATAGCTTTAAACATGGCCTGTTTAATCCACCAGCTGGCGTAAGTTGCAAATTTGTAGCCTAATTTGTAATTAAACTTTTCAGCAGCTGCCATAAGCCCGAGATTGCCCTCTTGAATTAAATCAATCATAGGCAAATTTGACATGTGGATTGCTTTTTTTGCAATTGTTACAACGAGTTTCAAATTAGCTTTAATAAGCTTTTGTTTTGCTTCAATGTCTCCTTCTTTAGCTCTTTTTGCTGTTTCTTTTTCTTCGGCGGGAGAAAGCGATTTGTAGTCGGAAATTTCTCTGATGTAGGCGGCCAATATGCAGTCAGAACTGCCTTCCAAAATTTCATTTTTTGCCGGGTTTGAAAACTGGGATGTGGTTTTCATTTTTACTGGCGAATTTTTTTTCATACCTCATTAAACTCCTTCTTATTAAATTAAACACAAGACGACCGAGAGTAAACTTCACTTAGTATATACTTAGTATATACTATAGTATATAAAATTTCAAGTCTTATATTAAGAATTATTAAAAATATAAACTTGTATGAATTAATTTTTTTAGTATAATTTAGATTGTGGAGGATATTATGAAAAAGAAAATATTTATAACTTTAGGTATAATTTTTGCATTAGCTTGTACTTCAGCTGTTGCTATAGCGGTATCAATGATGAATGCGCCGAAGCATCCGTCTGATTATCATATCGGTATCACTTATGAAGAGGCTGTTGAGGCTTCCGAAAGGCCGATGCTTGCTGTATTTTATGTTGACTGGTGCGGGTATTGTTTGAAATTTATGCCTAAATTTAATATATTGAGCAAATTATATAAAAATAAGTATAATTTTGTAATGGTAAACGTCGAAGATGAGGCAAATTCGAAACTGGTTGAGGATGTTGGTATTGCCGGATTCCCGACAGTTTATATTCTGGATCCGAAATATGACAACAGAGTCCTTATGCCGAATTTGATATATCAGGATTTAGGTAAATTCAGAGTAGAATTAGACAGATATCTTAGAATAAGAGGTCTTCTGGATAAAGCTTCTGAAAAATAGTCAAAAAAAAGACCTTGATATTGATATTCAAGGCCTATCCGTTTAAATAAGAAGAGAGAGCTTTATATTTATATAAAGTACAGCGGCATGAAAAAGTTGCTATTTTAGAGTTAAATATTAAGAAATATTACAATGAAGGACATACAGAATTTAAAAGATACCAGAAATGTTGATATCCAAAAGGTGGGAATTAAGCATTTGGAACTGCCTTTGATAATTCAGCGTAAAAATAATTCAAATCAGGTCGTTTGTGCAAGGGCGCGTGTTAATGTTTCTTTGCCGAAAGATTATAAAGGAACGCACATGTCCAGATTTGTTGAAGTTTTGGCTGAATGGAAAAATAAAAATCTTCTTGGTGTTGATATTAAAGGGTGTCTTGAAAAAATTATCAAAAATCTTGACGCACAGAGCGGTGAGTTGGAGTTTAATTTTACTTATTTTTTAGATAAGAAATCTCCTGTTACCGGAATGTCGGCACCTATGAGCTATGATTGTTCTTTTGAGGGAAGAATTGAGGATAATGACTATAAATTTATTCTCGGAGTGGTTGTTCCTGTAACAACTCTATGCCCTTGTTCAAAGGAAATTTCCGATAACGGAGCGCATAATCAGCGCGCTTTTATAAAAGTAAAGGTTTCTTATGATGAAAGTGAACAGGTCTGGCTTGAAGATTTAATCGAATTGATTGAGTCCTGTGCTTCATGTCCTGTTTACCCTCTTTTGAAAAGAGAGGACGAAAAATTTGTAACAGAAAAGGCATGGGATAATCCTAAGTTTGTGGAAGATGTTTTGCGCGATGCTGTTGTAAAATTAAGAAATCATCCTGTTGTCAAAGAGTTTGAAGTTGAATGCGAAGCTTTTGAAAGTATTCATAATCATTCTGCCTGGGCATTTCAGCATGAGGTGAAATACTTAAAATAGTGTTATTAATTATAATTGGGGAGGGGGCAAAATTTTGCAGGTGAGTGCGATAATGTCTACTTGTGATATGTTTCACATTTTATAATTTTGAACGCTCTGTAAATCTGCTCAACAAGCAGTAATCGTGCAAACTGGTGCAGAAAAGTCATTTTTGATAAACTGAGTTTCAAATTTGCCCGCTTTGAAACAATGTTAGATAGCCCGCATGAAGAACCGATTACAAAAACTACTTCTGATATACCTTCATTTGTAAGACTTTCTATTTTTGATGCAAATTCTTCGGATGAAAACATTTTCCCGTTAATTTCCAGAGTAATTACAAATGCGGGCGGCTTAATGTGTGACAGTATTTTTTCTCCCTCTTGCTCCAGTATTTTTGATGTTAGATTCGCATCCTTAATTTCAATTGCCGGTATTTCAATAATTTCTATTGAAGTATAAGGTGTCAGGCGCTTTAAAAATTCATCAATACCGTCTCTTAAAAATTTTTCTTTAATTTTTCCCAGTGCTATAATTTTAATTTTCATTTTTTGCCATATATACAGTTTGAGACGGGAATGCGAAATCAATTCCCTCTTTACGTAAACGAGAAGTTACATCAAGAAGAAAAGCGCTTTTTATCTGAACGAAAGTATCATAAGACTTTGTTTTAGCATAGCCGATAAATCTTATATTAATTGAACTGTCGTCAAGCTCATGTGCAAAAGTATTGAATTCTTTATATATATCATGGTTTGCGATAGCTGCTTCGTTAATAATTTCAATAGCGCGTTTAAGTTTTTCATCGGATGTATCATAAGTTACTCCAAACACTACGTCAATTCGGCGTTTCTTTGCTTCGGATACATTTGAGATAATACTGTTTGCAACCATATCGTTAGGAACTGTGACAACAAAGTTTTCAAGACTTCTTATTTTTGTTGAGCGAACACTAATACTTTCAACTGTTCCTTCCAAGTCGTTAATTTTTACATAGTCGCCTATTTTATATACTTTGTCGCTTAAAAGGGCTATTGTTCCGAATATTGATGCAATAGTTTGTTGTGCCGCGAAGCTTACGGCCAAACCTGTTATCCCAAAGCCCGCAATCAAAGAGGTAAGAGAGTATCCCTGACTTTGCAGAAATGAAGCTATAAGAATAAATGCTATAAGAAATTTTATGACCTTAGCAACTAGAGGAATTATGTGATCAACAGGTAGAGGACTGTCACCGGATTTTATGAATTTGTTTTTGAGTTTATTGGTAAAAATATCCGTCAGTTTAAAAAGAACGATAATAAGAATTATGTTTATAATTGTTCCGGCAATCAAATTTATTTTGAATGCAGCAAATATTTTGTCCAGTTTATCAGAAAAAGAGACTATTTCATCAATCATACACACATACCCCTCTAATTTAAGGTTTAAATATTAAAAAAGCGGAAGACGAGACTCGAACTCGCAACAGCCTGCTTGGAAGGCAGGTACTCTAGCCATTGAGTTACTTCCG
>CALURJ010000006.1 GCA_944323145.1 Candidatus Gastranaerophilales bacterium
TTCGTAACCTATCACCACCAACAGTAGGGTATGGTAAACGGGTAGTAAGATACAAAATATCCTTACCCATGCCTGCCCCCTAATGCTAAAAAGACAGCTTTTACTAAAATTCCAAGTTCCCAAATAACGTTTCTATGCTTTAAATAATACAAATCATATTGAAGTTTTTCAGCCTCAGCATCGCTTGAGAACAAATGTCCTTGATTTATCTGTGCCCAACCGGTCCAACCTGTCTTTACCCAATGACGGCAATTATGATAAGGAATTTGCTCTGAATAAACTTTCACAACATCATCCCACTCTGTTCTTGGCCCTACTATTGACATATCACCGCGTAATATATTTATCATTTGAGGTATTTCATCAAAGCGAGCCTTTCTTACAAATTTGCAAAACGGAATTACTCGACTATCTGTGTCCTGCTGATCTGCTTTATCTAAATTAGCTTTATTGGGGACGTAATCATTTGCATACATCGTTCTTAATTTATATGCCTTAAATATTTTCCCGCCCTTACCTACTCGGTTTTGGGTATAAATCGCAGCTCCCCCATCTGTTAATTTTACACGAATTCCAATATACAAAAGAATTGGACTTGTAACTGTTAAAATTATCAAAGCAGATATAATATCAAATATTCTTTTGCAAAAATCGTAAACCAAAGATCTTTTGTTCATAAAATCATAGAACAGCCAGTTTATAGACATTCTATCAATATAGTATTTGCCCGTAACAAGTTCATAGAACTCAGGCATTTTATAAACTTTGACTTTATTTGGAATATTTTCAACCATACTGGTCAGCAATACTTCTTCCATTCGCCGTTTAATTGCAACTATTATAATGTCAATATTATTTTTATAAATAATTTCTTTTAAGTCAGAATTTGCATCATAAATTTTAAAGTTACCTTCTTCAACAAGTTCTTCTGATTCAATATCTTTTACAAAACCTATTACATTCATTTTCAGGGCTTTTTTATTAACTATTTCATCAGCAATCAACTTTGCATTCTTATCAGAACCCATTATCAAAACATTTTTTGTTCGTTTTATATTAAATAAGTAATAATGAAATAAAAGTCTGTATACTCTGAGAATAACAAATATTGTAACAAGGTTTGCAAGAATAAACTCAAATACCTGTGCGCCAGGTGCAAATATCAATAATAAAATAACTGCAGGAATTTGAGAAAAAACAATACCTTCAAACAAAAGATAATAGTTTTTTAAAGTTGTGTTAAACTCTCTAATTTTATAATTATCTTTCAAAAAGAGAACCATAACTCCGGATAAAACAGTCAAAAATACTGTTATATCCAAATATTCCAAAGGCAGTGCAAATATTGCATACCAGAAAGTCGTAGAAAAAAGAAAGACAACTAAGTCGAATAAAAACATTATTATTGTTGATTTAGACAGTAATCTCACTTATATTATCCCCTTTACTATTATATAATAGTACAATAAAAAAATATAAAATATACCTATACGGGTATTAATTTTACAAATAAATATTATTTTGTAATAATAGACAGTAACTATGAAAGAATTATTAAACTACTTATATGAATTAAAAACCTATCATAATGCAGTGGGAATAAAGGCTGAGTTTGAAACAGAAGGCTTGTCTTTTGAAGATATGTGTATGCTGAAAGATTTATCTGAAAGATCTGATCTGCCGTTATCAATTAAAATCAGCGGATGCGGAGATATAAGGGGACTTATTGATACGCAAAAAATTAAAGCAGATACAATCGTAGCGCCTATGATAGAATCACCATATGCTCTGCAAAAATTTGTAACAAGTTTTAAAAGTGTTTATTCCAATACTACTGAACAACCGAAACTTTACATTAATATTGAAACAATACAAGCAATCAACAATCTTGACTCAATCTTCGAAAGTAAATATATAAACGATATCGATGGCATTGTTCTCGGGCGCGGTGATCTTGCAGGGTCTCTGGATACAAATGTGAACGATAAAAAAATAGAAAATATCATACAACTACTTATCGATAAAACAAAAAAATACGGTAAAAACTTGATAATAGGAGGGAAAATTTCTCCCGACAATATATTAAATATTCCAAACAGCAACATTTCGGGAATTGAAACAAGAAAAATTATATTTAAACCTCCATTTGATAGAGAAGGCTTGATAAAAGCAATTGAATTCGAAATTAAATGGATTAAAAATAAGCCTTCAAAAAATAATTTGGATGGTATTAGATCCAAAGAATTACAATTAAGATTAACAGATTTTATACAATAAAATTTTAAAATATACCCATATGTCTATAATATTAATTATTATTTTTTATTTTTGTAATATTATAGAATTATATATCAGGTAGCAAATATGCAAAAAAAAGTATTGATAACAGGCGGAGCCGGTTTTATTGGGTCCCACATAACAGATAAATTGCTTGAACTTGGGTATAGTATTGTAATAATTGACAATTTATCATCAGGGACTCTGAAAAATTTGCCGAATAGCAATAATGTTACATTTTATAAATTAGATATTAATACTGATGATATTGAATATATATTTGAGGATGAAAAACCAGATTTTTGTATACATCTTGCGGCTCAGACGAGCGTTTTGAATTCGGAATTAGATCCTTTATTTGATGCAAAAATGAATATTGTAAGTTCAATCAATATACTTCGATTATGTAAAAAATACAATATTAAAAAATTTATAACAGCATCCTCTGCAGCTGTATATGGAATGCCAAAACAGTTACCATTGAAAGAAATATCTGAGACAAATCCAATATCATTTTACGGGATATCTAAATTAACAATGGAAAAATATGTTGAATTATTTGATATTCCATATATTATTTTTAGGTTTTCTAATGTCTACGGACCTCGACAAGCTTCTTCCAAAGAAAGCGGAGTTATTGCAATATTTCATAATGCAATGCTTAACAGCCAACCTATAAAAATATTCGGAGACGGAGAACAAATAAGAGATTTTGTATTTGTAAAAGATATTGCCAGTATTGTCTCACAATCATTAAAATCTGATACTATAAATCAAACTTTCAATTTTTCAAGTAATACGGGAATCACAATAAATAAATTATTTAGGATAATGAAGGATTTATATAACTATCCTTTAGAAGCTTCTTATCTTCCTCCACGTGAAGGCGACATTAAAAATAGTATTCTTGACAATACAAAAGCATTTGAAACCTTTAAAAATATAGAGAATACAGCTTTACTTGACGGATTAAAGGTTTTACGAGACTATAAAGCAACATTTGTAACAACCTAAAGTGAATATTTTTCAATAAAGATATAAATACTCAGCAGGCACAAGCCAAGCAAATAAGCCCCTAATACATCCGTCGGGTTATGAACTCCAATCCACACACGGCTTAACCCTACAAATAATATCCATAAAATTGAAACAGATATTAATAAACTTTTTAAAAAACGATTTTGGCAATATTCATTTAAATACCAAATTACCATTCCCCACAAACACATTGTAACTAAACTGTGGCTTGATACATAGCTGAAACTGTCAGGATGTATATCTGTTATATGCAATTCAAGAGGCGGACGCGGACGGCGGATTAAGGGTTTTAAGATACAATTCAATATAAATGTAATCAAAGGAACAGAATATAATATTATTAAATCTTTCCATAAACGATTTTTTATGAAATAAATTCCAAAACCCAATAAAGGTATTATAAGCATCGCTGTATACAAAATACAATCAGGGAGCATCGGCAGCCACACAGGTAAAAATGATAAATACTTTTGGACAAATAATAGTAAGCTTCTGTCCCATTGAGTTACAACAGGACAAAAGCTTACTGTAAATGTTAATAATAGAAAAAGTACTGCAAAAAATATTATTTTACGCAGCATGCGCATTTACCTTCGCATTTTTCTGAGGCTTTAACAGACGGTTTTTCCGTTGAGCAAAAATGATCTCTGTCAACATAGTATTCGCCTTCAAGCGGGAATATTGTCATCCAGAGGTTTTCTCTCCAGTCTTTATCCAGAATTTCTTTTACATCCTTTGAATATTTATCAATTTTTGATGTAATTTCAGGATTTGTCAGGTAAGCCGCAGCATTTTCATGAGTTTCATACGGTTTAAACTGTTCATAGTATTTGCGCAAAACTTCCGGTCTGTCTACAATCATGCATGGACGGAGCATATTGCCATCTTCATAGGGAATACCGTCCCTGATTGCTCTCATAAACGGAGAAGCCAGAGCTTCTGTAAGTGTGCAATCTTTAAGATTGTGTGTTGCCAGATGAACAAATGTACACGGTTCAACATCACCTCTGGGGTTAACGTGAATATATTGTCTGCCGCCTGCAATACAGCCCATCATTTCAGGACCGTCACCCCAAAAATCAACTGTCATCATTGGCAAAGTATTTCTTGCATTATAAACGGCTTTCAAAATTTGCTGTCTTTGTTCGGCGTTTGGAACCATACTTACATCAGGACTGTCGCCAACCGGAACATAGTGGAAAAACCATGCCCATAGAACTCCTTTGTCCGAAAGCATTTTCATAAATTCGTCAGAGGTAACTTCATCACAGTTCTGACTGGTTGCCGTAATACTTGCTCCAAAGAAAATTCCGGCTTTTTTGAGCATATCCATTTTTTCCATAACCATGGCAAAACAGCCCTCGCCTCTCACTGCATCAGTATTTTCTTTCAAACCGCCGATTGAAAACATTGGCTGAACATTCCCTAATTTTTTTAATTTTTCAACTGTTTTTTCGGTAATCAATGAACCGTTTGTGAATGTAATAAATGTACAGTCATTAAATTCTTCGGCAAGTTCCAAAAATTCTTTTCTTGCAAAAGGTTCGCCGCCGACAACCGGAATTATGTGAATACCCATAACATCACGGGCTTCCGTAAATATTTCTCTCCATTTTTCTTTTGTAAGGTCTTCTTTTACATCATATTCATGCGCCCAGCACCCCTTGCAGTTGAAGTTGCAGCGTTTTGTAATACTTGCCAAAAGAACAGTCGGCGGGAAGAATCCGTTTTTCTCGTTAAATTCCGTACGTTTTCTCAAATTATCACCGTAGTAACCGTTTACAAAGAAATTTTTAATCCATTTGTTTCTGCAATTCGGATCAAGTTCGGTTAAAATCTTTTTCCACCAATAAAGGTGCGGATGTTCGGATTTGAAAAGCCATTGCATTCTTCTTGCGTGATTTATACCGCCTTTTGAGCCTGATATTTTTTCAAAAATTTTTGCAAGGTTAATTAACTTTTCCTTGCTGAAATTATGACCTAAATAATTCAACAGCATATCAATAGCAAAATCGTTAATTTTTAATTTGAGTTTATCAAACTTGCCCATTGAATTTGGCTGCCACACTGTTGATTGTTTTTGTACTCTCATATAACCTCTCCTCATTTTTCTTAATTATAAGCCAAACATAAGAATTATTATCGAAAAATCAACCATATTGATAACTTTTGTTAACCATGCAATAATCAGTTTATGAAAAAGGTCCTTGTAGTAAACAATCCTAATTCCGGCAGGCGTCAGGCACTGAAATACAAAAAATCAGTGCTGAAATTTTTACTACACAATAATATAAGGTTTAAAAGCATCGGAATTGATGAATTAGAAAGTACAAATTTTGAAGAATTTGATACTGTGCTTGTAATAGGCGGAGACGGCACCGTAAATAAAATTATCCCTTACGTAATTAATACGGACAAAGTTATAGGAATAATTCCTTCAGGGACTGCAAACCTTTTGGCCGCAAAACTTAAAATTCCGACGAATGTCAATAAAGCATTAAAAGTTATTGAAAAAGAAAAAATTACAAATATTGATTCGTTAAAAATCAATAATAAATTCGGAGTTCTTCGTTTTGGAATTGGGTATGATTCGGATATTATATGCAAAACACCGCAATCTTTAAAAAATAAGTTTGGGTATTTTGCATATTTTCTTGCGGGAATTTTATTTGCTTTGAGATTAAAGCAAAAACACTATACAATTTTTTATGATGATAGGAAGATTTCTGTTGTTGCAACCTGTATAATTGTTGCAAATGCCGGAAATATGTTCAGGGATTTATTTTCAATCTCTCAAAAATGCGAGCTGAATGACGGACTTTTGGACATTTTTATTTTGAAAGTAAAAAATCCGATAATGTTTTTTATAGAATTTTTGCAGATTATATTTGATAAAAAAAGTTCCGGCTCAAAAGCAATGTATTTTCAGAGTACAAATTTTAAAATAAAAAATGATTTTATAACAGGGCATATTGACGGAGAAAAACAAAAATTTAAGGGTGACATTGAAATCAACATCACCCCTAAATCTGTTAAAGTGTTTTCTAATGTTGATAATACAGAAAGGTAGAATAATTACCCACCCCAACCCTCCCTGATTAGGGAGGGAGCAGCAATTTACCACTTGTTGATAGCAAATGCCATTACAATGATAGAAGCTATGCCTTTCAAAGTATCGCATACCGGCGTAATCCAGTCGTTGCCGGCAATTCTTCTCGGCACAACAATTGTGTCGCCCGGTTCTATTGAACTTCCGTTAGAAATTTTTTCGGCACGTCCGTTTACTGATACCTTGTAAAGTCTGAATTTATTTGCGTTCGGAGTGTAACCGCCGACTTCCTTAATATAGTATTTGGCATTGGCGCCTTTTTTGAATACAAATGACTGTTCGTTATAAACTTCTCCTATTACACTTACGTGATTTGACGTTCTAGGGATATAAATATCATCGCCGTCCTGAACTTCAATGTTATCAAGGTCTTTTATTTTATCTAAATTATTGTTTTGAATATTAAGAGCTATCTGACCGTTATACTTATTTGCAATATTTTGATCATCAGCTTTCAACATTTCAAGCATATCCATTTTTGATTTTTGGTCGCCTTCTGTGGGTTTGTAGGCGCTTGCAATACGGCCTTCAATAAGTTTTATGTCACGCTCGTTATTTTTGTGTGCAAGTTCAACCTGTTTGCCTTGCAGATTAGTTCTTTTGAAAACAATTCCGCGGAGGTCTGCTTCCTGAGTAAGTCCGCCGGCCATTTCTATCATATCAACAAGCCTTTTGCCTTCCACGAACGTATAAATACCGGGTTTTTTCACAAAACCGGAAACCTTAACGGTTTTCATAACTTCGTTTCCGCGCAAAGTTCTGAAAAAGATTTTGTCATCAGGCATAATCGGAATTGACTTAATTCTGTCCGAATTAATCATAATATCATACAGGTAATAAACCTGAGTTGCGCCGTTTGTACTTGTAATTTCAACCGCAATATTTTCTGCCGGAATAAGTTTATTTGAGTTTGCGGTTGCAGCAGCAAGCTGAACATCATTTTTTTCGACCGAACCTTTGTAAGACACTTCGGGTTCTTTTGTTTCCTCAGGTGTTTTTGTATCAACATCGGATTCCAAAAACTGAATATCTGTCATAACATCATTCAATGTCATGCCCGTTATGTAAGTTAGATGTTTCGGAATATTTATACATCCGTAAACATCTACAAACATTGAATTTGTATTTTTATAAACATTAATAACATCTTTTGGCTGCAGTACGGGGTCATTCATGCCTGCAAAAAACTCTTTCAAGAAAATAGGTATAGTTTCAATAGAATTGTCTTTACCGGAAATTCTTCTGATAACGGCCTGATTAATAAATGTTTCTTCAAGCAATTCATCTTCGCTTTTCAAGATATCAGACAACCTCATACCTTCTTTATACGCGTAAGTTGCAGGATGTTTTACGTTTCCCTGAATAGTTACAACATTTTCAGCTGTATTATAAAGCTCCCTGAACTCAACCGCATCACCGCTTTTAAGTTTGGTATTCTTGGCATCATTCCAGGCAATGTTTTGTGCAACTCTTTGTTTTGAAGTCGCATCAAGACCGGTCAAAGTAACTTCAGTCACCTGGGTTGCAGGTAGGAGACCTCCTGCAAATGTTATTATTTTTTGGAGATTTTCACCCTCTTTTATTTCATAAATACCGGGAACAGTTACACCGTTTTTAATTGCAACAACGTCGCCGATTTTATCTACAAATATTTTGTCATTCGGACGTAAAATAATGCCGTCGTCGTTTCCCGAAAATAAAGCTTTATAAAGGTCTACGGATTTTGATTTCCCGTTAGATGTATAGGTAATATTTCTCAATGTACCTGTCTTTTTAACTCCGCCTGCGGCATTTAATGCATCCATCACAGAGGAATTATTACCTACAAGAATTTTACCGGGTCTTGCTACCTGACCATATACAAATACTGAAAATTCCTGTCCTGAAGCTACGGTTAATTTAACCCGCAGGCTTTTATATTTCTGGGAAGCCAAACGGTTTGCTTCACTTTCAACTTCGCTGATTGTACGATTTTCGGCTTTAATTAAACCTACCCCCTGAATAAATATCGAACCTTTTGAATCGACTTCTGTTTTTGTTGTGGGGTTAAGCAGGTTTGCACCGGAAATCGCCATAACATCCATAGAATCCCCGTACAAATAAACGTTAACCCTTTCACCAATATTTAATTTATAGTTATTGTCAAATTTACCGGTTGTACCGGTCATGGACGAAGTTGTTGATGTGAATAAATCATAACCAACCTGCTGTAACGGAGTACCGGTAAGTTCACTTTCTTTGCCGTTAAATAATTTTTCTATAGGACTCAACATTGAAAATTGCGAATTTGTCTGCAGCGAGGTCTGATAATTATTACTGAACGCATTTGTATTTAATTCAACCTCTTCATTCTGCACCTGTCTTAATCTGGAAGATACCGCTTGCGACTGAGGTTGATATTGGGTTGTAGGCATTTGGTAGTTTGAATAAGCAGCCCCCTGAGTCATCTGAACCTGTGCATTCATTTGTTGTTGATTTTGGCTTTGAGAATTGGTATTATTAACAACCGCAAAAGCTGCCGGTTCAAAACAAAATGTGATAATCAATAATAAAGCAAATATTTTTTTCATATAATCCCTTTTTAATTAAAAAGTGTACTCCATGTTTTTATATTTTTTATTATGTTATGGCAATTTCCATCAAAGATTTGATAGCCGGCCATTCAAGTTTCCACAGACCGGAAGCGTCAAGAGCGTAGTTGCCGACACATGCAAGTTTACAGTCCTTGCACTTGTTAACAGTTTCAATAAACAGCGGATCTTTAATTACATCTTTTAAAGGTCTGTTTCTAACGCTTATGAAAGGTTTTCTGTCATAGCATCTAAGCATTTCACCGTTTGAATAAATTACGGTTGCAATTCTGGGCCAGTGGCATTCATAGTATGTTTTTTTATTAATAATGTAATCCATAAAATAATAAGAATTTCTAATCGGATATCCCTGTTTTTTTAATTCCTTAATCTTGACAAACATCTGAGACAGTTGTTCATTTTCAAGCTCGGTTTCAATAACATTTTCAGCTTCTTCAGGTCTTGAAGCCGCTTTATTAACGGTAAAGTATAATAAAATATCCGCATCTTTACAGTATTGTGCGACTTCTTTTATTTGTTCAAAATTAGTCTGGGTTGAAACCGTACAGCATACATAAATTCTCATTTTAGGAGAATGGATTTTATGATATTCAATACCTGACATAACCTTGTCGCAGATACCGGGCAGGTGGCGGATATCATCATGCGCTTTTCCGATTGCGTCCAACGATACAAACATTAAGTCCGTATATTTTGCAAAATCAGGATTTGTTTCAAGGTACCATCCGTTTGTTGCAATTTTTGTATACAGACCTGCATCATGCGAAGCTTTGCAAATTTGAGCAAAATCCTGCCTTAATAAGGGTTCCCCGCCCCACAAAATACTGTCCATATAGCCGATTTGTCCTGCTTCTGTTAATAATCTTACAATCTCATCAGTCGGCATGTCATCGGTGCCTTTTTTAGATTTCCAGAAGCAAAAATCGCAGTCACAGTTGCACATACTTGTGACCATCAATGAAAAACACAACGGTTTCGGGGTTTTAGAAAGACGGCTTGCAATGCATTCAAGCGCCCCCCCCCCGAGGTGTCTGTAATATTTTAAACGTTCAAAAGTCATTTTATTTCTTGATTCGTGTTTAACTTCGTTTTTTTCTTTTGTAATCATCTCTATCCTCTTACTCCTCAGATATAATGTTTAATGTTCGTAACGTAACATGAATAAAATCACTTATCAAGAAAAATTAGACAAATGGATACCAATAAGTAGTATAACTTTACAATTATTTTTTTCTTAGTCTTTTTTTTCGTTTAACCAAATCTACAAAAGCTTCAATACGCGTAATATAACCGGCTTTTCCTGTCTGCTCATCCAATACAAGCGACATAACCGGAATATCTTCTTCACGGCTGACCTTCGGAAGGATATTTTGAGCAACTATCTCAGGCATACAAGAAAACGGTGAAATATGTATGACTCCGTCTATACCATGTTTTGCAGCATAAACAGTATCCCCTATTGTTTCAATACATTCACCGCCGATTGCCCTTTTCATGTAGTCCTTGGAATATCTTACACTGCGTTCGCGGTGAGACTCTTTTCGATAAAAAAGCGACGGTTTTAAAACATGTTCAAGCCAGTCGCCGAACATAATCTGACGCTGAACTTCCACTCCCATTTCACCTAGCTCTTTTTCTATATTCTGGTTAGTGTAAGGGTCAAGCAATACAAAAAACTCTCCGATTAAATATATTACAGGAACCTCTTTATTTCTATCTATCGGAATTTTTTTAAAATCTTCTATTATTCTCTTTTTTAAATGTTTTGCACCCAAGACGGAATTTGTTTCATCAGTAATTTTCAACCACTTTTCATAACACTTTTCGGCATCACCTTTATGTAATTCTCTCGGCCTTGTGTAAAATAAAAGTCGTTCTGCCGTATCTATTGCAAAAAATTTGTTAAACCCGAGGCTGAATCCTTTATAATACCTGTAAGGATTAATACAGTGCGTTACATGCCAAAAAGCCTGAAGTGTCTGTTTCATCTTGCTTTTATACATGTCAAAAATAACCATGTCAAAATCATAGCCCATTGATTTTAAAGTTTTTTGAGCCATCTTTGTATAATTGCCCAAACGGCATGACCCGGGCGCCTGAAACATCATTAAAGTATTTGCACCTTTATCAAGCGACATTATATAATTTGCAAGATTAAGCTTATAAGGCAGACATATACCCTCAATACTATTTCTCACCCCGAGCTCCAACGCTTCATTGCTGTTTGCAGGCGGAATAACAACTTTCGCTCCTAACGAAACAAGCAGCGCTTTTAATGGGATATCAATTCTTCCCATTCTCGGCCATGCAATTATACGATCTTTGGCCGGAATTTTATTCTCCATTTTATTCTTTTCGTACTTTTCAGCAGCTTTCATATAATTTATACTAGCATAAATTTAACAAATCATTACAGGATTTGAATAAATCCACGGTTTTCCATTTAGAAAAACCTCTATCCTGTATTTTCCGTTTTGGCCAGTCTCATATTTTAATACTTTAGAATTTTCTTCTCTGACACATTTACCGTCATATATTATTTTAATTTGAGATTTAACAGAAAGTTTTACGAAAATACATCTGTTATCCACTGAAATTAAAGGGATTTCATCCCTTACATGTCTGTTTATAATTATATTGTTTCCTGATTTTAATGAATTTAAAATAATTTGTTTTTGTTCTTCAAAATTATCAGGAATTTTTTCTTTTAGTGTAATTATATTTGCAAGCGTTCTGAAACATGTTTTATACGGAAAAACTTTTACAGGGAAAATGTACTTGGAAATCTTCAGGGCATGAGCATCAACCCCGCCTATTGCCGGAACAATTTCAGATGTTTGACGGTTCAAATCGTCCCACCATTTTAGAGTTTCAGGATGAGGACCTTTTATAAGGTTATGTTTAAACAAATAAGCATAAGCAATCTTAAAAATATTGCTTTCATCGTAGTTATCCGCCCAATCAGAAAACCAGTTCCAAATTTCAACACCGTCGGGAGCTATTGATTTGTCAGACCATTTTAGAGGTTTTGCATGATTTCTTCTGTTTTCGGACTCATCGGGGTGAGCGGCAAAGCCAAATCCACCCTGCCTTCTAACATCTTCTATATAAACATTCGGATTATTAGGCTGAATAACATTGTTAATATTAAGGGCAAGATAATGATTACAGTTTTGAGGTGAAATTTCTTCTCCTTTAATTACGCAAACATCATTATAGATACCTTCTTCTATTGCCAACGAGTTATGATCGGTTATTATAATCCAGTCTAAACCCGCATTTTTTGCCGATTTTGAAATTTCATAAATATCGCCGGTTCCGTCCGAAAACTTTGAATGAATATGTACTGCTCCAGTATAATAAAATAATTTTTTTTTCATCTATTTAACGGCACTTGTAAACATTTTTTCTTTTTTAAGAGTAATAATTTCATCCGTTCTGACAACAGCTTGAGATTTTTTAGAAATCATTGCACGTTTCTTTCTCATAAGCATATCGACAAATGCTTCCAATCGGGTTATAAATCCAGCTTCTCCGGTATGTTCGTCTATTGTCAGATGAATTAATGGCATGTTTTTTTCTTTACAATGATAAGCTATTTCATCAACCATCAAAGAATCCGGTCCGCAGCCGAATGCTGACAATGCAATAATACCGTCAACCTTGCGGTTATTTAAAAAATGTGCAGCTGTTCCTGTTAATTCCAATTCATTTGCCCAATATTGAATTTCATCAAGGTTTTCTATAGCATTCAATGCATCCTCACGGGAAACATTCAAAGATGTATAAACTTTTACATCCATTTTTTCAAGCTTTTTGATTATATCCAAAGAAATTCTCTCGTCAAAAAGATTATACCCATGCCCCATAATAACAACAGATAAAGGTTTAACAATATCAGCGGTTTTATTTACATATCTGCCGTTTACTGCATTATCCAGAGCTTCATGATAAGGCAGACCGGCTTGAGTCATTTTAAAAAAATTGTCATACAGCTCAAAACCTTTTTGCACGGCTTTTTTTATTTCTTTTTTATTGGTAATACCGAATGCCAGCGCAGTCTCAATACAAAAATCATTCAATCCGATATTTTCTGTCTTGTCCAGAGTCGGCTCAATCATTGTAAACTCACGGTCAATTACGTTTCTGATAATCTCTGGCAGCCCTCTTATTTTGCTGCAGTTGTTAATTTTGTAACCAGTTGATTGAATTGACGGGACAAAAATACATTCACAGCCTTTGTCCAAAAGATTTACAACATGCCCGACATAAACTTTTATAGGAAGACAGGTATCGGAAACAACATACTTTGCACCTTCATTAATAATTTTTGTTGTAGTTTTATCAGACAGTATAACTTCAATACCTAAAGAATTGAAGAACCCTAAATAAAAAGGATAGTTATTATAATATGAAATTGCTCTTGGGATTCCGACTCTGCGGGGAAAAGATTTATTCATTATTGTTTGCACAACCCTGTATTATAAAATTTCTACAACTGATATTCCGGAGCATACTACAAGCATAGAAAAGAAGCAAATAAAAAAATTAAAATCTAACAATTAATAAGATCTACGCCTTTTTGTTCCGGAGTTCCATTCAATAGTTTTGAGAATATACTTCGCATCGGAAGTTTAGGATTGTAATCAGGCGTATCTACAAATTCTTTTAAGTTAATTTCCCCTATTTTTTTAGCATCATTAATACTTATGTTATAAGGATAAATATATTCAATAGCTTCTTTTCTCTGTTTAAACAGAGATGATTTGCTCGCAGGTTCACCATATTCCAAATGTAAAGCTAGTTTAGGACAAATTTTATCAACTGCAAATTTCACGGCCTTAGCTTCTGACAAACCTTCTTCCATCTTTAAATTAATAAAATTATCTATTTTAGGAGTCATTTTTGAACTGAAACATTTTAACATGATATTTTGACTGCGTATTGAAAGTTTACGTTTATCTAATTTATCAGTAGGAATTCGCAAAATAACAAGTTCATCCTCTCCTTTTGCAGCATGCTCTACAAGTTTTTCTATCAAAGAATAATAGTATCTTGATTTTAAACGGCTCCAGATTTTAAATAAATTTGTCAGTTCAACAGCAAATATACCTGCTCCGAACAAATCATCCTGATAAGGAAAAATAAAACCAGACTTTTTAATAGAGTTATAAGCTGATTTAGATGTCAAATGATATATAAACCGCGGGACTTTATGCTTTCCTATTACCGGCGTACGAGGGCATAGTGGAACATTTTGTATTTTTATCATTCTTTGATTAATCCTTTTATAATTTTTACAAAAATCTGTAAACAAATTTTTTTGCGTCACAAAAGAGTGTTTACCATAAGTGTTAAATTTTTAAGTGATATAATATAAAATAAAAGGATTAATATGGAGCAAAAATCTCTTTTTGAAAATGAAAACAATCAGCCTCTGGCATCAAGAATGAGACCGCGCGATTTGGATGAATTTGCCGGTCAGCAGCATTTGATAGGCGAAGGGAAAATACTTAGAAAATTTATAGAAGAAGATAAAATTTCCTCAATGATTTTCTGGGGGCCGCCGGGTGTGGGCAAAACTACTCTTGCAAGCATTATAGCAAACAGAACGAATTCTGCATTTATAACATTTTCTGCGGTCACAAGCGGGATAAAAGAGATTAAAACCGTAATGACACAGGCCGAAGAAGCTAGGAAAATGGGGCAGAAAACGATTGTTTTTGTTGATGAAATTCACAGATTTAATAAAGCTCAGCAGGATGCATTTCTGCCGTTTGTAGAAAAAGGAAGTATTATTTTAATCGGCGCGACAACAGAAAATCCTTCGTTTGAAGTCAACGGTGCACTTCTTTCAAGATGTAAAGTTTTTGTACTTCAAGGGTTAAAAACAGAAGATTTAGTTAAACTTTTAAAGCGTGCAATTACTGATAAACGCGGTTTTGGCAGCCAAACAGTACACATAAACGACGATCAGCTTGAAATTATTGCGAAATTTGCCAACGGAGATGCAAGGAATGCACTTTCCACTCTTGAAATGGTTATACTGAACGGAGAAGTATCACAAAACGGAGAAATAACCGTAACCGAAGAAACTCTTGAGCAGTGTATATCTAAAAAATCTCTGCTTTATGACAAAAACGGAGAAGAACATTACAATATAATATCTGCATTACATAAATCTATGAGGAATTCCGATCCTGATGCGGCAGTATACTGGCTTGCAAGAATGCTTGAAGCCGGAGAAGACCCTCTGTATATAGCAAGACGCGTAACAAGATTTGCAAGCGAAGATGTCGGGTTATCCGATCCGCATGCCCTAGAAATTGCTGTTGCAGCATATCATGCCTGTCATTTTATAGGAATGCCGGAATGCTCAGTTCATTTAACTCAGGCTGTTATCTATATGTCGCTTGCACCGAAATCTAACGCCATGGAAGTTGCATATAATACGGCTAAAGCAGATGCAATAAAGGAGCTTGCCGAACCTGTTCCGCTTGTTATAAGAAATGCGCCGACAAGGCTTATGCGGGAGCTAAATTACGGTAAAGGCTACCAGTACGCTCATGATACGGAAGAAAAATTAACAAACATGCAGTGCCTGCCCGATTCTCTGCTCGGCAGAGAATATTACCGCCCAACAGAACAAGGATTGGAAGCTAAATATAAAGCCAAGTTAGAAAAAATTAAAGAGTGGAAAAGAACACATTAAAAACTCTTTGAAATTGTTTCTTTAACTGAACCGCGAGAATTCGGTAAATTTTTTCTTGTTACCGCAAGAAATACACCGAACAGAATTAAAAGAACCCCAATTGAAATTCTTAAAGTTAAATGCTCATTAAAAAATACAATCCCGAAAAATATTGCGGTCAAGGGTTCTAATGCCCCGAGAATTGCCGTTTTTGTCGAGCCGATAAGTTTAATTGCAACATTTATTGTTTCCAGCGATATAATCGTAGGGAGCAGCGCAAGGCCCGTTACATAAAGCCACAATACCGGTTTGTCAATGATTTGCAGTTCGGTACAGAATTTTAAATTGACAATATATACAAGAAGCCCGAAAAGCATTACATAAAAACTCATTTTTAAACTGTTCATGTGTTTAATTGTTTTAATATTTTTTACACCCACGATATACAAAGCATACAAAAGCGCAGATGCAAAAACCGCAGTAACACCATGTATATTTAAACTCATTCCCGACTTGCCGTGATACAAAAGAACAATACCTGTAAAAGTCAACAGAATTGAAAAAATTACCGTTTTTGTCATTTTTTCTTTAAAAAACAAAGACATTATAATAGCGACAAGCACAGGATAAATAAAAAGAATTGTACATGCTATTCCCGCTTCAATATATTTAAAAGCTTCAAAAAGCGTCAGAGATGAGAGAGAAAAAAACAAACCCAGAATTAAAAGGAAGAAAAACTCCTTGAGCGTAATATGCAAAGACATTTTTTTTATAAACTTGAGCCAGATTCCGTATAGCAAAACAGCAATTGCATACCTGTAAAACAATACGGAATTAACACCTATTCCGTTTGCAAACAAAGGGAGTGCAAACAGGGGATTTGTTCCGTAGCTCGCCGAAGCTATTGCCCCGTTGATTATACCTTTTGTGTTCCTTTTCATCCAATCTCCTCAATTATAACAATATATATTAAGGAGATAAAAAAATCAATTTAAAAATTTAATGCTATAATGAATTTATGAAAATAGGAATTATCGGTTTAGGCCTTATAGGCGGCTCATTATTTAAAGATTTAAGAAAAGCTTATGATGTAATTGCGGTATCTCAATCACAAAGCGGAGAAAACATTTTTAAATCTTATGATGTTTTAAAAGACAGGGATATTGTCTTTGTCTGCACTCCGATGAATAAAACTTTAAATGTGCTTGATGAACTTGAAAATATTTTACCGCCTGAAACAACAGTTACTGATGTGTGCAGTCTGAAAGAATTTGTATACAAAAAGAAACGTCCTTACAATTTTATTCCTTCTCACCCTATGGCCGGAACCGAACATAAAGGATATGAAAACTCGTTTGAAGGCCTTTTTAAAGGAGCAAAATGGGTAATTATCGGAAGGCAGGAGGACAAGAAGGCAAGAGGGCAGGCTTTATTAATAGAAATTATCAATTACGTCGGTGCAAAACCGGTTTTTATGACTGCACAGGAACATGATGAGGCAGCGGCAATGATTTCCCACATGCCCATGGTTATCGCACAGGCCCTAATGCTTGCGGCAAAAGATAATCATGCGGCACTTGAAATTGCATCAAGCGGTTTTCGCGACATGACACGCCTTGCACTTTCTAACGAAGAAATGGCCTGCGATATGGTTTCCATGAACCACAAAAATATAGAGCAGGCGATTTTAAAGCTCTATAAAGCAGTTGGGGATTTGACACGCGGGGATTATCCAAAAACTATCGGAGAAATCAAACAGATACGCTCAAAAATGTTTTTGAAATAGTAATAAATTTATTTTCTTAAAATTATGATATAATATTTGCATGAAGATTTTAGGAATTGATCCGGGGCTTGGAATAGTAGGCTACTCTATTGTTGAATATGATGGAGAAACACCTGTACTTTTGCATTCAGGTTCTATACAAACACAAAAAGGCGCAAGAGAATCTGCAAGATTATTAGAAATATTTAACGATATGAATTCTATCGTTGACAGATATAAACCGGATTGTGCTGCAATTGAAAAACTGTTCTTCTTCCGCAACAGAACAACTGTTATGCCGGTTGCCCATGCCCGCGGAGTTATTTTGACGGTACTGGAAAAATTCGGGGTGCCGATTTATGAATACACTCCCATGGAAGTTAAACAGGTCTTAACAGGATACGGCAGAGCCGATAAAAAAGAAGTGGAACAAATGGTCAAATTATCTCTCGGCGTTGATGCTTTGCCAAAACTTGACGACACTGTAGATTCTATTGCGATTGCAATTTGTCATACAAGGACAAGAGTATGAATTATATAATAAGATTTATTATAATTTTTGTTATTTTAAACATTATATTTTCTGTTTTTAACTTCTATAATACAGAAAACCAATGGAACTCCGCAAACAACAGTACAGGGACTTTGACACAAACCCGTACAGACACTGAACGGCAGAAAACAGAAAATCACTCCTTCATTAACAATAATACCAAGCCTCTGCCCGAAAAAATCAGTACGGATTTCCCAGGCAACTACATAGACAGGGCTATTTCTTACGGACACTTATACCGCTGGCACCCTGACACTTTCCCGTTGAAAGTTTATATTGAAAATAACCCCGAACTTCCTGATTATTATTACAAAGAAGTAAAAAAAGCTTTTATGCAGTGGCAAAAAGCCAGCAAAAATTACATTACATTTGTTTTTGAAGATGTTAAAGACCGCGCGGATATAAGATGTACATTCCCGAAAAATTTTGACAGAGAAATTAGCGGCAGCACTATAACAGGCGGGATAAGCAGCTTTAAAATTATTGACGGGTTTATTTCATATTCACAAATTGAATTTGCCGTATATGATATCAAAAACAAATATGTTAGCCGGAAAATACTTTATAGCATTGCTTTGCATGAAATAGGGCATTCCCTCGGAATCAGAGGGCATAGTGTAAATCCTGACGATATAATGTACCCGACGTTAAAACATTTCAAAACAAAAATAAGCCTCGGGGATATAAGCACCTTAAAACTTTTATATTCAATAGTACCTGACATTTCGAATAAAACATTTTCACAGGAAGATAAACAAAATTTAGCGCAAGCATCCGACATTTTAGGAGACTATAAAGGGAGAATACCAATTGAACTGCAAAATACCAGAGAAGATATTCAAAATTCAAGAGCTTCGAAAGATAAAGTAGGAAGAATTGCAGCGCTTTATTACGCAATGAAAAATTATGAAGCAGCCGTACAAAACTACAATAAATTACTCCCTTCTGTTGATGATTCCGAAACAAAATCAAATATTTATTACAAACTTGCTTTATCTTACAAAAATTTAAATAAATATGATGAAGCTTTAAAATCCGCAAGAGAGGCATACGAACTTAACAAAAATTCCGATACCGCATATTTACTTGCACAAATTTACTATGAAACAGGCGATTATAAAAGTGCAAAGAGCTTTTCAAGAAGCTATTTGGATGTCTATCCGAAAACTTATAACCTTTATATAATACTCGGTAAAATATACAAAGAAGAAAATAATTTTGAAGAAATTGAAACTCTAGCGCAAAAGGCAAAACTTTATTTCCCTGAAAACCCACCGATTTATCGAACTGAATAATTGTTGCCTTACACATGCCACTATGATATAATAAATTCATGAATATTAACTATACGCTTTTAAGACAAATCTCTGTATTGAGCTTATTTTTCGGAGCATTGCTCGGAGCCGTTACACTAATTCCTTATATCGGAACTTTTTCATTTATATTCTTAATTTGTTTTATAGCACCTCTTGTTATATGGATTTTGATTAAATATAACTGCTTATCGCTGAATTCAATTAAAGACAGTGTAATTGTCGGAGCTATAGCAGGTTTTGTTGCATATATGGGATTTTCTATAATTTATGTACCGGTTTCTGTTGTGTTGATGAAATTTTTTCATCTTGCAGCAAATTACGGCGTCGGATTGATGCTTCAAAATGCAAACTTTTTTATTCTCGTTGTAATTTCAATGTTCTTAGGTGTTTTAGGAGCAACAGTTAATGCATTTTCAGGATTTTTAACATTTTGCGTGATAGATTTAGTTAATTCAGTGAGGAAATAATAAAAATGGCAGAATTTCATTCAAAAATAAAAACAATAGAGTGGGTGGATAATTATTCAAAAATGGTTGATCAAACAGTATTGCCCTACGAATTTAAGTATGTAAATATTACAACAGGGCAAGAGATGTTTGATGCCATAAAAACAATGATTGTAAGAGGTGCTCCGGCAATCGGTGTTGCAGGCGCGCACGGAGTTGTCTTATATGCACAGGAACTCGCAAAAGAAAATCTTTCTCGCGATGAATTTGTAAAAAAGCTTCTTGAAAAAGCTGACTATATGGCAACATCAAGACCTACTGCGGTAAATTTAATGTGGGCCGTTGAAAAACAAAAAGAAATAATCAAAAATTCTACAGCAGATATTAAAGGTATTGTTGAAGAATTAAAGCATAACGCAATAAAACTTGAGGATGAAGACATTGCGATTAACAAAAAAATCGGGGATTACGGTGCAGAAGTTGTCCCCAAAGGTGCAACAATTCTGACTCACTGTAATGCAGGCGGACTTGCAACCGTAGGCTATGGTACAGCCTTGGGAGTTGTACGTTCGGCTTTTGCAAATGACCCGACAATCCAGGTTTTTGCCGATGAAACACGTCCCAGACAGCAGGGGGCTAGAATTACAACATTTGAACTCACAATGGACGGCATTCCTACAACACTTATAACAGACGGAATGTGTTCGTATTTTATGAAAAAAGGCATGATTGATATGGTTGTTGTAGGTGCTGACAGAATTGCCGCAAACGGCGATACCGCAAATAAAATCGGAACATATACGGTTGCTATTGCCGCAAAATACCACAATATACCTTTTTATGTTGCAGCACCGCTATCCACAATTGATACATCTATCAAAACAGGGGACGAAATTGTCATTGAAGAACGCTCTCACGAAGAAGTTACCCATATTAACGGTAAAATAATATGCGCTCCTGATGTGAAGGTTATCAATCCCGGATTTGACGTAACACCGCATGAGCTTATTGCAGGAATTATTACGGAAAAAGGTATTTTAAGACCGGATTATAACCAATCCATAAAACAGGCCTTTAATTCATAGTTATTTAATCTTACGTGCAAGAGATAGTCCGGCAGGTAAAGCTATAACTACATTTTCATAATCCGGATGAGCATTTATAGCGTCTATAAAAGGTTTGCATTTAGCTTCATGGGATAATACGTTGTCACAGGCGATAATTCCGCCTTTTTTCATGTGCTTATCTATAAATTCGAAATACTTTATGTATTCACTTTTATTAGCGTCAACAAATGCAAAGTCAATTATAAAATCATCGGGTAAATATTCCAGATGCATTAAAGCCGAACCCTTTAGAGTTGTTATTACATCAGCGACATTGCAGATTTTAAAATTTTCTTTAGCAACATCCAGACGTTTGTCATAAAACTCTATAGTTGTCAGATGCCCGCCGTTTTCCTTCACTGCTTTCCCGAGCCAGATACCCGAATATCCGTTCGATGTTCCGATTTCAAGAACATTTTTGGATTTTTCGGCTTTTACAAGAGTATATAAAAATTCTCCGGTTACACGCGCAATATTCCAGAATTGCTTTTGTGTTTCTTCCAAATTTTTTAGTACATTTTCGGTAGTTTCATCAAAATATGTTATCATCAGTTAATCTTTTGAACCCTTTCGGTTACAACTATAGAGCTTGCCGGAATATCTATCGGAATTGATTTTATAACTTTATTTGTCCCTAAATCAAAAACAGTATACAAAGAAGCTTTTGTGTCGGTAATCAAAGCAATATTTGTCCCTTCTATATGGTTAATTTTTGTTGAAAAACCGTTTGTATTCAAGTAAATTGCATCTGTAAGCTGATCTGTTTTTGTGTCAAGAATTTGAATAGAATTATCGCCGGCGCCCAGTACATATAATCTGTCATGGAAAGTTAACATATCTACGGGCTTTTCGCAAATTTCAATTTCCGCAATCAAGCCTATTGTCTGATAATCAATTATCGCAAGACGATTTTTAGTTCTGCTTGTTATATAAATCTTGTTATTTGTAAATGCAATCTTTGAAACATTCGGGAATTTTCCGATTTCCTTCAACAGATAATTATTGTCAAGTTCTATAGCCCAGATGTCACGTGTCTTTTTGTCGTAATAAAACAGTTTTGTACCGTCATCAGAAAGTGTCAATTTCTCACACATACCGGTAATTTTAATCTGTTTAGACAACGTCATTGTTTCAAGGTTCACGGTATAAATGCTTGAATCAACAGAGCTTGAAATATAAGCTATATTCTTGTTTCTGTCAATAACAATTTCATCGGGCTGAGTTTTTGTATAAATCTGTTTAATAATTTGATCATCAGCAAGTGAAATTACATCCACAGAAGGCTTTTCATAAGCCGTAACAAGCAAAAATTTATTATCATAAGCCTGCATAGAAATCGGAACATTTATTTGCTTGAGCGAATATTCGGGAGTCTTTGCTCCGGGATTGAACACCTGAATATTTTTAGAATACGGAGATGACGCAAAAAAACTTTTATTTTTCAAAGGCGGAATTTGTGAAAGTGTTTTCAAAGTCGAACCAGAAAGTTCAGAAATCACAGGCTTTGAATTTTCCACCCTTATCCCTGGATCATTGACCGTTTTTATCTGAAGATTACCAACAATTGATTTTAAATTTTCAGGAATAACAAGTCCTTTCGGTACAAGCATATCCTGAGGTAAAAGTCCTGTTTTTAATTCCATAGGCGGATTTGCCATTTTCCCGACTGTTTTATAACCGCGCGGATCATTTACCACTTTCAAAAGAGCAAAATCATTATTCAATATTACAACATCAGGTTTTGAAGCAAGAGTTTTACCTGACGGGTATGTCTGTTTAATCGCAAGAGTTTCAGGATTTAAGATTTTGGCAGGAAACAACGGAAGATAAATAGTATTATCCGGCAGTATTATTACCCCGTCAAACCTGAAAGTCGTTTTTGGAAAATCCTTTGCTATCAATTTTTGTACATCATCGGGAATAGTTGCAGCAAAAGAATAAGCGGAAAGTGAAAATATTGTCACAACCGTTAAAAGTAACTTTGTTGACGCACTTTTAAGCTGCTTTATAAACATTACTGAAATACCCCTTTTACCTTATCCATAATTGTTGCCTGCTGTTTTGCTTTCTGATTGTTTTGTAATTCATACAATCTTCTGTATAAGCTGCGTTCTTCATCAGAAAGCTTTGTCGGAGTTTTAACCGCTACAATTACTATATGATCGCCTCTCTGGGACGGTCTTTGAATAAATGGGACACCGGCTCCTTTTATTTTTATTGAATTACCGCTTTGAATTCCGGGCTGAACAACAATTTTTTGCTCCCCGTTAAGAGTTTTTACAACCACTTCATCGCCAAGAGCTGCCTGAGCAGGGGTTATATCAAGACGAGAGTAAACATTGTTGCCGTCACGTTTGAAATAATCAGAGGCTTTAACATGCAGCACAACATACAAATCACCTGCCGGCCCGCCGTTAGTACCTGCATCCCCTTCGCCAGACACTCTGATTTTTGACATATTATCAACACCAGCAGGAATTTTAACATTAATTTTCTTTTCTTTTTGAACTTTACCCTGTCCTTTGCAGTCCTTACAAGGATTCATAATCTTTTTACCCGTTCCGTGGCAATCAGGACATGTAACAATTTGAGCAAACGAACCCAAAGGGGTGCGTGTAACTTGCTGTACCTGGCCTGAACCGTGGCAAGTCGGACAGGTTACCGGTTTTGAGCCTTTTTCAGCGCCGGTTCCTCCGCAAGAAGGACAATTTTCAAGATGGTCAAATTTTATTTCTTTTTCAGTTCCGAATACTGCCTGTTCAAAATCAATTTCAATATCAAGTCTTAAATCATCCCCTTCAACAGGCGCATTAGGATCCGGTCTCCCGCCAAAACCAAAACCGCCCATACCGCCAAAGAATGAGTTAAATATATCATTCAAATCGCCAAAACCACCCGCAAAAGGCCCGCCGGTATCAAATCCTGCATTTTTCAACCCATCCTCGCCGTAACGGTCATAGGTAGCACGTTTATTATCGTCCATTAAGGTCTCATAAGCTTTGCCGAGTTCTTTAAACTTTTCTTCAGCATCCGGAGCTTTATTAACATCGGGGTGCAATGTTCTTGCTTTCCTTCTGAAAGCAGATTTTATTTCATCTTTCGAGGCATCTTTTGATACTCCGAGTATTTCATAGTAATCAGTCATTTATATAAATTCTTCCCTATCTTCCAATAATATTTATTATAGCAGAAAAACTGATAGCGAAGTATCAGCTTTCAGAAGTTGCAACGTTAACAAGTGCAGGTCTTAAGACCTTGTCACCCATTTTATATCCCTTTTGTAATTCATTCAAAATTGTATGTTCCGGTTTATCTGATGTAGGTGTCCTCATAACAGCATCATGAAAATTCGGGTCAAACTCTTTGCCTTCTGTTTCAATTGTCTCAAGCCCCAACTTTGTCAAAGCATCAATTACCTGTTTATGAACAAGATTAAAACTTTCTTTAACCTTTTCACAGTCGTCCACATTTTCAAGAGCCTTTTTACCGCGTTCAAAATTATCAAGAACTTCAATCATTTTTTTGAGGGCATTTTCCGTACCAAACTTCAAAAGTTCTTCTCTTTCATGCTCCTGTCTTTTTCTGTAGTTATCAAAATCAGCGGCAAGCCTTACGTATTGCTGGTTTAAAGTATCATATTTTTTCTGAAGCTCGCTTTCAGCCTCTCCGCCGGAAGTTTTATCTTCATTTGATTCTTCGTTTTCTTCAGCGGAAGTTTCGTTTTTAGCAGCTTCTTCCAAATCTTCCGGATTTTTAAACGGGTTGTTATTATGATGTTTATGTGACATTTCTCTACCTCATTAATACATATATAATTATTATAGTTTATCAAAATTAATAAACAACAAAAATTTATTATTTTTTAATAATTCAAGCCGAGCGGAGGCACGAGCGAAGCGAGAGGTGAACACTAATCAGCGGAAACGTTGAGTTTTCGATGGTAGTGTGAGCGTTACCGTTTAACGCGAGGCGCAGCAGAAACAAAATTTATCTTTACATAATTTAACTTATTTACATCAACAAAAGATAATTGTATTATTATAATGTAAGGTAAATAATTAATTATTTTTTATTAAAAGGTAAGAAAATTGACTCAGAAATATTTTATAAAGGGTGGTACCCCGTTAAGAGGTGAAGTTTCAATAGGCGGAGCAAAAAATTCAGTGTTAAAACTTATGGCTGCCGCACTATTAGCAAAAGGTGAAACCAAAATTCACAACGTTCCTGATTTAACGGACGTTGAAATTATGCTGAATGTTATTGCCCAATTAGGAGCAAAAACAACTTATAATAAAGCAGAAAAATCAGTAACAATTGATGCATCGGATTTAACAAGCATTACCGCAAAATATGAACTGGTAAGCAAGATGAGAGCTTCATTTATAGTTCTCGGGGCGCTTGTGTCACGCTGCAAGGAAGCTATCGTAGCATTACCCGGCGGATGTGCAATCGGTGAACGCCGCGTTGATTTTCACATTAAAGGACTTGAAGCACTGGGTGCTAAAATCAAAATTGAAAACGGATATGTTCATGCAAAAGCTTCAAAACTTGTCGGAACAGATATCTATCTTGATATTCCGTCAGTCGGTGCAACCGAAAACCTTATGCTGGCATCAATCCTCGCAGAAGGTTCTACAAGAATTCAAAATGCAGCACAAGAACCGGAAATTGTGGATCTGGCAAACTTCTTAAACTCTATGGGTGCAGATGTAATCGGAGCAGGCACTTCTGAAATTGTAATTAACGGTGTTAAGCAGGAAAATCTTCATCCTATAGAATACACTACAATTCCTGACAGAATTGAAGCAGGAACATTTATGTCTGCAATTATTGCAACTAAAGGAAAAGCTATTATAAAAAATGTTTTCCCTGCTCATTTGACATTCTTTACCGACAAACTTCTTAAAATGGGAGCTAATATTAAACTTATTGAACCTAATTCCCTTGAAGTTTCATGCAAAAACAGACTTAATTCAATTAATTTTATTACACAGCCTTATCCGGGATTTCCGACAGATTTGCAGTCAATGGCAATGACTCTTTTGACCACTGCAAACGGAGTGGGAATTATTACGGAAAGTCTGTACGAAAACAGATTTATGCAGGTTCCGGAACTCAGACGCATGGGCGCTGATATCCATCAGGACAGAAACCATGCAATAATTAAAGGAGTTAAAAAACTTACAGGCGCAACTTTAGCCGCAAGCGACCTCAGAGCCGGTGCATCTCTTGTAGTTGCAGCCTTAATGGCTGAGGGCAATTCCACTATCGAAAACTTACATCATATAGATAGAGGATACGAAAATTTTGAAAGTAAGCTAAGATTATTAGGAGGGAAAATAGAGAGAAGAGATGATGACATAATTTCTCCTGTTGAACCTAAAGTTAACCTAACGGAGGGCTTACTCTAATGACAGCTGCCTACAAACGCTGGTATGATCATGATCCTTTATTACTTGAGGTTATTGAGCTTTTAAAAAATTATCAAACAGAATTGAGAGCTCAGGCTGAAATCTTTCTGCAAAAAATTGAAGAAAAGGTTTCTAAAGAAACAATCGATAAATTTTATGCAATGGTAAAGCCTGTAAATGCAAATAACCGTTGGTACGATAAAGATCCGGTTATATCAAAGACAGTTGAAATTTTAAGGATTGTTCCTCCGGAAGCACAGAAAATATGTGCACAAAATTTTATCAGAACCCTTAAAGAAATGGGAATTGAATATAAAAGCCCAAACGGAACGTAGCCGTTCCATCTGACATATATATAAAAAAAGATGGTCTTGATGCCATCTTTTTTATTGTTCCTTTTTCCTAAATTCCTATTGATTATCTAACGACATTTGTTACAAAGTTTGCTATTTCGAAGAACGAATCCTTTACAAATTCTTTTGCCAGTGTTTTAATCGGTCTGTTTTCGATTACATCAAATACGTAATAAATCGGATCTCTGGCATTATTAAAACGCATTCTTCTGTCTTTCATTGCAAGATAATTATAATCTTCAATGTTAAATTCTGTATCCTGTTTTTTATTTCTTCTTTTTCTGAGAAGCGAACCAAACTGTCCGTTTCCGCTTGTATTATTATTTAATTCGCCTGTTGTCGGTAACATTTTCTTTTTCTCTCTCTTATTTATCTCTTACATATATATAAAGTATATAAGAAAGAAAAAATTGCTTTTTGTAGGCTATACAACTTTACATTTCGTAACAAAAAAGCAAAAATTTAGTCAAAATCTATAAGCTTGGTAAGGGACACGCCAAGGGTATCAGCAATAAGAAAAAGTTTTCTAAGGCTTATATATTCCCTGCCCGTTTCAATACAGGCAAGGTGTTCTCTCGAAAAATTAATCTTCTCAGAAAATTCGTTCTGGGACCAATTTTTCAACTTTCTATAATATTTAATATTTTGTCCAAGTTTTTCAAGTCTTGACATAAAACTATTTTGCAACAATAATATTAACAAATATGTAAGATGATACCTTACAAAATTAAATCGTTTTATTATTAATTTGAACTTTTCAAGGAAAGGAATAGTATGGCAAAAGGTTTTACTCTGGCAGAAGTTTTAGTTACTCTGGGAATAATAGGCGTTGTTGCGGCAATGACAATTCCGACATTAATTCAGGAGCATCAAAAAAGAGCGCTTGCAACAGCAACAAAAAAATTCTACTCAACAATGTCACAGGCTGTAAGAACATATATGGCAGAAGAGGGTGTTGATGATTTAAGAAATACCCCGCTTGCAAGAGATAACTATGGAGATGAAGAAGACTCGCCGGAAGCCATTTCATCTATCAGAAATTTTGTAACAAAATACCTGAAGGTTGCAAAAGAATGTGACCACGATGCAAATGACTGCTTTGCCGAAGAATATAAAAATTTTGACGGAAGCGAACCCGAAAGTAATATTTTCACAACCGGAAGCAACTACGATTCGAGTCGTGACTATGTTCTTTCAGATGGCAGTATATTACGTATAGGATACTATACAAACCCAATTGCCGTATACGTAGATGTAAACGGTAAAAAGGGACCAAACAGAGTCGGTTATGACTTATGGAGCATGAGTATATTCTATGACGGAACTATTGATGAATCCGGTATTACACCAGAATGCCGGAGGGATAAAGATGATTGCTTACTTTCTTCAATTGAAGAATGGAGAGAATATCGCTTTGAAGATTGCAAAAATGGACAATATGGCGGATGTTTCGGGCACTTTATAGAAAACAACTTCAGTTTCGACTATTGATATTACTGGCCGAGCTCTATTATATCCTCTTCATCGGCTGTTAAGTTTTTACCGATTGCCTTTTCAAGCTGCGCTTTAGCAGAATTATATTGATACAATGCATTATAATAACTCAACTGAGCCTGTTGATAGTTTATCTGAGCATCTTTTAATTCTGTCGGATTTGCCTCTCCTACACGGTATCTTCCGTAAGAAAGCTCATAGTTTTCTTTTGCCTGCTTAACACCAAGCATTGCAACAGGCATTTGATTTTTCTTTTCTTCTAACATCAAATAAGCGTTTTGAATTTCTAAATATATTTGATTCTGTGTATTTTTGGCATTGGCAATTTCCTTGTCATACAGATATCTGGCTTCTTGAATTTCATTCTTTATCAACATACCATTAATCGTAGGGAAATTCAAATATCCGCCAATATTGTAACCGTGATTTGATGTCCAATGTTTCCCACCAATTTGAAGCTGACCTTCTATTGACAAAGTAGGGAAATAGGATTTCTTTACAAGTTTCAAGGTTTGATTTGCACTTTCAACCTTTAATTCCGCAAGTTTTAATTCAGGGCGTGCCTCTCTTGCAATTTCTATTGACTTATTAAATGTTATATTAACAGGTTCGTATTTAAGTCTTTCCTGAACATTATATTTGTCAATAAAAGGAACACCCATAATATTATTTAACCTTGCGACAGCAAGATTTACAGCATTATCAGCCTGAATAAGCTGCAACTTGGCATTGCTCAGGTTTACTTCTGCAATTGTGACATCAACCTTAGGGTTCATACCTATCTCATAAAAAGCTTTTGCCTGATTATAAAACATTTCAAACTTATTTACGGTATCTTCTGCAACTCTTTTATTTTCAAAAGCATAAAGAAGATTATAATAAGCATCTTTTGTCTGGTAAATTACTTCATTGATAGTTGCTCCGAGAGTTGTTTTATTAGCTTCATAATCTAATCTACGTATTGTAGCCTGATTCTGAGTTACTCCAAAGTCATAAAGCATCTGCTGTAAAGTAACTTGACCTAAAATATAATAATTAAATGTTAAATTCCGGCCTAAAGCATCAGATAATTGCAGCTGTCTTATTCTCGTATAACCTGTCTGCCAACTTATTTGAGGGAAATAATTTGACCAGACTTGTTTAATACGGGAATCAGATGCCAGAATATCATGAAATGCTGCATTAATCTGCGGATTGTTTCCTAAAGCAAGTTCAATACAACGTTCAAGCGTCATATCAATATTTTTTTCAACAGAACCTTCAATAACAAAATCAGGTTCCTTTTCTTTAGGCTTTGGAAGAACCGCATCAGCTTTTGGGTATTCCTTTTCGCTGACAGTGTTACCTATTTCTTCCGCAAACACTGCGTGGGAGACAAAACTTAATATTAAACATAATGATATTATTTTCTTAAGCATTATTTATCCTTTTTTTTAAATTTACTTGCTGTAAAAACTTTAAAGTTTTCAACAAGTACAAAGAAAGCAGGGACAAGGAACGTTCCTATAAACGCAACTGCCATCATCCCGCCGAACACCGTCATACCTACGGAATTTCTGCTGGCAGCACCAGCACCTTTCGCAAATACAAGAGGCAGAAGTCCGAGAATAAAGGCAATATTTGTCATCATTACAGCCCTGAACCTTAATTTTGCCGCCTGCATTGCAGATTCAACAATTCCCATACCGCTCTGGTGAGCGTCTTTGGCAAATTCTATAATCAAAATAGCCTGTTTTGTAGACAAACCGATTAACATGACAAGCCCGATTTGGGAATAAATATCAAGTGAATATCCTGACACATACTGGAAGAACAACGCTCCAACCAACGCCACAGGAGAAATTAACAATACAGCTATAGGAAGCATCCAGCTTTCATACAAGCCTACAAGGAACAAGTATATGAATACAAGTGACATTGCTAAGATAGGTCCAATCTGTCCGCTGGATTCTTTCTCCTGCAACGAACTTCCAGACCAGTTATAGCCCATATCCTGCGGAAGAACTTCATCAGAAATTCTCTCCATTGCAGCCATAGCATCTCCGGAACTTACCCCGTTGCGTGCCTGACCGTTAATTGTAATTGCAGGATACATATTAAATCTTGTTAAACTGTATGGGCCTACAACATTGCTCACTGACACAACTGCGGAAAGAGGTACCATTGTCCCTTTTGAATTTTTTACATAAATTTTATCTATATCAGCCGGTTTTTCCCTGAATGGGGAATCTGCCTGTAAATAAACACGATAAACACGTCCGTATTTATTAAAGTCGTTAACGTAAGATTTTCCGAAATAACCTGACAAAGCACTGTAAATTTCAGAAATATCGACTCCCTGTGCTAATGCCTTATCTTCATTCACTTTTATCATCAATTGTGGAAGATTTGCAGTAAATGAAGTGTACACCATCTGGAACGCCGAATTCTTATTTGCCGCATCAATTAATTTTTGAGCTTCGTCATAAAGTTCTTGAGGCGTCCTGTCACCTTTATCAAGCAGTTGATATTCAAAACCGCCGAACATACCCAAACCTGAAATTGAAGGCGGGGAGAACGAGGCTATCGTTGCTGATGGATAATTTGCAAATTCTTTTTTTATCTTGCTCAAAATACTTTGCATTGATAAATCTTTACTTTTACGCTCAGACCAATTCGCAAGTTCTGCAACTATAAGGGCTGTGTTTTCTCCTGAATATCCAACCATTGTAATCGTATTTTCAACACCCGGAATTTTTAAAATTCTTTCTTCAACTTCTGTTGCAACCATATCGGTTCTGGAAGCCGATGAGCCGTCGGGAAGCTGGATTTGAGAGAATACCGCACCTTTATCCTCAGTCGGTAAGAAACCTTTCGGTATCAAATAAAACATTCCAAGTGTAAATGCAATAACAACAGCATACAAACTCATTGTGAGTACAGGAGAATTAATAAATAATTTTACCCCGTCTAAATACTTATCCCTGATACCGTTAAACCAATCATCAAATTTTTGAATAAATACAAAGTCAGCTTTTTCTTCACCCGGTTTCAAAATCATTGCACACAAAGCAGGAGCAAGAGTTAATGCAACAAGTGTAGACAAACCGATTGATGATGCAATACATAAAGCAAACTGTCTGAACATCTGCCCAGTAATCCCTGACATAAAAGATACCGGAACAAATACCGCCATCAAAACCAGTGATGTTGCAAGAACAGCACCGAATACCTCTTCCATAGTAACTTCTGTAGCGTCAACGGGAGTTTTCCCTTCTTGAATATGTCTTTGCGTATTTTCAAGAACAACAATAGCATCGTCAACAACCAGACCAACTGCAAGTACAAGCCCGAATAAAATCAAAAGGTTTACCGAAAAACCTAGAATATTCATAAATATAAACACACCGATTAATGAAACAGGAATTGCGCAGAAAGGAATAAGCGCCGCTCTTGCACTGCCTAAGAACATATAAGTTACAATACCTACAAGCACAATAGCAAGTCCTATTGCGTTAATAACTTCCTTAATAGACTCACGTACAAATTCAGTTTCATCACGCTGTATTTTATACTCAATACCGGGCGGGAAATTCTTGCTTAATTCCGCCATCTTTGCCCTGATTTTATTAGAAAGATCAATGGCATTGGCCTCCGGTAACTGACTTATGGAAATAATTGCAGAATCTTTGCCGCCGATACGGGAGAAGTATGAGTAACTTTCCGCACCCAGCTGAACTCTTGCAATATCTTTAAGCTTAATTTGCGACCCGTCAGGTTTTGAGCGGATAATTATATTTTCAAACTCCGAAACATCCTTCAAACGCCCTTTTGTTCTCATAGTAAGCTTAATCATCTGTTTGTTTGCCATAGGTTCAACACCCAGATCGCCCGCAGGAACCTGAGTATTTTGAGCCTGAATTGCGGCATTAACCTCGGAAACAGAAACCCCGAGATTTGCCATCTTGGCGGCATCAAGCCAAATTCTCATTGAATAGTCAGATGAGCCGAATACCGACACCTTACCAACACCTTTAATACGTGCAAGTTCATCTTTAATATAAATTGATGCATAGTTTGCAATATATAATGAATCATAAGTGTGTGTAGGCGAATTGACAGAAATCATCATCAACCCCGGACCGCCTGTTGATTTTCTTACCGTCAAACCATACCGGCGAACATCCTCCGGCAGACGCGGAGTAACCAGTTGCAGCTGGTTTTGAACGTTAACAACAGCCATATCAGGATCTGATCCGATTTCAAAATACAAAGTCAGCTGATACTGCCCGTTTTGTGAGGTAGATGACATATAAATCATATCCTCAACCCCGTTTAACTGTGCTTCAACAGGCGCCGCAATAGTATCTTCAACAACATCAGAGCTTGCCCCTGCGTAAGTCGCCGTTACAATAACCTGAGGCGGGGTAATTGACGGATATTCTTCCAATGGAAGAGTCAAAATCATCAAAGCTCCGGCAAGTATTATTGCCAGAGATATAACAATAGCCAATTTCGGCCTTTTTATAAACAAGTTGCCTTTATTTTCGTTTTGCATCATATCCCTTTTTATTTGGAAGGCAAGAAGGCAGGATGATAAGAAGATAGGTTCATTTCAGTGCTTCGCACAAAAAAATTATTAAATAGCTTATCTTCTTAGCTTCCTACCCTCCTATCTTCTATTTAGTCACCTTTTCCGATTTTATTTTCTGCATTTCCTCATCAGAAACTATTTTAACAGGCTTGCCGGGTGTTACCTTTTGCAACCCCTCTGTAATTATCCTGTCACCTTTTTGAAGCCCTTCAGTAATAATCCAGTTATGCCCGACCTGCTCGCCCGTTTTTACATAAACAAGCTGCGGGAGGTCTTGTTCATCAAGTTTATAAACATATTTACCTGCCTGATTTTCAAGAACTGCCGTTACAGGAGCTACAGGCACATTAACAGGTTTGTTTGCATATAATTTTACGGTTACAAATTCCCCGTGAATTAAAGCATTATCAGGGTTCTCAAAAGTTGCTCTCATAGTAACGGTACCCGTTGATGTATCAACTTTATTATCCTGAAAATCCTGAACCCCTTTAAGCGGATATTTTGAGCCGTTACTCATAATTAATTCTACCTTACGGTTTTTATTTGCACCGCCGTCAGACGCCGCAAGAGATTGAAAATCCTTGGAATCAAGCGGGAAAGTTACATAAATGGGATTTGTACTGTTAATTGTAGTCAGCGCACCGGTGGTCGGAGAAACATAGTTTCCTACAGTAACATTGATTATACCTACTTTACCATCAACGGGCGATTTAACATTTGTATAACTCAAATTTCTCTGAGCGTCATTGTATGAAGCTTTTGCAGAAGCAAGCTGCGCCTTTAAAGAATCCCTGTTAGAAAGCATTTGGTCATACTGTGCTTTTGCAATATAATCCTTTTTAACAAGTTCAGCCGAACGCGCAAGCTGTTTTTCCGCATAAACAAGCTGGGCAGTTAAATTTTTAACATTAGCACCGGCAACATTTGCTGCATTCGAGTATTCGGCAGGTTCAATAAGGAATAAAACCTGCCCCTGTTTTACAAAGTCACCTTCTTTAAAATAACTTTTCTGAAGATAACCGGAAATACGCGCCAGAACATCAACCCTGTACTTTGAAACCACACGTCCCGGAGCTTCATAATTTCTGATTACGCTTTCTTCCTGAATTTCCTGAATAGAAACAGTAGGATCAGGCCTGTTCATCATAGCTTTCCCCTGCATAAAATTAGAGAACAGAGAATAAGCGTACCTGAGCACTATTGCCCCCACAATTATGGAAAGAAATATTATAATATTTTTTTTCATTAATTCTCCCTCATCCGGTAAAAATTGGTTAAATGTTATTTATTTTAATAATTAGAATTTGTTTTGTTGTTATAACAACAATTTTATTATTAACTTTTTTTAATGTCAATAACAAAAGTGAACAGGTATAAATTATTTCCCCCTCCTGATTAGGGAGGGGTAGGGAATTGATAATAATTCTTATTTACTCCCTCCCTGATTAGGGAGGGCAGGGGTGGGTAGCAATTTTAAAATATTTAAATTTTATCAATACCCTTCCAAACCTTCCCTAAACAGGGAAGGCTTTAGACATCTCTCTGGAGAGAGTAAGGTTCTACCTTCTGTTTTTATGAATTGCGCTAATAATATCTTTTATCAGCCCGAGTTCCTTAACAGAAGAAATCTGAACAAGCGTATAAATTTCATTCCTTAATTTATCATCATTAATTTTAGTAAGGTTAAAAAATTCATTGATATCTATTTCAAGTATCTGGGCAATCTTGATAAATGTTTCAATAGACGGGAAAGAATTACCGTTTTCAATAGTGCACATGTGTCGTGGAGAGATGTCAATTTTTTCAGAAAGTTCTTCTTGTGAAAATCCCCGTTCTATACGCAATTGCCGTATTTTTTTACCGATAATTTCTTTGTCTAAATTCATCATAAACCTCTAATAAAATATAAAAACAAGTTTACAATGATTTAATGATATTTATATCAATAATCTTGACAAATTGATATTTATATCGTATAATTAATCATGTATACAATCAAGAAAGGTGGAATGATTATGAAATTATCAAACATGAGGATGAGTGGCTTTACTTTGGCTGAAGTATTGATTACTCTTGGTATTATTGGTGTTGTAGCTGCAATGACTATGCCTACATTGATGAACTCTACACAGGGCGCACAGTATAAAGCAGCTTACAAAAAAGCTTTGTCAGCAATCTCGCAGGGCGTAACATTAAACGTAGCTCTGGACGGCGCTAGTTTTGCTGATGCTGTTGCAGGAACAGCAGGGGCAACTACCAAACCTTCTGATGGAGATTCTGTAGCAAGTATACTTGCTGCTAGAATGAATGTTGTTAATGCTACAAATGCTACGGACAGCGGATATGGAATGACAACTCCACAAGGAGGCGGTAATGCAACTTCAAATTTCAACGGGAAAGTTACAGCATGCGTTGATGACGATAGTAATCCAGCTACTCCATGCACCGACCAACCAGTCACACCTGATACATTTTTATTCTTTAATGATGGCAGTATGTTTGCGTATGTAGCAGCTGATGCAGTAGAGTGTACAGATGACGAAGTAGCCGGAGTAAAACATTGTTCTGGCGTAATTGATGTAAACGGACTTAAAGGACCAAACAAAATTGTAAAATGTGACGATGGAAATGAAAATGTAACAACAGGAACTTGTACTGTAAGTAATCCTACAGACATATATCCTGTAGAATTTTATGACCAAACAATACTTCCTGCATCGGATGCAGCAAAAGCTGTATTGTACGGCAAGTAGCGCGAGTGAGCTGAGGCTCGCATAAACAATTTTTGTAAAACGAATCTTTTTGTAGACCGGAAATCTTTTCACGCCGGTCTTTTTTTTTGCAGCCTGCCGCTGCACCCGCCACTCAGATATTGAATACTTCCCCTCCCAACACTGGAGAGGCTAGAAGTATTCCCCTCCCTAATTAGGGAGGGGATAGGGCGTTGGGAATAATTCTTATTTACTCCCTCCCTTGGGGGAGGGGTTAGGGGAGAGGGTTAATTTTTTATTCTCCGCACTTGACAAACAAAACAAAATCGTAAATAATATTATTACAGGGTGGCAGCTTGCCAAGCTTGCCGGATGCCCTCAGAAGGTCAAACGGTTCTTATCTGTTCAGGTAAGAGCCGTTTTTTAATATGTACAAAATCAAAAAGATTAGTAATAAACTAATATTGAAATCATTCATATCGACCCCCTTTCTAGTCGGGAACTACCCGAAGGTCTACAATATATGTGTAGGCGGTTCCGTTTCGAAAAGAGCATCTTTTACCCTGCAAAACTACGATACTACAAAGTTGACTATTTGTCATTTTTATTTTCCCCTCCCTAATTAGGGAGGGGTTATGTGTGGGTAACAAACTTATATATATTATTCCAATAAAAACCCTTCCATACCTTCCCTAATCAGGGAAGGCTTTTATTCACACTCCTCAAAGAAAGGGAAAAGTTAATTATTCAAAAACTCCAAAACTTTCCTTAATGCTCTGCCTCTGTGAGAAATTTCATTTTTTTCTTCTTCGGACATTTCCGCCATGCTGCGGGAAGCGCTTTCAACCAGAAAAACCGGATCATAACCAAATCCGTTTGTGCCTGATTGTTTATAAGCAATTTCACCATGGCATTCTCCGCGGGTTTGGAATAAAACATTTCCGTCCTTGTCCACAAGCGTCATAGCACATACGAATTTCGCGTTTCTGTTTTTTTCATTTTTTAAAACTGTTAATAATTTATCAATTCTTGCCTGAGCGGTTTCGGCGTATCTTGCGGAATGTATTCCGGGCGCCCCGCCTAAAGCTTCCACACACAATCCGGAATCATCCGCCAATGACATAATACCGCTGACACGTGCGGCTTCTCTTGCCTTAATCAAAGAATTTTCTTCAAATGTTTCAGCGTTCTCGACAGGATTAAACCCTGCTGACGGCAAAACAAATTCAATACCTGAACCTTTGGAAATTTCGTTTATTTCCTGTAATTTATGTGCGTTGCCCGTAGCGAATACTATTTTCATTTTTACCCTCTGCGCTGACAACCGTCCGATTTGTTAAATTATCGTCAGTCGCTGCGCTCCAATTTTTACCCTCTACCTTAATCCTTCCCCTGAGGGAGGAAATTTTATTTCCCGAAACGGCGTTGCCTGTTATGGAACTCTTCTATCGCAAGAGAAAGCGAATTTTTATCAAATTCCGGCCAGTATTGTTTTGTTATATAAATTTCAGAATACGCAATCTGCCACAAAAGATAATTGGAAATTCTCATTTCCCCGCCCGTTCTAATAAGCAAATCCGGATCAGGCATTCCTTTTGTATAAAGATTTTCGGATATCAAATCCTCTGTGATATCTTCTGGGTTAACCCCTTGCGCAACAATACTTTTTACCGCATGAACAATTTCATCTCTGGCACCGTAATTAAATGCGATTTGAAGATGCACACCTGTATTATTTTTTGTTGTTTCAACAGAATTTTTAAGAATTTTTTGCAGCTTATCACTTAACTTTGTTGTGTCGCCGATAAACGAAATTACAACACCTTCCGAATGCATTTCAGCAAGCTCATTTGTAAGCGTAATTGCAAGAAGTTCCATCAAAAAATCTACTTCTTCTTTTTTTCTGTTCCAGTTTTCGGTAGAAAATGCATAAACAGTCAGATATTTAATCCCGAAATCATTGCAAGCCCTTAAAGTTGCCTTCAATGATTCAACACCTTTTTTATGCCCCATAGCCGACGGGAGTTTTTTTTCTTTTGCCCATCTGCGGTTACCGTCCATTATCACTGCTATATGCTTAAGCCCTGTTTCTTTTACAATTTCAGAGGTCTTTGTATATTTATCCAACGTTTTCATATACCTAATTATATTGCAAATATGTAAAATATCAAACAATCCGTTTGTAAAAATATTTTTTTGTGTGATAATTTTAATGAGGCTAAAAATATAATAGCGAATGTACACAATATAAAAAGGAAAATGAGAAAATGGCTAGAAAAACTCCATTAGAAAAAATCAGAAACATTGGTATTGCCGCTCACATCGACGCAGGTAAAACCACTACGACTGAACGTATCTTGTTCTATACAGGAAAAACTCATAAAATCGGCGAAGTTCACGATGGTGCTGCCGTAACAGACTTTATGGAACAGGAACGTGAAAGAGGTATTACAATCCAGTCAGCTGCCGTTACTGCTGAATGGAAAGGACATCAGATTAACATTATCGACACCCCGGGCCACGTTGACTTTACTATTGAAGTTGAACGTTCATTACGTGTGTTAGACGGTGTTGTCGCTGTATTCTGTGCTGTAGGCGGCGTTCAATCTCAATCAGAAACCGTTTGGAGACAGGCTAACAGATACGAAGTTCCGAGAATGGTTTTCGTTAACAAAATGGACAGAACAGGGGCAGATTTTTATAGAGTTGTTGACCAAATTAAAAACAGATTAGGCGCTAATGCTGTTCCTATCCAATTACCTATCGGTGCTGAAGATAAATTTACAGGCTTAATCGACCTTATGACAATGAAGGCTGAAATCTATACAAACGATTTGGGTACAGATATCAGAGAAGAAGATATTCCTGCTGATATGGCTGACAAAGCTAAAGAATACAGAGATGCTATGGTTGAAGCTATCGCTTCTGAAGATGATGCATTGATGGAAAAATATTTTGAAGACCCTGATTCAATTACTGTTGAAGAATTGAAAAAAGGTTTGAGAAAAGCTGTTTGCGAAAACAAAATCGTTCCTGTTTGCTGCGGTACAGCTTTCAAAAACAAAGGTGTTCAATTATTGTTAAACAACGTAGTTGATTACATGCCGTCACCGGTTGATGTAAAAGCTATCGAAGGCGAACTTGAAGACGGAACTAAAACTGAAAGACATTCTTCTGATTCAGAACCGTTCTCAGCTCTTGCTTTCAAAGTTATGACAGACCCTTATGTAGGACGTTTGACTTTCTTAAGAGTTTATTCAGGCGTAATCACTTCAGGTTCTTATGTTCTTAACGCCACAAACGGCAAAAAAGAACGTATCGCAAGACTTGTTCGTATGTATGCTGACCAGCGTCTTGAAGAACAAGAAGTTTATGCAGGCGACATCTGTGCTGCCGTCGGTTTGAAAGACACTACAACAGGTGATACTTTATGCGATGAAAAAGCTCCGATTATCCTGGAAAGAATGACTTTCCCTGAACCGGTTATTTCTGTTGCTATTGAACCGAAAACAAAAGCCGATCAGGATAAAATGGGTATCGCTCTTCAAAAACTCGCAGAAGAAGATCCGTCTTTCCGCGTAAAATCAGATACAGAAACAGGCCAGACAATCATCTCAGGTATGGGTGAACTTCACCTTGATATCATCGTTGACCGTATGTTAAGAGAATTCAAAGTTGAAGCTAACATCGGTAAACCGCAGGTTGCTTACAGAGAAACAATCCGCGGAACTGCAGATCAGGATTCTAAATTCATCCGTCAGTCAGGTGGTAAAGGTCAATACGGTCACGTTAAAGTTAAAATTTCTCCTGCAGAAGAAAATGCCGGATTTGTATTTGAAAACAAAATTGTCGGCGGTGCTATCCCAAGAGAATACATCGAACCTGCAAGAAAAGGTATGGAAGAAGCTTTAGAAGGCGGTATTTTAGCAGGATTCCCGATGATTGACGTTAAAGTAGAACTTTATGACGGAAGCTACCACGAAGTTGACTCTTCTGAAATGGCATTCAAAATCGCAGGTTCTATGGCAATCAAAGAAGGCTGCCGTAAAGCTCAACCTTGTATTCTTGAACCTATGATGAAAGTTGAAATTGAAATTCCTGATGAATTTACAGGAACAATTATCGGCGACATTTCAAGAAGACGCGGACGTGTTGAAGGACAAGAACCTGTAGGCAACACAGGAAACGTTATTGTAAGAGCAATCGTTCCTCTTGCAAACATGTTCGGTTATGCAACTGATTTGAGATCAAACACTCAGGGACGCGGTACATTCTCTATGGAATTTAACCACTATGAACAAGTTCCTGCAAATATCGAAAAAGAAATTATCGAAAAATCAGGCGCTTCAGCAAAATAAGCAAAAAAAAATAAATACCAAAAACAAAAACAGACCTTTGAAATTTTCAGGGGCCTGTTTTGTTTATAAAAAAAAGGGGAAACCTTCTGAATTTTCAGAAAGCTTCCCCTTTAAAACTATTCGCTGATATCCATCACCCCGAAAAGTTTTAAAATTTATCCAAATGTCTTGAAAGAAGCTTCTACGTTTTTGTCAACTACGTTTTTAACTGAATCATACTCTGTCTGGAGTGCACTATGTTCTGTATCTAGTTTTTTCAATTCAAGATCAAGTTTTTTATCTTTATTTTCAAGATCTGTCATATCCTGATTATATTTTGATTCAGCCTTAGCTATTGCTCTTTCGTCCTCAACTTCCTGAATACATGTATCTTCGGAGATTGTAGTAGAAACAAATTTCTTATCAGTAGTTGAATAGTATTCAAGTCTTAAAGTACCATCTCTTAATGCAGCTTCAAAAGTCACATTATCTTCGAGAGGAGATTTCTGGACATTACCGGCAGTACCAGTTCCTATACCGGCATAAATATGGTTTTCATCAGCTTCTGCCGGAGTATTTGTATATGTAAAGTATCCGTTTGATTGAATCTTATCAAATATATTGCTGTAATAAGTCAACATGCTCGCATTTTCAGGATCAGCTGCATTTTTAAGTGCTAAGCTTGAATCCATATCATATTCAAGTTTATATCTTTCCGGATCATCTTGAGTTTTTGCTGCATTTGTTCTTAAATATGCTTCTGTCAGAGCCATTGCATAGTCATACAAATCTCTTGACTCTTCTGTTGTTCCTTCATAGTTTATTGGTTCATATATGTAATTCCCATCGGCATCTGTTTCGTAAACAGGGCTATCGTAATCATAGACAGGAATTTTATTACCGTCTTCATCCTCTTCATAGATAAGATTTCCGTCAGCGTCTTTTGCCTGATTATAAATTACATTACCATCAGCATCTTTTTGGACTTTGTTATATGTAGCATACCCCTGACCGATTGCATAGTCGTTCTGGTTATTTATATCACCGCCTTGAACATAAGTTTCAACCCATCCGAAACCAAAATCATGTTCATCATCGCCCAAATTAATACCAATTGTTGCAAAGTATTTATCCCATGCTTCATGAATTTTTTGTTCGGCAGCAAGTTGTTCATCAGTTCTATCATCTATATTTGTATAAGTTCTTTGAACAGTAATATCAGCCTGCGAATAACCTAAATTTGCCAAAAACTGGTTATAGTTACCGTTGGATTTTTCATAAGCATCTGCAATGGTATTAGTTACAAGAACTCTGCCCTTTGTATCAGTTACAACATATTGTCTTACATTTTCAGCCATCTGAGGACCTGTCATAAGATTGTAAGATATATCTGTATAAGTTGCATCAGCGCCGTTAAAACCTGTAAGTACTGTTAATTTTGTAGCTTCAAGCGCTTCATTATATTCATTTGTAATCTGCTGGGTCTGATCAGCTAAACGTTGTTTTGAATAGGAGATACTCTGACCGGTATTTTCGTTATTGGTCAGTCTTGCAGTTATGCTTAGTAATCTCGCTTGTGACGCTGCCATTCCCATGATTTTTTACCCTTTCCTATTTTGGTATTGTTGGAAGCTAATTTCCTTATAATAGTACTTGTAATCATGGTTACGGCAGTTTTTTAAAAAATCTTTAAAAAATAGAAAAGAAATGTTACAAAATATTTACAAATAAAGACCTCTCTTTTGCAGAGAGGTCTTTTAGTTATAAATAAAAAAATTATTTACTGATTCACTGCTTCTTCACATTCACAGCAAATGCCGTTTTCATCAAGCTTTCTGTATTTCCAGCATCTGGCGCATTTTTCGCCTTCAGCTTTTGTAACCCAAACAGTGTAGCCTTCTTCAGTGTATTCATTTAATACATTTTCCGGTTTTTCGTCTGTGATATAAGCTTGTGATGTAATGAATATATTGCAAAGTTCATCTTCATTTGCTTTTAAAACTGCGTTGTCATCTGCTTTTACATACACTGCGACTTCAAGCGAACTTCCGACTTTCTTATCAGCACGGAGAGGTTCTATTGCTCTTGTTACAACTTCGCGTGTTTTAAGAATTTTTGAAAAATCTTCTTCCAATTTTTCATTAGTCCATTGTGCATTTGGTTTAACCCAATCTGAAAGCAGAATACTTTCAAGTCCGCCGCGCTGGCATTCAGGTACACTCATCCAGATATCTTCTGCCTGATGAGGCATAACAGGTACTAGCATTCTTACTAAAGTTTGCAAAGTTTCATATAAAACAGTCTGACAGGCTCTGCGTGATAAAGATTTTTTACCGGCTGTGTAAAGTCTGTCTTTTACAATATCAAGGTAGAATGAACTCAAATCAACAGCTGCAAAATTTTGTAACTGCTGGAAGTATTTGTAGAACTCATAGTTATTAAATGCTTCCGTTACAGTTTCTATTAAGTGGTTTAGTTTGTGAAGTGCAAATTTGTCGATTTCTTTCAAATCTTCATAATCTACATAATCGGTTTTCGGGTCAAAATCAAACAGGTTGCCGACCAAAAATCTTGATGTATTTCTTGTTTTTTTGAAGATTTCAGCAAGCTGTTTAATTATATTGTTTCCAATTTTTGTATCGTTTCTGTAATCAACCGATGCAGCCCAAAGTCTTAAAATATCAGCACCATAAGTATTTATAATTTCATCAGGTCTGATATAATTTCCTAACGATTTCGACATTTTTCTGCCATCCTCGCCGAATACAAAACCGTGAGTTAAAACAGATTTGTAAGGCGCAATACCTTCTGTTGCAACCGATGTTAATAAAGATGACTGGAACCACCCTCTGTGCTGATCGGAACCTTCAAGATACATTTCAACCGGAGTTGTACCGAGTTCATCCGAACGTTTGTTTACTACGGCGCGCCATGTAATACCTGAGTCAAACCAGACATCCATAATATCATTTTCCTTACGGAAATGTTGTTTGCCGCATCTCGGACATTTGAAACCTTGAGGTAATAATTCTTCTGCAGTGTATTTAACCCAAGCGTCAGAGCTTTCTTTCTCAAATATCTTAGCAACATTTTCAATTGTTTCATCTGTAACGATAACTTCACCGCAGTCTTCGCAATAGAATACAGGGATAGGAACACCCCATGCACGCTGTCTTGAAATACACCAGTCAGTACGTCCTGCAACCATGTTTGAAATTCTTGCTTCACCGCCTGCAGGAATCCATTTGACTTTTTTAATTTCTTCAAGAGTTTTATCTCTGAATTTATCGACTTTAACAAACCATTGAGGAGTTGCTCTGTAAATTACAGGATTTTTACATCTCCAGCAATGAGGATAGCTGTGGTTAATGTCTTGAGCTTTTAAAAGTGCTCCGCAGTTTTTGAGTTTTTCGATTACAATAGCGTTACCCTTGTAATATGGAACTCCTTCCAAATCTTTGTCATTAACTGCATCTGTCCAGACACCTTTGCTGTCTAAAGGTGAAAATACTTCAATTCCGTATTTGCATCCTACCTCATAATCTTCCAAACCATGTCCGGGAGCTGTGTGAACAGAACCTGTACCGGCATCGAGGGTAACGTGTTCACCTAAGATTATCGGTGATTTTCTATGAGCAAGCGGATGCTCTGTATTCAATAATTCAAGTTCGGAACCTGTACAAGAACCTATAACTTTAATATCTTTTTCTTCCCACTCAACATCTGCAAGGAATGAACCTAACAATTCCTGAGCAACTACATAAACATCTCCCTTATATTCAAAGAAAGTGTATTCAAATTTCGGGTGCATACTGATTGCCATGTTTGAAGGAATTGTCCATGGAGTTGTTGTCCATATTATGGCGTAAACAGGTGAATCGTGAAGAGTGAAGCGTGAAGCGAGTTTTTTTGTACTTTCTTCATCAAACTTAAATCTTACATAAATAGAAGTTGATGTGTGATCGGCATATTCAACCTCTGCTTCTGCAAGGGCTGTTTCACATGATGCACACCAGTAAACAGGTTTCATACCTTTTTCGATGTACCCCTTTTTGAACATATCACCGAAAACTCTTACCTGTTCAGCTTCAAAGTCAGGAGCAATAGTCAAATAAGGATGTTCCCAGTCACCGAGTACGCCGAGGCGTTTAAATTCACTCTCCTGTCCCTTCAAACTTGAAAGAGCAAATTCTCTGCATTTTTGTCTTAATTCATAAGGAGTCAAGGCGCTTCTTCCGCCTTTTATATTTTTTACAACTTTGTTTTCAATCGGCAGACCATGCCCATCATATCCCGGAACGTAAGGTGTATAATAACCCGCCTGAGCCTTATATTTCAACAAAATATCTTTAAGGATTTTATTAAGAGCAGTACCAACGTGAATTTTTTCCGAACTCAAATAAGGCGGTCCGTCGTGCAAAATAAATTTGTTTGCTTTATCCCGCTGGTTTATAATTTTATTATAAATATCGTGTTCTTCCCAGAATTTTTGAATTTCAAGTTCTCTTACAGTAGCGTTTGCTCTCATTGCCAGAGTCGTTTGGGGGAGATTAAGAGTATCTTTATACTCTACTTTTGTACTTGTTTCGTTACTCATAATAAATTACCCTTCTTTTATTTTTTCTATTTTATGTTGTATGTCATTTCCAAGACTTTCTTCTTTAGACTGTTTTACAAATTCAGCCATTTTATTGTAGTCAAATTCATTTTCCCATCGAGCAATAACAACTGTCGCAACACAGTTTCCTATTAGATTAACGGTGGTTCTGCCCATATCAAGAATTTGGTCTATACCCAAAAGAATAGCCACACCAAGTATAGGGATATTAAAACTTGCTAGAGTCCCTGCTAGAACAATTAATGACGCTCTCGGAACCCCCGCCACACCTTTACTTGTAAGCATCAAGGCAAGCATTATAATAATTTGCTGATTTAAATCAAGGTGAATACCTACAAGCTGAGATGAGAACAAAACCCCCATTGCAAGGTATAAAGTACTTCCGTCAAGGTTAAATGTATAACCTGTCGGCATAACAAATCCCACAATAGTTTTCGGAACCCCGAAACGTTCCATAATCTCCATTGCTTTCGGGAAAGCTGCTTCCGAACTTGCCGTTGTAAATGTTAATAATGCAGGTTCCTGCAAAGCTCTCAACAAATCCCTGAATGATATTTTAACTATTTTACATACAATTATTAATACAAGAAACACAAATATAGCCAATGCGACATATAAGGCCGCAATTACTTTACAGTAATTTTTCAAAACAGCCAAACCGTTAGCCCCGACAGTTGAAGCTATCGCACCAAATATACCAAGCGGTGCAAAATACATTACATACTCGGTAAATTTAAACATAATCTGCGAAATTGAATTAAAAAAATCTACAACAGGCTTTGCTTTTTCTCCGACCGCAATAACAGCCAGAGCAAAAAATATTGCAAATACAACTATCTGCAGCAAATTTCCCTGCGACATTGCATCAAATACGCTGTTCGGAAATATATTAATTATCATCTCGCTGACGGATGTGTGTGCCTGAGTTGCGGCTAAAAGCCCTGCTTCCTGCATACGCAGTGCATGTTCGCTGGTTCCGCTTACAAATCCGACACCCGGCTTAAACAAATTAGCCATAGATAAACCTATAATCAGCGCAAGAGTCGTAACAACCTCAAAATAAATCATTGTCTTAAGTCCGATTTTACCCAGACTTTTGGCATCGCCATGCCCTGCAATTCCGACAACAAGTGTAGCAAAGAGTAACGGCGCAATTATCATTTTTACCATTCTTAAAAATATAACAGCAAACGGACGCATTTTAACCGCAAAATCCGGGGCAAAATGTCCAATTATCACACCTAAAATCAATGCTATAAATATCAGGGCTGTGAGTTTTGAATGTTTCAATTTACTACCTCGAATTATATTATATTACAAACATAGTTTAATGAAAAATTCCTGTAACGTTTCGTAAATGTTTTTTAACACTACCACCCATGCCCGTTGTAAATTGATGTAATATTGTTGAATAGACATGCAAACTTGTTGTATAATAATAAAACTAAAAAACATAAAAAAGGGGAGGTTAATGTGACAGAAAGCACATGCATGGAAAAGCTTAGTTTATCGGAAAACGCGATAAAAGTTCTTGAAAAAAGATATTTAAAAAGGGATAAAGAGGGAAAATGTACAGAAACACCTGCTGATATGTTCAGACGTGTTGCAAGTACTATTGCCTCAGGAGATTTAAAATTCGGAAAAACACAGGCCGATGTTGATAAATTAACAGAAAGATTTTACAAAGCAATTACAAACTGCTATTTTATGCCGAATTCACCGACTTTGATGAATGCGGGCAGAGAATTAGGACAATTAGCGGCATGTTTTGTTCTGCCGGTTGAAGATTCTCTTGAAGGAATTTTTGAAACAGTTAAAAATACAGCATTAATTCATAAATCAGGAGGCGGAACAGGTTTTTCTTTTTCAAGATTAAGACCTAAAAACAGTGTTGTAAGATCAACTATGGGAGTATCTTCAGGCCCCGTATCATTTATGGAAGTATTCAACGCTGCAACGGAAGCCGTTAAACAGGGCGGTACAAGACGCGGTGCTAATATGGGTATCTTAAGAGTTGACCACCCTGATATTTTAGACTTTATTGAATGTAAAAGCGATAACAATAAATTAAATAACTTCAATATTTCCGTAGCTATTACAGATAAATTCATGGAAGCTTTGAAAAACGGTACCGACTATGAACTTATCAACCCGCAAAATAATACAGTTGCCGGCAGATTAAGTGCTAAAAAAGTATTTGATATGATTGTTGACGGAGCATGGAGAAACGGTGAACCGGGTATTATCTTCATTGATAAAATGAATGCAGATAACCCGACACCTTTAATCGGTGAAATAGAATCAACAAATCCTTGCGGAGAAGTTCCTCTGCTTGCTTACGAAGCATGTAATCTGGGCTCAATTAATCTTGGCAGAATGGTTGAAAACGGTTCTATCAACTGGGATTTATTAGCGGAAACGACAAGAACAGCTATCAGATTTTTGGATAACGTAATTGCAGTCAACAATTATCCGCTTCCTCAAATTTCTGAAATGGTTCAAAACAACAGAAAAATCGGCCTCGGTGTAATGGGCTGGGCTGATATGCTTATGAAACTCGGTATTTCTTACGCATCAGAAGAAGGCACAAAATTAGCCGGTCAGGTTATGGAATTTATTGATTACGAATCTAAATGTGAATCAATTGAACTTTCCAAAGAAAGAGGAAGATTTAATAACTTCAAAGGAAGCGTTTACGAAAGCCCAAATTATCTTTACAATAAATACAAAGGTAAATCAGCAGGTAAAATCTCTGATGAACAGTGGAAAGAACTTGATGCTGAAATTGCTAAATACGGCATCAGAAACGCTACAACAACATGTATTGCACCAACCGGAACAATTTCGATGATTGCAGGTGCCTCAGGCGGTGTTGAACCGTTATTCGGTCTTGTATTCTCAAGATTGATTATGGATGGCACAGAAATGCTTGAAGTAAATCCTATATTTAAAGATTACGCTGTAGAACACGGATTCTATTCGGAAAATCTTATGAAAGAAATTGCAAAAACAGGTTCTGTAGCTCATGTATCAGGGGTTCCTGAAACAGCTAAACATATCTTTGTAACAGCTCATGATGTTTCTCCATACTGGCACGTAAAAATGCAGGCTGCATTCCAGCTTCATACAGATAACGCCGTTTCAAAAACAGTTAACTTTGAAGAACATGCAACACGCAAGGATATTGAAGAAGCTTATATTTTAGCTTACGAAAATAACTTGAAAGGGATAACAGTTTACAGAAACAACTCCCGTCAGTTCCAACCGATGAATTTGGACGATAAGAAGAAGGACGAAGCTAAGGTTGAAGAAACTGTTGCGGAAGAAGTAAAAGAAGAAGAAGAATACAACCCGACAGGTGAAATCAAGACAGTTAAATGTCCTGAATGCGGAAACGAAATCCAAATGGCTGAAGGATGTTTTATCTGTCTGAAATGCGGATATTCTGGTTGTTCATAGGGAGCGTAGCCGCTCCACCCGCCACTCGGGTGCTGCATAAAACTTGTACAGCCTAAACTAAAGACGGAGCGTAGCCGCTCCACCCGCCACTTAGGTGTTGCATAAAACTTATTCAGTAACAACTAAAGACAGAGCGTAGCCGCTTAAAACATAAGACTTATCCGTAAATAAGATTGAGAGCAAATACTACCCCTTAGTTGAGGGGTAGTATTTTTTGTAAATTAATGTTAATATTTATATATAAATATAGCATATTTTTTCTTTATGAGTTTTCATGAATGTATCAAGGCAAGTGTGTAATAATTTGAAAGGTATAAATTATGGCAGACAGTATGGCAATCGGACCGGCAGTGTCAGTCGGAGGCAACAAAGTTCAAATGGAAGTAAAGCCTCATTTTGTTGTTACAAACAATAAAGGTAAATCTGCTACTTTCTCAAAAGACGAATTCACTAAACAGCTAAATAAAAATGCTGATAAAATTGAAAATGGCGAAAATTTCGAATTTAAAAAAGACAGAACAGCTTTAAAAATTGCATCAATAGCAGTCGGAACCGCTGCAGCCGTAACCGGTATAATCAACTATAAAAAGATAGGTAAATTCTTCACGGGGCTGTTTAAAAGAATAAAGCCGGAGAAAGAAACAAACCTGCTTCAATCAAAAAGATATGCAAAATATTCAGCAAGTCAGGCTCAAATTGATGCCCATAAATATTTTCTTAAAAATGCAGATACAATAAACCTTTCTAAACAAGAAAGACAAAGAGTACTTGACGATGCCCGCGCCGCATTCGAAAACTATACTCCGGAAAAAGAATCGGAAAATCTTTTAAAAGCTTATTACAAAGCTAATGAGACAATAAATAATATAAAAAATTATATAAATGTATAAGATAAAATTAAGATAAAATAAGAATTAAACTGATAAAAAGACCACCATTAAGGTGGCCTTTTTAATCTCTTAAAACAGGAAAGCACCTTTTTACAAAAATCGAAATCAGCTTTCTTAGTACAAAAGGGAAATGAGGTAATATGTCAAAATACATTCTTTTTACATTTTTGGGCAGAGAATATCTTCTATATTCACCAACCTTTGTCCGTTTGACATTTTTTTCTATTATTTCAACAGGGTAATTACTTACGGATTGTATTATTTCCTGCCATCCTTCAACGGTTGTGGAATTAACATTTACAAGACGCGGAAGCGAGCACTTCATAAAAGGTAAATTATAGTTTTCTATAAGCTGACGCCATTTAAATACCGCAATATTGTTGATATTCGCATAAACGTTAATTAAAACTTTATATGTATAGTTTCTGCTAACAAGAAGCTCCGTAAGTCCTATTTCATATTTTGTTATAATGAGCTGTTTAATTTTTTCATGTTTAATAGCACGCATGAAATCAGTAAAAAAATCCTGCGTGAAAATATTTTTCCTCAGCACAATAAAGTAACTTTGAATATGAGGTCTTTTAGACAAAAAATGCCCCCATCTTTTCTTGTAACCGTAGTTGTTTTTAGTAATCCCCCAAAAATCGCAAACTTCGTTTTCCATTTTAGAAAACACTTTATCCAACGGATACAAAGGTCCGTAGCAGCTGTCATTCGCAAAAATCAGTTCATCAAATTCATTGAGCCTGTCTTTAAGATACAAAAAACCGCGTTTGTACGAACCGAAATCATATTCATCGTGTTTTTCAGCTATTACATACGATACAATTCCGTTTAACTTCGAAATCTCTTCCACCGGTAAATCGCAGCACGAAACAAAAACTATTGTCTGCGCAACTTCTTTTAAGCCGTTCAGATAATAAATTACATAATCATCTATTACCGAATCTTTATCATAATGTGCAAATACAGCCGCTCTTTTCATATTTAAATTATAACATAAAATCTGTATTTGTATTTCAGGCTGTTTTGTAGTAATATGCGGTTATAGATTAATTAATAAGAGGGAATTTATAATGCAGGTATCATTAAACTGGTTAAACGAATTTGTAGATTTATCAGATAAAGATGTTGAACAAATAGCTCACGAACTCACCATGAGCGGTTTGGAAGTTGAAGAAATAGAAGAGGTCAAACCTCAATTTACTAATATAAAAACAGTTAAGATTGAAAAAATTGACAATCACCCAAATTCCGATCACTTACATCTTGTAACCGTTAATACAGGTTCAGGATTAAAAACTGTTGTTTGCGGCGCACAAAACATTAAAGAAGACCAGATTGTTCCTTACGCATCAGTCGGCTCAAAAGTTCTGGACAGAAAAACAGGAGAAATGTTTACACTCACACCCGCTGTAATCAGAGGGGTCGAATCTCAAGGGATGCTTTGTTCAGCCGATGAATTGGGAGTAGCAGAAAGAAATTATCAGGAAGAAGACGGTATTTTAATATTAAACAGAATTTTTCCTGATGTAAAAATCGGAAAAGATGTTGAAGATGTCTTAGGTTTTGAAAAAGATTACATACTGCATGTTGCACCGACTGCCAACAGAGGAGATGAAATGTCTGTTATCGGTATTGCAAGAGAATTGAGTGCAATTTTTGATAAACCGCTAAAATTCTCACCGCTTGAATGCACAAGAGATTTGTCAACTGACAAATTTAAAGTTGAAATTATCGACGAGGATGTTTGCAAATACTATTCAATCGGAGTTTTAAAAAATATAAAAATCAAACCTTCTCCTGATTGGATGCAAAAAAGACTTATCACATCAGGCGTACGAGCAATAAACAACGTTGTAGACATAACAAACTACGTTATGCTTGAATACGGAACACCTTTTCACGCCTTTGACTTAGACAAACTCAACGGATACCTTTGTGTAAGACGCGCAAAAGAAGGCGAAAAAATCGTTACACTCGATGGAGTTGAAAGAACTTTAACCACAGACAGCGTTTTAATTGCCGATGAAACCAAAGGCGTTTGTCTTGCCGGAGTTTTCGGCGGAGAGAACTCGGAAATTGATGACAATACAAAAAATATAGCACTTGAAGCAGCATATTTTACACCTGCTTCAAACAGAAAAAGTTCAAGAAGCGTCGGCTACCGCTCCGAAGCTTGCGCAAGATTTGAAAGAGGAGTTGATATCGAAGCTATAAGACCAGCTTTAATGCGTGCAATGCAGCTTATGACAGAACTTGCAGACGCTGAAATAGAAGGTGTTGTTGAAGCAGGTGAAAACAAGCTCCAGCCGCTTGAAATTACATTACGATATGCACAAATCAAAAGGATTCTAGGCTGCGAAATAGCACCCGAAAAATGTATAACAATTCTTGAAAAACTCGGGTTTGAAAAACTCGGAGGAAACGATGCAGCCGCAAAATTTGCAGTTCCCTCTTTCAGAATGGGAGATGTTACAAGAGAAATTGATTTAATTGAAGAAATCGCCAGAATTAACGGCTATGATAAAATTACACCGACATTACCGAGCAAAAACGAAATGCCGGAAATTTCCCTTGAAGAAAAAGTTCTGAAAAAAGTTAACGAACTTATGCTTTCATCAGGATTGAACGAGATTGTAACAAGTTCACTCATAGGCAAACCGCTGCTTGATAAATATATGCAGTCCTATGATGACACAAAAGCCGTTAAAGTTTTGAATTCTGCAAGCGAAGAATGCACAATGCTCAGACAAAATATGGCAGCAAGCGTTCTTAACTGCATGAAAATGAATTACGATAACGGCCAAAAAACCTTCTGGGGTTTTGAAGTTGGTAAAAAATACATTATTACAGGGCAGGCCGATGAAAAATCAACCGGCGTTAAAGAGTCACGCGTGCTTGCAGGTGTGATTACGGGCGAAGTTGAAAATTCAAAATGGCAGGTCAAAACTCAAACAGATTTCTTTACCCTCAAAGGAGTTATTGAAAAACTCTTTGAAGAACTCGGAGTTTCAAAAAGAATTAAACTCACAACCTGCGAAGATATAGACTACTTACATCCTTACAGAAGCGCAAAAGTAAATATCTTAGGTAAGAATCTTACAAATATAGGATATTTTGGTCAGCTTCACCCGATTTTGAAAGACAAATTGAAAATCAAAGGACAGGAAGTATTCATTTTTGAAATTGACCTTGATGAAATAATCGGTATCATCAAAGAACATACAACAAGATACAAGAAACTTCCTCAGTTCCCTGAAGTCAGACGTGATCTTGCCTTCATAATCAATGAAGAAGTAAGTTTTGACGATATTCAGCGTGTTATTAAAGGCGCTGTACAGCAAAATATTTTCAAAGGCTCTGAAATATTTGATGTTTATCAGGGCGAAAATATTGAAAAAGGTTTCAAAAGTCTTGCTTTCCGTATAAAGATGCAGGATGAAAATGCTACTCTGACAGATGAAGTTATTGAGCATCAGATGAATAATGTCCGTGTAAAACTTCAAAAAACTTATGCGGAAATCAGTTTCCGTGAATAGGAGAAATATGAAAAAATTTCTATTACTCATAGCCATAATTCTTCTAATTCCATTAAATGGATTTTGTGCTGATGTCATACCGCAAAACGTAAGTCTTGAAAATACAAATACTTTCGGGCTGTATCAGGCGCCGGACAAACTTACTTTATACGAAGAACCATCCGAGAATTCACATATTATACACAGTATAAGTTTTAACGGAGAAAAAATTTTCCCGCCTGAGATAAAAGCTGATGATTTATTTGTGGTTTTTATCCCGTCAAAAAATTTAGGGCTTCTCGCAGTAACAGACGAAACAGAGGACTGGGTTCAGGTAATTTATGATAATTCAACTGGGGCTAAAGGCTGGCTGAAAAAGGGAGATGACCCTTACAGATTTATGACCTGGGTTATGTTTTATAATATGTACGGGAGAAAATACGGGCTAAAACTTTTAAAGCAGGCGCCGGACAGTGTAAAAGATCTTCACACATCAACCGATGACAAATCACAGGTTGTAAATACCATTAATATGCCTCAGAAAATAAACTTGAATGTTATAAGAGGCAACTGGGCTCTAGTAAATGTTTATGATATAGACAGAATTCCTAAAACCGGATATATAAGATGGCGTTCGGATAACGGTGTTAAATATTATTTCCCGGACATAAGATAGAGGGTAAGAAGTTCAGCAGATAAGATGATAGGCTATTTACGCATATAGCTTACTTTTTATTATCGTATCTTCTATATCTTCTTTACAATCCGAAAAAAATACTCGACATTAAGTTTTGTTTATTGTAGTATTGGCTTACTTGCGAGATATAAATAGAAAAGGAGATATAAAATGCAGGTTATATTGAAAAAAGATGTACAAAACCTCGGCGAAGCAGGTGACATCGTTAATGTAAAAGACGGTTACGCAAGAAACTTCTTGCTTCCGCAGTCTGTTGCTGAAGTTGCAACTAAAGGCGCTTTGGAAAACAGAGAAAAGAATTTGGCAAGAATTAAAGCTAAACAGGAAAAATTACACGCTGAAGCTTTAGAAACAGCTAAGAAAATTGAAGAATTTGCAAAACTTGAACTTTCTGCTAAAGCAGGTGAATCCGGCAAATTGTTCGGTACTATTACTACTAAAAAACTCGCTGAAGAACTTCTTGCAAAATCAGGTATTGAAGTTGACAGAAAAAATGTTTCTTTGAATGCTCCGATTAACAAAATCGGCGAATACAAAATGCTTATTAAATTAACTTCAAAAGTTAAATGCGAACTTGATGTTGTTGTAACAGCTTCAGAAGTTTTAAAAGAATCTGTTGAAGAAGTTGAAGAAGCTACTGAAACAGAAGAATAAGGATATTTGATGGCTCAAAACTCTGACTTGAAACTCAACTGTCTTGCAATAGGTTCTTTACCGCATACAAATTTAGATGAAGCAATGACTGTTGTCAGAGAAAATTTCAAATCAATCCCATTTTGGCCACAATTACCTAAAATAAGTAAAAACGAAGACATGATTGTACAGTTTCTGGAAAACATGCCTTCGTTTTTTTCTGACGAAAAGTCAGAAAAAACATATCTGGAAACAGAAAGTGACAAATTCTTCTGCGATATTGAACAATTTTTCTGCGACTATGAAGAAATTGTTTCTGATATAAATTCCGATACAATCGAAAAGTACGCAATAAATTATTCTTTATCATTTCCGAAATTTATTGAGATTGTGAAAGAAACAAAACCGGAATTTGCTAAAGGCCAAATTGTCGGGCCATTTACACTTGCAACAACACTTGTCGACAAATTTGGGAAGTGTGCAATCTATGATGAAACTCTGCGGGAAATTATTGTCAAAACACTCACCTTAAAGGCTCTCTGGCAGATTAAACAAATAAAATCCGCTAATAAAAATACAACACCAATAATTTTTATAGACGAACCTTCAATATCGCAGCTCGGAACATCGGCATTTATAACTATTTTGCAGGAAGAAGTAATATCAATGCTCAAAGAAATTTCCGATTTGATAAAAGCCAACGGCGCAATGAGCGCTATTCACTGCTGCGGGAAATGTGACTGGACAGTTCCGATAAAAGCAGGGGTTGATATAATCAATCTTGATGCATACACTTATGCACAAAATTTGAGTCTTTTTAACAATTATCTTGAAAAATATCTCGCTGAAGGACGAAAAATTGCCTGGGGAGTTGTTCCGACACTTAATCCTGAATTACTTGAAAAAGCTGATTTAGACAAAATGATTAAAGTTTTTGAAAGAGCTGTAAAATATTTGACCGAAAAGGGAATTGATGAGAAAATTGTTATAGAAAATTCTTTGATAACTCCATCATGCGGAGCAGGGGTTTTAACAACGACTCTCGCAGAAAAAGCAATGAACCTTACTAAAGAATTATCATACATATTAAAAGAAAGGTATTAATTTGACATTTAAACTTGCATTAACAGGTAAAAGCGGAAGCGGAAAAACTACTATTACAAAAGCATTTTTGAGAGTTTTTCAGGAATATTTTCCGGAAAAATCAATTCTTCTGTTTGATAATGATTTGACAGGGGAACTCGGGCACAGCTTCGGACTGGACATAAGAAATACTATCTACGGGATAAGAAGCGGAAAACATGAATATAAAACGGGGATTCCCGAGGGTATGAGCAAGCAGGAATATGTTGAATGGGCAATGGAAGATATTGTTGTATCTTTATACGATAATGTTGATATAATTGTTTCGTGGTTTGTAGGTTCAAAAGACTGCCGCTGCCCGATAACAGGACAAATTAATGATGCAGTTTTAAAACTTTTAAAGCGGTATGATATCGTAATTTTTGACTGCGAATTTGATCTTAAATATTTAAATCAGCTTGTTGATACGGATATTGATACAACTCTGATTGTTGCAAATCCAACAGATGAAAGCGCACATCTTGCAAAACGTATAGAAGAATTCAGCGCAAAATATGCAGCGGGAAGCCAGCTAGGAGTAATAATAAACAAAGTTGAAAATACGGATTTGACATCTGTTTATGAACTTTTAAAACGTTTTGATCTTGATGTTTTGGGTGTTATTCCGTTTGATGAGGAATTAAAATACAATTCTATGGAGCGTGAATCACAACTGGTTCAGGATGCAATAAAACAGTTTTATTTCCGTTTGAATTTACCTCAAATAAGGGAGTAGGAATGGCAGTTATTTTAGATGGCAAGAAATTAAGAGATAAAATATTTGAAGGACTTAAAACAAAAATTGAAGGAATGGCAGTAAAACCATCGCTTGCTGTAATACTTGCAGGGGATAATCCTTCAAGCGAAATTTACGTTAATAACAAAAAAAAATGCGCTGAGAAACTTGGAATAAATTCAATAGTAATTACCTATCCCTCAAATGTTACCGAAACTGAACTTTTAACCAAAATAGCAGAGCTTAACAATGACAAAAATATAACAGCAATTCTTGTTCAGCTTCCGCTTCCCGCTCATATAGACAAATTTAAAATAATTGATGCAATAGCCCCGCAAAAAGATGTTGATGGACTTACGACATATAACTGCGGCAAATTATTTTCAGGAGAAAAATCTTATGTTTACCCGTGCACTCCAAAGGGAATTTTACTTTTACTTGATGAGTACGGAATTGAAATTGCGGGAAAACATGCAGTTGTTATAGGGCGTTCAAACCTTGTCGGTAAACCCGTTGCACAAATGCTTTTGAACAGAAATGCCACAGTGACGATGTGCCACAGCAAAACAAAAAATCTCCCAGACATAACAAAAACTGCTGATATTTTAATTTCAGCAGTTGGGAAAAAAGTTGTAGGGGAAAATATGTTAAAAAATAATTGTGTCGTAATTGATGTAGGTATTTTTAGAGATGAGAACGGGAAAATATCCGGCGATGTCGATTTTGAAAAAGTTTCAAAATCAGCCTCGTACATTTCGCCTGTTCCCGGCGGTGTCGGACCAATGACAATAGCGTCATTAATGCTCAATACCGTTGAATTGGCAGAGTGCATGCGGGCTTAAAGATGCCAGCGGGTTTTCATCCGTCATTGCGGACAGCGAAGCTGATTCGCAATCGCATTAACGATACTTTGTATCTATGCATCTAGCCCTAACTGCCTATCAAGTTCAATGTGCAGGAAGATTTAATGTTATTAGTTACAAGGTTCTTAATACTTGATATTTCGTTTTCAAGCAGTGTTATCTGAGAATCCAGAGAATCCTGCCTTGTTTCAAGATACGATTGTTCCTGCTGCAATGCGATGTATGTCGGATCATCATCCGGTTCAACTTCATCGCCAAGCTGTTCTGCTCTAATACCCATTTGTTTTGTAATGTAGTTTGCCCTGCTCATTACAAGCGTCTGTTCAAATTGCAGTTGGCTTTTCTGCAAAGTGAATAAATTTTTCTGTGCATCAATTGCTAAAAAAGTCATCTCATCTCTCCTTATTTTTTTATTTGCTCTTACACATATAAAGTATTTAAAAAATCTTTGATTTCACAAAGTGTATTTTTTGTTACATTTGTTTACATAAAAAAATATTATTAGAAGTTAATAAGTCGTTAAGACGATAAGACGTAAAGTCATAACGGTGCGCTAAAGCGCACGTAAAATATAATAATCTGCACTTAATGAAACAGTAACAAAGCGGATGCTGTTTGAGCGAGAAAATTAGATTGCGCAACAGGTGCGCAATGACAAATACATATAGCGAGTTCATCCGCTCGGGTTGAATTTAGTGCAGATTAAACGATCTGCGCGTTTTTCTTTCTTTGCTTAATTTCTTTCTTTTTGCGTCGCTCAAAAAGAAAGAAATTAAGTGCGGGGTGCGGGGACGCAGAGTCCCCGCATATAAAATAAAACCCTCTCTCAAGGAGAGGATTTATTTTACATCCAATAATATTTGTTATGTAATTTTCAAATATTTAATATTTAGCACTATCTTTCTGCTATAATAACTGCAGAAAGAAAGGATCTAGTATGAAAGAAAGAATAGTATCGGGTATGCGCCCGACAGGGAAATTACATTTCGGACATTATTTAGGGGTAATACAAAACTGGGTTGAACTCCAACACAAATATGACAGCTATTTTTTTGTCGCAGACTGGCACGCCCTTACAACAAAATTCGATAAAACTGAAACACTAAGAGAAGATGTGAAAGATGTTGTAATTGACTGGCTTGCATGCGGCATAGATCCTGAAGTTTCGACAATATACGTTCAATCACTGGTGCCGGAAATTGCCGAATTAAATATCTATCTCGGTATGATTACACCGCAAAACTGGGTAGAACGAGACCCGTGCCTGAAAGATATGGCCAAAATTTTAAGAAGCAAAGAAGGCGCAGGTTCGCAAATTAATTACGGGCTGATGGGATATCCTGTATTGATGAGTGCAGACATTATGATGTTCAATTCAACTTATGTTCCTGTAGGTAGTGATCAGGTAGCACATATTGAAATTACAAGAGATATTGCAAGAAGATTTAATAATTTATATAAAACGGAATTCTTTAATGAGCCTAAACCATTGTTAAATCACTGTGCGCTTATATGCGGACTTGACGGAAATAAAATGGGTAAGTCTTTCCAAAATGATATAAAAATTTCAGATACTGAAGAAGTTACAGCAAAAAAAATCATGACTGCAATAACCGACAGAAGCCGTATGAGAAAAGATGATCCCGGGCATCCGGATGATTGCGAAGTTGCATTTAAATACTGGCAGATTTTCGGCAATAAAGAACAGGTTCAAACAGTAAAATGCGAATGTGAAAAGGGGCTGCGAGGATGTGCCGACTGCAAACGGCAGCTAGGCAAAGTAATCAATGAAAAATTTGCCCCGATAAGAGAAAAGCGCAAATACTATGAAGATAACCCGCAAGAAGTTGAACGGATTATACAAGAAGGATCTGAAAAAGCACGTATTGAAGCCCAAAAAGTGCTTAAAGAAGTCAGAAATATTATCGGAATGTACTAAAACATCAGGCAGGCGCAAGATAAACGGAGTAATTGCGTCTGCCTGTAATCCGCGACTATGACTGCGGGTTTAAAGGAGTATTCATTTCATAAAAATAGCCGTTGTTCACGGCCATATCAAAATTTGGTAAAAGGTTAGTGTGTAGGAGAAAATAAAGAAAAAGAAAATGGTTTATACCTCATGTATTCCACCAAATAAGATATCTATAACATATATTGAGTATATATTTTACAATTGTTAATATTAATAAAGCACTCTATAAAGAGTGCTTTTAATACATATTAAAAATAAATAAGTTAATATTCCATTTTCCAACCGTCATTCATAATTCTTCCAAAGGCTCCAGTACGTGAACCATTAGATTTTGCAAAATTAGTAGTCTTACCATTATTTTCAAAATCCAAATCATAAAGTTCACCATCATTATTCACAAATATTGTGAAAAAATCACGTCCAAACATATTAGGACTTTGAGCACCATTTACATCAACCTCCAAATATAGAGGGACACCGGAAGTTCCAGTTTCAGCACAGACAGCAGCACCACTAGCCAAAGTAAAAGCCATACCTGTACAATTCCCGGAAGTTAAAGTTTTACCAGTCGTATCATTATCTATTGCATAATAATTACCAGAAGAAAAACATTTAGCACCCGCATTTGAAGTATAACTGTTTCCGCAATCTGAGACAACTTTAAAGTAATCATTTATAAAATTTTTCAAGCCTGTACTATTGTTATAAAGTTCAGTTTCAGCCAAACTTTCGACTTTCTGATCGGACATATAAAGTTGTATTGCCTGTGAAAACTCTGAATAAACCTTATGTAATTGAGTCACAAGCGTCTGAGTTTGGTGATTTTTAATCAGGTTTGGGACAGTCAATGCCGATACTACACCGATAATCCCCATAGTTACGAGAACTTCCGCAAGAGTGAATGCTTTTTTATTACTTTTCATTAATACCTCACTTAAATAATAATATTAATCCAACCGATATATTCATTATAGCATTTTTTCAAATAAATTCAAGTATATCCCCTTTCAAATAATTGCAATAAAAATTTTTTTCAAGTAAAATACTGTTATGAACAAAAGGGGTATGGAATGAGAATTGAGGCTAAAAATCTTGTTAAAATATACGGCGACAGAAGTGTTGTAAATGATATTTCTTTTGATATGAACAAAGGTGAAGTCGTATGTCTTCTTGGGCCTAACGGGGCAGGTAAAACCACAACTTTCTATATGGTGGTAGGACTTGTAAAGCCAAATAAGGGTCATATATTTTTGGATGGGGAAGACATTACTAACTGGCCGATGAACGAACGTGCGAGAGCCGGTATCGGTTATCTTCCGCAAGAAGCTTCTATTTTTAGAAAATTGTCAGTAGAAGATAACATAAAACTGGTTCTTGAAATGAATGACAAGCTGACTGTAGATGAAAAAAAACGAAAATTGGAAGAACTTTTAACCGAATTCGGGATTTTAAGGCTGCGTTCTTATGCTGCGGTTTCTCTCTCCGGAGGTGAACGAAGAAGGGTTGAAATTGCAAGAGCTCTGGCAGCAAGTCCTGATTTTATGTTACTGGACGAACCTTTTGCAGGTATTGACCCTATTGCAATCGGTGAAATTAAAGATAATATAAGAAAAATATCGGAAGATAAAGGGCTGGGAGTTCTTATTACAGACCATAACCCGAAAGCAACTCTTTCTATTACGGATAGAGCTTATGTAATTTTTGACGGGAAAATCAAAATTCAGGGAAAAAGCGCTGATGTTGCTGTTGACCCCGTTGCTAAAGAATTTTATTTAGGAAAGGATTTTGCTCTATAATGAAATTATTTCCTAAAATAACTATTTATGACAAATACATTTTTTCTCAGGTAATGATGGCAACAATAGTTGCAATTCTGCTTTTTACGGTTGTCTGGATTGCACCTGAAATGCTTTTAAATACGATTAAGAGAACTTTAGCCGGAGAATACGGCGTAAAAACCGCTATACTTATACTGTTTTATGAATTGCCGAAAATTCTCGGGAAAGCTTTTCCGGTCGGACTTCTTTTAGGAACATTATTTACTTTTGACAAATTAAGCAAAGATTCAGAGCTGACCATTTTCAGAGCTGTCGGGCTTTCATTCCAGAGAATTGCAGCACCGGTGATTGTATTAAGCTTAATTGTAACCTGGATGTGTTTTGTTACTTATGACAAACTAATTCCAATGTCGGTAAATAAATCAATAGCTTTGCGCGGTGGTTATGTTACCACACAGTATATATACACTCAAAAAGATAAAGAAGGAGTTCCTATCAATGCTGTTGTTATCTCAAAATTCTCAAAAGATACAATGTACAACGTAATTGTACTTGATTTTTCAAAGAAGCAATACTCTGATGTACATCAGCTTAAAAATATTTTCCACGCCAAAACTGGTAAAAATCTGCCCGACAAATGGGAATTATATGATATTACACAATACAAAATCTCTAATGACGGAATATTCATCGATATTGCGAAATTACCTAAAATGGACATTTTAGAAGGTGAAGCCGCAAAAAATGCTTTCACTCTTATGACATACTCAGTAAAAAAAGAGCGGGAAATCAATAATCATGATTTAAATAATTATATCAAACTTCTTAAAAAAGAAGGGCTTGATGAAGAATACAGGTATATGTTAAATAAATATCTCCAAAGATTTTTCCATCCGTTTGTTTGTGTTCTTCTTGCAATAATGGGGACACTTCTCGGTTTCAGCAAACCGAGAGAGCAAAGATTAGTTGGTTTTACTATTGCTATAGGATGTATTTTCCTCTATTATATAACCCTGCCGTTCTTTGATCTTCTGGCAGAAAAAGGAGTTCTTCATCCGTTTATAACCGCAATATTCCCTCCTTTTGCATTTTTCTGTGCGATAGTGGCATTCTACAAGTCAAAGGATTTATAATTATGAAAAAAATATTTTTTTTAATTCTTTCTGTTTTAATACTTTCAAATGCAGCGATTGCTGCTCCGATAGAAGTCACATACAATGACGGGATTTACCATATTGTGCTCACCGGTGAAAAAATAAAAAAACGTATAAAATTTGTAAGTTCGGAAAGTCTTATCACTAACAAAGAAGCTCACCAGAGGGCAAAAGCAAAATTGACAATAAACGCAGGCTACTTTGATCCCGAAAACCAGAAATCAATGTCTTATATAGTTACTGACAGAGTTACAATGGAAGATCCGCAAGTTAATGAGGCTTTATTATACAATCCGGTTTTGCGCAGGAATATGGATAAAATTCTGAACAGAACTGAATTCAGAGTGTTAGAATGCGATAAAGGTAAATACCGTTATGAAATTGTTCCGCATAGGAGTTCTGTTGATTTCGGATGTGCATTAATTACTTCCGCTCAGGGAGGCCCGCTTGTTTATCCGCAGTTAAGACTTGAAGAAGAATTTTTCATAGAGAAAAAAAACGGAGAAATAATCAGGGAAAGCTGTTCTGTGTTACATAAGACCTCAAGAACGATTATCGGATTGAAAGACAATGATGTGCATATTCTTATAATAACGGATAAACATCCAATGGATTTGTATGAAGTTCATGACTATGTAAAAAGCCTCGGCTGGGACAGAGCAATGGCTTTTGACGGCGGAAGCTCCACATCTATGAATTATTTAAATAAATACAATGTCACTTCAATCGGCGACGGTGCAGGAAGAAGCCTCAAGTCATTCATGATAGTAAGATAATACCCCGTTAAAAAGGAGAAAAATTATGTTAAGCGGACCATTTTTGGACAGAAACTGGATAGGACAGAATGAAGATTACAACACATCTGATATTATAATGCTTGGGCTTCCCTTTGACGGTACAGTGTCATACCGTTCAGGCTCACGTTTTGCCCCTGAACAGATAAGACTTGCAAGCTGGGGGATGGAGGATTATTCCCCGCGCTTTGACAAACATCTTCAGGATGTAAATTTTCACGATGCGGGAGATTTGGAATTTCCGCTCGGAAACACTTACAAATCTCTTGATTTGATAGAAAAAAATGTTGAAGAAATTTATAAGGACGGAAAAAGAGTCTTTGGTATCGGAGGGGAACACCTTGTAACCCTGCCTGAAATTAAAGCAGTGTCTAAATTTTATAAAAATTTGGCTGTTGTTCATTTTGACGCCCACACTGATTTGCGTGAAGAATATCTCGGGGAAGAAATGTCGCATTCTGCCGTAATCCGTCATATTTCAAAAATCATTGGGCCTGAAAATATTAAACAGATTGGAATCCGCTCCGGAATGAAAGAAGAATGGGAATTTATGAAAGAGCATAATACTCTGATTTATGAATATTCCGGACTTGATGCTTTAAAAGACAAAAAGATTTTTGTGACAGTTGATTTGGATGTTCTGGATCCTTCTGTTATGCCGGGAACGGGAACTCCGGAAAGCGGAGGAATGCAGTTTAACGAACTTATGGGCTGGTTTGAATATTTGAAAGATTTTGATATAATTGGTGCTGATGTTGTTGAACTTGCGCCCGATTATGATGCTTCAGGCGTTTCAACAGCGGTTGCGGGAAAAGTTATAAGAGAACTTTTAATGATTATGTAATTTATTTTCCATTTGAGAGAGAGGCCTTTAAAGTATATGAGGGGTAAATGGTAATCGATAGAATAAATTTTTTAAAAGATGAAATAAATAAAGCAAATTATCAGTATTATGTTGAGGACAATCCGTCTATAAGCGATTTTGAATACGATAAAATGTTTGCGGAATTAAAAAAACTTGAGAGTGAAAATCCGTTATTTATAACACCTGACAGCCCTACACAGAGGGTTGGCTCGGTGAGCGAAAAATTCTTTCCGCATAAGCATAAATACCGTCTTTACAGTCTTGATAATACTTATGAATATGAAGATTTAGAAGATTGGTATAAAAAAATCGTTAAAGAATACGGTGAACAGGAGCTTGTATGTGAGCTTAAAATTGACGGACTTGCAATGGCTCTGACTTATGAAAACGGTCTGTTTGTCCGCGGGGTAACAAGAGGGGACGGAGTTACGGGAGAAGATATTACTAATAATTTGAAAACCGTTAAAGCTATTCCCTTGAAACTTTTTGAACCCGTAGACATCGAGGTCAGAGGTGAAGTTTATATGCCGAAAGAATCGTTTGAAAAGTTAAATCAGGAAAATTTAAAAAACGGGGAAAAACTTTTTGCAAATCCCCGAAACGCAGCCGCAGGCTCAATAAGGCAGCTTGACAGTACAATTACCGCAAAACGGGATCTGTCAATGTTTTGCTACACGGCTATCTTTACGGGTAATATGAAAAATCCGCCCAAAACACATTATGATAGCATTATGTATTTGAAAAAACTCGGTTTTAAAGTTAACCCGAATATAAGACTTTGTAAAAATGCAAAAGAAGCCGTAGAATACTGTAAAGAATGGGATGAAAAACGATTTTCTCTCGACTATGCAACTGATGGCGTTGTAATAAAGGTTAATTCGCTTGCCGTACAGGGAGAAATGGGATTTACTTCCCGCGCGCCCAAATGGGCAACAGCTTTCAAATTTCCGCCGGAAGAAGTTACAACAAAACTTATTGCAGTTGAAGAAAGTGTAGGAAAAACAGGCGCAATAACACCTATTGCCATTCTTGAACCGGTGCAGCTCGGCGGAAGTACTGTTTCTCGTGCAAGTCTGCACAATTTTGATGAAGTCGGAAGGCTTGATGTTAGAATAGGGGACAGAGTTTATATAAAAAAAGCCGCAGAAATTATCCCCAAAGTTGTTAAAGTTATTGAAGACGAAGAGCATTATAAACTTCCTCAATATACACCACCTGAGAAATGTCCTTCCTGCGGTAGTGAACTGCATATACATGAAGGAGAAGTAAATCTTTACTGCGACAATCCCGACTGTCCAGCAAAACGCTGCGCAAAAATTGAATACTGGGTTTCTAAAGATGCTATGGATATTGATAAAATTGGTCCCTCAATTATTGAACAGCTCTATAACAGAGGATTTGCCAAAACTCCGGTTGACTTGTATAAACTATCCATGCAGGATTTTATGCAGTTAGACTTAGTCAAAGAAAAATCCGCATTCAACATGTATACTGCAATTCAGGAAAGCAAAAACCGCCCCCTTTCCCGCTTATTAACAGCTTTTACTATCAGAAATGTCGGGAAAGAAACAGCAGGAGTTTTAGCGTCAGAATTCGGCACTCTTGATAATATCAAAAATGCCTCAGTTGAAGACTTGTCAAAAGTCGAAGGAGTCGGAGAAATTATTGCTCAGGATATTTATAACTTTTTTAGAAATCCTCAAACAATAAAAATGCTTGAAGAATTAAAATCTCTTGGTGTTGAACCTGCCCCGCCGATTCAAAATGTTTCAGACAAACTTAAAGGAAAGACATTTGTCCTTACAGGAACATTACAAAATATGACAAGAGATGAAGCTTCCGAAAAAATTAAACAACTCGGCGGAAAGACCTCATCTTCGGTATCTAAGAACACCTCTTATGTAATTGCCGGAGAAAATGCAGGTTCAAAATTAGACAAAGCTCAAAAATTAAATGTTATAATATTGACAGAAGATGATTTTCTGAAGATGATAAGTTAGAAAGTGCAGGATTTATGAGAAGAAAAACAAGAATAATACAAATATCAGGATTACGCGGAATATTAATGATGCTGTTTATAGCTTCATGCCTTGCAGCCGGATTTATTGCATTTCCTGCTTTCGTTGCAATGCATATATGGAACTGGGCAGCGGCTTACGCGGCAATACCTGCAATAAATATATATCAAGGCTTAATGCTTTGGGCAATAGTTGCAATATCGGGTTTTATAATCAATGACAGAAAAAAATTTCTTGTAGCTTTTAAAGCACCCGACAGATTAACAGATGATGAAATGAAAAAGGTTCTTGAACGTGTCAAACTTCATTCACAAGCTCAGGCTTTAAATTCTATGATTTTAAAATCAGCAAAACCTATTGAAAAAGAAAACAAAACAGAAGATTCATCAGAAAATAAAAAGGAGAATGTATGAAAAAAGTATTATTAACAACATTGGTTTTAGGGTTGGTAGCAGGCTTTGCTCCTATCTCAACGAAGGCTGTAGCAGATGTGGTTGAAAGAGGTTTTGTTTCCGTAAACACTTCCGCAAATACTGAAATTACACCGGATGTGGCTGACATTTCAATAGCTGTCCAAACTTTTGATAACAAATCACTTCAAAAAGCAACCACTGAAAATAAAGAAATTTCAGAAAAAGTTATCACAGCCCTAAAAGGAATGATTAACACTTCAAACGGAGATTACGTTAAAACAATGGATTACAGTGCATCTCCCCTTTACACATATTCAGGAAATAAAAGAAACTTCGACAAATATCAGGTATCAAATACCGTAATTGTCCACACAAAATCAATTGATAAAGTCGGAGAAATGATTGATAAAGCAATTTCATTAGGAGCTACAAATGTTGATAATCTTGCGTTGTCAGTTTCAAAATATGATGATGAATGCAACCAGCTTCTTGTAAAAGCTACCCAAAAAGCAAGAAGTAGAGCTGACATCCTTGCAAAATCAGCTTCTACAACAGTCACAGGAGTACGTTCTTTGAATGTAAGCTGCAGTGCAAACAATTCAATAACTCCTCAGTATCGTATGCTCTCGGCAAATATCGGTGCAGCTGATATGGAAGCAAAATCAACAGCAACATCTATAGAAAAAGGAATTGTAAAGGTATACGCCACAGTTAACGCTACATTCTTTGTAAAATAAGATTGCTGCTTTATTGATACAAATATATAAACTAAAAGAAAAGCTCAAAAATATTTTTGAGCTTTTCTTTTAGCATTTACCTGCATCAATCTTATCAATCAAATCATTGTAATTTTGATTAGAAGAATTCTTTGCATACCGTTTCAAACGGCGTTTTGCAATGGTTTTTAAATAATCTTTTTTCTCAGGATTTCCGTTTTTGATAAAAAAGAGCATTGCCTGTTTCCTGTGTTCAAACAAATCTTCATCGCTCTGACGGGCAAGGACATCTCCGAATGTTTCCGGCCTTGTTTTTCTGTCCCATTCATAAAGGGGAGTTTTTAAAAAACAGATAGTTTCTGCGTAAGACAAAATACACGGAGTCCATGAAACATCTTCATATTTTAACTTTCCGAGCGGATGCTCTTTTACAATGGAAGCTTTGTATAACTTGTTCCAGATAGCGCAGTTGTAATATCCAGGGGTATACATAATTTCAAGGTATTTATCAATATCAACAGGGACATCCTCGGCAAACGGCAAGTCACAATGAATTGTGTAACCTTTATCCGTAATTCTGTAAAGCGGTGCAATTGCAATATCACATCCATTTTTCTCCGCAGAGTTATAAAGTTTGGAAATCATATCAGGACGGATTAAATCATCATTGTCCATAAATGCAATATATTTACCCTTTGCTTCTTTTATACCTCTGTTTCTTGCATCGGCAACACCGCCGTTTTCTTTCACTACAGATATGACATTTACATAATTTTTGTCATACCAGTCAATAATTTTTTGAGTTCCATCAGTACTGCCGTCATTAACTATAATAATTTCAAGATTAGAAAAATCAGATGCAAGAGCGCTGTCTATACTTCTTACAATATAATCCTGGGCATTATAAGCGGGAATAATCAGCGAAACTTCAGGTTTTTTATATCTTCTTATCCCGAGCGAAACTTTTTCCGACACTGCTGTGATAACACGTCCATTGATGGTGTTTACAAAAGCCTTTATTATAAAATGAGTGCTCCCTTTGTAATCAAATAAAGACAAACAGTGGCATAACCTGTCAGTTGTTTCAAAAATCGGAGTTTCAGAGTTTTCAGTATAAACAAGAAAGCCGTCAGATGTTCCTTCAAAATTCCAGGAAAGAAAAAGGTTATAATTAAAAGATTTATACACAGAAAGAGATACAAATCTGTTTGAATCACTATTCACCACAGGAGATGAAGCAATAAATTCTCTGTTACCGTCCTCTTTTTTTACAAAAGGTTTAATCTTAAAATATTTTTCATCACAGGCTTCAATTTTTATATAGTCGGTATCGGAATTTTTACACCCGTTAAATCCAACACCCGATTCATCCTTATAAAGTCTATAACCATCAGCCTGTTCATATTTACTGTAGACAAATTTAATTTCATCCTTACTTTCATGAATTACTTCCACATCAACTTCATCAAAAAGAAACTGATGTCTGCCGGATTCAGCAATAACCCTGCCGTCCTTCAAAGCCTGAATAAAACATTCGTGCTCACCATACGGGAGAAGCGACAGCCTTAATGAAGTTTGCCCAGAAACAGATGCACATTCATAAAAAATGTCGTCCTTTTTCATAAAAAGCTTGTAGCAATCAGCTTTTATATCTATCCAGGACAAATATATCTTTGATTCCTTAATCTCTACAGTTAAATCCATAATTCTATTCCGAAAATATTATAGCAGAAATCACATAATAGACAAAATTATTTATAAAAAATCATTTTTTTGATATAATAAAAATATAAGGATTACGGAGGGAAGTGTATGTTAAAAAATTTAGTTATTGCATTATTATTAATGGGATTTATAACACCGGTTTTTGCGGAAGAAATAAATATGACACCGCAGGCAACTTTTTCAGGAACATTTAACACAACACATCCCGCATATCCTCATTTGAAAAAACCGCTTTCTGCCTCTGATATTGTAGAAGAAGAAGGAGTAGACGATATAATGGGGCCAAAATCAGTCAGACAGATGGGAGATATAACACCATCAACAAATAAACAAACTCCAATGACATACAGCCAATTCCCTCAATATATGGACAGCTCTAACAGTATGATGATGATGCAGGGCATACAGGGCGGAATGCAGAATATGTTTATGGGCTATTAGCCTGATGATTATTTTTTCAGATAAAATTTTTCAAAATCCTGTGCAGGTTATTTCGGCATTTAATCAGGCGGGAATAAAAAAAGCTTTCAAGCTTATTGAAAAATTGAAACCAAAATATTATATTACCGGCTATATACGTTATGAGGCTTTTACTGCAGAATCCTCACAATTTCCGCTTTTATATTTTGAAGTCTTTGACAAATTTCAAAATTACACCCCGCAAAAAAGACAAAACTTATATATTGACTGTAAACCGGTTATAAGTTTTGAAGAATACGCTTCTGCATTAAAAAAAATAAAAAATGAAATATCGGAAGGTAATACATACGAAGTCAACTATACATACGATTATGAGATTGATTTTAAAGGAAATGATTTTGAGCTTTTTGAATTTCTGCTTAATACACAAAAAACACCTTATAATTTTTATATAAAAAATGACTATGATACGGTGCTCTCTTTTTCTCCGGAATTATTTTTTACCCTTCAAAATAATCATATAGTTACAAAACCCATGAAAGGTACTATAAAGCGCGGGAACAGTAAACAGGAAGATGAACTATTGAAAAATTTTCTGCATAATGATGAAAAAAATCGTGCGGAAAATGTTATGATAGTTGACTTACTAAGAAATGATCTGGGGCGTATTGCAAAAACCGGAAGTGTAAAGGTTACTAAACTGTTTGAAATAGAAACCCATAAAACTCTTCATCAAATGACATCACAGATTGAAGCGGATTTAAATTCAGACACAACGTTATATGATATTTTTAAAGCCATTTTCCCTTGCGGTTCAATTACCGGAGCTCCAAAAATAAGTACAATGAAGATTATTGAAAAGGTCGAAAAAGGGGCAAGAAATATTTATTGCGGAGCAATAGGATTAATTAGTTCCGAAAAAACAATATTCAGCGTTCCTATAAGAATTCTGCAAAAACAATCAGACCAAAAAAATTTTTATTGCAGAGTAGGCGGCGCAATAGTATGGGATTCGGATATTCAGGAAGAATGGGAAGAAACTGTTACAAAAACCAAATTTCTTAATACTGATTTTCAAATAATCGAAACCATAAAAATTGAAAACGGGAAATTACTGTTTGAAAAAGAACATTTTACAAGAATGGAAAAATGTGCAAAACACTTTGGATTTCAATTCAAAAAACCTGCAGTTTCCGTTAAACAGGACGGAATTTTAAGATTACTGCTTAAAAGAAACGGAGAAATCAGCCAAGAGTACAAACCCTTAATTAATAATAGAACAAATAAAATTACAATCTCTCCAATAAAGACAGACAGCTCAAATGAGTTTTTGTATTACAAAACAACTTACCGCCCCCTGGTTTTATGAAGCAATGAAAAAAATTGCAGCAGGCAAAATTTATGATGAAGTATTCTTTAACAAAAAAGGAGAACTGACAGAAGGAGCAAGAAGCAATATAATTCTTCAAATTAACGGAAAATTATACACTCCGCCGGGGAAATGCGGTCTTTTAAAGGGAATTTACCTGAAATCAATGAAAAATGTACAGGAAAAAATTCTTTATAAATCAGACCTTGAAAACGCAGAAAAAATATTCTGCGTAAATTCCGTACGCGGTATGGTTGAGGTAAAACTATGATTTTGATAGATAATTACGATTCTTTTACATACAATATTGTGCAATATCTTTTGAAACTTGGAATAAGACCTTTAGTATTTGAGAATGATAAAATAACTGCAGATGAATTATCAGCAATAAATTTTAAAAGTATAATAATCTCTCCGGGCCCGGGCCGACCCGATAACGCAGGGATTTCAATTGATGTTATAAAGAATTTTTACGAAAAGAAAAAAATACTCGGTATATGTCTCGGACATCAGTGTATCGCAGAAGTTTTCGACGGGAAAACAGTTAAATCCCGCACTCCTTTCCATGGCAAAACATCCGAAATATATATTGATGAAACAAGTAAACTTTTTAAAGGTATACCAAAAAAATTTAAAGTGACAAGGTATCATTCCCTTGAAGTAACTGATTTACCCGAATGTTTGAAGGTTACGGCGGTTACAAAAGGCCGTACAATAATGGCTCTTGAACATAAAAACCTGCCTGTTTACGGAGTACAGTTTCATCCTGAAGCAATACTGAGTGAATACGGACACAAATTAATAGAAAATTTTATAAGAATTTAAAGCTTTTCCATTACGAATTTTATAACTTCACAACCGCGCTGTGCCTGTTTGTTGTAGCATTTTCTTTTCTGTAAGAAAAGAAAAGTTCATTGTTACAAACCGTACAGTAAGGGCATACATCTATATTTTCATCTTTCAAACCGGACTCAATAAGCTGTCTTTTATTTATCCCTTTTAAATCCACAAATATGCTGCCCTGACGGATTTCAGACAATCCGTCAAAGTTTCTAACAGATACCATTAGCTGTCTGTAAACATCTTCACCGACATTATAACAGCAAAATGATATTGCAGGGCCTATAGCCGCTTTTAAATTAAGCGGGCTGCTTCCAAACTCATCTTTCATTTTTTGGACTGTTTTTGCAGAAATCTGTCCTGCAGTGCCGCGCCAGCCCGCATGGGAAACCGCTGCAATTTTATTTATCGGGTCATAAATTATTACAGGGGTGCAGTCCGCAAAATTCAAATAAACCGCCTGAACATTGTTTGCCAATATCAGACCGTCAGTATCAGGGTAAGATGAAACGTCTATTTTTGCAACATCTACATTTGAAGTATGAGTTTGGGAAGGGTGGATTAAATCCCCCTCATCAATTCCAAAATATTTACAAATATCTTTTTTATTATTCTCAACAATTGGCTCAAATTCAGGTTCTTTAGTTTTTATAACACTTTCCCGAGTTGTAAAAAAATGGTTTAAACCATTAAGAACAGAGCTTTTTAATATTTTCTTACCGTTAATCTCTTCAAAATAAAACATAAGATATTTATACCATAAAAGATTAATTGCACAAATTCTTCAAATATGTTAAAATCTCTGACGAAATAAAAAAGGAGAGTTATATGAAAGAAATATTCAAAAAATGTCTGGTTGAATTTATAGGAACATTTTTCCTTGTATTAACAATCGGATGTTCCCTGTTCCCGAATGGGAATCCCAGTTTTCCGCCAATGGCAATAGGTTTTGTATTAATGGTAATGGTTTACGCAGGCGGGCACGTATCAGGCGGACACTATAACCCTGCCGTATCATTCGCCGCAGCTATCAGAGGGGCATTAGGATGGAAAGATTTTATCCCGTATATTATTGCTCAATTTATCGCAGGCGCTCTTGCTGCACTGCTTGTCGGATATCTTGTTGTAATCCCCCCTTACTCAAACGAAACATCTTATAGTATATTGCCGATGGTTATTTGCGAATTTTTATTTACTTTTGCATTATGCTATGTTGTTTTGCATACTGCAACATCTGAAGATACAAAAGGAAATTCCTATTTTGGGCTTGCAATAGGTTCAATCGTACTTGTAGGTTTGCTCGCTACGGCAGGAACATGTTACGGGGCATTTAACCCTGCGGTTGCTCTCGGTATTTTTACTATGGGAATTACGCAGACAAAACTTATACTTGCAACTCTTTTAACAAACTTTGTTGCAGGAGCTGCTGCTGCGGGAGTTTATAAAATAACTTCAAATGATTAGTTTAAGCTCTCTTGAAAACTAAAAATAAATATGTTATAATAAAAATATAGGGGAGTCGGTCAAGTTCTGACTCAACTCAACCGACTGTCGCACCTATAAGAATAAATAAGCTAATTTAATTAAAATCTCTAGTACGCCTAGAGATTTTTTTATTAGTTCTCTATCCATATAACCTCCTCTCTCGCCCTATTGTCGCTGTATAGTTCGTGTGCGCTTCGGAGGTTCGGGCGTTCCCTATGAATTAATTATAGGATAAATATTTATAAAGTGCAATATTTTTAAAATTCTTTATCCCTAATTAGAGAACTTAATCATAACTGTAATCCTTTATTCTCATCCATAAAACATTGACAGGTAGGGCTTAATGTTCCGTCGCAGCATTTTGTACGTCCACCGGAACAGCCGCAAACTCCGCCATGACGGGAGCAACACCCGCTACGGTTATTGTCAGATAATTGCATGAATTGCTGCAGGGAACTACGTGCGTAGCACCCGCGGCCTGCCATTAGGTTTTCATCATAACTTACTGTTTGATTTGAATAAATCTGTACTCCTAAACAAAAAAATGCGATTAATGCGAAAACAAATAAAAACTTTTTCATATAAATTACTCCTTTGTGCTATTATATTAACATGAAAAAGATTTTAGGGATTATTTTAGGTTTACTGTTATTGCAAAATATCTGCTCCGCACAGACAGGTGTAAGTTTTGTATACATCAACGGCTCGAATAACAATGATGAAAAAATGCGCAACTGGTATATTGAAGGAGTTCAGAAACTTCATCCTGTCTTGAAAAAAAAGTTTGAAAAAAGCAAAGAAATACAAGAAGCATTCCTTGACAAACCCCAATACAAAATTAATGAAGAACCGGTTATATTTTTCTGGGGGGACAAAAGCAAAAATGATCTGGAATTTGTACAGCGCCAGCTTGATTTGTCAAAGGCTTTCAGTCCGACACTCGCTTACAAAGTCCGCTCAATGCTGACTGCTTATCTTCATGATGCTATATGGGTGCAAAAACAGCATAATATGCTTCCTATACTTGATGATTTAAATGATATGGTTATTCAGGAAGCCCAAAAAGGAAATAAAGTAATATTATACGGATATTCTGCAGGAACGTTCGTTACGTATGAATATATGTTTAACAAACTGCCGTATCTGGATCCTGAAGTTTTGTTTAACGAAATAGAAGTAAGCGATAATGTGAAAAAATTTGCGCTTGAGCATCCGCTTGAAAATACATGTATTTCAGCACTTTCAAAAGCACAGATAGGAACCGTTTCGCAAAACGGACATCTTCTTCTAAAGAAAATTGATGATAATTCGCTTGAAGAAAGTTATTTAAAATTACAGGAAGCAACCAAAACAGCCTGTGCCCCTGCTGATTCACTGCAGGGTGTTGTAAATTTTGCAAGTCCTCTGGTGCTTTTTTATTCGGATCTTGCAGACCCTGATTATGAGCTAAATTACTATAACAAGCTTATGTTGAAATACATTATAGAAAACGGATTGTTCTTTATCACCGTAAATTACCGCGAAGATCCGCTTGGTTTTCCGAGCTCTAGAAATTTAACCATAGATGAAATAGAAAAACTTGCAAATATCGAAATTAATAATCCAAAAGGCTTTGTCTATGATAATTCAAGCGTATGGTCAAAACGTTCCGTTTTATTTGCGCATACGTCTTACTGGAGTGCAAAGGGCACTTTTGCCAAGGCAGTTGTAAAAGCCTTTACAAACGGGTATAAACTGCAATACGACAAAGAGTTTCAGGAAAAAGTTCTGAAAAACAACCGCTCAAAAATAAAATTTGAAATGCTTTAAAAAATAATAAAATGAAAGGATATTAAGATGGAGAATAACTTAGAGCTTGAAGACGGCGTACAATTTGATCCGGGATTTATAAAACACATGAGTGCGATTATCCCGAACATTGAATATGCTTACAATGCATTGGGAAGAATAAAAAGTTTTAACCAGAAAAAACAACAATTCAAAATGTTTTATCCTAAAATATTAACGCTTCTGGAAACATATATGAGTTTTTATGCCGGTTCTATATTGTGGGCAGTTTATATTAAAACTCTCGGCAATAAACCGCTTTTAAACAATATTTGCTACGGCGGAGAATATGACGAATCCGAAATCCTTTCGGAAGTTGATTTTGTCAGAAATTATCTTGATCAGCTGAAAAAAGATGTAAAATATTATATGGGACAAGATTTTACCTATGACCCTCAATATTTAACAATCCTTGAGGCGTACAAAAAATTTTTAAAAGAAAATAAAGGTTTTGTAAACGCTCAAACAACAGATGATATAGTAATTCCAAAAACATTTAAAACGCCGAATGAAAAAGAACTTGATGAAATATTTGAAAAAATTTATGAAGTCAATGACACAGGTAAATTGAAAGAACTCCTCCCTCTTGTTTCTACGGTGATATAATGGCAGATTTAAAAACTAAACTTTACCAGATGTTTATTCTCGGTACAGATGGCGGAGAATATGAAAGAGCCTTGTCGAACGGCTTAGGCGGAATGATTTTTTTTACAAAAGATATTCAATCCCCTGAGCAGTTTCGCAAACTTATTAGCGGCATAAAATCAAAATCCATGATACCTCCTTTCCTATCAATTGATCAGGAAGGCGGAAGAGTAGAAAGAACCGAAAATATTCATAACGGCAAAAAATATCTGTCAGCTAAATTTGCGTACGAAAAAGGCGAAGATTTCCTGCGGAAACAAACATACGAGATTGCACAGGAATTAAAAAGTTACGGCATAAATCTGAACTTTGCACCCTGCATTGACGTAAACACTAACCCGAATAATCCTATAATCGGCGAACGTGCTTTTTCAAACAATTCTGATGATGTTATAAAAGGTGAAAAAATAGTTTCTCAAACATATCGGGGAAACGGAATTGTACCTTGCGTAAAACATTTTCCGGGACACGGCGATGCAAATGCTGACAGCCACCTGACACTTCCCGAAATAGATTTAACACTTGAGAAAATGGAACATACCCACATAAAACCTTTTGCGTCCTGTGCTGAAACAATAGAAATGGTTATGGTTGCACATCTTCACTGCACCTGCTTTGAACGCGATGTTATTCCGACATCTTTAAGCAAAAATGCAATCTCTTATTTGAGAAATAAATTAGGTTTTGAAGGAGTAATAATTTCCGACGATATGATAATGGCGGGTGCTACGGGGTTTGAACCAGTACAGGCTTGTGAAATGGGGATTCGAGCAGGATTAAATATGTTCATCTACCGAAATTCCGCCCCTGAAACTATTGAAATAATTGAAACTATCGCCCAAAAAGCTCTTACAGATAAAGAATTACAAAAAGCAATTGAAAATTCTTATGACAAAATAATTAAGCTGAAAAAGAAATATCTATTTTAAATACTTCTGTAAAATAAGTTTTTTCAAAGCTCTTGAATAAACAGCATTCGGATCAATAGCCAGAACTTTATCAAGAGTCTCCAGAGAACCCTTGTAGTCCTCAAATTTCTTTTGAAGAACAGCTTTATAATAAAGCGCATCTACAAATTTCGGGTCAAGGTCTATTGCTTTATTCAAATCAGTCATAGCAGAGTGCAATTTTTCATCATCCGCCTCTTTATCCGCAAGAAGCACCTGCGCACGATTGTAATAAGCATCAGTCATTCTTGAGTCAAAATCAATTGCTGTTGAATAGTTATCATAAGCAGATTCCAAATCATTCAAATGCTGAAAAACAATACCTTTTGAAAAATATGCTAACGGCCTTTTAGGGTCAAGCGCTATTGCATGATCAAGAGAATCCAATGCTTCTTCAAATTTGCCTTCATTAGTTTCCGTGATGCCTTTATCTATATAAAAATTATAGCCGTTTTCCTGTACCATTATAGTATCTCGTAAGTTTACATATATAATTACTATTATAACTCAAATTTATACAATTTACAAGGGTAGTACTAACTTTTTGAATTATACATGCTATAATTTTTCTATGAAAATTCTTTTTATCACCGACCTATACCCTGTCACAAGGGATGAAAAAACAACACCGAAGACTTTATTAAGTTTTGTACAGGAATGGGAAAAACAGGGACATAGCGTTGACATTATAAAACCGAATTTTATTTTAAACTCATTTTTGAGAGGAAAACCGTTTTACAAAACAGATCAATATGGCAAAATTTTGAATATAAACTATTGGACACCATTCTGGTTTGATGTAACCAAGAAGAGTAGATGCATAGACGCAAACAGGCAATGTTCATTTCACGAAAAGACTTTTCACTCTTCACCCTTCACTTTTCACTATGATATAACTATAGCCCATATGCCCTCCGGAATTTTGTTTGCGGATAAACTCGGACTTCCGTTTGTTGCGGGTGTACATAATTCCGATTTGGAAGTTTTGACAAGTCCTTTATATAAATTTCATTTCAAAAAAAGGCTCAAGCAAGCTCTTGATAATGCAAAAGCCATTGCCTGCCGTTCTTTTGTCATCAGGGATAAACTGCTCAATCTTTATCCGGAATATGAACATAAGACATTCACTGCACCATCTGGTATTGATGAAAATTTAATTCACCCTTCACACATCACTCATCACTCTTTACCCGTCAAGGTTTTGACCTGCGCTAATTTCAAAAAAAGAAAAAATATCGACAAAGTTATAGAAGCCTGTAAAGGGCTTGAAGGTTTTGAATTGACTGTAATAGGGGATGGAAAAGAACGCAAAAGACTTGAAAAAATTGATAAAAACGTAAAATTTACGGGCTGGCTTTCTCATGACGAAGTACTTGCAAAAATGAGTGAGAGTGATATTTTCATCCTGCCAAGCATTGGTGAAACCTTTGGGATGGTCTATCTGGAAGCCATGTCACAGGGCTGTATTACAATCGGAACAATAAATGACGGTATAGCAGGAATTATTAAAAACGAAGAAAATGGTTTTTTAATACTTCCGATTTCAGATGAAATAAGAAAAATACTTCTTAATATAAAAAACATGGATGATGACAAGCTAAAAACCTTGCGCTACAATAGTTTTCAAACAATTAAAAAATATACTTCAAAACAATGCGCAGATGAATATTTGCAACAAATTTTTAAGATTTTGTAAAGATTTGACATCATAAAGCCATGTTTCTGGTAGTATAAAATTTGAGGGTTGGTGATAATTTGATTTTATTAGCCGAAACCAAAATTTTCCGTAAGTACCCCGAAAGGAACAAACTTAATGAACAAATTTTTAATCGTACTTTTGACACTTTTATTTAACATTCAACAGGCAAACGCTTTCAACATTGATGCGTTTATGGACAAAAATGTCGCGCCGGTTTCAGATGCTATTGCGGCCGTAATATTCCATCCTGTGCATGTTTTTGGTGCAGATGTACCGATTATTATTTTCTGGATTTTATTCGCAGGGATATTTTTCACATTTTATCTTAGAGGTATTGCAGTTTGGGGCTTTAAGCATGCAATCGACCTTGTTTTCAAACCTAAAAAATCTGATGACGGAACCGGAGAAACTTCACCGTTTCAGGCTTTGATGACTGCATTGTCAGGTACTATAGGTTTGGGAAGTATTGCAGGTGTAGCAATTGCAATTTCTATGGGCGGTCCGGGGGCAGCTTTCTGGATTATCGTCGGAGCACTTCTCGGGATGTCATTAAAATTTGTAGAAGCAGCACTAGCTGTAAAGTACAGAAGATTTAACCTTGACGGATCAATATCAGGCGGTCCAATGCATTATATGGCACACGGGCTTACAAGAAAAAAACTCAGATGGCTGGGACAGCCTTTATCTGTTTTATTTGCAATTCTTTGTATCTGCGGCGGTATCACAGGCGGTAATATGATTCAAATAAATCAGGCTGCAAACCAGTTTGTTAACGTCTGCGGAGGTGCAAACGGACCTTTACACGGACTTCACTGGGTTATCGGACTTGGAATGGCAATCGTTGTGGGTCTTATCGTTATCGGCGGAATTAAAAATATTGTTAAAGTTACGGAAAAAATTGTTCCGTTAAAGATTTTTATATACTTATTTGCGGCAATGGCTGTTATTGTATGCAATTTTAAATTAATCCCGCATGCAGCGTGGGTAATTGTGAAAGAAGCTTTCAAACCTGAATCCGTTTACGGCGGAATGTTTGTTGCAATGATTATGGGGTTAAGACGTTCTGTACAGTCTAACGAAGCCGGTACAGGGTCTGCACCGATTGTTTATGCAACAGTTAAAACTGATGAGCCGTTATCTCAGGGGTTTGTTGCTCTGCTTGATCCGTTCTTAACAGGTTTTATGTGCACTTTAACAGCATTTGCAATTGTTATAACAGGTGTTTACAAAACTCATGCCGGTGAAACATCAGGGATTGAAATGACATCAGATGCAATTTCATCTGTTATGCCTTTCTTCCCGACACTTCTTGCAGGTATTGTTCTTTTGTATGCTTTATCAACAATTATCAGCTGGGCATATTACGGACAAAAATCATGGAATTTCTTATTCGGTGAAGGCAGAAAAAGAACACTTACATTCCAGTTTATATATTGTGGCTTTATTTTAATCGGATCGGTTCTCAATGTAACTTCCGTTATTAACATTACTGATGCCATGATGATTGCAATGTCCGTACCGAATATTATAGCTATGTATATTCTGGCTCCAGAAGTTAAGAAAGACCTTGCAGAATATTGCAGAGTGCACCAGCTTGGCAAATTAATTAACCGTGATTGGCTAAAAACTGCAGCTGTCCCTGCTGAAAATGATGAAGAGGATGAAGTAATATGTCAGATCAACAAATTATCATAACAGTTTCAGGCGTAGATAAAGTCGGGATTGTTGCTAAAGTTTCAGCAGTACTTGCTCAATATGAAGTTAATATTGAGGATATTAAACAAACTTTAATGCAGGGGCATTTTGTAATGTTTATGCTTGGTAATATTGAAAAATCAAATTATTCTTTTAAAGAAATAAAAGAAGCACTGACAAAAACCGGAGAAGAACTCGGGATGGAAATCTGGGTTCAAAGAAAAGAAATTTTTGATAATATGCATAATATGTAAAATAAAATGTTCCTTTTTTTATTTTTGAATGCTATAATATTTTCAAGAATAGCTTACGGTAAAATTTATGATGAGCCAAACAAAAAAGTTGTCTATAGCATTCTACTGGCACATGCATCAGCCTGTTTATCAGCTTTCGCCAGAAAGCGATTATTTAATGCCATGGGTGCGATTACATGCCGTTAAAGATTATCTTGATATGGTGCAGGTTGTTCAAAAATTCAAAAATCTAAAATTGAATTTTAATCTTGTGCCTGTATTGCTTGATTCACTTATTGACTATGGGCAAAATGAAATGCATGATATTCATTCACGCCTGACAGTAACAGATATTGATGATTTAACCGATGATGATAAAGAATTTATTATAAATAACTTTTTTGATGCGAATTTTCATTCTATGATACTTCCAAACCACGAATACAACAGGTTGTTTCAAAAATATCAATCGGGTTTGGGAAATGACATAAATATTTTTTCCGCTCAGGAATATTCCGACTTAATGGCATTTTTTAACCTCGCCTGGATGGATCCGAGTTTTAAAAATATATATCCTGATTTAAAAAAACTTATAAAAAAAGGAAAAAATTATTCGCTCTCTGACAGAATTAAAATTATTGATATTCAACGTGATATCATCAGAAAAATTATACCTGCATATAAAAAATTCGCAGACGAAGGAAAAATAGAAATTACAACAAGCCCTTATTATCACCCGATTATACCTATTATGCTTGACATAAAAGAAATAAAAAAGACATCAAGCACAGACCTGCCGGGAAATCTGAAAATGGAACTGGATGCAAAAATGCAGACAGAAATGGCGCTTGACAGAATTGAAAAACTTTTCGGCCGGCGTCCGAAAGGAATTTGGCCTTCAGAACAATGCGTAAGCGGAAAAGAACTTGATTTATTTAAAGAACTCGGACTTCAATGGACAATTTCTGATGAGGGAATTCTTTCAAATTCAATTAATTTTGAGTTCGTAAGAGATTTCAGAGGCTATTTAGAAGATCCTTATCATCTTTTAAAATCATATAAATATAAAAACGGTATTGATATAATATTTAGGGATTCTGTTATCCCGAATTTAATCGGCTTTGAATACCCTAACCATGACCCGGAAAATGCGGCAAATGACCTCTATGATAGGATAAAATCAGCGCAGAGCAAACTGCTTTCTTCTCCTGATGAAAACCATTTGTTAACAATCGCAATGGATGGCGAGAACTGTTGGGAAAATTACACCAATGACGGTTCCACTTTTTTAGAAACAATCTACGGACTTATTGAAAACGACCCGACACTTGAAACCGTTTTGATAAGTGATTACCTTGAAAAAAATAATCCGAAGCCTTTGAACAAAATAAGTTCAGGTTCATGGGTAAACAGAAATTTCAAATTATGGATTGATGAACCTTTAAAAAATCTTGCCTGGACTTATTTAAAACAGGTCAGAGATGACTTTTCAAACTACGTTAAGAAAAATCCCGTAAATCCTAATATCGAAGCAGCCAGAAAAGAATTGTTTATATGCGAAGGAAGCGACTGGTTCTGGTGGTACGGAGAACCAAACAACTCGGGACGCGATAATATATTTGATTATATTTTCAGAGAACATTTAAAAAATATTTATTTGTTTTTGGGTCTAGAACCGCCTGAATATCTTGACACACCGCTTTTATCAGCCATTTCAAAACCGTCAAGATACCCTAAAGGGGAATTTACACCGGTAATAGACGGGAAAGAAAAAGACGATGAAAGTTGGCTTAATGCCGGATGTATAAGTATTCCAGACGGTCCCGTTTTAAAGGAAGACAAATTTTACGACAGAATTTGCTTTGGATATGACAAAGACAATTTGTATCTCAGATTTTATATAAACGAATACACAAAAAATATACCTTCTATGGCAAAACGGGTTAATCAAATGTATGTTTATATGAGAAACCAGAGTAAAAAACAAACCCTTTCTCCAATCAGAATTATACAAAAAACAGAAAGCCTGCTGCCCATTTCAAAAGAAAAATTTCATAACGAAATGCAAATCTCAATTTATAACGGAGAAATTAATCTGGTAAGACTTGTTGAAGCAATTCCAAACAACCTCTGGGCGATTGCAAACACAAAAAACATAAAAGCGGTTTATGACAAAGTAGTTGACATAAGCCTTCCTTTCGATGACATCGGAATTGATAACGGCGATACGCTTGAATTTGTATTTGTCAACGCCAACTTCGGAGTAAAAGATTACTATATCCCGAATGAAATGCTTTTAACGATTAAAAGAATGTAACAAATTTTTAACAAACTGGATAAAAAAACTCAAGAAATTTTATTTAGTGCCGTTACAACAAAAAAAGGAAACAAAAATTATGGTTGATTTTTACAATGATTTACCAAAAGGACAACCAAAACTTGATCCGAAATACTGGGATAACTTAAAGAATAATAATGATGCCCAGAACTCACCAATTTCTGATTTCAACGCAACCCGCGCATTAGAAGAAATTTCAATTTTTAATGGCGGTAAAAAATAAAAGATTTATTTCCTCAATTTCTTCGTGTAAAGTTTAAAAAAGAACCTCAATTTAGAGGTTCTTTTTAATTTACTTTCCTGTAGAGCCGAAACCGCCTTCACCGCGGGCTGTTGAAGTTAATTCGACGGCGACTTTAATCTCCGCCTGCTCAACACGTGCTATAATCATCTGCGCAATTCTTTCATCAGGCTGAATTGTATAAGTTTCATTAGAAAGATTTACTACAGGCACACAGACTTCTCCCCTGTAATCCTCATCAATTGTCCCAACACAATTAATAAGAGTAATCCCGTGTTTAATAGACAAGCCTGAGCGCGGTCTTACCTGAGCTTCATATCCGTGTTCCAGCTCAATCTTTAAACCTGTCGGAACTAAAGTCCTTTCAAGCGGTTTTAAAGTAATTGGCTCTGATATTGCAGCGCACAAATCCATGCCGGCAGCACCTTCCGTTTTATATTCAGGCAAAAACTTGTTATGCGGCAATCTTTCTATTTTTAATACTGTCATAAAATTCTCCGTTTATTTAATATTAAACCTTTACAGATTTTAGTTCATCTTCAATTTTTGCAAGAACTTCATCTAGCTTAGAAGCATCTTTTATACCGCCTTGTGCAAAGTTTGGACGTCCTCCGCCGTTAGCACCGGTTGCTCTCGCAATCTCGCCGACAATTTTTCCTGCATTAAAGCCTTTTTGAACAAAATTATCTGAAACTTTTACAGCTACTGTTTTGTCAGAAGCGAGCACTATTATACTGTCGCCTAGTTTTTGGGACATAAACTCGATACCTGTTTTAATAGCATTGCCGTCAAAATTTTCAACTTTTGAAACAAAAAGCTTTCCGCCATCAATATCTTCAGCCTTTGACAGGAATGTAGCAAACTTAGCTCTTGCACTTTCTTCTTTTGCATGCGCAAGTTCCTTTTGCAGTTCTTTGTTTTCTTCCTGCAGTTTTTCAACACGTTCGATAACGCCATCGTAATGAACCTTAAACATCAAAGAAAGTTTATCAATTTCTTTAACTTTTGCATTCATATACTCAAAAGCTGATTTTGAAACTACTGCTTCAATACGTCTTGTTCCGGCAGAAATTGCACCTTCAGTAATAATCTTAAACAATCTTAAGTCGCGGGTATTACGAGCATGTGTTCCCGCACAAAATTCTTTTGATACGCAAACATCACCTTTACCCATTGATACAACTCTTACAACATCTTCGTATTTTTCACCGAAAAGCGCAACTGCACCTGTCAATTTAGCCTGTTCAATATCCATTTCCTGAGTTGTTACATCCAATCCGGCAGAAATCCATTTATTTACAATATCCTCTGTTTTGAAAATCTCGTCAGGAGTCATTGCACGAGAGAATGTAAAGTCAAAACGCATTCTGTTTTCTTCTACTAAAGAACCTGCCTGATGAACTTCATCACCGAGAACTTTTGTCAAAGCAGCCTGAAGTAAGTGCGCAGATGAATGGTGAAGCCTGATTTCTTCGCGTCTGGCAAGGTCAATTTTTGCCTTTACACTTTCACCTATAGTTATTTCGCCATTAACAACTTTTGAACGGTGTACAAAAAGTTTGTTTACTTTAAAAGTCGTTAAAACTTCCACCTTCAAATTGTCATTTTCAATATAACCGCTGTCGCCAACCTGACCGCCGCATTCAGCATAAAAAGGAGTTTTATCAAGCACAACATCAATGTAACCATCTCCCTCAACTACTGCAAGGATTTTAGCGTCACATTCGTTCTCTGTGTAGCCTACAAACTCGGTTGAACCGACTTGTTCTTCAATTTTTGCATATTTAATATCTCCGGTCACACTTATTTTTGCAGCAGCAGCTTTTGCACGATTCTTTTGCTCCTGCATAGCTTCTTTGTAACCTTCTTCATCAACGTTCAAACCGTTTTCTGAAGCTATTTCTTTAGTCAATTCAAACGGGAAGCCGTAAGTATCATATAATTTGAAAGCACTTTCTCCGTCAATATCTTTTTTAGCTGATATAAACTCATCAAGCATTTTGTAACCACGGTCAAGTGTTTTTGCAAAACGCTCTTCTTCCTTCTTAATTGTATCAATAATTTTAGCTTTGTTCTTAACTAAATCAGGATAAGCTTCGCCGTAATTATCAACAACAACGTCAACAAGTTTGTATAAGAACGGCAAATCCATTCC
>CALURJ010000007.1 GCA_944323145.1 Candidatus Gastranaerophilales bacterium
AAAATTTATGAGGGACAAAACTATTACAGTATATTTACGTTACAATTGTCTTATGAAACATTTCAGATTAATTTTATCATGTGTACTTTTATCGTTATTATTTAATACTACACCGGCTTATGCTGATGGAGGAATCCCGTTATGGATATACGCACACGAATATGCATTTTCATCATTTGCTTTTAAAACGGGCTTTTTTGATGCTAGTTTTCTGCATGGTTTAATATTTTTACTGTTAGTTATTATTGTCGAATTAATTGTATTTCAATTTTTAGATAAAAATAAAAAAATTAGTATAAAAGAAAAGTTTTATTCTTTAACTCTTGCTAATATTCTTTCAACAATTGCAGGTGTAATATTAATTGTCCCAATTTTATATTTAACTCAAAAATCTAATATTCTTAAATATTTTGTTATTTTTGAATTATTTCTTTTGTTGTTACATGTAATTTGTTTTTTTATTTCTTACTATATCGAATTATGGACATATAATAAATTTTTTAATAATAAATTAGAATTTGCTTTCATAAAGAAAGTGACGTTATGGACTAATATTTGGACGTATTTTATATTAAATCCGTTGATAATAATATTATTGATTTGTTCATTTCTTCAATTAGGAGATTACCTTAATCATTTAATGCCGTCTATAACAGATAAACGTGAAAATGTAAAAAGGCTAGATTCATCGGTAATAATAAATGATGTAAAAATAATAACACCTTCATTTTCGCCAAAAGCTGTTTCTATTATGGAATGTCAAAATTTAAAGAAAAAGGGCTATAATATAAATGGTTCTTGTGAGTTTAAAAAACACAGACACGATGTTTATTTTGAATGGGTAGATGCAAAACGCCAATGTGAGGATGTAGGAGGTAAATTACCAAGTTACGATGAAATATTGGTAATTGTAGGATATGTATATAATATACCACTAGATACCAAAATCAGTAAGGATAGATATACCACTAATTTAAACTTTAATTCTACAAAAGCCAAACAAATACATTTCCCAATAGGACCAGAGTTTTATTTGTTATTTGATAATGACCATCCTTTTTTCTGGGATTTTAATGATGTATCCACTGGATTACCAATGCAAAATTCATCTTGGGAAAAAGCTAAAAAAAGATTATATGCTGTATGCGTTGCTAAATAAAATTATCAAACCTTGTGTGAACTTTTCGCAAACCAATTGTTAATTTACAGGAAAACTGGACTTTTTCTGGACTGTACGGATAGATTGAGATTTGTATATTATCAGTGAGATACGCACCAAATTTGAACTGTACGGATAATTTGATTATTTAGGAATAGTCCAGTTCCGCAAATTTTCACAAAAATATCATAAGGTTTGAGAATTTGAAACAAGGTCGGGAAAATTTTTCCGACCTTGGGTTGAGCAACTTCATTAGTATAAAATTTTAATTATTGCCTATAAAATCAAGCGTTTCTCCATCATCAGGGATTAACAGATTACCAATATTATTTTTAGTTTTAAATTCTTTTAAATCTTCTCTTGTAACAGAAAGATGGCTGACTGTATCTAAATGACTTGCAATTACTTTTGCGTCAGGCGCAGCATCCAAAACATTTTTTACATCTTCAATATTCATAATTATGCGTTCTCCGTTCAAAAGAGTTGCCGCACAGGCATTTACTACTATAACTTCAGGCTTGTATTTGCCTAAGACATCTTTTACTTCCTCACACCAAATTGTATCGCCTGCAATATACAATGATTTTTCATTATTTGATTTAAAAACAACACCCATTGCATCATAAGGCAAGCCAACAGAATCACATAACGGTTTTATTATCTCTCTTTTGCCATGTTGAGTTCCTGTTTTGTATAGGGTTATGGCATTATATTCTATTCCGGATTCTTGTATAATCTCAACATTTGTAAAACCCTTTGAGATAACGTAGTCTTTATCAACAGAAGATTGAACAAAAACTTTTATATTTTTATCCAGAGCTTTTTCTGCAAATTCATCCCAGTGGTCAGGGTGGATATGAGTGATAATAACAGCATCAACATCAACAATTTTTTCAATTCCAAAAGGCAGCTCCACTCTTGGCTGTCTGACATCGGAATTTATTGCAACATCAAACCCGGGCATATAATCTTTGGGCATAAGCCATGGGTCAATTAAAAATTTTGTATTATTATATTCAACTATAATTGTTGCACTTCTTACCTGTGTAATTTTCATTTAGATTTCCTCCTTTAATAAAGCAATTTTATACATTTATTATCATTTTGACAAGAATGCACTTTTTTGTATAATACTTACCAAAAAGTAAATTAGGGACTTTAATTATGACTAAGCATAAGAAAGATGAATATAAATGTCCGCTTGAGGCAACAATGGATATAATCGGAGGGAAATACAAAGGAGTTATAATCGGACACCTTATAAATAAAACATTGAGATATAATGAACTACAAAAATTGATTTCACACGCAACTCCCAAAATGCTTATACAACAGTTAAAAGAACTTGAAACAGATGGAATAATCAAACGAAAACTTTATCCCGTAGTGCCGCCAAAAACTGAATATTCTCTCACTAAAAGAGGTGAAACACTTATTCCTGCAATTATTGAGTTAAACAAGTGGGGAATGAATTATTTAAAAGAAGAAAATATCCCCTGCGCCTACAAGGGTGAGATGGATTAATACACGATTTATCATAAAAAGACCACTTGACAAATATACCCCTATAGGGTATTATGTACATGTAGTTAGATACCCCCTGTGGGTATAAAAGAAAAAGGAGGCTAATATGGCTAAATGTTCAAATCCACATTGCAAATGCGTTAACTGCAAATGCGGAGACAACTGTACTTGCACCGAAGACAAATGTAATTGCCCGCCTGAGTGCAATGAACTTCCTAAAAAATAGAATATTATTTTGGGATTAAGGAGCGGCGTTGCTGCTCCTTTTTGTGTATAATGAAAAAATGAAAAAAGAGTTTACAAACGATATGAACATAAAAAAATCAGAAAATCCGAGCCATAAACATGAGATACCTCGCCTAAACAGGGCAATAGGTCAGTTGGAAGGTATCAAGAAAATGATTGAAGAACAACGATATTGTCCGGATATTATTGTGCAGCTCAAGGCTGTACGTTCAGCAATAAAACATGTTGAAAGCAATATATTGAAAACACATCTTGAAGAATGTGTTGCTAAGTCTTTTTCTGATTCTGAAATTGCAAAAGAAAAAATTATGGAAATTAAAACTCTGCTTGATAAAATGCAGAGTTAACTTATATATTTTAATTTGTTTTTATGACAGTAACTTTATATTCTTAAAATTGCAAATTTGCTCATTTATTTAATATTTCAAATTTATGTTGCCCAAAATAATCAAACCATCTGCAACAAGAAATCAAACCTTGTGTTCCTTTACATTTATAATTTTGGGTGACTTTTGGGTGGTTGTTTGATAAAATTTGTGATACTCTTTTCTTATGAAAAAATCTACTATTAAGCTCATTATTTACACAGTTTTAGGAATTATTGCATCAGTAATTTTTTATCAATTAAGCCAAAATTTAAATCCAATGATTGTTACAAGAGTCAAATCTCAAATTACTATTGGTATATATATTTGTCCTTTTATCGGTTTGATTTATTGGCTTTTCTGTCGTCAACTTGATGATTGATTACATTATTAAATTTTGTTTTGAAAAATAAAAATATTCATATACTATTTTTGATATTTCAGTGATTATTTTGGCATTGTCTTCATCTGACATTTTGGAATCTTTAATCATTACGGCAATATAGTATACTGTACCGTCGGGTAAAATAATATATCCGGCATCGTTATCTGCAATTTTTATGCCTTTACGAGTCTTGGAAGAAGAACCTGTTTTATGTCCGATAACTGTTTTTTCAGGTAATCCTCTTTTAAGTTTATTTTCACCTGTTGTTGTCGCAATCATAATTTTATCTAAGAATGCTTTAGACTCTTGCGACAGGAGTCCCCCTTCACGTCCGAATTGCATTAATTTTACAATATCTTTAGGATATGCCCTGTTTAAATATTGTTTTGTAATATCAGTATTCATTTCTTGTTCGTTGAATAAGATTTCTATATCATTAAAACCTATATTATGAATAAAACTATTTAGTGCATTTGTATCGCCTGAGTAGTTGATTAATATATCACAAGCATTATTATCACTTTGGGATATTGTATATTCAAGTAATTCCCTGATGCTTATACTAAAAGGAAAATTTGTATATTTTTGCAGCATTGGGCTATATAAATTTACATTAACCATATCTTTTTTTATAGTTATTGTTTCATCAAGAGAAATTTTTTCATTTTCCAGTTTGTTTAATACTTTTAATGCTACACAGTATTTAAAGACACTTAAAAGCGGCTGTTTTTTATTTCCAAATTCCCACAGTTTATTCCCTTGCAAAACTGCAATTTCTATTTGAGCATTTTTGTTACTTAAAAAATGGTTGAGTTTGAAAGATAAAGAATTAATATATAAATTAATACTTACAAGTAATATTAATAAAAGTGATATTAAAAATATTTTTAATGAAATTTTATCAATCATTTATTTTTCAAGCGGTTTTGGCCCTGCCTTAGCTATTTGGGACGGAATGTCAGGATATTTTGCTGTAAAATTTTCTTCAAACATTTTTGCAAGTTTATTAGCCTGTTCATCATAAGCTTGTTTGTCCTGCCACATTTCGCGTGCATCGAGTTTTTCATCAGGGACACCCGGGCAAGAGGCCGGATAATCAACGTTAAATATTTCATGATGTTTGAATTCTACATTATCTAAAGTTCCGTTCAATGCCGCTGTAACCATAGCTCTTGTGTAGCTTAGTTTTATTCTTTTGGCTCCGGAAGATGCACTTCCACATGACCATCCTGTATTTACAAGATAGACTTTTGTTCCGTATTTTTCCAGTTTTTCTCCGAACATTTTTGCATAAACTGAAGCATCAAGGGGCATGAAAGGTTCCCCAAATAGTGTTGAAAAAGTCGGTTGTGGTTCTGTTACCCCGCGTTCGGTTCCTGCAAGTTTTGATGTAAATCCGGTTACAAAATGGTACATTGCAGCATTTTTATCTAACTTTGAAATCGGCGGCAAAACTCCGAATGCATCTGCTGTCAGGAATATTACAACTTTTGGAATCCCTCCGACTCCCGGAATTTGAGCATTGTCTATATAATCAATAGGATAACCGGCGCGTGTATTTTCAGTTAGACTTCCGTCTGTAAAATCAATTTCGCGGGTTTTAGGATTCATAATTACATTTTCAACAATTGAGCCAAACTTAATTGCATTGTAAATTTGCGGTTCATGTTCTGCCGATAAGTTTATACATTTGGCATAACATCCGCCTTCAAAATTGAATATTCCGTCAGGGGACCATCCGTGTTCGTCATCTCCTATTAATTTACGGTTAGGATCCGCTGAAAGAGTGGTTTTTCCGGTTCCTGATAAACCGAAAAATATGGCAGTTTCACCTGTTTTGGGATCCATATTAGCAGAACAGTGCATAGGAAGCACATTTTTCTTTGTCATAACATAATTCATTGTTGAAAACACGGATTTTTTTATTTCTCCGGAATATTTTGAACCGCAGATAAGGATTAAATGCGCCTCATAATCAATAATTATTGCTGCTTCGGAATTTACTCCGTCAATTTCCGGTTCACATTTAAATCCCGGAGCACAAATGATTGTGTAATCGGGTGTTCCGTAATTAGTTAGTTCTTCATCCGTCGGCCGGATTAATAATTGGTGGATAAATAAATTTTGGCTTGCTAATTCATTAATAACACGAAATTTTTGAGTATATTTTGGGTCAGCGCCTGCAAAACCGTCAAAAATAAAAATTTCTTTATTTTCGAGATAATTTGTAACTTTGTTTTTAAGAGAATTAAATTTTTCCCGGCTGATAGGTTTGTTAACTTTTCCCCAGGCTATTTCACTATGAATACTTTCAGTATCTACAATAAACTTGTCTTTAGGTGAACGTCCGGTGTATTTGCCGGTTGAAACAACCAGTGCTCCGGTATTACTTAACTGGCCTTCATTGTTGTGTAAAGCTTTTTCAACTAATTCTGCAGGACTTAAATTCCGATAAACGAACTTTGGATTTATTATCCCTAGTTTTTCAAGACCATAAGTTTCCATATCACACTCACCTCTAAATGTACATCAAGTATATTTGTACTCCAAAATAGAGAAAATTTCAATACATTTTAAAAATTGACATATATTTCGTACAATTATATAATTAATTATTATGAAAAGTATTAAATTTTATATTGTTCTTTTAGTTTTATTATGCTTATCGGCAATTTTCTATTATATACAAAATAAAGAAGTTACATTTTTATATCTTAATCCGTATACAGAAACCGGCGGATTTCAGCAGATTGCACCGACAATAAAAAGTCTTGACAAAGCTTTTGCTTTTGCAAGATTAAATTCAGCAAAAGAGGGGTGTAAATACAAATATATATTTAAAAACGCATACGGCTCCGGCTTTTTGAAAAATAATCCGATTCCGAATGATCTGGATTTTGCTGTCGGAATTTATCTCGGTGAATATACTTATGACGGGAATAATGCAGAAGAAATTGCAAATTCTGTTGTTGATAAAATGGATTCTTTTCAGTTTTTGTTTAATTCCTATATTAACACTTTAAGTGATAGATCTTTATACACTGATAAAAATATGTTTCAGGTACTTGAAAATTCGGCGTCAGTTCATAGAAAAAATAGAGATGTTATCGCTTCGTCAATCCCGACTGTATTGACAGGAAAAGATTATGTAAGATATACACAAAAGACGATGGACGGTACACCTGACAGCGAAAAAGTTGAGCTGCCTTATATATTGAAATCAAATGAAATTTTGATTGAAGATTACTCTCCTATAAATTTGTTCAGTGATGTTATAGCATATAACGCTGAAATGCCTCATTATATAAGAACAATATCCGTTATTCCCGAGTTTTTCGTCAAAATAAAGACTAAAGATAATGAAGTAATGGTTGAAATTGTTCCTGAAGCGTTTTTAGGGGAAAGACTTCAATTAGCAAGAAGATTTTTCGCTTCAACTGTTTTTGTAGATTTGGCATCGTCCCGATATTTAAACGATTTATTCTATATAAAAAATGACGAGGACTATCTTTATTACAGAATGTTTTCATACAGAAGACATTTACAGGAAATTTCAAATCTTAAGCAGATAAAGGAAAGGCCTGTTAAGATGCTGAAAAGAATAATGCAGACTGCTGACATTATCTCTCCGGTGCTTGATGAAGAAACTTATGGCGAAATTTCAGAGGTTGTATATAAAAATCTTGCGGACAAAGATATTCAGCTGTTGAACGAGTATTCAAATATATGTGTTAATATATTTTTAATTCAGGAGTCTCCTCAGTTATTTTTGCGCTTAACAGAAAACCGAAAGATTAAGGTTATGTATGACACAATGTCTAAGTGCCTTGATGAACTTGAAATGAGGGGGAATGTAGATGAAAGAGTGATTAATGTACTACGTGATTTTCAGGTTTCTCAGCTTCAAAAAATGTTTTTATTGAAAAATCCTTCAGAAGTGACGGCGTTCAGAAATTTATTATTGGCTCCGGAATTGGATAATGTGCAGAAAATTGTTAACAAAACTGTTTATGATACTATGCATGACGCTGATAAACTTGATTCTTTTGTTGAACTATTTAACAAAATATATACTGATGCAGGCTATCACAGGGTTACTTTATACTGGCTTGACCGGAATACAATGGGAATTTCAAACGATGAATTTACCAGAAATATTAAAGACTTAAAACAGTTTGCAAAGGATAATAAACTTGCAGATGTTGAATATAAATTGCTTAAACCGGGAGAAGTTCCGCAGGTTGTTGCAAGGTATACGGTTTGGACAAGGTATAATCCAACTGAGGCGGAAGAAGCTAATTATCAGGCATTAAGAAAAGCTTTGCTTGATGATAAAAAGAATTTTAACTTAAAACGCAAATTCATTTTCATCCGCTAAGCTAATATTTTGTCTTTAAATTTATAGCATACAGCATAATAACTTATTATGAAAGCTGCTATTTTTAAAATATAAATCAATTTGTTCGCAGTAAACGGTATGAATAACAAGTGAACTGCTCCAAATATCATAATTCCCGTAAATGCAATAAGCAGAAAAGTTTTTAGGATTTTAGTATAGTTAAGATAGTCGAAACTTCTGAATTTTACGAATAAATTTATAAAAACAAGTATAATTTCACTTATAAATAAAGCGATAGCAGCCCCTGCAACAGAATACAGGCTAATCATTTTTATATTAAAGAAGTATGCACCGCAGGCAATTAAAACTCCGAATAGCATTTCAATATAAGTTCTGTTTTTCAAATGATATTTAAAATTTATGAGTTTCATAAATTCATGCAGAAATATTCCGAACGCAAAAAACGGGAGCATAGCAGCAACCATTTTGTAGTTTTCGGGAAGGATTAAAGATGTAATTTCTTTTGAAAAATAGCAAAAAATACTGACTATCGGAATTAACAAAAAACAATAAAGCTGTAAAATGTTTGTAAAATACCTCTTATGCAGTCTTTTTAATTCAAATTTTCTTATAATTACAGGAAAGCTTGCAAAAGTAAATACCGTTACGAGAGGTTGTATTATATTGCCTGTCAGCATCCATGATATTCCGGTTATTGCTGTGTTCATATACTCCTGCATGTTTTGGAATATCAGTTTTGAATAATTAAGTATTCCCCAGTATGAACTGTTGGTTATTATAAGCGGAAGCGCATATTTTAAAATTTCATAAAGTATTTTTTTATTAATTTTACGTTCTATTTTATAATTAAGATATATTGAGCGTATTATATAAATATCAATTGCAACTATTGAAACCAGCATTGCAAATAACACCCCATGTGCATTTGGAATTATTCTTGTTATTGCAAAAAATAGCACAATAAAGCCAAGCTGATATAATAATATACTCAGTGTATATAATTTTGCCTGATTTCTTGCTCTGAGCACCTGATAAAGGAATTGTCTTATTCCGCAAGGTAAAACCAGTATTATTGTAAAAAGGAATGATGTATTGTCAACTGCAAATTTTTCCAGAATAAAATCTTTAAAAGTAAAATAACTTATAAATATAATTGTATACACAACTACTGACAGCCAGAAAATACTTGAAAAGAAGTCATTTAGAGAATTTTTTATATTATGTTTTTCATAAAATCTCAAAACAGCTTTAGTAATCCAGTCAAAAGAACATGTACACATGAGATTTAAAATCTGGAGTGCAATAAGATAAATACTTATCTGTTTTTCGCTTAAAAAGTATGCAAAAATAGGGATGATGATAACAGAGTTTAGAATAATTAAAATTCTTGACGGGAGATATGTCAATATATTGTTAAAAATCAGGTAATAATTCTTTCTGATACTGCCTTCCATCTTAATATCCACACTTAAACAATTACAAAAATATTATATCATACTAAGAAGAATTGATAATATTCTTATACTTTTTTCGCATAAAATTCATCCTAAAAGAGTAAATAATATATATGTGTACAATAACGAAAGGACTATTCAATGAAAAATGAAAATGATAAAGAAACAATGAAAGAAAAGATGAGTGATGCGGCTCATAAGGCTAAAGAAAAGGCCGAACAAATAAAGGAAGATTTAAAAACGGATGCTCATAAGGTTAAGGAAAAAGCCCATGAGATGAAAGAAGATATTAAAGAAAAGACGCATAACGTTAAAGAAAAAGTAGCGGAAAAGATAGATGAAGTGAAAGAAAAAGATAAATCAAAAGAACAGGAAAAAGAAAAAAATACTTAAAAAAGAGAGGCCTTTTAGCCTCTCTTTTTGATTAATCCATTGTTTTGAATTTTGTTAAAACGGCATTTTTAATATAATTGTCATCAGACTTCAGAGCTTTAATCAAAATTTCATTATCAGGTTTTGCGCCGGCGTTTATAAGCAGTTCTACAATTTTTGGCTGTTTCTTTTGAATAGCTAAGGCAAGCGGTTTTGTATAACCGACTTCTTTGTTTACATCAGCACCGTATTCAATAAGAGTCTGCACAATTTGTGCGTCTTTATTCCTGATAGCCATAATTAACGGTGAAAGTCCGGCTAATTCTTTGTTGGGATCAACTTTGTTGTCAAGAAGCATTTTTACAATTTCATTTTGATTGCTTGATATTGCAACATAGATGGCAGGAGTTTTCATAAAAGTTGAATCCGGACTCATTCCGGCTTTTAAAAATAAATCTACAAGCTGGACATTACCGTTGCTTATAGCACTGAAGAAATTGTATGTATTGTAAGTTATATCCTGTGCCTGAATTTTTGCAATGTAAGCCTGATGCATATCAGTTTCCAAATCTGCGTAGCCAGCTGTTTGTACGGCTAAAAGCATACACAGTACTGCTAATGTTTTTTTCATATTCCCTCCTTCTTAATAAGATTATAATATCATTTTTTATTGATTTTGTATACTCTCAATTGCTTCCTGAGATGAAAAAGCTATATCTTTTGCTCCGATAAGCTTTCTTAATCCCAATTTTAGAGTAGAGGCCGCAACTTCGCGGTTATTGAAGATAATTATAACTCTTACTTTTTTCCCTTTAAGGGTTAAAACCAAATCTTCGAGAGCAAAAACCGCTGAGATATCCATACTTTTAATATTTGAACAGTCAACAATAACGGTTTTGTTGTCCATTACGTCATCAATTCTTGATGCAATCTGTGAGGCAGATCCAAAGAAAAGGGTTCCGTCAATGTGCATAATCATTGTATGGTTTATTAAATCTTCATCAATATAGTTCCCTTCGGAAATGTCTGAAAGACCGACAAGTTTTATATCTGTCTGTTTTGCAATATTTGCGGCAAACAGTATTGAGGATAAGACAACACCGACGCCTACTGCGAGAATTAAATCATCAAATATTGTAATTAAAAATACAAGAAGCATTACAAGCAGGTCATTTCGCGGTGCAGCTTTTAAGAGTCTGATAAATTTATAATCTATGATGCTTACTCCGACTTTAATCAAAATTCCTGCAAGTACTGCAAGAGGAATTTTCGCTGCAACCGGTGCAAAGAATACAACTATCATAATAAGAAATATTGAATGAATGACGCCTGAAAGTCTTGTTTTTCCACCGCTTCTGATGTTGACTGCAGTTCTCATTGTGGCGCCGCAGGACACAAGTCCGCCGAACAATGCTGCGGCCATATTTCCTATACCCTGACCTATTAATTCTTTATTTGATTCATGTTTTGTCTTGGTCATAGAATCGGCTACAAGTGATGTTAGCAAAGAATCAATTGAGCCTAAAACGGCTATTGTTAATGCTATCGGGATTATGATTTCAATATTGTCGAGATGAAATTTCGGAAGAATAAGTGTCGGCAGGCTTCTTGGAATTTCACCTATTGTATTTACATCAAATTTGAATGCTATTGCCGCAATTGTTCCTACAATCAAGGCAATTAACGGCGACGGAATAATTTTTGCAATTTTTTTCGGTGTAAAAAATACTATAATGAGCGCAATTAATCCCAGTGTTATACTCTGTATATCAACACTGTGTAAAGATTTTAAAGCATTAATCAAACCTTCTACAGGAGTGCCTGAAATTTCAAGCCCCAAAAATGAATTTACCTGCAAAAGAATTATAATAGCCCCGATACCGCTCATAAAACCTGAAATAACCGGATAAGGGATAAAATTTACTAGTTTTCCTACTTTAAAAATTCCGAGAACAATCTGGAATATTCCCGATAAGAAAATTGCAGGGAAAATTAATTCCGGACTTGAAGAATGTGTTGCAATAACAGAAGCGACTACAACGGTTAAAGGGCCTGTCGGGCCTGATATCTGGGTTGGAGTTCCTCCGAATATTGCCGCAAGCATTCCGACTATGATTGAACCGTATATGCCCGCGGTTGCGCCAAGTCCGCTAGATACCCCGAATGCTATTGCAAGCGGTAACGCTATTATTCCGGCAGTAATACCGCCTGCTAAATCTCCTTTAAAATTTGAGAGTATATTAGTTTTCATCAGTAGTTATCCTCATTATTCTCGTATGGGTTTCTAATATACCAAAAATTTTTCAATTTTTCAATAATACTAAACTAATCCTTCTTTTAAAGCTTTGACTGCAGCCTGTGTTCTGTCATCCACAACAAGTTTTTGAATGATATTACAAACATGCGCCTTGGCAGTGTGCTCGGAAATCGTAAGTTCCTGTGCTATTTCATTATTTGAAAGCCCGTCGACAACCAGTTTTAGAACCTCATATTCTCTTTGGGTAAGGTTTGCGTGCTGTTCTTTGAACATCGCTCTTGACATTTGTCTTGGCGGTATAACTCCGCAATTCTTTTCTCTTAATATCGGAACTACCTGCGGATCCAGCCACATTGCACCGTCAACAACTGTCTTAATCACCATTTTTAAAATATCAGTACTGATATCTTTCATTGCATAGGCACAGGCACCGGCATGAAGAGCATCCATAACCTCCTGCTCACTAAGATGTGATGTAAGAATTATAACTTTCGCTTTATTATTTATTTCTAAAATTCTTTTTGTTGCTTCTATTCCGGATATGTCAGGCAGCCCGATATCCATAACAACAACGTCAGGATGAGCTGTTTTGAATTTTTCTACAGCTTCTTTTCCGGTTTGTGCTTCAGAAGTTACTTCTATGTCATCCTGTCTTCCAAATAGCGATTTAAGACCGACACGTATAAGTTTTTGATCTTCTACAAGTAATACATTTATTGGCATAATTTATTCTCCCTGTATTACTTATAAAATTTTTGTAAATCTAATTAATCCCGTAATTGTTAAGATTTAAGAACTATATTATACAATGCTGATTAATAAATCATATTTGGATTTAGATGGAAAATCTTATTTTTTTTAATATAAATTTTAAAAAGATGTTTATTTTTTGAAAAAATAATGTATAATATAATTTGAGTTAAAGGTACAGGTTTAAAATATAAAGGAGAGCTTATGAGTGACGAAAACAACCAAAAAAATAAGGATTACGACAGATGGGCAGTAAGTCCTGATTTTCAGAAATTTTTAGCAACAATTTTTGCATCATTTGTAGGGTGCCTTGTTGCAATTTGTTTGTATAATGCGTCTGTCGGACTTAATGTAAGATGTTCTTGCCCTATGCCGATGCCAAGATATGATGTTCCTATGTATGACGGGGGCGAATTCGCACCGGATTGTCCTTACAAAAAACATAAAATGCATCCGGTTAAAAAACATGAAATAAAAGATACGGCTAAAAAAGTTCCGGCACCGGAAAAAACAAAAAAATAATTTAAAAAGACCTCTTTTATAAGAGGTCTTTTTTATGAGACAGAAAAAGTTTTAATTAAATCTTAATATTTAGTTATGGCAAAATAATTTATTTTGAGCTATTATGTAAATGGTAAATATAGGGTGTATTATGAAATATTCAAAGTATTCGGCAGTAATTATAGGAAGCGGTATTGCAGGTTTATATGCCGCATTAAAAATAGAACAGCAGCTAAATCTTTCTGACGGAATTCTTGTTATTACCAAATCAAAGTTTGGAGAGAGTAATTCATTTTATGCTCAGGGCGGTATAGTTGCTGTTATGAAGGATAATAAAGCGGATTCAACTGCCTCTCATATTTCCGATACTATTAAAGCGGGGGCGGGATTAAGCGAATTTAATACTGTTAAGTTTATTTCAGAACATTCGGATGCGGTTATAAAAGATTTGCTGAAGTTCGGAGTAGAATTTGACCGTGATGAAAATGATAATTTTTGTTTTACACGCGAAGCTGCGCATAGTGTAAGACGTATTCTTCACAGCGGCGGTGATGCAACCGGAAGAATGATTGAAAAGGCTTTATGCAAAAAAGTTCAGGAAAATGAAAATATTGATATATATGAGCAAACTTCAGCCATAGAACTCATTGTAAATTCTAAAGATGAATGCAGAGGGGTTATTACATTTAATGATGAAACTCAGGAATACGAAACAATATATTCTTCCGCGGTAATCCTTGCAACAGGCGGTATAGGACAATTGTATAAATATACAACAAATCCTGCGGGAGCAACAGGCGATGGAATAGCTCTAGCATACAGAGCCGGTGCCTTAATGCAGGATATGGAATTCGTTCAGTTTCATCCGACTGCACTCGCAATAGACGGAGAGGAAAAGAGATTTTTAATTTCCGAAGCTGTCCGCGGAGAAGGTGCAAAACTCTGTGATGCTGATGGCGTTGAGTTTATGGCAAAATACGACGAAAGAAAAGAATTAGCTCCGCGTGACATAGTAACCAGAGCTAACTTTAATGAAATGCTTAAGAACAATACGGATAATGTTTATTTGAATGCTACCTGCATTGACAGCCAGAAACTTTTCAGACGTTTTCCGACTATTTCAAAAAAATGTATGGAGTGCGGTATTGATATAGCACATGATTTTATACCGGTTGCTCCTGCCGCGCATTATTTTATGGGCGGAATAAAAACTAATTTAAACGGCGAAACATCTTTGAAAGGTTTATATGCAATAGGAGAAACCGCATCAACAGGATTGCATGGCGCAAATCGTCTTGCAAGTAACTCTTTGCTTGAATGCGTTGTATGTGCTTATTCTGTTGCACAGTATTTAAAATCTATAGAGCTTAAAACCCCAAAACAAATAGATGAAGATATTAAATCTTTAATTGACAGATATTCTGATGAGGATGTCATCCTTGATGAGCTTGACATGGGGGCGTTAAAATCTAAGCTTAAGGATATTATGTGGGATAATGTCGGAATTTTACGAAGCGAAAAAACAATTTTGGCGGCAATGGAGGAATTAAGAAAACTGAGAACCGAATTCCCGAGAGCATATAAATGTTTGAACAGAGAAGAATATGAATTTAAAAATATGCTGACAGTTTCACTGTTGATAGCCTATTGTGCGCTTCTAAGAAAAGAGTCGCGCGGGGCTCATTATAGGCTGGATTATCCGAATACGAAAGAAGAAGCTATGCATAGCTTTATAACTAGAGAAGAAGGAGTACCTGATTTTGTTAAGTAAATTTTATATAAATGACCATATAAAGATGGCTTTAATGGAAGATATCGGTTATGGCGACATCACTACGGAAAATCTTGCAGGTGAAAATGATTTTTTAAAAGGAGAGTTAAATACCAGAAGTGAAGGTATTTTATGCGGTTGTGAGGTTTTTACAACAGTCTTTGAAATTCTTTCAGATAAAGTTAAAATTGAATTCCGTTTTAAGGACGGTGACCGAATAAAAAAAGGTGATAAAATTGCCGATATTTCAGGTCCTGCAAAAGATCTTCTTATGGGGGAAAGGGTTGCTCTGAATTATATTCAGCGAATGTCGGGTATTGCTACGGAAACAAGGAAGTATCAAGATGCTATAGCGCCTTTTTCTGCAAAAATTGTTGATACAAGAAAAACAACTCCGAATTTCAGAGCATTTGAAAAATATGCCGTTAAAGTCGGCGGCGGTGCTTTACACAGGTTTAATCTTTCCGATTGTGCCATGATTAAAGATAACCATATAAGGTTAGCCGGTTCAATTACAAATGCCGTAAATAAATTGCGTCAAAATTTATCGCATGCCCATAAAATAGAGGTAGAATGCGACACATTGGAACAGGTAAAAGAAGCTGTCTGTGTGAAGGCTGATATTATTATGCTTGATAATATGCCGGTGGATGTTATGCGTGAGGCTGTTAAAATAATTGATAACAAGGCAATTGTAGAGGCCAGCGGTAATGTTACGCTTGATACAGTTAATAATATTGCATCAACAGGTGTTGATATAATTTCATCAAGCGCGATTGTTGCAAAAGCGCCAACGCTAGATTTAGCACTTGATATTTAATGTATTATATAATAAATTCTTTTAAACGTCCTTCACACTTCACTATTCACTATTTACTCAATTAAATTGTAAAGTTTCTTAAAAAGACTAGCAAAAAATTTTTTTCTTTGTTTTAAAATGAATGTAGAAGACATAATTTTTTTGGTGAAAAAATGAAAATAAATTCAATACTTTATGATACGTCCTTTAAACAGGATAATTTAAGGCTCCATTCGGAATCTCATAATTTTAGAGAGAAGAATAGCGCGGGCTTGTATGAAAAGGACAGAGGATATAGTAATGTATATTGTGGCAGTTTTACGGGAAAGAGTAAACCTGCCACAACTATTAAAAGGACTTTTTTTGATAAAATTCTTGCAAGCAACTGGTTTGGAAAACTTTCCAAATACGCGGAAGAACATAACATTTCAGCAAGTGCGCTTATCGCATTAGTTCTGGCAGGTGTTATGAGACCGGCAACAATTCTTTCATTGCCTGGTAAGGAAGATAAAGAAGACAAAATATACGCTGCAGGACATGCTATTGCATCAGGTATTATCGGTTTTGCTGTTTCAACTGCTGTAACAAGTCCTTTTGATGAATCTATCAGAAAGATATTTGATGAAAAGAAATTCCGAGGCAAAAAGTTCAAAGATCTTGATGATAAAATTGCAGAACTGACAAAGCAGAAGAATGCGGGTACAATTACGGCAGAAGCCAAAGAAACGTTAAAATCATTGACAAAGCGCAGAGAAACATTCAAAACGCTTGTAAAAAATATTCCGGACTGGGTAATTGGTGTTCCGAGAGCAATCCTTACAATTGCGTTAATCCCGCCAATTTTGAAATATGTATTTGGTGTTGAAAAGAAGAAAAAGACATCACCGGCAGAAAATAAAGATATGAACACAAATAATATGGATGCCCCGAAAATGGATTTTATAGACAAACCGGTATTTGCTCAGGTTAAAGGAGGTGTTAGATAATGAATTTGACAGTTAATAACACTTTCTCAAAAAATAACGGATACCAAAGACAAAATTATTATTCTCAGCAACGACAGCCCGTATTTACAAGTAAAACTCAGGCGCCGGAAGAGTTGATGAATAAAGCTATGAAGGATAAATCAAAATTTTTCAAATATTTTAATGAAAAATATGATAAGTTTACGGATTTTATAGCTGATAAATTCACTTCAAAGATTGTTGAATCAGATTCATTAATGAAACTTGCAGATAAGTTTAAAAACAGTGATAATTTTTATCAGCATTGTCTAACAATAGGTTCAGTTATCACAAGCGGTTTGTATATGCAGAGAACTCTTGCTAATGACAAACTGGACAAGGACAGAAAAAATACTCTTGCAGTTAACCAGGGGCTTACTTTTGCAGTATCTACTGTGGGGGCTTATGCTCTAGATAAATACGTAAAAGGCTGGTGGGATAATGTAACAGCCAGATTTGCGGGACACTTGCTAGGTGACGGTAAATTCTACGAAAATTATCTTAAACAAAAACAGGCAATAGCAGCGGAAAATAAAAAACTTGTGCAAGAAGCAAAGGCAAAAGGAGTAAAACCTGAATTGAAATCTGCGCCTAAAGTTGGCAAGTTGGTTGAAAAACATAACTATTACAAAACATTATTAAAAACATCAGAAACTGATGCAAAAACTCTAATGACTAAAGTAAAAGGCATGTCACCTCTCAGGGCGATGATAGTGTTTGGTTTTGTTTACCGTTACTTTGTTCCGGTAGTTGTTACAAAACCTGCAAACTTCCTTTGCGAAAAATATCTTGCAAAGAAAAAGGCAAAAACTGAAGCTAATCAGAATGCCTGACCTGATTTATTAAAATAATATTAATTGAAAAAATGTTTAATAGAAATTATTACTAAATGTGTAGTAATAATTTCTATTTGCTTGATAAAAAAAATTTTTTATAGTATATTCTCAAATAAATGGGGCTAAGTGGCGTACAAGTGGAAAAAGATTACCTTGATTTAGATTTAATAACTAAAGAATGTAACCTGTTTGACGAGTCCGATGTAAACTCTGTTATTAAAAAAATTCAGGCGCTTGATGAGGTTTATGAAGCCGATAATCTCATAAAAATTTATAACCACTTTCTTTCAATTTCTAAAAACCCCGATATTTTAATGTGCGTAATACAATGCGGTGACAGAATAAGAGATAAAGCATCTTTGAGTGCTCTTCTGGATTTATTCTTGATGAAAAATATTGACACAGATAAAGAGGCATTGATAAATGTAAGAGTAATGTGTGCAAAGGCTATTGCGAATTTAAAGGACACTTCTGCAGTTACTCCGTTATTATATTGTTTGAATAATAAAGATGAAAACTATAAAATTCGTCTGGCATGCGCAGATGCTCTTGGCAAAATAGGCGACAGATACGCAGTTGCACCTTTGATAGCTGTTGTAAAAGATGAAAACGAAAGATCTGTTTATCTTAGGGAATCTGCTGCTTCCGCCCTCGGCATGCTTGGAGATTTACGCGCGGTTGACCCGCTTGTGAGTATTCTTGAAACTCAAAAGGGAATTTGGAATAAGTTTACTTTTTTAAAAGAACGGGTTATTGAGGCACTCGGAAAACTCAGGTATGATAACAATGACAGAGTTTTTAATGCTTTAAAAAATTCTCTTCTTGATGAATCTCCGCAGATTAGGATTAATGCTATAGAGGCCATTATGGACAGTGACAATCCGCGTGCTGTTGAAACCATTAAAACTTGTCTTGTTGAGGACAGTGATGAAGAAGTAAAAAAGAATGCACTTATTGCTCTTTATAACCTTGTAGGGCGTGAAATCCTTGATGAGGTTGCTAACGGATCTGATTATTCTGATTCTTTAAAGATGGAAGCGGTTTCAATGATTTCCGAATATGAAGAAGATTCTGATGAGGTTAATGAAGATGCCTAAAGGGATTGTTCTTTTATCCGGCGGTCTGGATTCCCTTGTGAGTTTGGGTTTGGCAAAAGAAAAATATGGAATTTCTCTTGCATTAACATTTGATTACGGACAAAAGTCTTCAAAGCAGGAAATCGAGGCATCTAGAAATATCTGCAAATATTATGATTTAAAACATGAAATTATAAAACTTGACTGGCTGAAAAGTGTTACACATACCGCTCTGGTGGAAGATAAAGATATTCCGGAGGGGAAAGAATTAGATAATTCTTCAATATCCGCTCAAAAAGTCTGGGTACCCAATCGAAACGGCCTTTTTTTGAACATTGCCGGAAGTTACGCGGACGGTGAAGATTATGATTATATTATAATTGGTGCAAACAAAGAGGAAGGCCAGACTTTCCCGGATAATTCCGCTGAATTTATAGAAAAAATTAACGCGGAATTTGAATTTTCAACCCAAAAGCATCCAAAAGTTGTAGCACCCTTGCTAAATTATTACAAAAATGATATAGTAAAACTGGCATTAGAAAACAGGATACCGTTAGAATATGTAAGAAGCTGTTATGCAGGGACGCAAAAACATTGTGGAAAGTGTGAATCTTGTACAAGGTTAAAAAATGCACTACTTTATAATAATGATACTCGCTATATAAAGGAGCTTTTTTGAAAACAAAATTAATTGAACATGAAATAAAATATGAAGGCTGGCAGCTGTCACCGCACTGGATTTATAAGAACTTTAAAATTCAGGGTGATGCGATTGTTGCTTTTGTCGGAGAATGTGAAGTAAAACTTACTGAAATGGTTGATATTGAAGATGTTATTAATAACGAGCCTATTTACAGCAAGTCTATGTTGAGCTTTATTTCTGAACAATTTAATGTCGGTTTGGTAGAAGGAGTTTTCAGACAGAGGCTTTTAATCTGTATAATAAAAGAAGCACTTGAAAAACGCGGCTATAAGATAACAAGAAGCGGCGACGATTTATTTTTTGAAGATAAGAAGCTCACTGTTTCTATCGCGACAAAATCCGTAAATTCTATATTAATTCATACCGGTATAAATATAAATTCTGAAGGTGCCCCAGTTAAGGCAAGCGGTCTGGCTAGTGATCTCGGACTGTCTGATATAAAGGATTTTGCAAGAGAGATCTTAAACAGGTACTCACAAGAAATTGATGATATAATATTGGCATCAACAAAGGTTAGAGGTGTATAATGGAAGAAGATTCAAGAAAACCTTCTCATATAAGTTATAAAGAATATCAAAAAAAGGTTACTAAAAATCCGAATGAAGGTATCATAATATTTGTTTCGGCTTTTTTCATTTTATTATTGTTATTTTTGGGGATTGCAAAACAAATTTCTCCAGAAGTTGATGTTTCAATAGGGGATGAAACTCAGCAAAATACGGAAGATGATAATATGTATAAAGCATCTGTTGATGAAAGGTTAAAACTCCTTCAGGAAGAAGATAATTCTCAGGACGATAGAATGTTTAATGATGCTCTCGAAGAAAAAGTTGTTATTCCGGAAGATAAGAATACATCAGAACAGGACTCAAGTACGCCTTCTGAGGAAGAACCTATAAAACTTCCTGATGCTGAGGCAAACCCAAAACCGCAGGAAACGGCTTCTCCTGTTCCTCAAAATTCTAAGGTTCAGCAAAATGTGTCTGCAAAAGTTGTTGTGGGATATTATGCAACAAAAGAACAGGCAGAGGTCGCCAAGGGGATTATTGCGGAATCCGGAATGAATATTTCTCCTTTTGTAAGAAGTATCGGCGGGGCATATACAATTCAAGTCGGTTCTTATGCGACCAGAGAAAAAGCCCAAAGTGTGGTTAATGACCTTTTGAGAAATAATTATCCTGCAAGAATAATTATGGAGTAATAATATTTGATAATAAAAAAGAGGTCTTTAAAAAGACCTCTTTTTTATTACTAATTAAACCAGTTGCAGGAATCTCCTTTACATAAGATATTTTCAAGATTTGCCATAACATCTTCCTTTGTCATTTCATAAGTCACAGGTGTTATTGAAATCTTGTTGTTTTTGACTGCGGCAATATCTGTGTTGGAATCTTCCGCTTCTGTAATCAATTCTCCTGCCATCCAGTAATAAACTTTTCCTCTGGGGTCAATTCTTTTCTCATAGTTGTCTGTGAACATTTTCCGTCCGAGTTCTGTTATTGCAACGCCGGCTATATCTTCCTCGTCAAGCGCCGGAACATTAATATTTAGAATACTTTTTTTAGGAAAATTGAAGCCTTTGAGTTTTCTAAGCAGCATATTTACAAATCTTGCGCTGTATTCAAAATGTTCGTACTCATAATTCATGCTTGCCAGTGACATTGCGATACTCGGAACTCCAAGCATTGCTCCTTCCATTGCGCAGCTTACCGTTCCGGAATACAGAATATCTGCTCCGAGATTAGGTCCGTGATTAATACCTGAAATAACAACGTCCGGCTGTTCTTCCGGTGTTAAAATTGCGTTTATACCTATTTTAACACAATCTCCCGGAGTTCCGGTTGTAACCCAGGCTCTTTTAACTCCGTTATATGCTTCAACTTCTTCAACTCTCAAGGGTGTGTGCAGTGTTAGAGAATGTCCTGCGGCGCTTCTTTCTCTGTCGGGCGCAATTACATAAACATCATGTTCTTTGGCAAGAGTTGCCGTAAGACATCTTATTCCGTTTGCTGCAATTCCGTCATCATTTGATACTAATATTTTCATATTTCTCCCTTTCAAATAAACTGATTCTATATTAATAATACTATAACCTTAAAATTAATAAAATCTTAAATATTAAGAAATGTAACGAAATATATGATTGATGTTTAAAATATAGCAATTATATATACAAAAAATTGTTTATATATATGACACGAGGAAATGCATAAAACGAGGAATCAAAAAAGACGTTTTATTGCACACTACACTTCACACTATTACGAGGAATTGTTCAAGAATTCCAACGTCGTTTTCGAAAGAAGGCGGCGTTTTTTTTGTGCTACGCACGTAGCCACATAAGGTCTAAACTAGACTTAAAAGACGTTGAAGGACAAACTATAATAGTTTGAGAATCAGTTTAGCTTTAATTGTGAATGTTGTCGTATAAAGCGAGCCCGTGTGCTAAGCACTTTGGAAGCGTAGTCGCTTCACCCGGCATAGCTTACGCTTGTGCACGAAATACATCTATACCTGCGTCATCCCGAACTTGTTTCGGAATCTCGAAAACCATCACACCAACTTGTGTCTTCCCCCTTGAAAACTACCGGAGAAGATAAAATTACTTATTAATAACAGCCAAAACTTCCGCTAATTTACCGCCGCCATTATTTTTAAACTTAATTTCTTTTTTTGTTTCTTCCGGGGTAAAGTCTGATTTTTGATAGTTAATCAAATATCTCATAAATTCAGGGCTAAACATTTTACTCCTTTACTACACCAAACATTTTAATAACACACATATATATAAAAACATAAAATCGGAATTTATTGTCAGAAATTTACAAATTATTTACAATATTTAATGTGATGATATAATTATTTACAAGGAAATAAAATTATGAATCAATCTTCAATTATAGATATCATTTCCCCGATTATGGCAGGGCCTTCAAGTTCGCATACTGCAGGTGCGGTTCGCTTAGGCTTGCTTGCGCGAAATATTTATAATGCAAAACCTGATAAAATAACGTTTAAACTTTATAATTCTTATGCTTCTACAGGAAAAGGACATGGAACTGATAAAGGTTTGCTTGCGGGATTTTTGGGATTTTCAGTCTGTGATAAAAGGATAAAAACCGTATTTGACACTCCGGAGGCAAAGGAACTTAATTATGAATTTGAATATCTGCAGGATTTTAACAGACATCCGAATGCAGTTGATTTTGTAATTGAAGGCGGATTAAACATGCTTATTTCAGGCAACTCTGTCGGAGCGGGCGAAATTGAGATTACTAATATTAACAAATTTTCTGTTAAGCTTAGCGGAAAATATAATACACTTCTCCTTGTTTATGAAGATATGCCGGGGGTAATTTCGGCTGTAACTGCTGTTATACAAAAAGATAATGTAAATATTGCCTCGCTTCACTGTGACAGAAGCGGCAAGGGAAAAGATGCATCAATGTGTATTTGTCTTGACGGCGAACTTTCACGTGATTGCTTTAAAGAAATAAGTGAACTAAAGGATATGTATATTGTAAGGTACATTAAGAAATTAGAGAGTTAATATATGAAATATCCGGTAACAACATTCAGACAGTTATATTATGCCTGTAAAGAACAGGGAAAACAGATTTTTGAAATAGCGCTTGAAAATGAGGTTGATAGGGGCGATTATTCTGAGTATCAGGTAAGATTGCAGGCTAAAAACAGTCTTGATGCGATGAAAAATGCAATAAAAGAGGGTTTGAAATCAACGGAACTTTCGCCGAGCAGAATGAGCGGTGATGACTGCGACAAACTTCAAAGGCGTTACGCAAACACGCGCTCCATTCTCGGTTCAACTGCGGAAAAAATTATGATATATGCCCTTGCAACAAGCGAACAAAATCTCAGAATGGGAACAATTGTAGCCTGTCCGACAGCGGGTTCATGCGGGATTGTGCCTTCGGTTTTGATAGCTTATGCGGAAGAAAATAAAATCAGAGAAGATGATGAGATTAATGCTTTGATTACGGCAGGGGAAGTCGGCAGAATTGTATCAAATAAAATGGCTCTTGCAGGAGCTGTCGGCGGTTGTCAGGCAGAATGCGGAGTGGCATCGGCTATGGCTGCGGCAGCATTAACCCAGATGCGCGGCGGAACGGTAAAACAAGTAATTAATGCGGCAGCGCTTGCCCTAAAAAATATTTTGGGGTTAACCTGTGATCCTGTATGCGGTCTGGTTGAAATTCCGTGTGTAAAACGTAATCCGTTTCTCGCAATCCATGCTGTAACAGCAAGCGAGCTTGCAATGGCTGATATAATCTCAAAAATTCCGGCAGATGAAATTGTTGATGCAATGGAGCAGACAGGACAATTGATGTCGCCTTTGTTAAAAGAAAGTTCAAAAGGCGGTCTTGCAACCACAAAAACTGCCCTTGCACTTGCTAAAAATATTTTAAAATAGAGTGTCAAATGTAACCTAGAAACAAACGGATGTCAGGATGGCAAGAGGCTAGGCTATTAACGGTAACTAATCCCTTCCTTCCCTTATTAAGGAAGGATAAGAGGATGGGTAAAATCAAAACCCACCCCAACCCTCCCTAATCAGGGAGGGAGAGCTGTCGTTATCCGTCATTGCGGACAGCTTAGTTGATCCGCAATCGCATAATAGTGACAATAATGCGATTCTTCGCTTTGCTTAGAATGAAATGAAATGCATATATAGCTGCCTTATAATATACAACAATATCTATTGTAAACTTTTGTAAATTATTTCTAAAAAACTGACAATTTCATGGAAATTATATCCTTAATATATATATAAGAGATATGAGTATAAAATATTAAGGAGATATAACTATGGGCTTAAATGCTGGACGAGTTGACGCAATTGGATCTGATGATAGATCTTCAGTATCGTATACAAGTCAAATAAAAAAAAGAAATCCCTGGGAAAATATCGGGGCTGCAATGACTGGTATTGGTTCTATGGTAAATTTGCCGGATAGCTTTAATAGCGCATTTACTGTTGGAAAAGGCGGAGGCCAAACTGAGGGTGCATTTTTAGGTTAATTTTTGCAAAAAGATTTTCTTTGATATAAACTAGTCCTTGAAAGAGGACTAGTTTTTATGTTATTAGCCGCAGATATAGGAAATACAAGTATTACTTTAGGGATTTTTGACGATGATGCGCTTGTGGAAGAATACAGGCTTGCGTCAGATAAAGATTTACCCTTGGAAGAGTACGAAGTGCTTTTGAAATCACTTTGTAAGGATTTCAAAATAGAAGGCGCTATTATTTCATCAGTTGTAGAAGAACTGACAAATAAGTTCAAAACCGCTGTTGACAATACTTTTAAGCTTAGTGCAATTATATTATCAACAAAAATTAATACAGGTGTAAAAATTGCACTGGATAACCCGAAAGAAGCAGGAGCAGACAGAATTGCAAACGCTGCGGGGGCTTATGTTTTATACAACCACCCTGTTATTGTTGTTGATTTTGGTACTGCAACAACATTTGATATTGTTAACGGGAAAGGCGAGTTTATCGGAGGTATTATTGCTCCTGGGGTTAATTTGCAGTTGAAATCTCTAAACAAGTTTACCTCAAAGCTTCCGAGAATTGAAGTTGCTCTTTCAAATTCCGCAATCGGACATAACACTTCAGATGCTATTCTTTCAGGGGTTTTGCGCGGCTCGGCCTCAATGATAGACGGACTCGTTGAACAGTGCGAAAAGGAATTAGGTGAAAAAGCGGTTATTGTTGCAACGGGCGGTTATTCCGGATTAATCGCAAATTATATGAAACGTCCTTTTGATTTTATCAATCCGACATTGACGCTTGAAGGCTTGAGGCATTTATACCAGATTAACAGATTAAATAATTATTCTATAGCTTAATAGAGTTTAGATAAAAGCTTGTGAGTGCTGTATATCTGTCATTGCGAGCGACAGAATGGAGCGTCGCAATCGCATAGTTGTTACCCACCCTTAATCCCTCCCTAATCAGGGAGGGAGGATTTTAAATATTGTAGGTGAACTGCAAAAAGTTTCCCATTAAGTTTTCGTTCCAGACCTGAACGTCATCAGGTACGGAAAGAACCACTGGCGTAAAGTTCCAGATGTATTTGATATTGGCTTTTACAAGAAAATCTGCAGTACTCTGTGCAAATTTCCCGGGAACTGTTAAAATCGCAATATCAACCTCTTCATCTTTTGCGGCCAGAGGAAGTTGTGAAACTTCCTGAATTTTCATTTTATTAACTATTTTCCCTATTTTTTTAGGGTCATTATCGAATAATGCAAGTATATTTAGCCCGTAATCCGTAAAATTTCCGTAATTGGCAATTGCCGAACCTAAATTCCCTGCTCCTATAATAAAAGCTTTTTTGTTCTTTTTAAAGCCTAAAGTTTTTTCAATGGAGCTTTTAAGCTCTTTTACAATGTATCCGACCCTGCTTTTCCCGGAGTTGTTCAATAAATTAATATCTTTTCTCACCTGAGAATCGTCAATATGCAACAACTGCGCAATCTGTTTGCTTGAAATAACTTCAATATTTTTGCTTATATAATCTGAAAGTATACAATGATAAAGGGTAAGTCTGTTTATAACTTTTTCTGAAATTTTGTTATTCATAATATGATTATAGCATAAAATATGTTATTGGAAGAAAAACAATCTACTAAAGATACCTTGTTGGTACTTTCTTGTACCGACAAGAAAGTACCGCAAAGAAGCTCTCGACCGACATTCCGCTCATTAATTAATTGTAACGCTCAACCAAAAACGAGTGAACTCGCTGTAGCTCAGTCATTCAGAACTTGTTTCGGAACCTCATTACCGCTCAAACAGCACTCGTTTTGTTGCTGTTTCGCTAACATTAATTATTCGCTCCATTAGTGGTCGAATTTATTTAGTTTAACTTTTTTCAGAGGCACGCTGTCGAAACGGACTTATAGTCCTAACGTCTTATCGTCTGAAAAATCACCCCTCACCCAAGCCCTCTCCCGCAAAGGGGAGAGGGAAATATTTTTTTTTCGTGCGCTGTAGCGCACCGTAATGACTTATCGACTTAGCGTCTTAGAGACTTCCAATAACATATTTTATGTAATAAAGAAAAATGACGGGGTTGCGATTCAAACCCGTCATGCTTATGAATTATATATGTATTGTTAGTTTCGCTCCCTATATCTTCCGTATATATATTATATACCACAAAACTAATTCTTTTTAACTATATGTAAAGAAATGTTTCTAATTCTTTAGAATTAGTTAAAACTTTTGCGCATTCTTTGGGATTAGTTAAAATTGCTGTTTAGTTATTTTCGCGTTTCTCTTCTTCGCGTATAAATTTCGCAAGTTCTTCAAGATGTTTATCTTCTATTGCTTCAATAAGCTCTGCCACAGATTTTATTTTATTAAGTGCAAATCCTGTTTCTGCTAAAAGAACACAGTCGTTGCAGAGTCTGTAACCGTCATATTCTATAGAGCCGGCAAGACATTTATTCTCCCCGCAGCAATCACAGTCAAAATATTCATCTATAATATCAGGGTTATCTTCAATATCGTCAAGGCGCATTTGTTCGACTACCTGTGCCATTTCTTCGGCTATTTCTTTTTCTGATTTCATTTAATTAAATCCCTCATTTTTGATACTGCTTCGGGCAAACCTGTGAATACTGCACGTGAAATTATGCTGTGTCCGATATTTAGTTCGTGAAGTCCTTCTATTTCGTGCATTCTGTGGACATTTTCGTAATTAAGCCCGTGTCCTGCATTAACTTTTAATCCTAAACTCTGAGCAAGTTCAGCTGATTTTTTTAGTTTTTGGAATTCCTGTTCTTCTTCGGGGTAACCGAAACATTCAGAGTATGTCCCTGTGTGCATTTCAATAAATTGTGCGCCTGTTTTTGCTGATGCTTTGACCTGTTCTTCATCGGGATCAATAAAAAGGCTTACTATTATTCCTGCATCAAGAAGCGGTTTTATAAATTCGGTTACTTTTTCAAGCTGCCCTGCAACATCTAACCCGCCTTCGGTTGTTATTTCCTGCCGTTTTTCAGGAACAAGGCAGATGGAATAAGGTTTTATATCCAGTGCAATTTTTTGAATATCATCGGCCATTGCCATTTCAAGGTTTAAACGTGTTTTAAGCTGATGGATAAGAGAATACACATCTTCATCCTTTATGTGTCTTCTGTCTTCTCTCAGGTGGGTTGTAATTGATGAAGCACCGTTTTCTTCCGCTATTTCAGCCGCTTTTTCTACGCTTGGCTCAACTCCGCCTCTGGCATTTCTCAATGTTGCTATATGATCTATATTTACACCTAATAACATTTTTACCTCTTTTCTTTAGTTAGTTTTAAAAGTGCGGTATATGAAGGCAAAATAGTTGTTTTACCGTTCATTGTCGCTTTATCTATTGCCTTTTTTATATTTGGTTCAATAATAATTTTTTCCTGCGGAATTCCTGCATATTTTAATCTTGTTGCCATATCGTTTGCACGTGTTCCTGATGTAATGACAAGTTTTTCCGCGTTTTTAAGCTGTTCAAAATCGCTGTCCCATAACCATGAAATATCGCGTCCGTCTGCATAATTATCATTAATTGCAATTACAATATTTGATTTTAAATCTACAGTTTTTAAAACTTCGCTTGCGCCTGTAGGGTTTTTAATAAGCTGTATAACAGCCGGATTTCCGTTAATCAGACATTTTTCAGTTCTGCCGAAAATTGCGTGATAGCTGTCCAGAGCTTTTTGGATTTCCTGCTGATTAAGACCGCATTCAAAACCGAATGATATTGCCGCAAGAGCATTGTAAGCATTATATAATCCTGCAAGGCCTACTTTAAATTCCAGAGAAATTCCTCTGTTTTGGACATTAATAATTGAGTAATCATCATAAACAATCACATCTGCAGGGTAGGTACATTGCGGGCGTTTGTAACCGCATTTTGAACAATAATAGTGCCCCTGCTGTGCGAAAAATTGTTTTGAATACTTAAGTTCCTCCCCGCAGGCACAGTTAAATACTTCTGAAGGAGCATTTGATTTATGTTCGTAAGTACATCTATATTCCACATTCTCAAAACCATAATAAACAGCATATTTGGTTCTGTTAAATGTCGCTACAATAGGATCGTCAGCGTTCAAAACCAGTTTTAAATCAGGATTTTTGTCGATTGCATTTTTTATGAAACCCGCTGTTGTATTTAATTCTCCGTATCTGTCGAGCTGATCGCGGAAAAGGTTTGTTACAACAAGATAATCAGACTTCATAAAATTATATAATTTGGCAAGATAAGCTTCATCAGATTCAATAACTGCGTAATCAAATCTTCTGAACGGTCTTATGCACAGTGCAAAAACATTTGCAACTCCTGTTAGCATATTTGCGCCTTTCAGATTGTGAATAACCTCCTGATGAGCAGTTTCAAGAATATGCGCAATAAGACCCGATGTTGTTGATTTCCCGTTTGTGCCGGTTATTGTAACAATTCGTTTTTTTATATATTTTGAGCAGTATTTAAGAAAGTCAGGGCAGATTTTTAAGACCAGCATTCCCACAAATGAGGTCCCTGAAGATTTGTTTAACAACTTTATCCCGATATATGCACACCTTGCTATTATTAAAGACAGGTAAAACTTAAGTTTGTTTATCATAAATAGTCCTTTAGACGTATTCTATTTTTTTCTTTGTTATTTTATCCTATATTAATATAATACAAAAGTAAGAATAAGAGAAATGTATTTATTTATTGCAATAATTTTTATAGCTGAATTAATCATTGCAGTTACGGTGATTAATTTTATAACAAAACTGGACAGGAAGGTAAATGACCTTAATTGTTGTGTTGAGGCATTCAATCCGCTGGCAGAAATTTGTTTGCAGTACGGAAGATGTCTGGCAACTTCTCTAAGTTTAAATTTTGATAAGTTTATAAATTTTGTGTGCCACAAGAAAAAGCAGATTTTTAATAAACTTTTAATAGTAATTGCAATTTATGTAGTTCTTTTTCTATTCAGATCAAAATCAAAAAAATATTCAAATGCTTACCGTATAGCAGGCGTAATCCAAGATATAGCGGGCAATTTCATTATTTAGCTTGTAATCTTAACAAAAATATGATAAAATAATAAATGAAAGATGAGGTTATGTTATGAGTAAAAATAAATCATTAATGTTTGGAATGGGCTTGTTGGCCGGTGTTGTCGGCGGAATTATTGCGGGTGTATTGTATGCGCCTAAGTCCGGTGAGGAATCCAGACGTCAGATTAAAGATGCAGCCTGTGAATTCTATGAAAAAAATTCTCCGGCAATTAAGGAAGCTAAAAAGCAGGCACTTGAAAACATTGATTTGATGAAATATAAGCTTGAAAGGCAATTGAGAAAGTTTAATAATATGGTAAAATCAAGAAAACTTCAAAAAGCCAAAGAGCTTGAAGAAATTAATGATGAATACACAGAATACAATTAAGTAAAGGAAATTTATAAATGGAGATGTCACAAATTGCGTTAAATCAAGGGTTAACTTTTTTGACCTGGGCAACTGGAATAATTTTGATTGTGGTTGCGGGATTTCTTGTAAAACTCTTGATAGACTTGTCAAAACTGGCAAAAAATCTAAATGAAACATCAATAATTGTTAATACGGAATTAAAACCGACATTGCAGGAATTAAATAAAACTTTAAGCTCAATAAACGAGATAGTAAAAAATACAGATAAAGGGGTCGGAGATTTTAAAACAGCCGTAGGTAAAATTATTGATAAAACAAAAGCAGTGTCAGGAAGTCTTATCGGCGGGTTGTTTAACGGTTTTGTGACAGCTTATAAATTATTTAAAAAATAGCCGTTTATGGTGATTAATAATTAATTTGTAAAAGTTAAAATAATAACGAAAAACAGTAAAGGAGTCATTATGTCAGCAACTAAATTTTTAGCAGGTTTTATAGTCGGTGGAGCAATCGGTGCAATAGCAGGTATTCTTCTTGCTCCTAAATCAGGTGAAGAAACACGTGCAATGATAGCCGATAGCGCAAAAGATGCTATGAGAAGAGCCGATGAAACCGTAAAACAAATTCAATCAAAAGCAGACGATGTTGTTTCTGATATGCAGAAAAAAGGCGACGAAATTAAAGAAAAACTTCAAAACCTTATTAATCAGCAGAAAGAAGCAAAACAGGAAGCTTAAATTTAATTATTGAAGTTATAAAAAAGGACAATTTTAATTGTCCTTTTTTTGTTGTCTAAGTGCATCGTCAAGTGCTTTTTCAAGAACTGTAATCTTGTTTTCAAGCACCTGAATTTTTGCTTCGGCAGATGTATTTGATATAGAGCCTTTTTCAAGTTCACGTTTGTAAGCTTTATATTTTTCTTTCAATGATGTATAAAGCGGAGCGAAAAAGCATATTGCGGAAATTTGTCCGAGCAAAAATACAACAAGTGTATAAACTGACATGTTTAACGTAATTGATTTTGGTGTAATATGAAGTATCCCCGCAATTTTGCTGCTCAAAAGAGTTATTCCCGCGGTATCCTGATAGTTCATTAATAAAAGTCCGCATAAAATTAGTATTGAAATTATTGATATTATTTTCATTCTTTAGCTCCTCAAATATTTTAAAACCTTTTTAAGTTTTTCATCAGGTTCAATTTCTAACTCTATTATTTCATCTCCAAACGGTTTTGTAAACCTCAGATAATATGATTGTAAAACCTGCTCCTGTGTTTTGACTTTACTATGTCCTGCCCCGTATAAAGTGTCATTGAATACCGGATGTTTTTTATACGCAAGATGTACACGTATCTGGTGTGTTCGGCCTGTAATAAGCGTAAGTTCAATATACGTTGCATCTTTAAATCGTTCGAGGACTTTTACGATTGTTTTGCTTTCTTTCCCATCATCTCTAACTGTCATTTTATGCGGCTGGTTAGGGTTTCTCCCGATTGGAAGGTCAATAATATCATTATCTGCCTCGTAATTCCCTTTAACAACTGCTCGGTACTTTTTTGTTAATGTGTGATTTTTAATTTGATTTGCAAGAAATTCGTGAGCCTTGTTGTTTTTTGCTATCATTAAAAGTCCCGAAGTATTTCTGTCCAATCTATGCAAAATTCCGCGCCTGAATTCTCCGTTAATATCTGATAAATTATTTCCGTATTTGTATAAAAGAGCGTTAACAAGTGTGTTTTCTCTTTCTAAAGCTGTAGGGTGAGTGAGCATCCCTGAAGGTTTGTTTACGACAAGCATATTTTCATCTTCATATACAATATCAAGCGGAATATTTTGCGGTTTTATTGATAAATCTTCTTTTTCAGGCGCTTCAAATTCTATTCTATCTCTTTCCTTTAAGGAATAAGAAGGCTTTTTCTCCTGTTTATTAACTTTTACCGCTCCCGATTTTATATAATTTTGAATTTTTGAACGCGATAAATCAGGTATTATTTCCGATAAGAAAGTGTCAAGCCTTTTATTTTCATCATTTTCGTCAACATAAAATATCATAATTTGTCCAACAACTGTAAATTGACCTTTGTGTTTCAGGAACTCCCATTATTTTGTCTTTTTTATAAGTATCAAAATTATCAGTGCAATAACACCGATATTTATGAATATATCAGAGATATTAAAGACTGGAAAATTTATAAAATTAAGCTGAAAAAAATCTCTTACATATCCGTATACAATTCTTTCGTGCAGATTTCCGGCAATTCCTGCGGATAAAAGAGAAATAAAAAATATTGCTTTTAAAGAAATTGTTTTAATATTTTTAATGACGTGAATCGCCAGTAAAACAAGTGCTATCATTGATAAAATTATCAAAAGTTCTCTTGAATCCTGTAGAATACTAAATGCAGCACCTGTATTTTTTATATAATTAAGCGAAAATACAGGATTTGACATCTTATATCCGCCGGCAAGCTGTTCAACCATCATATTGGACAGGTAAAGATCCGTAAAAATAAAAAATACATAACATACTGCAAAATATATAAATTTACTTACCTTTTCCATTTTCATTATCCTTAACAGGCTGCTCATTATCAAATTTTACATAATTATTTTGAGGAATTACATTTACTCTTGTCATTAAAAATGCTAACCCGCCCATATAAACACGAATTTTGTCAGGTGAGTAATTCTCAGCTCTTGTAATCCCTACAGAGGCAACGGTATATTCATTTACATTTTGTGTATTTGAAGTAAAATAACGCTCTAAAATATTATCATCCGGCAGTTTTCTGAAAGCCTCACTCGTTTGAGTTTGCGGGTAAACAATATTTTCTTTATTGATAGACGCAACAATTACAGAATCTTTCGGGGTATCTACTTTTAAAGTTGCGGTATATGTTTTTCCCGCACCTGTCTGATTAGGAGCGGTAAGCTCCATATTTACATATCTTGCATCACCGTATTTTAAAGAGGATGTTTCCTCTAAGATTTTTTCAGAGCTTATTAACCATTTTTGTCCCTGTTTTTCCAAATAATATATACACTTTGATGTAGAATACAGCTCACCTATTGCTGTAAATTCTCCCATATTTTCCTGTGATGTTGCAACGGCAGACTCCTCAACAAGAACGGCAGCATAGTTTTCACTGAATTCAATATTTTTAATATCAGTGTAATAAACTATATCAGGATAAATTTTCCATGTTTCTTCAATGAGTTTGAAATAAATATCTCTTGTAAATCCGTCAGAATTTACAAAATTGGGCGAATAAAGAGATTTTAGACCTTCCAGATCATATTTATTTGTATAAATTATCTGCTGATTAATAACATTTTTAACCGCATTAAGAGTTGATTTATTGATTCTGTTTTGTTCAATTCTTGCCTTTTGTGCAGCCAAAATCCCTGCTTCGCATGTAAGCGGAGCAGTTACGGATAGTAATAAAGCTGCAAATAATAAAACGGATAACTTTTTCATAATCTTATTATACATAAAAACTTTTTTTTGTGCTAATATTTTTAAAGTAGATTAGGAGAGATAAAAGAATGAAAGATGCATATTTTCCACAGGAAATAGAAAAGAAATGGCAAAAAATATGGGAAGAAAAAGATGTTTTTAAAACCCCTGATAACAGTGATAAACCTAAATATTACGCGTTATCAATGTTCCCTTACCCGTCCGGTAAGCTTCACATGGGACATGTCAGAAATTATACAATAACAGATGTTATTGCCCGTTTTAAAAAGATGAACGGTTATAATGTTCTTCATCCGATGGGCTGGGACAGTTTCGGGCTCCCTGCAGAAAATGCCGCAATGAAACATGGTGCAAATCCTGAAACCTGGACTGATGAAAATATTGCATATATGACAAAACAATTAAAAATGTTGGGTCTTTCTTATGATTGGGACAGAGAAGTCGCAACCTGCAAGCCTGACTACTACAAATGGACTCAGTGGCTTTTCCTTCAGTTGTATAAAAAAGGTCTTGCTTATAAAAAAGAAGCTGCCGTAAACTGGTGTGAAGAATGCGGAACCGTTCTTGCAAACGAACAGGTTATAGACGGCAAATGCTGGAGATGTGACCATGTTGTTGAGAAAAAATATCTTTCCCAGTGGTTCTTAAAAATTACGGATTATGCTGAAGTTTTGTTAGAGGATTTAGACAAACTTACAGGTTGGGGGGATAATGTTAAAACAATGCAGGCAAACTGGATTGGAAAATCTCAGGGGGCAATTTTGAAATTCAAAGTTGTTGAAAATGATTTGGAAGTTCCTGTTTATACAACAAGACCTGATACTGTTCACGGTATAACTTATCTTGTTGTTGCTCCGGAATATAAAGATATTGAAAAATTGACAACTCCTGAGAATAAAGAAGCTGTTGATGCATACCGCGCCAACGCACGTAAAATGACAGAAATTGAAAGACTTTCAACAGACAGAGTTAAAACGGGGGTTCCTCTAGGAACACATTGCATAAATCCGTTTACAGGTGAAAAATTCCCGCTCTGGACTGCGGATTATGCGCTTGTGGAATACGGAACGGGTGCTGTTATGGCTGTACCTGCACATGATACACGCGATTTTGACTTCGCAAAAAAATATAATTTACCGGTAAAAGTTGTAATTCAAAATCCTGAAAATCCTTCTGACTGCTATACGGAAGCATATACTGAACCCGGAATTCTTGTTAATTCCAACGAATTTGACGGAATGAATAACGAAGAAGCAAAAAAAGCTATTACTCAGAAGGCTGTTGATGGCGGATTTGGAGAATTTAAAACTCAATACAGATTAAGAGATTGGCTTGTATCAAGACAAAGATACTGGGGTGCTCCTATCCCTGTTGTTTATTGCGACAAGTGCGGAATTCAGCCTGTACCTGAAGATCAGTTACCGGTATTACTTCCGAAAGATGTTGATTTCAGCGTTGTCGGAAAATCTCCGATAACCACATCAAAGACATTTATAAATACAACATGTCCTTGCTGCGGCGGGCCTGCAAGACGTGAAACCGATACAATGGATACATTTGTATGTTCAAGCTGGTATTACCTTCGTTATTCGGATGCAAAAAATGATAAAATGCCGTTTGCAAAAGACAAGGTAAATAAATGGCTGCCGGTTGACCAGTATGTGGGCGGTATTGAGCACGCAATTTTACACCTTCTTTACTCAAGATTTTTTACAAAAGCTTTAAGAGATTTAGGACTTCTTGACTTTGATGAACCGTTTAAAAATCTTTTAACTCAGGGTATGGTCTTGAAAGATGGTTCAAAAATGTCAAAATCAAAGGGTAATACAGTTGACCCTGACGAAATATTCGAAAATTACGGAGCTGATACCGCAAGATTGTTTATACTTTCTGATTCACCGCCGGCACGTGATTTTGACTGGTCAGATGCAGGCGTTGAAGGCTGTTACAAATTCCTGAACAGGGTTTGGAGATTAATCTCTTCAAATGCTGAATATATTACCGTTTCACCCTTCACTCTTCACTCTTCACTCAAAAAAGAGAATGACGATATGGTTCGTCTTGTTCATATTGCAATTAAGGGAATTACAAATGACATTTCAAATGATTTCCAGTTCAATACTGTAATTTCTAAATACAGAGAACTTGTTAATGCAATATATGACTGGAGAGGTAAAAAAGCTCAATTGGACGAAGAAGATAAAGCAGTTTTGAGTTTTGCGATTGTTTCATTAATCAAGTTGATGTCGCCTGTTGCAGTTCATTTGACAGAAGAAGCCTGGAGTGATTTGGGCGGTGAAGGTTCAATTCATGATGTTGAATGGCCGAAATGGGATGAAAATCTCGCCAAAGCAAGTTCAATTACTTTAGTTGTTCAGGTTAACGGCAAGGTAAAAGACAAAATTGAAGCTGATGAAGCTTTGTCGGAAGATGAACTAAAGGCTCTTGCTTTGTCCAGTGAAAAAATAAAAGAACTGACAGAAGGAAAAACTATTGTCAAAACTATTGTTGTTCCGAAAAAGTTAGTAAATATTGTAGTTAAATAAATTTATTAATAAATTTTTTAATTTTTTGAAAAACCCTGATGACTTTCGGGGTTTTTCTTTTACTGGCAAATACATTAAGAGATTATCTGCATGTTCAATATCAAGATTTTGTCCGTTGGCAATGCACTCATCCATTATTTTATTTAGTTTTTTATCAACGGATGTAAATCCTTGTTTTCTGTAGAATATATGACTCGGGTGCTGTCTGTCGTATAGACGGCTGGCAAGGGCAAAAACACGTCCGTTGCAGCCTTTTTGCTGACTTTCATGTTTGGCAAACTCTATAAATTTGCTGCCGTAACCCATTCTGCGTTCTTCCATAATAAGTCTGACTATTTCAAGGGCATCGCAGGTTATTTTGTTAGGATAAATATATGTACAATCTACTTTTTTTCGGGCTTGTGTAACCATTTCCCCAACATAATGTCCTGTTTTGGTATCCGCCATTTTGTGTACATTTACAATACGGCTTTTGCCTGTTGTCAGATCAGTTGCTATAGCTCTGGTCGTGTAGATTAATACTTGCGGAATTTCTTTTACCGGTTTTCTGTTGAGTAAAGAATAGTAACAATTAGGATTAATTTTCATCACAATAGCTTAAAAACATATAAACAGATTTTTTGCTAAAAATTTATTATATAAATATTAATATTTACAAATAGTAAAAAACAGCCCTATTAAACTTTTATGTATTATAATAGAATATGTAAAAACAGAGTATAGGGATAGAAATTTGGAAAAACATAAATATTATTTCATCGCAATAGGCGGTGTAGGGATGAGCGGGCTTGCAAAGTATTTGTTGGAAAACGGATGCGAAGTATCCGGCTCTGATATAGCGGACAGTAAATATATTCAAAAATTAAGAGATTTAGGCGCAAAAGTTTATATAGGCCAGAAAAAGGAAAATGTGCCTTTTGATGCAATAGTTGTTGCAAGTACGGCAATAAGAGAGAATAACCCTGAAATGATAAGGGCGCGGGAGCTTGGATTAACGGTTTATCACAGATCGGATATACTTGCGGAAATTTCCAGATGGGGCAAATTTTTCTTGGGGTATTCGGGAACACACGGGAAAACCACAACAAGCGGGCTTTCTTCTTACGTTCTTGAAAAGGCGGGGTTAAAACCTTCTTATGTGGTTGGAGGTATTATCCCTTCTCTTGAAACTAATGCACATTCTCAGGACGGTAAATATTTTGTTGCGGAACTTGATGAGAGTGACGGAACTATTGTTAAGTATTGCCCGAATATTTGCGTAATAAATAATCTTGAACCGGATCATCTTGATTTTTATAAAGACGGATTGAAATCTATTCTTTCCACATTTGAAAAATTTATTTCAAAAATGCCTGAAAACTCGTTAGTTCTTGTTAATGCAGACTGCGAAGCAACGATGAGTCTTCACGGACATAAAACTATGACATTCGCACTTAACAATGATGCTGATTATAAGGCGGTAAATATTGCCTTTAAGCCTGATTGTACAACTTTTGATGTTTATTATAAAGGTGAATTTTTGACTGACCTTACAATAATTCTAAGAGGCAGACATAATGTCTATAATGCTTTATCTGTTCTTGCAAGTTTGCATCAGGCAGGAGTAAATATCAGTGATATCAAACCTCATTTCGCAACGTTTTCCGGCATGGGAAGAAGATTTCAGAAGGTCGGAGAGTTTGACGGTATAGCAGTATATGATGATTACGCTCATCATCCAACCGAGATTAAGGCAACTCTTTCATCTGCTGAAGGAATGGACGGTAAACATATTATTGCTGTTTTTCAACCTCACAGATATACAAGATTGAAAAATTTATGGGATGAGTTTTTAACGGCTTTTGATAAAGTTGATAAAGTTATTGTTACTGATGTCTATGCAGCGTCTGAGGATGAAATTGAAGGCGTAAATTCCAAAAATTTTGTAGAAGAGCTTTCTCAAAATGTTAATTGTGAATATATTTCTGGCAGCATAAAAGATGTTGCTAAGAAGTTATATCCGGAACTTAAAAAAGATGATGTTGTAATAGGGCTCGGCGCGGGTACAATTACAAATTTAGGCAAAGAGCTTTTAGCTTTGAATAAAGAAGGTGTCGGAATTGGATTATAGAGAAAATTTTGATGTAAAAAAACTAACTTCTTTTAAAATTGGAGGGGAAATTTCAAGAGTATATTTTCCTGAAAATGTTGAAGAATTTGTGCAGGCAATAGAAAAGGAACCTGATGCTTATGTAGCGGGCAATTTATCCAATGTGCTTGTTTCATCTGACGGTTATGACGGAGCTCTTATATTAACTAAGAAAATGGATAATATAACTTTCAATGGTACAAAAGTAACTGCAGGAGCCGGAGTGAGGGGGACAAAATTATCCAAACTTGCTTTAGAAAATCATTTGAGCGGTCTTGAGTTTATGATAGCATTCCCGGGATCTGTGGGCGGTGAGGTATTTATGAATGCAGGTGCTCACGGACAAATGATTGCAGATGTTTTAAAAACTGCAAAAATTTATTGTCCTGAAAAGGGTATTATAACTTTACGCAATGAGGAAATGGAATTCAGCTACAGAACTTCAATATGCCAGAGAAAGCCTTATTCCGTTCTGGAGGCTGAATTTGAACTTAAAGAAAAATCTCTTGATGAAATTCAGGCAAAAATGGATGAAAATTTATCTTTCAGACAAAATAAACAGCCGTCATTGACTTTGCCAAATTGCGGAAGTACATTTAGAAATCCTGAGGGAAATTCCGCAGGCAGGCTTCTGGATGAAGCGGGAATGAAGGGTTTTGTATCAGGCGGTGTGCATGTCTGGGAAAATCATGCAAACTTTATTATTAATGATGATGACGGCACTTCTCTTGATGTTTTAAATGCTATGTATGAAATGTACAGGAGAGTGAAAGAAAAATTCGGTATTGAATTAAAGCCCGAGGTAAGGTTCCTTGGCGGAAAAAATGAAAAAGAGGTTGAGTTATGCAAAATATTGTATCAAAAATAGATAAAAATGCTAAAATTGCCGTACTTTGCGGCGGAATGTCATCAGAAGCTGAAGTTTCAATGCGTTCGGGCAAAGGCTGTTTTGAAGCATTGCAGCGTCAAGGGTTTAAAAATGCGGAAATGGTTGTTGTAGATAAAGATATTGCATTAAAATTAAAAGAAGGCAATTATGATTGTGCTTTTAACGCACTGCACGGCAAATACGGTGAGGACGGATGTATTCAAGGGTTGTTGGAAATTTTAGGGATCCCTTATACAGGATGCGGTGTTATGTCAAGTTCTTTGTGTATGAATAAAGAATTTACAAAACGTATTTTATCTACAAATCCTGATATACCGATGGCTAAATCCGCTTTTGTCAGAAAAGGTGATGATCTTTTCGAAAAAACTAAAGACTTGACTTATCCTTTGTTTGTAAAACCTGTTTGTGAGGGTTCAAGCTTCGGGATGACAAAAGTTGATAGAAAAGAAGATTTGAAATCTGCTTATGAGGTTGCCGTAAAATATAATGATGATGTTTTAATTGAAGAATTTATCGACGGATTTTTTGTGACAGTCGGTGTGCTTGAATGTAACGGTGAACCGTTTGCCACTGAAATTCTTGAGATAAGACCAAAGACAGAATGGTATGACTTTGAAGCAAAATACACAAAAGGAATGTCGGATTTTATCTGTCCTGCAAATTTATCAGAAAGTGTTACAAAACATGTTAAAGAAGTTTCGGTTAAAGCATTTGAAACAGCGGGCTGCAGGGGCCTTGCAAGAATTGATTTTATGATGAAGGATGATATCCCTTACCTTCTTGAAATAAATACAATTCCAGGAATGACCGTAATAAGTGATCTTCCTGCGCAGGCTGCGGCTATGAACATAAGTTATGATGAATTGGTGCTATTAATATTAAACAGTGCCGGATTGAATAAATAATGGACGAGGAAATAACAGAAATATCTATAGAAGAATATACGGAAAATTCAGAGTCTGATGAAGTTAATCAGCCTCCTATTGATGACGGTAAACATCTTGTCAAGAAAAAACGCAGAGAACGTCTTGTAAGAAAAGGCCGTATCAAGCAGGAACGTTTTCGTGCTTTTATGAGATTTTTTCTTTCTTTATTTTTTATATTTCTGCTTGTTTATTGTTCAAAATGCCGCGGCTGGTATCTGCCGGCAACAGCGTTTAATCGTGTCGGTGACAATTCTGTAGAAATTATTAACAATAATATCGTGCCTTCGTCAAAAATTCTGGCTTTGTTGAGAAACAGCGATGTGCCTAATGTCCCTATATATATGGCAAGGACAGATTCAATTAAAAAAGAGCTTATGAAACTCGCCCCGGTGGAAAATGTTTATATAAGACGTTATGCATTTCCGGCAAGAATTCAGATTATTATACGCGAAAGAATTCCTGCAATTACTATTTCTCCGGACGCGAAAGTGCAGCCCGTTGCCTTTTTTACGACTGACGGAAAACTTATCGGACGCGAATTCCTTCCGTTAAAACCTGTTTATAAAACAATTTTGGTTTTGTCCTACGGTAATAAAGGGGATGATTACAGAAAATGGAATTTGGATAAAATAAAACAAATTGAAAAAATTGCATTATATGTTGAAACTTATTCAAAAGAACCAGTTGAATATATAGATTTTAGAAATCCGAATGATGTTTATGTGAAAATTAAATCCGTAAATATAAGACTTGGAAGACTGGATGAAAATGTATTTAAACGTATTGAAAGAATTCCTTCAATTTTACCTCAGGTAAAACTTGTAGATTCAAAAGTTAAATATCTTGATTTAAGCTGGGAAAAGGTAAATTATTTAAAATTGCAATAGCAGGAGTAGATTTATGAAAATTTTATTAGCACAGACAAAATTAAAAATAGCAGATTTTAATTATAACTTTAAAAGTATTAAAGATAAAATAAACGATGATTGTGATTTGATAGTTTTTCCATGCGCTGATATCGAAGATTTGGGCGGTAAAGATTTAATATTGGATGAAGATTGCAGGAAAGCACAGATTAAATTTTATGATGATATTGCCCGTCTTCAATCTAAACCTGCTTTGCTAATCGGGGACATTCTAATAAGAAACGGAGAGGTTGAAGTTTCAAATGACGGTTATTTTGAAATTTGCGGGAAAAAGGTTTTTGTTTCTGACACCTGCATTGAAGATGTTGAATGTGATTTGTATGTTTTAGCAAAAAACAGATACTTTGCAATGAATACTTATAAGGATTTTGTTGAAAGTATTGAATCTGAATGTGATTTTATATATGTTAATGCTGTAGGAATGGCTGATGAAAATATTTATGCCGGCGGAAGTTTTGCAAAAAACAGTAAAAATGAATTAGTCCTTCAAGCTCCTGTTTGTGATGAAGGCGTTTTCGAGGTAGATTTTCATAAATCTGTAGATTTCAATGATGAACCTATGGAAGAACAAGTTTTAAAGGTTACAACTTTTGCTTTACGTGAGTATTGTGAAAATACAGGGTTTAAAAAAGTTGTCCTCGGACTGTCAGGCGGTATTGACAGCGCTTTGACAGCTGTTCTTGCAGTTAAGGCGCTTGGTGCTGAAAATGTTTTGGGAGTTTTGATGCCGAGTATGTTTTCTTCTGAAGGCAGTGTAACAGACAGTTTAAAGCTTGCTGAAAATTTAGGAATTAATACAATAAAAGAACCTATAACTCCTCTGTTTGATGCATTTATGAAAGATAGAGAAAGACTCCACGACCTTGCGGAAGAAAATTTACAGGCGCGTTTAAGAGCATTGATTTTGATGTTTTATTCAAACAGAGAAAACAGGCTTCTTCTCTCTACCGGAAATAAATCTGAAAGTGCCATGGGTTTTGGAACTCTTTACGGAGATCTCGCGGGCGGATTGAATTTGATTTGCGATTTAACAAAGACAAATGTTTATAAACTTTCAAATTATTTGAACAGGGATAAAGAAATAATTCCTCAGGCAATAATTGATAAAGCCCCTTCTGCAGAACTTCATCCCGGTCAGAAAGATCAGGACAGACTGCCTGAATACGCGGTTTTGGATGATATTATCGAAATGTATATAGAACAAAACAGACCTGTGGAAGAAATTTATGCTAAATATGATAAATCAATTGTTGACAAAACTATAAAAACAATTTACAGAATGCAGTTTAAACGCCATCAGGGCTGTTTAGGTGTGAGATTAACCGAACGCTCTTTCTGCAACGGAGTAAATCTGCCCGTTGTCCAAAAATTTTATTAATATAATATTGCAATTCATGAAAAATCCTGTTATAATAGGTGTATATATATGTTTACGAGGAATTAATGGATTTCACGGTACTAGTTGACAATAATGCAGGATGTAATATTAATATGCTTGCTGAGCCGGGGCTTTCTTTTCTGTTAGAAAACGATTACCAGAAAATACTCTTTGACTGCGGTTACAGCGATATTTTTATAAAAAATGCATATAAGATGGGACTTGATTTAACTGAAGTTACGGAGATTGTATTATCCCACGGACATAATGACCATACTGCAGGGCTTATCAGGTTAGATATTTTATATCGTAAAATGCTTGCTGCGGGTATAAGCTTAACCCATAAAACTATTTATGCCCATCCTGATGTTTTTGAACCAAAATTGGACTCACAAAAACGTAATATAGGTTTCCCCGGTAATGCCGGCGATTTATGCGATGTTTTTGATTTGGAATTATCTTATCAGCCTGTTTGGTTAACTTCAAAACTTGTATTTTTAGGTGAAATTCCGATAAAATATAAATCTGATTATAAGTACAATGATGAAACAGCCGTTGTGTATAAAGGCTCTAACGGACTTGTTATTATGGCAGGCTGTTCGCATATCGGCTTACCTAATATTATTGATCATGCGAAAAAGGTAACGCGCGAAGAACGTATAAATACTCTTATCGGCGGAGTGTGGCTGAAAGATAAAACAGAATACAAAATCAGGGAGCTTGGAATTTATCTAAGATCATTAAATATTCAGAATTTTTACCCCGGACATTGCTGTGACCTTAACTCAAAACTTGTTTTATCTGAATATTTGAAAGTTAAAGAAGTTTATTCGGGTTTGAAGCTTACTTTTGATTAACATATTTAAACAAAGTGCTTGCAAATAAGGATTTTGCATAATATAATTATTATGCAGAAGTTTTATGGCTTTGGTATGCCAAAAGCTTCTTTAGTACACACCGGCCGTTAGTATTTAAATATTTTGCTACGGCAAACAAAAGGAGGACAAAATGCCAAAAATGAAAACACACAAGTCTGCTGCAAAACGCTACAAAGTTTCAGCAACAGGCAAAATTATCAGAAGACAAGCCGGTATCGGCCACTTGCTTCAACACAAATCTGCTTCAAGAAAACGCAGAATTTTCAAAACGATTTCAATTTCTAAATCACATTTCAAATTGATTTCAAAAGAGTTACCTTACAGAAAGTATGCGAGATAGGAGGCAGTAAATGAGAGTAAAACGCGGAAATGTATTACGTAAAAGACATAAAAAAATATTAAAATTAGCTAAAGGCTTTATTGGCGCAAGAAGCAGAATTTTTAAAGTTGCCAATATTGCTGTAATGAAAGCTTTAAAATATGCTTACAGAGACAGACGTACTACAAAACGTAATATGCGTCGTTTGTGGATTGTAAGAATTAATGCTGCTGTTAGAGAACGCGGTATGAGCTATTCAAGATTTGTTAATGCTTGCAAAAAAGCTAATATTGTTGTTAACAGAAAAATGCTTGCTGACTTGGCTGTTAAAGATCCTGAAGCTTTTTCAGTTGTTTTCGATGCAGCAAAAGCAGCTAAGTAAACAATTTTTGACTCAATTTAAATTAAAAGACCTTGATTATATCAAGGTCTTTTTTAATATTTCTTAATAATTTAGTAAATTTTTCTATAGAAAAATACTTTATATATATAAGGTTAGTTTTCAATCTGGAGAAAATGGTTATGATAGGTAGTAATTTTGATACTCCGATAATGTATCAGGATCTTGCAAACAGCACAATGGGGCCTTTGAATATGCCGTTTGGAATTTACGGTGCAGGACTATACAGCGGATATTCTTCATATTTGGGAAATGTTCAACTGCCAAGACAGCTTGATCAAGACAAGTTCCAGACTATGAAGCAAAAAGAAAACGATGGAAAGAAAACTCTGAAAATAGCCGGTACTGCACTTGCAATAATTCTTGCACTTGGCGGCATCGGCAGAATCCGAAAGGGTATTAAAGCTTCAGGCGGATTAACAAAATATTTGGGTAATAAGTGGAATGATTTGGTAAATTGGGTTAAAGGTACTAAAAAGCCTAAAGTTGGTCTTGGTCAAAAAATAAAAAATTTATTTAAGAAAAAGACCAAAACCCCGTAATAAAACTTTATCCATCCCCCATCCAAAACAAAATGCAAGGTAGTTCCTATCTTGCATTTTCCATGTTATAATATAATTTAAAAAAAGGGGGTTAAAATGGCGAAAGATTGTAGTTTTGATGTAGTGTCGGAATTTGACAGGCAGGAATTGGTCAATGCAGTTGATCAGGTTAAACGTGATGTTTCTTCGCGTTTTGATTTAAAAGATTCCGGTTCAACTGTTGACCTTGATGCAGATAAAACAATTACTATTACAACAAGTGATGATATGAAATTGAGGAATATTTATGATATTCTCCAATCAAAACTTGTGAAAAGAAATTTAAGTATAAAAATTCTGGATCCTCAGCCTGTAGAAAATGCGCTTGGCGGTAAAGTAAGACAGGTATTTAAGCTCAGAAAAGGTTTAAATCAGGAATTGGCAAAGAAAATTGTTGCTGATATTAAAGATTCAAAAAAGAAAGTGCAGGCATCAATACAAGGAGATCAGGTAAGAGTTTCCGGAAAAGATAAGGATGATTTGCAGGATATTATCAAGCTTCTGCGCTCAAATGAAGAAAAATATGATTATCCTTTGCAGTTTACTAATTACAGATAAATTATTTTTATATGAAAGTGCGGGTTATAAAGAAAAACCCGCATATTTTTAATGCGGGTAAGGAATGAAAGTAAACGTGCCGATATACGGCCGTTTATTTTGAATAAACAAATTTATTTAATTCTTGCTTCTAATTTTTCTATACGAGCTTCAAGTTCGTTGATACGTTTTTCCTGTGCCTGATATTTTGCATCAAGTTCTTTTATTGCATTTATCATTGCATAGAACATATCTTCAAAACGTATGTTTAAAAAGCCATCAACGCCTTTTTTTACTGCATCAGGAAATACTTTTTGCAAATCCTGTGCAATTACGCCGACATGCGGAGTTTTCTTGTCGTCTTTTTTGAAAGTGTAGTTAAAAACTTTTAACTGACGAATTTTATCCAAGCCTGATGTGTTTTCCTTACTTACATATTTTAAACGGCGGTCGGAATTATATGATGAATCCCAAAGAGGGTGCCTAAGTTGTGCATTATTTAGTCCTCTATCATCCCATACCATAGTTGCGGTATCCTCTGTTGCAGCAGGATAAAAAGGTGATGAAGAATGATTTTTTATATCAGTACTTGAAGCCCCATGCATAGCAGAAATCAAAAGGTGTCCTTTAACAATTAAATCTCCATTGATAACAACACCAGAGGCATTATTGGGAATTCTATATGAACCAAGAGTTCTTTTAACAGTAAAATTTGAAGTTTCTGATATATTATGTACTTCCAATACTGCATCTGCTCCATTAAACTTTGATTGACTTCCTATAAATATACGTTCTTCATCATCATTAGCATACGGAGAAGAAGCTTGAGGTCCAGAATTTGCACCTATACAAGTTTTATTACTCCCTCTATTAGCCCCCAAACATGCATTAGCTCCTATTGCTGTAATATAATCACCACCAAAAGCTCTAGCTTTAGTCCCAACTAGCGTATTATAAGAACCGCCTCGAACAGCACTACCAACCCCAATAAGAACGTTACCATTTTGTTGAGAATCATTTCCAAATATATGTGCTGGAGAACCTATCAATATATTAGAATTTCCCTTTTCTGCAATAGCTTCATTCCCAATTATAATATTAGCTTCATTAATGTATTGTGTTGAAGCATTAGAACTAGAATTATTACCTATCACAATGCCGTAACGATCAGGTTGGACTGATGTTCCGATTGCAATAGCATTATTATCATCAACTTCAGTTCTATTTGAAGTCCCGATAATTATAGAGTTTTTTCCAACTGTTGTAGAAGAAGCACCAATTGCAATAGAATTATCGCCAGAAGATTTAGAATATTCTCCAACTGCTATAGAAGAAGCTCCGCTTGCATGAGAATTATAACCAATAGCTAAGGCATCTGTTCCGATAGTAGCTGCATGTGCGCCGAACGATGCAGAATTTTCTGCGGATGCACTACTGTTGGTTCCAACCGATGTTGAATATTGCCCACTCGCATAACTATTAAAGCCAATAGCTGTTGAATTAGAAGAAGTAGCAGAACTAGTTGAACCAAATGCGGATGCATTTTCTGCGGAAGCTGTGCCTTTAGCTCCGTATACAGAAGAATAATCTCCAGATGCTTCACTGTCAGCACCAAATGCTGAAGAATAAGACCTAGACGCATCACTATTTATCCCAAATGCTGAAGAATAAATACTAACCGCTCTACTAGAATTACCGACTGCAGTTGATTTAGACGATAAACTAATATCATTTCCAATTCCCAGAGAATCATTTGAAAGATTTCCAGATATTAAACTACCTAGCAATAATCCGCTATTTTCAAAACGTAAACTGCCAAGACCTAAGTCTCCTCTCTTAAACAATATATGATTTTTCCCGTCACCTGCATTAATGATTAAGCGGGCGGCATCATCGTCCGGCTTGACTTCTTCTTGCCCAATCATGGCGACCTGCGCATCACCTAAGCCGTAATACGCATCTGAACCATTAGTTGACCAACTCCACGGTGATGACTGATCCAATTTGTTCCTAGTTGTCATCACCGGTGCCATCGCTGCCATAATTATACTCAATATGAGCATGACAACCATCATTTCTGCTAATGTAAATCCATGCTTAATCTTTAACATTAATATACTCCCATAAACTTAATGTAACTATTTATATTATATCGTATATCGCATTAATAGTCAATGTAAAAAATAAAGTATTACATTATTTTTAATCCCCTTAATTTATAAAATAATATTCAAGAGGTATAAAATGTCTGATTTTAAAAAGCTTTTAGGTAAAAAAATTCAAATTATACGTAAATCTAAAGGTCTTACTCAAGAAAAACTGGCAGAACTTATTGATATTGAAACTCCAAGCTTAAGTTATCTGGAGACTGGTAAATATTCTCCTTCAATTGAAACTCTTCAAAAATTGTCAGAGGTCCTAATGATAGAACCTTGGGAATTTTATTATTTTAATGAGATTTCAGAAGATAAAATGAAGACTGAATTAAAAAAAAGCTTTGGATGAACGACCAAAGCTTGTAAAACTTCTATATAATTTTTATAAATCTATTGAATACTAGAAATTTTATTATTTTCATCAACAATTACAATTTGAGGTTTGTAATTGTTCATTTCTTCAGGGTTATAAAGTCCGTATGCAATAATAATAACTTTATCGCCCGGCTGCACTTTTCTTGCTGCAGCGCCATTCAGGCAAATCATTCCGGAATCGGCTTTCCCTTTAATTACATACGTATGAAATCTTTCACCATTATTGATGTCAAGAATATCAACTTTTTGCCATTCTTTTATTTTAGATGCCTTCATCAGCGTTTCGTCAATAGTTATAGAGCCTACGTAGTTAAGATTTGCGTCTGTAACTGTTGCTCTGTGTATTTTTGAACTTATAAATTCTTGTAACATTTTTTACCCTTTCTAACAGTTATTACCGGGACTTTTTATGTTTTGTTAGTAGCTTTGCTTTCAAGCTAGCTCCCGTTTTATCCTTAATGATAATTATGTATAAAATTTCTTTGGTTTGGGGAAAGTTTTATATCTCGCCTGAATATTTTACTTCAAACATTAAAAAAAATCAAAAATGAAGATGCAACTATTTTAAAATAGTTACATCTTTTTGTTTATTTAATGTGCCTTGTTTAAATGTTTTGTTTATATATTTTATTACAGTAATTTTCAATATCAGGAGTATCTATTTCAAATACGTGAATTCTTGCCGGACCTAAATCAACACAAAGTTCATTATCGTGAACCTGGAATCTGCTTTCTTTACCGTATGAAGGAAGCAGGTTTTTCAATTCTTGTGTTGATTTGAGGGTTGGAACATCAATTTTGCAAGCTACCGAACGGTTAACATTTTTATTTGCGACAACTAGCAGTGTTTTTCCGTTCAAATGTCTTGCATAAGTTATAATTTGATCGTCTTTGTCTCCTTTTTTGTCTAACTGTATAAATGTTCCTTTGGTAATCACATCAAGGTATTTATCGCGCATTTCAAAAGCACTTTTCATAAATTCCCCGATTTCAGGCTGAGTTCCGCCCGGTTTTCTAGAAAGATTAAATATATCAAGCTTCCCTCTGTGTACAGTCATTTCATGATTATCTGTCTGGGTCACAGGGTTGTATTTATCTGCATAAGAATAAATATAATCATCGCCTGATTGATAGCCGTCTACAATATAAGGATTAAGCATCGGTAATGTCACCTGTAAACCCATTGTCAGATTGCAGTAATCAGCTCCGCCATGGAACATCGGCGATATGTCATCGTGTGTTGCAAATGAACCAATCAACGATTTCCCTTTTGGTAATTTATATGACATATCAAGCATTTCTTTTATGTAATCCATAAATGTAGTTGCGTTTGGAAATTCATGGAATATATGGTATTGTCCGTAAATCATGTCATATCCGGCTCTTAAAGAATCTTCAGGTCTGTCAAATGCCATATTGGCCTGCGGTGATGCGTCTTCATAAGTGTATGTTTCAGCAAGCCAAGCGAATTCCGGATCACGCATGTGAGAATAAGGTATTATAATATCCCAGAATTCAACCGGCTTCGCTCTGGCTACATCAGATCTGATTCCGTCAATTCCAAGATCAATACACATATCAACATATTGTTTGTGCAGTTCAAGAAGTTTCGGATTTAATGTCCTTTTGCCTTCGTCCTCCCATGGCTGAAACATTCTGATATCGTTCCATCCCTGAGGCGTTTTGGCTAGTCCGTCACGTTCTTTTGCCATCCATTCCGGGTGTTCCAGAAACATGTCGTAAGATGCACAGCTCGGCATATCAAGCATTACTTTAATTCCGCGCTTATGGCATTCATCTATAAATGCTTTAAATTGTTCTTTGTCGCTTCTGGGATCATTTTTATCTACCAGATTAGGGTCTATTGCAAGCATATCTTTAGGTGCATAAATAGAACCTGCAGTTCCCATAGCCTTCATTTTTCCAGGCGGATGAATAGGCAGCACATGGAGAGTGTTAAATCCTTGAGCTTTTACTTCGTCAAGTCTTTCTATTGCATTTAGGAAGGTGCCATTCTGTTCATTCCCGTCAATATAATCATTCCCGTTTGTATCTTTTGCATTAAAGGTTCTCATTACAATGGCAAGAATTTTGGCTTCATTATTTTTTACCATTGTTCTAAAGTTATTATGGTAATTAACAGGTGCAGTTGTTTCAGATTTTTTGACAGCAGGCGTATTAATCATTGCAAGGTTATTCAGATATGCGTTTAATAAGCCGGAATTTGAGTTAACTTTTGCAGGCTGAGTATCCGCATCTTTGCTGCTTGCAAAGGTGTTAGGCTGCATTTGTTTGATTTTTAAAGCAATTAAATTTGTTGTATTAATCATTTTTTCTCACCTGTTCTTGCCGGTGTTTTCATCTTTCCGAAGAAGAATTGTGCCGCTACTGTTACACCGAGAAGTGCTGCACCGAAGCCGCCAAATATCTTTAGCCATTTCTTGTTGTTATACAATTGCTGTCCTGTTTTGAATATTAATTCATCAGGAGCTATACCTGTTAGAAGGAATTTAGTATCAGAGCCTGTAGTATTAGCCTTTCTAATTAAGTGGCGCGGTTTTACAAAGTATTCTTCTCCGCCCAATTTTTCAAGCACCATATCTCTGTATTTAAGTATTTCATTTTTAATACTTGATTCTTTTAATACCTGCATTGTATCAGGGTGCATATTCCCTTCATACATAAGCCGCATTGCATCCTGATAGAAGAATTTATCGCCCGGAATATCTGTTAATTCAGCAGTTTTACCGAAGAATTTATTTACAACTTTTCCGTTTTTAACTTCAACAGGGCCCATTGTTCTGTCAGGTTCAGGATTTCTCATCATATAGAATTTTGTAGCATGATCTGATGAGTGTCCTTCTAGAGTAATAATTTTACAAAGTTCAATTAATTCTTCTTTAACTTCAATATATTTACCTTCTAATGCAGGTATGGAATTAACATCAGAAGCTATTCTTCTGTACATATCAAGAGTGTTAATTATTCTGTAGAATGAACTTTTTACTCCGAGCAGTCTGTCTCTGACATAAGTTTTCTGAAGTTCTTTTGCCGTACCGACAACATCATTTCTATCCACACCTGCAATTGCTTTTGCAGTTCTTTCAAAACCGATGTCAGGATCTCTTAATTTAGCGGCAAATCCGTCAAATAAACTGTCCACAATGGTGTCATAGGCACTGCTTGCGGAATTGCTGGATAATAGAGGCGTTGACATATCGCTTGTTTTAATTTTGCTGTTTATTTCGGCAATCTTTTTAACAAGTCTTTCCATTACTTTGTTATAAGAATTTTTATCGGAAACTACATGTTCAATTTTTTCTCTTAGAACTGCACCCATAAGTTTTCTGTCGCTTCTTGTTTTCTTAATTTCTTCTGAAGTAAAGCCTAAAGTTTTCATTAAATCTTTTGAAACATCATTCCAGTAATTTGCGATTACAGTTTCCGGAGCAGCTCCGACTTTTTTCAGGGCGTATTCATCCAGTGCAAATTGTTTCATATTGAAGTTGTCTATTAATTTAACAACTTTTTTCAATTTCCCGATAATATTGTTATCAAGGATTTTTGAGCCTGCTTTTGCAAGAACAATTTTAACCGGATTTGAATTTTTATCTTTTGTCATATTCTGCATAACTAACTTACGAATAAAGTTGATATCTTTTTGTTTATCAGGATGTGCATTATTGTAAGCTATTGCATTATTCTTAACAAGTTTTTTAATAGCATCTAAGACACTGCTGAATTCCACTGATTTAATGTCTTTTCCGAATGTTCCATTTCCCTTAAGAGCATCAATTATACTTTTTTCGTCAGGTATTACTGCTTTTAAAAATTCTTCATCAGCATCAGGAACTTTTTTGAATACTTCTTTTAAATTTTTAATAATTTCTGTTACATTGTTATCTTGAATTTTGTAAGTTTCTTTACCAAACGCTGCTTCTCTCAAATCGGCTTTAAAACTTTCAGCAGTAACAGGATCCATATATCTGGTAAGAATTGATGTTATAGACTCTTCTAATTCTTTTGTTAATGGTTTATTTTGATTTGCATCTAATATTTTAATTAAATCCTGTTCAAGAGAAGTATTTTTATATTTTTGTGAATAATTGTCTAAATTAGTTAAGATTTTATCTGCAGCTTTGTTATTTCTGTTATCAAGATATCTGTTCAGATAAGGTTCGGCTAAATTACAAATAAGACCGCTCATAATAGGAGTTGCAAAACCTGCTGTAAGCATCCATAAAGTATTATTCTGGATACCTATCTTTTTCATTTTTTCTTGAATAAATTCGCGTCTGTTCGGAATATCTTTCGGGACTCCCATTCTATCGCCCATTTTGTCTATTTCTTTTTCGCTGTATAAATCCCAGGGCAAGAACTGAGGATCCTGATAAAATGGTTTCTTTCTCCCGAAGCTGTCTTCATATTCTTTTTGTACATTTACGCCATGAATAAGATAAGCAGGCAATTGAATTGCAATTTTGGGCCATATTGCCATTGCACCTAAAAATGAGGCAAGTCCTACAAATTCCATTCCTTTTGTCATAGGTGTTTGTTTTCTGGTAAATAAATAGCCAGCAATTGCAAGTCCACCCAAAAACAGACCGAAATCGTTTAATTTCCCGAGTTCATGATCGTTTGCTTTTCCGCTTACAGCATGTTTTAAAGCCTTTGCATCATAAACCATATCTTTGACCATTATGGCAGGTGCATTAAATATATTTCCCTTAAGCAATCTGCCCTTACCTTCAAGAGGCTTAATAAAAGTTCTGTTATCGAGTTCTCTTTGGATATCAAAATCAGGCATCGGCTTTTTAGGCGTTTCTTGTTTTTTCACTGTTTGCTGATTTATAACGCCTGTTGGTCTTGTTGATATGTAGTTTTGTATTAAGTTTGATGTCATATTAGCTTACCACATGTTTTTCGTTTGGTTTGATGATATCCGAAGATTTCGGAGATTTTCTAGCGCCTGCTACTGTATTAACAACACCCAGTACAGAGGAAAGAACCGCAAGTCCCAGAAGAATTTTCCCGGCATGTTTGGTTACCCCGTTTCCTTCTCCTTTATAAAGATTTTTGGCGCTTCTTACAAAGCTGTTGCCAAAAACATTTAATGATTTTAAAAATTCCTGAGGTTTCCAGAATTTAAAAGTCATTGCCTTAAAATAATCTTCCCATGGCTGTTGGAAAGCAAGAGCTACACCGGTTGCTGCCCACATATAAGACGATATGCTTTTTGCAAGGCTTGATTTAACTATAATTTCTTTAATACGCGGCTTGGTTTCCTGATCGGAATCATTCAGGTTTTTACCCATATTCAGTTTTTTTGCTATTTTGTCGTAACGGTAGTTTCTTTTCTGACCTTTGGTTTCATCGCCGTATAGTAAGTCCCAGCGTGGGAATTCAACACTTTCAAAAACTTTATGATATTCAATACTTGTAATATCTGTATCGTTTATATTATCAGGAAGTTCATAAATTACTTTTGCATAAGGCCTGTCTGTATCTACTCCTGTCAGCATGTTTACCGGACGGCTTATCAATTGTTTTGATAAACTTTTTGCTATACCGTAAAATAAAACCCCGAGAGCCATTTTTTGTCCGGTTTTGGATGCTTGAACTTTATCAAACGGAGAAAAGAATCTGTTTGCAAGATTGAATACTGCCATTAAACCTGCACTGCCTATCAAGTAAGGGACGGTGCCCATTGTTAAAAATTCATAGAAATTAGCATTTTTGCTTCCCTTTAACCCCTTTGCAGGATACAAAGTAAAAGCATTTGTCAACTTATCCATTCCGATACGTGTGTAAGTATAAGGATTGTTTGGCAGCAATGTGTCATGGTCATATTCCAGAGTCTTCTTATCCTTGGGATTGCTGTCAGCAGAAAAGTTTATGGAATTTTTGATATTATTGATAGGTAAAATCATCTTTACTCCACACAAATAGACGTATTATTAGAATACCTGTGAATTTTATTTTTTGATAGTCATGCTTAAATATTTACATTTTTTAACAAAGAACTTAACCGTAGACGGCAAAGAAAACGGCAGTTGCAAGACCCGCTATAATGCAGTAATACCCGAATATTGCAAGAGAAAACTTTGATATGAATTTCATAAAATATTTTATACACACATATCCTACAACGGCAGAAACTATTGTTCCGGCTGTTATTGCTTCCCAATTATACTGCATGGCTTCATGGATATCAATTTTTACAAGCGGATAAACCATGGAAGCTCCTAAAATAATTGGAATACTAAGCAAAAATGAGTATCTTGCGGCTGTTATTCTGTCCAATCCGCAAAATAAACCTGTTGCGATGGTCCAACCCGAACGGGAAAAACCTGGAAGTGCGGCTAAACCTTGAGCCAGACCGATAAATATTGATGTTTTTAAATCCATTTCGCTCTTTTTTTCTTCAATCTTTTTTGACTTATATTCGCTGTATAAAAGCGTAAAACCTGTTATGAAAAGCAGTATTCCCACAATAGAAGGTGCATAAACAAGTTTTTCAGCTACTTCATTAATAGGCAGGGCAAGAGCAACAGTGACAATTGTTCCTAAAATAATGAATAAACCGAGTTTTGCTTCATTATTTGACCAATCTTTTGTTTTTAGAGCATGCCACATTGCTTTTAAAATATTCATTATGTCTTTTCTGAAAAATATTAATACGGCGATTAATGTCCCAAGATGCACCATAATGTCAAAAAATACTTCTTCATTTGAAGTTTGAACAATTTCTATACCTTTAAAAACTTTGTAAAAGTTAGATGTAAAAACCAGATGCGCTGAGCTGGATATAGGCAAAAATTCGCTCAACCCCTGTACTATCCCCATTAATATAGCCTGTATAAAATTCATTATATTCTCCTGTTTAAAATCTATTCTTCTTCATAGTAGCTGCAGCATGATGTCTGGGTTTCCCATACAGTTACCTTACTCAATTGGACAACTCTTTCTTTTAATTTATTATAAATAAACATTGATATCATTTCGCTTGAAGGACTCTCACCTTTAAATTCCGGAAGTGCATTTATATCTTTATGATCAAGCAAATCCAAAACGGCTTTCAATTCTTTTTTTAAAACTTTATAATCTATTAATATATTACTTTTATCAAGCGTATTACCTTTAACATAAACTTCAACCATCCAGTTATGTCCGTGCTGATTTTCGCATTCTCCTTCGTAATTCAGAAGATGATGAGCAGCGGCAAAAAAAGCCTGTGTTTTAATTTCAAACATTTTTTATATCCTCTTTTTTAATATATAATCACAAAATTCTCTGACGGCTCCGCGTCCGCCGTTTTTAGAAGAAACAAAATTTGCAATCTCTTTTACTTCGTCAACTGCATCAGCAGGGCATCCTTTTAACGCAACTTTTTCTAAAATACAAATATCGGGCAAATCATCTCCCATATATGCAATTTCGTCAAAAGAAATATTATATTTGTTCATAATCCCTTCAAGAGTTGCGATTTTATTTTTAGAACCCTGATGAAGTTCTTTTATATTTAGATTTTTTGCTCTGTGTGCAACGGTGCCGTTATTTCTTGCTGTAATAATTGCCGTAACAATTCCGGCATTATTCAAATTAACAATGCCCTGACCGTCTTTTGCATTAAAAGTTTTATATTCATGTCCGTTTTCATCGAATGTTAAACTTCCGTCTGTTAACACTCCGTCAACATCAAATGCCACAAGTTTTATTGTCATTTATGCAACTCCTGCTTTTAAAAGGTCATGAATATGTATTACCCCTATAGGTTTGTTATTTTCATCAACAACAGCAAGTGCTGTGATTGAATACTTTTCCATTAAGTTAAGAGCGCTTGCACCGTAATCTGTTTTAGAAATATGTTTCGGGTTAACAGACATTACATCTTTTGCAAGAAGCGGCCTGATATTTTGATATTTAATAAGCGTTCTTCTTATATCACCGTCTGTCAAAACTCCGGTTAATTCGCCAGCTTCATTTACAATCATTGCCATACCGAGTTTTTTTTCTGATATTAATTCAATAACTTCTGCAAACGAATTTGTTTCTCTGGCAATAGGCAGTTTGTCAGATTCTGTGAGCATTAAATCTGCGACCTTATAAGTAAATCCTTTGCCGAGCGCGCCTGACGGGTGGAAGATAAGAAAATCTTCTTCTGAAAAACCTCTTTTTTCCAGAAGACATACAGCAAGAGCATCTCCCATTGCTAAAGTTGCGGTTGTACTTGCCGTAGGTGCTTTATTGAGCGGGCATGCTTCTTTTTCAACGGAAATATCAAGCGTAACATCTGATGAATGAGCAAGGGTAGAATTCATTTTTCCTGTCATACCTATCATTGTTACCCCGAAACGTTTAATAAGCGGTAAAAGATTTAAAAGTTCCTGAGTTTCTCCGCTGTTTGATATTGCAATAACAACATCATTACGTGTAATAATTCCCGAATCACCATGGGTGCTTTCTGCCGGATGGAGAAAATAAGAAGGGGTTCCCGTAGATGTAAGGGTTGCGGCAATTTTTCTTCCGATAAGACCGGATTTCCCCATTCCCGTAACTATTACTCTGCCTTTGCAGTTATAGAGAATATCAACGGCTTTGTCGAAATCTTCTCCAATGCTGTTTTTCAGACGAAGTATTGAATTAGCCTCAATATCAAGAACATTTTTTGCGAGTTCGTTAATTTTACTGTTAGTCATAGTTACTGTTTCCATTTCCTAATCCCCCATCAATAATGAAATTATATAATAAATATCGTTTAAAAGTATTAATTTCAGCTAAAATATTTAAATTTTGTAAAAAAAATACGACAAATTGAATATGATAAAGTATTTTGATTGCAATAAGTATAACTATAATAATATTTCTGAGCAATTTAAGAATTATGTAAAAAAGCATCACTGCCCTGAAATTTTTGTAGATTTATCAACTATGAATGTTATTGACGCAATGAAATTTATACTTCTTTCTTCTGCTTATCACTATAGTAAGTACCCATTAGGTAAATTTAGGTGTCATGTTGCTTCAGAGGATATAAAAAATTACATTAAAATGTTTACGACTGCCAATTTAGAGTTGGTGTAAAAATTTTTATAAAATTTCTCTTATGTTATAATTTATACATATTAGTTTAACAGGCGGAAGAAAAAGGGAAATTTTATGATTGAGCATTTACATTCTATAGTTCAGACCCATAGTGTTGCAATATCTGCTGGGGTACTTTTAATTGCATATATATTTATTGCACTGGAAAAAATCCCTAAGGTTACTGTTGCTCTGCTAGGAGCTGGAATTACGATTTTGCTTGGACTTGTCAGCCAAACAAAAATTGTTGATGGCGCAATTGACCCTCACTATTTTATTAATTTTGTTGATTTTAATGTAATATTTTTACTTGTTTCGATGATGATAATTGTGAGTATTGCAGCTAAGAGCGGTATGTTTAACTGGGCTGCAAATAAACTTTTGAAACTTACAAAAGGGCATCCCGTCGGAATTTTAATTACTCTGGGATTATTTACTGCCGTTGCATCAGCGTTCCTCGATAATGTAACAACAGTAATCCTTATAATGCCTGTAACATTTTTTATTGCTGAACAATTAAATATAAATTCTGTTCCTTATCTTTTGACCGAAATTTTTGCTTCAAATATCGGCGGGACTGCTACTTTAATTGGTGATCCGCCGAATATTATTATAGGAAGTGCTGCAGGTTTGTCTTTTATGGATTTTGTAAATGAATTAACTCCTATTATTACCATAATAATGCTGGTTGTATTGTTTTTAATGTGGCTGTTTTTCAGACACGAACTGCATACTACGGAAGAAAAAATGGCAGCTGTTGCTAATATGGATAATTCAAAAACTATAACGGATTTCCCTCTAATGGTGAGAAGTGCTGTTGTTTTGGGCCTTGTTATACTTGGATTTATTCTTCACGATGTCACTCATATAGAAACATGTGTCACTGCAATGCTAGGGGCAAGCTTTTTGTTGTTGTTCGAAAAACCGAAAAGTATATTCTGTGAAGTTGAATGGAATACTATTTTCTTTTTTATAGGTTTATTTATTATAATTGGCGGTCTTGAGGCATCAGGCGGTATTGCTATTATGGCAAAATGGGTTTTGAATGTTACGGAAGGCTCAGAAACTGCAACAGCAATGATTATTCTATGGGCTTCCGGTTTGATTTCCGGAGTAATTGATAATATTCCATACACTGCAACTATGACTCCTATGCTTCTAGAAATAAGAAATGTTATGGGGGCGGAATATACTCTGCCTTTGTGGTGGTGTTTGTCTTTAGGTGCATGTCTTGGCGGAAACCTGACGATTATAGGAGCAGCTGCAAATGTTATTGTATCTGAAACTTCCGCTCATCACGGACATAAAATAGAATTTATGCAATTTTTAAAATATGGTGTTGTTGTTGTACTTGTATCTTTAGTATTAAGTTCAGGTTATATATGGCTCAGATTTTTACGTTAAAATTTTTACGCTTCTTTTTTAGCTTTTTTATATTTAATAAGCAAAAGTAAAGGTATTACAGCCACAGCCATAAGTGCAAGAACTGTAAAAGCATCAAAAAATGATGCGAGTCTTGCCTGCTGTAACATCTGATTGTATAAAGTACCACCGGCTTTTTTGGCCGCAACAACTTCAGGGTAGTGCATTAAAAATTTGGTTTTTAATGCTCCCAATTTGTATAAATACATGTGATTATGCGGGGCAAGATTCTCAACGAGATAAGTCTGTCTTACCTGTGAAACCCTTGCGATAAATGTTGCTGAAGCTGATGTTGCTATCGCTGTTATAATGTTTTTGAATAATGCATGTAAAGATGCCGCATCTGCATTTTTAGAAGCCGGAAGTGTTTGAAAAGAAAGAGCTGTAATAGGAACAAACGCCATAGGAACTCCGATACAAAGCAATATGTTTGGCAATATTACACTTTCTATTGAAGATGTTGTGTTTAACTGCGTAAGCATTAGAACAGATGCTGACATCGTTAAAAGTCCTGCTGCTGCCATTATTTTTGGTTTAATATATTTTGAAAGTTCGCCGAATACTAACAGACCGATAAGACAAATTACTGCCCGCGGAAACATGGAAAGTCCGGATTTTGACGGGCTGTATCCGAGTAAACTTTGTACAAACATCGGAACAAGAAGAAGGGTTGAATAAAGCATTACATTTATAAAAGAACTTATTAATGTTCCAAACATAAAATTTCTGTCTTTGAACACCCTGATGTCGATTACGGGATACTTATATTCAAGTTCCCAAACATAAAAGAATACAAACGCAAAAACGCATACTCCAGTAGTCCAGCAAATCCATGTTGTATCAAACCAGTTATACTGCTGGCCTTTATCAAGCACAACCTGCATGCATCCCATGGCAAGAACTATTGCACTATAACCTATAATGTCAAACTTTTTGTTGTATTTTTGTTTTTCCGGTTTGTCATTGGGTACAAACATTTTAACAAGAGCAAAAGAAATCATACACAGCGGAATATTCATGATAAAAATCCACTGCCATGAGTAATTATCTGTCAAATACCCGCCGATAAACGGCCCTGCAAGCGGTGAAAACATTGCAGCAACTCCGAATAAACCCATTGCAACACCTCTTTGTTCCGGCGGAAATATCTCAAGCAATACAGCCTGAGATAAAGGTAAAATTGCACCGCTTCCCACACCTTGTATAACCCTTGCGGCAATAAGAGCCTGCAGGTTAGGAGCAAGAATGCAAAGCAGACATCCTAGAGTAAATATCCAGATACTGTAAAAGAGTAAAAGCTTTTTCCCTATTGTTCTGACCAGATACCCTGTAACAGGGAGCATAAGTCCGCCTGATATAATATAACAGGTAATAACAGTATTTGTTTCATATTGTGTTGCTCCGTAAAAACCTGCAATATGCGGCTGGCTTACGTTTGTCGCGGATGATGCGGCAAGCGAAAGAAATGCCGGAAGCAACACGGATATTGCAACAATATAGGGGTTTGTTTTTTTTGTTTCTTCCATTATCTGATTTTAACCTTTGGTACTACTGACATTCCCGGGACAATGTTGTAATCTTTTATATCTTCGTCAAAAAGAATTTTGACCGGTACACGCTGAACGATTTTTACGTAGCTTCCTACCGCATTTTCCGGCGGGAACAAACTTGATTTTGCACCAGTAGAACGCTGGATACTATCAACATGACCTTTAAAGCGTTTGTTCGGGTAAGTGTCTACTTTAATAGATACAGGCTGTCCTTTTTTCATGTTGGTTAATTGTATTTCCTTAAAGTTTGCGATTACCCAGACATGTTCCGGAACTATATTCATAAGCGGCTGTCCAACCTGAACATAGTTGCCCATTTCTACGCTTCTTGCAGATACCATTCCTGACTGCGGGGCATAGATTTTTGTATATGAAAGATTTAATTTTGCCTGTTCCACTTCGGCTTCCAGTCTTTTTATTTCGGCTTGAACAGCCTCTGCTTTTGCCTGGTGGGATTCTAAAGCCGACTGCATTGCTTTGGTTTTTTCTGTTGCAGCTTTGTGATTGGCCTGTGCAACTGTATAATGAGTGTTGCTGTTATCGTAATCTTGTTTTGAAACTATACCTTCTTTATACATATCAGTGTATCTTTTGTGGTCTTTTGTCGCAAAATCAAGTTTTGATTGAGTCGATGTAACATCTTCATAAGACTGGTTAACATTTGAAGTTCCTTCTTCAATTTGTTTTTCGGTAACAGTCAATTGAGCTTTAGCTTCCGCAAGTTTTGCTTCTGCCTGATGAAGTTTTACTTCATAATCTGCGGGATCAATTTCAACAAGAAGCTGTCCTGCTTTAACTTCGTCATTATCATCAACAAGAAGTTTTATAACCGGCCCTTCTACACGCGGAGCAACAGAAACTAACCTTCCTTCAACAAATGCATCGTCCGTAGATTGGAAAAAAGTTGCATGTATAGCAAGGTAAATTCCCATTAATACAAGTATAACGGCTGTTATTACAGGAACAAATACCCTTTTTTTCTTATATTCGGGGCGTTTTTTCTTTGCTTTTTCTTTTCTTTCTTTTAATCTTTCTTTAGCTTTTTCTTCAAATTGTTCATCGTGAACTTTCTTTTGGGGTTTGTCTGCCATTTGTCACCTCTTAATTATATTTGCATATTTAATTTTTCTTCCAAATTCGCTTTTATTTTATTTAATACTTTCAAACAACTTGTTAATTCTTCATCGCTTATCCCTTTGACAGTGTCTTGCCAGTGTTCCAATACGGTCGGCACGACTTTTTCGTAAGCTTGTTTTCCTTCTTCAGTTATATTAATTTTAAAGATTTTCCTTTTGTTAGTGTCAGGGGTTCTTGTAACAAGTCCTTTTTCTTCCAAAATATTTATAATTCTTGTAATATTTGGTCTGTCTTTAAGGGTTAATGCCCCGATTTGCCTTTGGTACAAACCGTCATGGTCAAGAATAGCTGTTAATACTGTAAATTGTTCGGGGGTTATAGGGTATTTTGCTTTAGCAAATTTTTGGTTTGCTATGGCGCGAACCATTTTACCGACACGCACCAGTTTCATACCAATTCTGCTTTGTAATAAATTAAACTTGTCCATGATTTTTCTTTGTGTTATTGTGTTATCATAATAACACAAAAAAGGAAATAGCAAGCATGAAAATTTTTAAAATATTACTAACCCTGTTTATTTTGCTGTGCACTTTTAATATAACTGCAGAAGCAAAAAATAAAAAAAATACCCCGGACTATAGAATGGAATATTTAAATTTAGAATGGTGGCAAAAATATAATGATCCCGTTTTAACGGATTATATTACTACTGCATTTAACAACAATCAGGATTTAAAAATTGCATCTTTAAATGTAAAACAATCTGAACAGGTCGTTAAAATGGCGTTTGCCGGACAGCTCCCGCAAGTTGGGTTTCAAGGCGATGTGTTCAGAGATTTTTCGTCTTCAACAGTAAGATTTGGAGATGTAGTTATACCAGATTATAAGCAAAGTAATTTCTTTTTGCCTTTAACAATGAGTTATGAAGTTGATATTTGGGGTGAGAATTACCTCAAGACTAAATCTGTAAAAAAACAGCATGAAATTGTAAAGCAGAATGAAAGGGCTTCTTATATCTCTTTAACTTCTGCTGTTGCTTCACAATATTTTAATTTAATAAAGTTTGACAAGCTCATAAATGCTCAGGAAGAACTTGTTAAGCTTCAAACAGAAATTGTCAGAATGGAAGAAATAAAATATAAAAACGGTTTGTGTCCTGTAACGGAGCTTATGGACGAAAAACAACTTTTAACCCAGTTAAAAGAAGAGCTGAATATATATAAAGATAAACGTGAAGTTGTTGGTCGGGAACTTGGCGTTTTGACCGGTTTAAGAGAAAAAGATTTAATTGCAATGCCAAGAACGGAGTATTCTGAATTGGCTTTGCTTACTGTTCCTGATGCAATAAATGCGGAAGTTATACAATACAGACCCGATTTCGTGAAAGCAGAAGATTATATTGAAAAAATAGGAATAGATGCGAAGGTCGCAAAACGTGATTTTCTGCCAAAATTTGTTTTATACGGTCAGGCTGGATTTAACGCGTATAATTTAGGTAATATTTTCGGAGATCATACTTTTAAATCCCTTTTAGGTTTTATGCCATCAATTGATTTATTTACCGGAGGTGCTAAGATGGCGCGTTTAAAATGGACAAAAATTGAACTTGAAAAAGCTCAGCAGCTGTATGAAAAGACAATTTTGACATCAATACAGGAAGTTAATGATTCTCTTAGCGCGGCAAAGACAAGAGAAAAAAATTACAAAGAAAGTGTAAAGCGTTACAACCTTGAAAATGAAAAATTTATTCTTGCTGATAAAAAGTTTAATATTGGCGCCAAATCCAAACTTGACAGAATGAAAGATGAAGAAAGACTTCTTGTCGCTGAAAAGGATGAAGTAAACGGAAAAATTAATTATCTTATTTCTACTATTGATGTTTACAAAGCTGTCGGCGGAAAGGATTTAACTACAGTAAATGATAGTTTATAATATAGTCCTTCTCAGTTAGCTGTTTGTAGAATTTATTTGTAAAACAAAAATGATTTAATTAGTGTATGTTAAAAAAAGTCTTAACAATTATTGCTTTATTTTTAGGTTCGGCCTTTTGTCTTGCAGAAGATATCCACTTTGACAATGAAGTTTATACACTTAAATACAGTGCCATTGCTCCGAAAACAAACGGATACGGGAACGAATATTTTAAGAAAAATGAAAATGTTGCCAACTGGACAAAGATGATAGGTATTTATTATTATCCAGAAGAAAACAATCCTATAAAGTATGCCGAGGATTTTGACAAAACTGTTGAAAGTACTGATAACAGCGTGCTTTTAAAATTTATTGAAAATAAAAAATCCGATAAGGCTGCAATAAGTTTTCTTGTAAACGGAACTGAAAATGCTAAGAAATATTTCGAATATGATATATATAAATTTGAAAAGCATTCGGATAAGGGCATGCTCCTCTTAAAGTATGCGGTGAAGCACTACTTCACAAATAATGATGAAATAAATAAAATTGCACAAAGGGTAAAAGAAAATAATGACAAATATCTGGAAATGATTATAACATCACCAATTCCGCCGATTGTTGAAAAAGATGTTTCTGTTCACGAATAAGAAGTCAGTGCTGTTGACATATTCGCTTGCAAACTTTATTATGCTGTTATGGTAGTTATAGATACGGCACGGGTTAAAGATTATTTAACTAAAACAAAGTTAACAACGCTAGATTACGTGATAAATCCTTATGTTGGCTGTCCGAATAAGTGTTTATATTGTTATGCTGCTTATATGTCAAGTTTTAGCAAGCATAAAGAAGAATGGGGCGAGTTTATAGACGTAAAGCAAACCAGAAAAAAAATTAATACGTTCAAAATAAAAAACAAAAAAGTAATGATAAGTACTGTTACCGACCCTTACAATTCTTTTGAAGAAAAATACGGAATAACACGTATGCTAATGGAACAGCTTGTTAATTCAGAGGCATTTATAAGTGTTGTTACAAAATCAAAACTTGTGTTGAGGGATCTTGATTTGTTTAAGAAAATGAAGCATATAGAAGTAGCTTTGTCTATAAGTGTTTTAGATGAAAAACTAAAGAAAAAGATTGAACCGAATTCTTCGACTATTGAAGAAAGAGTTGAAACTTTAAAACTTTTAAAGCAAAATGGTATTAAGTCGGTTGTATTTGTTGCGCCGATAATTCCTCAAATGACGAATTTTAAAAAAATAATAGAAACAACAAAAGAATATGCTGATGAATACTGGTTTGACAATTTGAATTTGAGGAGTAGTTTTAAAGCAAAAATGTTTCAATTTATAAATGATGAATTTCCGATTTATAAATCATTATACGATGATATTTATAACAAAAAAAATCCGCAGTATTTTGCAGAACTGAATGAAGAAATAGAAAAATATTGCAGTGAAAATAATATAGTTTATAAGAATTTCTATGCCGGCACATAAATTGCTTCTTGACCAAAATAAATAATAAATCTTTTGCCGGCTTTTCCTAAAATTTAAAAGGGTATTGATGTTTATAAAACTCAATGCCCTTTGGTTATGATTCAATTTTATTTTATATAATTTGTATGATTAATAAAATTAAAAAATTGGGTATAATATTTTATATTAGTTTCTTTAGCGTTTTATTAGATTTATCGGGAGATTAGTTTATGGAAGATTTAAAGAGTAATGACGAGTCAAGAGTCAAGAAAGCAAAGTTGATGAAGATTTTTATTTCTTTTGCTGCAGGTATGGCAGGGCTTTTGTTCGGGCTTGATATTGGTGTAATTTCGGGAGCTTTGCCTTTTATTACGACGCACTTTGAACTTACAAGCCGGCTTCAGGAATGGGTTGTAAGTACGATGATGCTTGGTGCTGCATTGGGTGCAATGTCAACAGGATGGATTTCTTTTAAACTTGGCCGTAAAAAGAGTTTGATGGCAGGAGCTGCATTATTTGTTCTGGGTTCAATCGGATGCGCCTGCGCTCCTAATATTTTGACGCTTCTTATATCACGGGTAATGCTTGGATTTGCTGTTGGGATAGCATCATACGTAGCTCCTTTATATCTCTCTGAAATGTCTGAAAAAGAGGACAGGGGAAAACTTATTTCGATGTATCAGATGATGGTTACAATAGGTATTCTTGTCGCGTTTATATCCGATACATTATTCAGTTATGGCGGGCACTGGAGAATGATGCTGGGTGTAATAAGTATTCCTGCATTACTTTTGATGTTTGCTGTTTTCGGTCTGCCTGACAGCCCCAGGTGGCTGGCTTCAAAAGGTCATTTTGATAAGGCAAAAGATATTTTGAGAATGCTTAGTACTACAGATGCTAAAGCAGATGGTGAGCTTAATGAAATTCGTGAAAGCTTAAAAGTTAAGCAAGAGGGTTGGGGACTTTTTAAAGCTAATAAAAATGTACGCAGAGCAGTTTATTTGGGAATGTTATTACAGGCAATGCAGCAGTTTACCGGCATGAATGTGATATTATATTATGCACCGCAAATATTCAAACATGCTGGATTCGCAAATACAGAGCAGCAGATGATTGCAACTGTAATATGCGGATTAACAAATTCTCTTGCAACATTAATAGCGATGAAAACTGTTGATAGGCAGGGAAGAAAACCTATTTTAAAAATCGGATTTGCAGGAATGGCTGCTGGTACGTTTTTACTTGGAGTTTGTTTATATATGATAAATGCCGGTTTCAGTGCCTTGTGGATTTCTGTTGCGGCAGTTGTTATGACATTATTTACAATTACAAGTTTTGCGATGAGTGCAGGTCCTGTTGTCTGGATTTTATGTTCGGAAATTCAACCTTTGAAAAGCCGAGATTTCGGGGTCGCCTGCTCTACTACAACAAACTGGATTGTAAATATGATAATAGGAGCAACTTTCCTTACATTAATAAATACGTTCGGTATTGCTGTTACATTCTGGATATATACCGCATTGAACCTTTCATTTATAGTTCTTACGGTATTACTAATTCCGGAAACAAAAGGAATTTCTCTGGAAAATATTGAAAAAAATCTTATGGAAGGCAAGCCTTTAAAAGATATTGGTGTATAACTTAAAAATAGCTCCTGTAAAATACAGGAGCTGTTTTTAAGTATTGTGTGTGGTATTATAAATATGTAAGGAGGATGTGTTATGAAGGTTTTATTGTTTAACGGAAGCTCTAATGAACACGGGTGTACTTATACCGCATTAAAAGAGGCAGCTTCGGCTCTTGAAAAAAACGGTATTGAAACAGAAATTATTCAGGTTGGGAAAAATGCAATACGTGATTGTATCGGTTGCGGAGCATGCAGAAAAACAGGAAACGGATGCGTTTTTAAAGACGATATTGTGAACGAAGTGATTGAAAAAGCAAAAGACGCGGACGGTTTTATTTTTGGCTCACCGGTTTATTATGCCCATCCAAGCGGAAGACTTTTATCATTTATGGACAGAGTATTTTACGCAGGCAGTGCAGCATTTACGTTTAAACCTGCTGCTGCAATTGTTTCTGCAAGACGTGCAGGTACAACCGCTTCCTTGGATGCAATAACAAAACACTTTACAATAAATCAAATGCCTGTAGTTTCTTCAAATTACTGGCCGATGGTTCACGGTGCGCAGAATACTCCGGATGATGTTAAACAGGATATTGAAGGCTTACAGATTATGAGAGTATTGGGCGATAATATGTCATGGATTTTGAAATGTATTGAGGCAGGTAAACAGCAAGGGATTGTACCTCCTCAAAATGAAGATAAAGTTATGACAAATTTTATCCGTTAATTTTTCAGTGTTCTTAAAGAATTTAAAACTGCAATGAGGGCGACGCCGGCATCTGCAAAGACGGCGCCCCACATTGTAACGACTCCGAATGCGCCTCCGATAAGAAATAATGCTTTAATTCCAAGTGCAAATATGATGTTTTGTTTTACTATTGCCATTGTCTTTTTAGATATTCTTATCGCATCCAGAATTTTTGATGGTTGGTCGTCCATAATTACAACATCAGCGGCTTCAATAGCGGCGTCTGACCCGAGTGCTCCCATTGCAACTCCTATGTCAGCTCTTGTTAAAACAGGAGCATCGTTAATCCCATCCCCGACAAACATAACACTAGTTTTAATCTGTTTATTTTTTATTAATTCTTCAACTTTTTCAACTTTTTGCTCAGGGAAAAGTTCCGGGTAAAAATCTGACATCCCGAGGTCTTTTGCAGCTTTTTCTGCAGCTTTTGTGTTGTCGCCTGTAAGAATTACAGTTTTAATCCCTAATTTATTCATAGTTGAAATGGCTTTGACAGAATCTGATTTTAATTCATCAGAAATTACAAGGTATCCGTAAAATTCTTTATCTTTTGCTGTATAAATTATAGTTCCTGATGAATCAATTTCCGGAATTTCAATATTATTTGCCTGCATTAACTTTTTGTTACCGCTCAAGATTTCTTCTCCGTCAACAACTGCATTTACTCCCTGTCCTGCAATTTCTGCGACATCTTTGATAAGGTTTGTATCGATTTCCTTGTTGTAGGCATTTTTGATTGATAAAGCTATAGGGTGATTAGAGTAATTCTCCGCATAAGCTGTATATCTCAAAAGTTCTTCTTCATCGCCTGCATAAGGATGGATTTCTGTAACTTTAAATGTCCCTTTGGTAAGAGTTCCTGTTTTGTCAAAAGCAATTGTTTTAGTATTTGAAAGCGCTTCTATATAATTGCTCCCTTTAATTAATATACCATCTTTGGAAGCTCCCCCGATTCCTCCGAAAAATCCTAAGGGAACAGAGATTACAAGTGCGCATGGACATGAGATTACAAGAAAAGTCAAAGCTCTTTGAAACCAAACTATAAATTTTGCATTTTCAATAAATAACGGCGGTAAAACTGCTAATAATACTGCTCCTGCAACAACTGCCGGAGTGTAAATTCTTGCAAATTTTGTAATAAATTTTTCGGCTTTTGCCTTTTTGGAACTTGCATGTTCAACAAGTTCAAGTATTTTAGAAACAGTTGACTCTTTAAATACTTTTTCTACTTTTATTTTTAAAAGTCCGTTAGTATTAATACATCCGCTTACGGCTTTATCCCCAATGCTTAAAGTTCTCGGAACAGATTCTCCTGTTAATGCTGACGTGTCGACAGCTGCATTCCCTTCAACTACTTCTCCGTCAAGTGGAATTTTTTCACCTGTTTTAACTGTAATAACAGTTCCTATTTCAATATCTTCAGGGTGTCTTTGTACAAGATGTCCGTTTTCTTCTACATTTGCGTAGTCCGGTCTGATATCCATTAAATCAGTAATTGATTTTTTAGATTTTGCAACGGCTTTGTCCTGTAAAAATTCACCGATTTGATATAAAAGCATTACCATTACAGCTTCAGGGTATTCTCCTATTGCGAGTGCACCTGCTGTCGCAATAGTCATTAAAAAGTTTTCGTCAAATACTTCTCCTTTAGAAATATTTTTAAAGGCTGTAAATATTACATCCCAACCTGCTGTCAGATAGGCACCGATGAATAAAACAAGTTTCAAAATGCAATCAGATTGAAGTGTTGCAGCAAAAATTAAAATAACAGCGGCAATTATAATTCTTGTTAATTTAACTTTTTCAGAATTTTTGTTTTCTTCGTGATGGTGGTGATGTTCGCACATAATTAGCCTCCAAAATAATTGAACAAGTATTCAACTGTATATTCATATTATAATTGAATAACTATTCAATTGTCAAGCCCATAAAAATATTTTGTTACAAAAATTTGACAATTGAACAATTGTTAAACTATAATATATTTATGGAAATAAGAAAAGCGGATTGTGAAGCTATTAACCCTCAACTTGTTGAAAAAATCAGGCCTGATATGCCAGAGGCAAAGGTTTTGTATGATCTTTCCGATTTTTTTAAGGTTATGGGTGATAATACCCGCATACGACTATTATGGGCTTTGGAAGAGGCCGAGATGTGTGTAAATGATCTTGCTGTTCTTCTGGATATGACAAAGTCTGCAGTTTCTCATCAGTTGAAAATTTTACGTACAGCAAAGCTTGTAAAGTCTTCAAAGCGCGGTAAAAATGTTTACTATTCACTTGATGACCATCATGTTAAACTTATTCTTGAAAAAGCGTTGGAGCATACAACCGAGTAATTACTGCATTTTTTGAATAAGTTCTGTTTTTACATCTGCAAGAGGCCCGTTATTAGGTGTTCTTAATGTATGATAATAATTTTTTGCAAACGTAAACGGATATTTTGGCAGCCAGGTGAATTTTATAAATATATTAACGGTATCTGCACCTTGCGACAGCATCAAATCATCAATAGTTTCTTCATGGGCTGGTGAAATTGAAGAAAATACTTTCAGGAAGTAATCGGTAAAAGTAACTGCAGAATAGCCTGATGCTGCAACCGGATCTTTAACGAATGCAGTGACTTTAAAGTTCCCGTCATTTTTGATATTCTGAATATCTTCGGGCGGAACAAATTCACCTCCTGCAATTTGTTCAACTTCGTACCACTGACCGTTATATTGTATTCTCATTATATTCGGTTTAGGCATATATATATCGTCAAATTTATTTTCAAGTATTACTCTTCCGTTTTTATCAGAAACACCATATTTATAATTCTTTTTAGTAAGGAACATGCCGCCAAATAATATATTAACCGATGTGTATTCCGGCGGTATTACAATTTCACCTTTTTCATCATAAACTCCAAAGTCGTTATCGTTGCCGAGTTTTACATATTTCCCTAAAATTCTGTCAACATGTCTGTATTTGGGCTCAATAATGATTTTGCCTGTACTGTCCATCAGCCCGTATTTGGATTTCCTTTGTATTATCCAGGAATCCCCGAGTTTAATCATTTTTTTATACTCAGGTTCTACAATAACGTTACCTGTACTGTCTTTCAATCCAAAATTATTTTTTTCATCACTAAAGACAGTTAGTTTTGTTTTAACAATAGAGCCTTCAATAGGCTGCGTCGGATTTTCTTGTGCAAACGCACCTGAACCTAAAACTAAAGCTATCCCGAATAATGTAATAATTTTCTTCATACCAGTATAATAGCATAAAATTGATAATTTGTGTTATAATTTTTTTGGAGAGGGAAAAGATGATTAATATATCAAAAAAGGTTAAAATTGCGCTCATATCATTAGGAACTGTTGTAATTGTTTGCGGTGCAGTACTTGGAATTTATCTGAAAGTTCTGCCGGCTGTAGTTTCAAATAAATCTTTTATAAACTTTGTTGAAAGAAATATTAATAAATTCACGAGCTTGGAATTAGTTATAAAAAATCCGAAACTGACTACTGAGCTGTCTCCTGTTATTTCTTTTAAAGTGGATGAAATGTTATTATTTAATAATAAAGAAAGTCTGCTTGCCGTTGAAAACTTCGACACCACTATATCTTTCAAAGAAATTTTTAAGAAAAATATAATTATCAAAAAGCTGGGCGCCGATTATATTTTTGCAGATATTAATAATTTGACAAAACTTGCTTTCCCTCAAACAGAAAAAAAAGAACAAAAACCGAGCGACTGGAATATAGATTTGTTTGATTCTTTTTTGTATGTAAAAAAATCTCTGTTCCTGTACAAAGTTGAACCCAAAACATATGTCTCTTTAAAAGCTGATGATTTAGAACTTGATAATAATCAGAAAGATGTTAAACATTTGCATTTTAATATAACTGCAGATATTGCAAAAGACGGTAAAAATACGCATTTTAATATTGCAGACAGAAATGCTGTTTATACCCAGAATAAAACTTTATATATCAAGAATTGCTATCTTTCAATGAATAAATCTAAAATCTTTTTTAATGCTGAGGCAAGCCGTAAAATAGGTTATATTCTGGAAATATATACGGATAAAATAGATGTTTCTGATGTTTTAGATTTGATAGATTCTGATATTGTTGAAAATAATCTTGATCAGCCTCTTGCGTTTTTTAATGATTTAAAAGGCAGTTTTAACTTCAAAATAACTCTTACGAAAAACGATCTTAACGGTATTGTTAACTTGAACAAGATTTCTTGCAAGATTGTACCGCTAAGTAACATTCCCGTAATGCTTGATAAGGGTAAAATTGTTATGACAAAAAATGATATTACTCTGAAGGATTTTGACGGTTACTATAATTATCGTAAAGAAAACAAAATAGAAATGGAAGGTACTGTTAAAGATTACCTGAAAACAATGGATACAAATGTTATTGCTAAAGCTGCGGTAACAAACGATTTTGTAAAGAATTATTTTTCAAAAATGGTAGGTATTCCTGTTGAACTTACAGGCGGTTCCACAAAGACAAGAGTGGATATAAAATCTATTAATAATAAAATTGATCTTGCCTGGTATTTCGGTTTGAAAGCAGGACAGGATATTCTTATAGACGGAGCTTCTTTGACTCCGAATAAATTTATAAGAGGTCTTAAAGGTGATATTCATTTTGAAGATAACCTTTTGAGTATAAAGTCTGTAGATTACTATATAGTGCCTGATTCTTTTTCAATTGAGCAAAAGAAAAATGCAAAACCTGTAGTAAAAGTTTTCGGTAATATTGACTGCGGAAAACCTGTTCCTGATGTTAAAAATATAGGATTTGAAATACCTAACCCGTTACCCAGTGAATTTTTAAATGTTTTAATCGGACAAAAATTATTTAAAGGTGGTAAAATAGCAGGTATTATGGAATATAACAACACTGCTAAATATCCTGCTTTAAAGGGATATTTGGCTATGGATGATGTAAGAATTCCATCGCAGAGAGTATATCTAAAACATGGGGAAATGTCGACTCAAAACGGGCTTTTAAAACTTGCAGCAGAAGGAAAATACAGACGTTCCTCTTATGATTTTTCAGGAAGTCTTATAAATGAAATTAAGTTTCCGGTTGTTGTAAAAGACGTTAACTTGACAGTTGATGATGTTGATATTGAAAAATTCTTGTTATCAGCAAATAACCAGAGTTCAAAAGAAATTACGGATACAAAATTTGATGTAACGGCATCAGGCGAAGCCAAAGATGATGATGACAATACTCCGACATTTGACATCGGTAATTTTATAGTTGAAAATTGTGTACTGCATATACTTAACGGAAAATATAAGGATATTGTATTTAAAGATGTTAAAGCTACATTATCTCTTGATAAGCATAGTGTTTTAAATATGTATTCAAATAGATTCGAAATTGCAGAAGGGCATTCGTCCGCTAAAATTAACTGTGATTTGAAAAAACATTTATACAGCTTGGTCTTGGGAATAAAAGATGTTAATTCTGATGTTATAGCAACAACTCTTTTAGCCCTGCCCAGGGAAATTACAGGTAAAGCTAGCGGTATTATAGCCTTAAATACGGATGATTCTTTAAAAATGAACGGATTTATAAAGTTTGATATAAAAGACGGAACAATTCAAAAAGTAGGGCTTGTTGAATATATTTTAAAATTCGCCGCGCTTTTCAGAAATCCGCTTGCAATGATAAGTCCTTCAACTTTCGGGGATCTAGTTAATATTCCGGAAGGGAATTTTGACAAAATAAACGGTTCTCTTGAATTGAAAGATAACAATGTTGAAAAAATGATGATTAAATCATCGGCACCGCAGTTGAGTTCGTTTATCGTAGGACGCTATGAACTTGAATCAGGTGATGCATCTTTGAGAATTTATACTAAATTTAGTAATAATAATAAAGGTTTTGCTGGATTTTTGAGAAACATTTCTCTTAACAGCCTTGCAAACAGAATTCCTTTGAGTGCGAGAAATGACAGTAATTATTATGCTGCGGAAATTTCTCAGCTCCCGCCTATTGAAGCTGAAGAAAAAGACTGTCAGATATTCCTGACAAAGGTTGACGGGGATGTTCAACATAACAATTTCATATCGTCACTTAAGAAAATTCAGTAACTTAATTAAGCACCATTATAGAATAGTTTAAATAGGCTGCAAAGCTTGTCCAGATAAGATATGGAACAAGTATTATTCCTGCTGCTTTTGATACTTTATAGAAAAATATTATTGTCAAAATTATTAATATTATTAGCAAAATAATTATTGCAAAACTTATTGCTAAATTATGTTGTATGAAAAATACCGGACTCCAGCTGAAGTTTAATAAGAGTTGTATTACAAATGCAACAAGTCCCGGTGTTTTGTTATTTGATTTTTTTGAATTTAAAAATAGAACAAATGAAATAAAAATGAGAGTATACATAACCGCCCACACAGGCCCGAAAATTTCGGAAGGCGGATTAAATAATGGTTTGTTTAGTGAATTATACCAGTTTAAATCCATAATCAAATTATCTGATATAATCTCTAAAAAAACATTGTATATTATGCTAATTTAAAAGATTAATACAATTAACGATTTCCTTACATATAATTTTATGCTGCTCCGGCGCATAGTGCAGCCCGTCTATGTTCGAAGTTTCTGTAAATTTATTCAAATCAATCAGTTGATATTTATTTTCTTTTGCAATTTTTTCATATACAGGAGAAATTTGTTTGGATTTTTCTATGGATTTTTCATCAAAAAACAGATTGAAATAGCTGTTAAAAATATTATCTTTTATAACGCATGGTGAAAGAATAATTATTTTTGAAGATGTGGAATAATGCTTTACAAGACTAAAAAATTTTTCCATACCTTGTTCAAAGCTGTCTAAACTTGCATTGTAAGACTTTTGAAGATCATTAATGCCGATTTGAAAAATTATTATATCAAAATTTTCTTTTAAATATTCAGGCAGAATTTTATAGCCGGTAAAGTTTAAGCCTGCGTGATTATCAGAAAAGGCTGTTCGATTGTTGCATCCGGCTTCCGTAATTTTATAAGTATCTTTTAATGTGTTTTGTAAAAGTGCTGTCCAGCGAATATTTTTGTTATATCTTGAACCGTCTTTCGGATTAAAACCATAGGTGTTACTGTCCCCGAAGCATAATATTTTTTTCATAATTTTGCTCCAAATTTTTTATGTTTATTTTATTATTATAAAACGGAGATGAAAAATATGAACGAAAAAGAAAAAATGTTAAACGGCCTTCTTTATGATGCGAATTATGATAAATCATTGATAGATGAAAGAATTAAATGCAAGTCTTTATGCTATGAATATAATAATCTTCATCCTGAACAACTTGAGGAGCGTAAAAATATTATTAAACAAATTCTTGGTAAGACAAAGGAAAATTTTTTAATAGAGCAGCCTTTTATTTGTGATTACGGCTACAATATTGAAATAGGCAATAACTTTTACGCAAATCATAATTTGATTGTTCTTGATCCTGCAAAAGTTATTTTTGGAGATAATGTTTTTATAGGCCCTAATTGTGCGTTTTACACCCCGCTCCATCCTCTTGATGCAGAAACAAGAAATAAAGGTCTTGAAACTGCAAAACCTATAAAAGTGGGTAATAACGTCTGGTTTGGCGGGAATGTAGTTGTTTTGCCGGGTGTTACAATCGGAGATAATGCAGTAATCGGCGCGGGAAGTGTTGTTATAAAAGATATTCCGGCTAATGTTCTTGCAGTCGGGAATCCCTGCAAAGTCATACGGGAGTTATAAGTTATGATTTGTAATGATGAAATATTAAAAAGTATGGTAAATGATTATAAACAATTTGATGAAGTAGAGGCAATAGTTCTCGGCGGATCTTCCACTGTAAAAACTGCTGATAATAAGTCAGATTTTGATATTTATATTTATTGTACAAAAGAACCTCCTGTTGAAAAACGCCGTGAAATAGCTGAGAAATATGCGGATGATCCTGAAATTGATAACCATTATTTTGAAACAGGTGATGTTTATTATTTAAGAGAAACCGAAAAACCGATTGATATAATGTATCGTTCTCCTGATAGCATTGAAGGCAATATCAAATGGGTTTGGGAGGGATGTAATGCATCTTTGGGATACACAACCTGTTTTGTTGACAATGTCAATAAATCTAAAATACTTTTTGATAGGAACGGATGGTTTAAGAAGCTGCAGGATAAAACAAAATCTCCTTACCCCGACAAACTTGCACAAAATATCATAAACAAGAATTTCGCATTTTTGAAAGATGCTATGTTTTCTTACTATGATCAGTTAAATTCTGCTGTTGAAAGAAACGATTATGTTAGTGTAAATCACAGAACAGCGGCATTTTTGGCAAGTTATTTTGATATTATATTTGCAAAAAACAAAATTTTAAATCCCGGAGAGAAAAAACTTGTTCAATTTGCAAAAGCAAACTGTAAAGAACTCCCCAAAGATTTTGAGCAGGATGTTAATAATCTTTCGGTAGGTTCAGTTTCAAATCGCCTTGAAACGGCAGAAAAGATGGTTGAAAATTTAAGAGAATTTATTAATTAATCTTTGACAACGCGTATAAAAAGTTTTAAAATACAATTATTATTTATCAGGAGTTGTTGTATGAAAAACTTTTTAAAATTTTTATTTAGTGTGGTTGTATTATTTGTTATAATACTGCCTGCGTTTGCTGCGCATCAGAAACTTTCAAAGGAGGATAAGGCAATGATTATTAATAAATTAAATACATCATCCCTTGTTGTGTATAAAGACGGAAATACCCAGGAGTTTGTTCAATCCGGTATAGAACCGCTTTTAATCTATCTTGATGACAGCGATTTTAAAGGCGCTCGGGTCTTTGACCGAATAGTAGGCAGGGCTGCGGCTTATCTTTATGTATACGGTAATGCGGATTATGTTTATGCGGATACAATATCAAAGCCCGCAATAGAAATTCTGAAGAAAAACAAAATTAAGTATGAGGCAAAAAATATTGTTGAGGAAATTCAGAATAAGGATAAAACTGACATGTGCCCGTTTGAAAAGTTAACCCAAAATGCTGAAAGCCCTGCGCAGGCTTACGGGTTGATTTATAAAAAAATGCATCCGGATACAGCCGTCGTTTATTTCACTCCTGCCATTACCTCTGATAATCTTGTTAGAATATATAAAACTCTCGGTAAAAATTTGAGCGGGAATGTTGCAGTAAAAGTTCATTCGGGAGAGCCGGGCGGACATAATTTTTTACAGCCTGAGTTTATGAAAGAACTTGTACACTATTTAAATGGTACAATAGTCGAATGCAATACGGCTTATGAGGGTAGAAGAAACACAACGGAAGAACATAAAAAGGCTATTGCAGAACATGGCTTTGATAAGATTGCTAAAGTAGATATTATGGACTCTGAAGGGCAGATGGAACTGCCTGTTCCTGACGGAAAGCAGATAAAGGTTAATTATGTAGGGTCTCATTTAAAAAATTATGATTCAATGCTTGTTTTATCCCATTTTAAAGGACATCAGATGGGCGGATTTGGCGGAGCATTGAAAAATATGTCTATCGGTATAGCATCATCTTACGGCAAGGCTTATATTCATGGGGCAGGAAAACCTGAAAATATTTGGACTTGCGAGCAAGATAAATTTTTAGAATCAATGGCTGATGCCGATAAATCCGTTATGGATTATATGAAAGGTAATATAACATTTATAAATGTTATGAGCAGGATGTCGATTGACTGCGACTGCAACAACAATCCTGCCGAGCCGGAAATTGCGGATATCGGAATTTTAGCCTCAGATGATCCTGTTGCATTAGATCAGGCCTGTGTTGATCTTGTTTATAATTCCAAAGATCCGGGTAAAGCCTCTTTAATTAAAAGAATGGAACAAATGCACGGTATTCATATCGTTGAGGCAGCGGCAGATCTTGGGGTTGGTGTTAGAAAATATAAACTGATTGATATAAAATAAAAAGTCAAAAATAAAAAAATCCGCCGAATTGATAAGGCGGATTTTTTTTATAAAAACTAATTATCAGACAACTAAAGTTCCGACTGCATTTTCTGTAATTCCCAGAATTGTTGAAGCATATTCATTATGCTTGTTGTAGAAAACATGTGAAGCATCAGGAACGACAATTACTTTGTTGGCTTCGGGATGTTTACAGCAGGAATTAATTTTTTCCATAAATCCTTTAGGGTCTCCGTCTGCCATACTGTCTTTCCCGCCGATAACAAAGGCTCCGTTAATTTTAATGGATGCGAGTGATTCACTGCTTCCTTCACCGCTTATTACCGGACAATTTTTTAAATGTTGTGCATTGTGGAAATTAAGCACTGTTTCTGCACACATCGGAGAAAAGCCGCCGAATACATAAGGCAGAATATCTTTATTTCTTCCTTCTGAAACGAACTGTTTAGCAGTTTCAAGACATTTATCAAGATTAGGCATAACCTTCCACCAGTAACCTAGATCAACGGGCGATGTAACTATAAAGTAGTCGACAAAATTGTCGGGAGTGCTGCCTAAATAATCAATAATTTTATTAGAACCAAGTGAGTGTCCCGCAAGAATTATGTTTTTAAATCCAAGTTCTTTTGCGTATTTCACATAAGCTTCCACATCTTCATATACAAGGTTAAAATCATCGAATACAACTCCTGTATATACCTGTTCATGATTTTTTAAGTCGGAATATGCAATCATTGAAAAGGCATCCATAGCATGTCCGGCAATAAATGCAATATTATTGGCGCTTAATAAATCTCCTGTTGCAGGCAGCAAATCATTTTGGAATACGTTGCTGCAAATTCCGCTCATCATAATTACAACGGTGTCCATACTGTTATCTCCCCACATTGCACCTTTTAATTCAAGACCTCTCGGGGTATTTACTCTTATTATTTCCATCAGATATTCTCCTTTTTTCTTTCTATCTTAATTATTTACCATATTAATAAAATAGCAAATGCTTATATTACATAATTAAAAATACTTGACAGGCATATCTTGGAAATGTATTATTATTCTATGGAATTTCGGGTGTTAAGATATTTTTTAACTGTTGTAAGAGAAGGCAGTATAACCGGAGCGGCAAATTCTCTTCATTTAACCCAGCCTACTTTGTCCAGACAGCTTCAGGATCTGGAAAAAGAATTGGGACAAAAACTTTTAATTCGCGGAAAAACACGTGTCACGCTTACTCCCGAGGGTATGATGCTTAGAAAGCGTGCGGAAGAAATAGTTGATATGGTGGAAAAAACAGAGGCTGAGTTTAATTCTATTAATGAAATTATCGGCGGAGATATTTATATCGGATGCGGCGAAACAGAATCAATGAAGTATATTGCGCAGGTTATGAAAGATCTTCAAGAAGGATATCCGGACATAAAATTTCATATACACAGCGGAAATGCCGAAGATGTAACAGAAAAGCTTGATAAAGGCCTTTTGGATTTTGGTGTATTAATTCAACCTATAGATCTGGCAAAATATGATACGATAACTCTTCCCCAAAAAGATGTTTGGGGTGTTATAATGCGCAAGGACAGCCCGCTTGCCAAACAGGATGTTATAACACTTGAAGATTTGGCAGACAAACCAATTATAGCCTCAAGGCAGATGTCAAAAAAATATTCTGCTGACAGCGGATTTTTAGACTGGTTTGGTGATACTTTTGAAAAATTGAATATTGTCGCAACATACAATCTTGTGTATAATGCTGCGATTATGGTAGAAACGGGACTGGGTTATGCCGTTACTCTGGATAAACTTGTGAATACAACAAAAAATTCAGGAATTTGTTTCAGACCACTCAGTCCCAAACTTGAGTCGGGACTTGATATAGTCTGGAAAAAATATCAGATATTTTCACCTGCGTCAAAACTATTTTTGGATATGTTATATAAAAAATTTAATTAGATGTTTTTCCCAAGATTGTAAGCTTTTTCAAGCAATTGTTTTTGGGCTTCTACTTCTGCCGGTTCGTTAACTCCGCCGCCGCTTAAGTAGCCGCAAAGTTTTACCCCGTTAAAGCAGGCAATCCAACCGTTTATCCCGTTTATAACCGGTTTTATAGCGTCTTCCCCGTCTGCTGAAGTTGTTATAAGATAGACTTCTCTGAACTTATAATCTCTTGCAAAAAGTGCATTGGCTCTGTCAATCATTGTTTTCATTTGTCCGCTCATTTCGTAATAATAAACAGGTGTTGCCCATACTATTACATCAGCATTCATAATTTTTTCGGTAATTGCATTGGCATCATCATTTATTACACAATGCCCCAGTTTTTGACAGGCAAGGCAGCCTTTACAAAATTGTATATTTTTATCCTTTAAAGTTACAAATTCAACGTTATGCCCTGCATCTTTTGCGCCTTTTGCTGTTTCTCCGGCAAGAATTTCCGAATTGCTGTTATTTCTCAAACTTGTTGAAATAATTAATACATTTTTTCCCATTTTTTTACCTCTTATACAAAAATTCAAAATATTTTTCTACAATGGAAGTTTATCAAATTTAAAAAAAATAGCAAATACTTATTTGTAATATTAAATATTCATTATTTGAATAACTTATTTTAATCTATCGTATAAAAAATTTTTAAAGGCCGCTCTCTTTAATACGGAGAACAGCGGATTTAAGCCTGAAGGAAAGGAACAAGATATAATTTTAAACGTTGACGAATATTGAGACTAGATGATATAATATATATACAATTAAATAAATAAAAAAGAGTAAGGTAAGATAATTAAATTATAAATTTTCTGCCTTACTCTTTTTTTATCAGATTTAAGAAAATAAGAATTAAAGGAGAAATGTAAATGGCAAATTTAAAAAACAAACTTTTACAAGCATTGCAAAACGGCAAAAATTTAGAAACAATTTTAAATGATTTATCAAAAAGTCAGGAAAATTTATTAAAGAATCATTCAAATCCGGTATTTAATAATAAAGATAAAAATAAAATACTGAAACAATATACAAATTTACAAAATATTGCTCAATCTTTGTATCGTTATAATGCATTAAATCAGAATAATATTGAATCTGATTTTGAAAGGGCAGATATAGAAAATACGGTATTAAAAGGTGGAATCAGTTATAACAAATACGTTTGGCGTTCTGAAAACGGAGAACATAGCTGTGATGTTTGTAAATCTTTGGACGGGAAAGTTTTTGATTTTTATGACGAAGTACCTGAACGCCCTCACCCGAATTGCAGGTGTACGGTTGAGGTTGTTGATGAGGATGAATCAAAATCGCAAATCCCTGATGATGATGAGCCGTGTGATACAATAGATAAAATTGAAGCTTTGATTAGTGATATTGAAGGGAATATAAAAGAAACAGAAAATCTTTTATCTGAAGTTGAAATTGATGTACAAGATTTAGAAAATGATGCCTTAAGAGTACAAAACTTAATACAATATGCAAACAATATCCTGGAAAATTTGAGTGACGAATACGGAAAACATTTACCGAATTGTGAAAATAATGTTAATAGTGATTATGCATATATGTATGCTAAAAGAGCAGAATGGCAAACATTATTGCATGATGTTTTAGGTTTGTTAAATCCTATTAGGGCATTTTTAAATACGCTTAGAATTTTTATATCAAATTATATAGAGCTTTTGTATCATGCATATCGTTTGAATGAACATGAAATGGATAAATATTACCACTCAAAAGCTAATTGTGAGGCTGCACAAGAAATGGGCATTATTGGTGAAAAATCTGCAACATTATTGAGTAATTTAAAAGAGAAATATGACCAGTATACATATGTTTATACTCATAAAGCAACTGTTGAAGAAGCAATTGCAGACTCAGAAAGGGATCAAGTTGCAAACAGGTTAGGCAGAGAAAGAGGGCGTAAGTATCCTTACTGTGATTGTTCAATTTTGATGCATGATTTATTGCCTGATTATAAAAAATAATAATTTCTAAAATAACGGATGAGAAATATAAAGAACAAAATAGACAATAAATATCAAAATGCATATAGATATTACATAAATATTTGTTCGTATAAAGACCGGCAGCCACAGACTTATTAACGTTATTATTGATAAAATTCTAAAGAATATGGTATCCTTAATCATAAAATATTCTGCATTAGATAGTATTGAGGTTATAATTAAAGTGAAAAATATTGAAAATATTATATTAGTAACTTTGTAAATAACTTTAAAAATTATATTCATATTTATATTATAAAATATAGTCAGTATAATACATTAATAATATTTCCATTTTTAATTTTTTTGACGATTTTAATTATTTTATCTGCACCTCGAAAAAATGAAAAAGAGAATTTTTGCAGGAAAAGTTTGAAAAGTTGCGAAAATTTGATGAGAAAAATTCTCTATAAAAAATCACATGCTAAAAACCGCCCACACAGGGCGGTTTTTCAATTTTGTATCTGCACTGATTCTCAGTTTCCGGACTAAAAAACGGATATTGTAGTCCACAGAGCAAAAGGCTCTGAATAATTTCACTGATAATACCAAATTTACAGTGTATTTTTAGAAATCTACAGGGAAATATCAGAAATATTGATGTAGCATAGCCGCTATACAGAGCTTTTTGTTTTTATATAGTTTTCAATAGGTTCATATTGATGATAAGCTAATGCTTGAACTAGTTCTAATTTAACTTCTTCTTT
>CALURJ010000008.1 GCA_944323145.1 Candidatus Gastranaerophilales bacterium
AGCGGAAGACGAGACTCGAACTCGCAACAGCCTGCTTGGAAGGCAGGTACTCTAGCCATTGAGTTACTTCCGCATATCCTTAATATACAATAAAAAAATTTTTTTGCAAGTACGGACTAAAAAACTATCTTAATCTAATTCTTTAGGATTAATCCCAACTTGTTAAGTATAAGTTTAAAAAGTTATCCTTACGAGTGGTGAAAACCTTTGAAAAAAAGGGTATTATATATATACATAAGCTTGTTATATCCAGGCACTTTTTTCGGGGTTGCGACAAGATTTGTTCTTTGAGCGGTTTGGTTTAAAATATAACAGGCTTATTCCCAAAAATACTATGTACAACATTATATACAGACTCTATGTTTGATATGCAACGGCTTGCTTGATTTTTTATCGGCAAGTCTTTTACTATTCGTTGAAAACGCTTTTTATTTGTGATAACTTATTTTTGCAAAACTAAAAATAAGGAGTTTTTTTATGAGAAAAGAAGTTAGAGCAAGTCATATTCTGGTGAAATCAAGAGAAGAAGCAGAGAAATTACGCGCTGAAATTCTTAACGGAAAAGATTTTGCAAAAGCGGCGGAAGAAGTATCGCTTTGTCCATCAGGGCGTGAGGAAGGCGATTTAGGCTTTTTTAAACGCGGAGTTATGGTAAAACCGTTTGAAGATGCTGCATTTGAATTGAAAGAAATAGGCGATGTTTCTGAACCTGTAGAAACTCAATTCGGGTGGCATTTAATTAAGTTAACAGGATATATTGATGAATAATTCGGCCGTTAAAATCAGAGAATTTATGCAGTCAGAGGGAATTTCTTATCTGCTGGTGAATTCTGCAAACAGATATTTGGAAGAATATACGCCGTTGAAAGAAAATTCCCGTTATTATCTGACGGGTTTTTCCGGCTCAACCGGTGATGCTCTTGTAACCCCTGAAACTATATATTTATTTGTGGACGGAAGATACCATATTCAGGCGGATATTGAGGTTAATCATGATATTGTAACTGTTGTAAAACTCCAGACAGGACAGACTTTTCTTGATGAATTGGTGAAGAAGATACCTGATGACGAAGTTTTGGGTATTTTTTCAAAGAAAAATTCCCAAAAGCGTGTAGAATATCTGGAGAGCAAAGGGGTAAAGCTAAAATATTTTGATAATGATTTTATCTCTGCGGAGCCGGTTTATGACAATTCTAATGTTGTAAAGGTTGATGGTGTTCCTGTTGAAGAAAAACTTAAAAATATTGATTATGACGGGGCTGTGCTTGTAACAAATCTTGAAGAGGTGTCTTATTTATTCAACCTGAGAGATTTTTCCGCTGATTATTCAAGTAAGATTAGAGGTAAGGCTGTAATTATAAACGGTAGGGCGCGGCTTCTTGATGAAATCGATGATTTCGTTGCAAGTTATAACGGAAATATCTATGTGGACAAATCTTCCGTTAATGCTTATGATTTCTCTCTAATAGGCGATAAAGCGAAAATTCTTGATGACAGCCCGATAAAGCTTATGAAGTCGGTTAAAACCGAAGAGGAAATTGCGCATTATAAAGAAGCTTTTAAAAGAACGGATATGGCTGTAAAAGCTATAAGAGATTATATCGAAAATAATGATAATATTTCAGAATATGATATAGCAGAACAGCTTGAAAAAGAATTTAAACGTTTCGGGGCAAAAAGTTTGAGTTTTAACTCCATTGTTGCTAAAGACAAAAACTCTGCCCTTGCTCATCATTCAAAATGTTCAAAGGATGAAATATTAAAAGATGGGAGCCTTGTATTAATTGATTGCGGTGCGTATTATGAACAGGGGCTTGCAACTGATATTACAAGAGTTTTTGTAAAAGGTGAGCCTTCAAAACTTCAAAAAAGAGTTTATACAACGGTCTTGAAGATGTTTTTGAATGCTTATCATTCGGATTTTAAAAATGGTTACGCGATAGATTCTCTTGCGCGGAAAATATATTCTGAAAATGAGATTGACGGTTTTGTATTTAACCACGGGCTCGGGCATGGAATCGGTATAAGCGTTCATGAATATCCGCCGAATTTGAGTAAAAACGAGATGGCAAAGGTTGAAATTAAAGACAATATGTGTTTTACAATTGAACCCGGGCTTTATAACGAAAATCATTTCGGGGTAAGACTTGAAAATTCATGCTACATGAAGGGCGGTAAGATTCATTCTTTTGTAAATATGAATTACGAGAAAAAACTCATTGATTTTTCTCTTTTAACCGAGCAGGAAAAAGAATGGCTGAAAGAATTTGAGGTTTTGTAAAATGCAGGAAATTACAAGTGTAAATAATAATCTGGTAAAAGAAACCGTAAAACTTCAGCAGAAAAAATACCGCGACAACGAAAATAAATTTTTGCTAGAAGGTTTTAAATGTATTTCGGAAGCTTTTAATGCCGGTATTGATATTGAGTATGCTTTTGTTTCTGATGAAAAAAAATACGGTTTTCTCGGCGAAAAAGCAATTCTCACAACTGAACCAGTATTGAAAAAAATTTCGACAACAGATACAGCCCCTGATGCAGTTGCTGTTGCATTTAAGAAAAATTATGCGGTTTCTGATTTGAAAAATGCGAAAAAAGTTGTGCTTCTGGAAAACATAAAAGATTTGGGCAATCTTGGAACGATATTGAGAACATCAACTGCCTTCGGCGTTGATGCTGTTATTCTTTACGGGTATGAGTGTGCGGATATTTATAATCCTAAATGCGTCCGTTCATCTGTTGGAAACCTGTGGAAAGTTCCTGTTGTTTATATTGATAATTTTGAAAATCTTCAATCTGTTTTTAAAGATTATGAGCGTGTCGCAACACTGCCGAGGGCAAAAGAATTTTTGAAAAATTTTGAGGTTAAAGAACCCGTTGTTGTTATGTTTGGATCAGAGGCTGACGGGCTTTCAGATGAACTTATAAATTTTTCAACAAAAAATGTTAAAATAGAAATGGCGTCTTCTGTTGAATCATTAAATTTGTCAGTTTCTTGTGCGGTTGTGTTGTACAAATTATTTTTATAGTAAAATTATTATATGGATATTTTGGAAGTTAAAAATCTCTGGAGTGAAGTTAAAAACGATTTAAGGGAAAATGTTCCCGCCCCTGCTTTCCAGATGTGGATGGATGCTCTGGAACCTGCTGATTTTGACGGGAATATTTTTTCTCTGTTAACTGTTCATTCTCTCGCACCGCAGGTTATCAAGGCTAATTATGACAACCAGATTTTGGACGCTTTGAAAAAAATTACGGGTAAAAATGTTGGTTATCAAATTACATTTGATGCGGAACTTGCTGACCGGTACCAGAAAGAAAAGAAAAGAGAACTTCAAAAAGCTAAAAGAGCACTGCCTGAAACCGAAGAATCAAAAATTATGGATAATCTTGCGCAGATGCAGTCTTCCGCCAATTTGAATTTGAAATATAAATTTTCAAATTTTGTAGTGGGCGAAAACAGCCGTTTTGCCCATGCAGCTGCTTTTGCAGTAGCTCAAAATCCTGCTAAAAAATATAATCCTTTGTTTATTTACGGCGCATCCGGTTTGGGTAAAACCCATCTTATGCAGGCAATCGGGCACTATATCATATTTAATAAGCCGAAATTGAAGGTCAAATATATTAAAACGGAAGAATATGTTAATGAATTGATAAAAAATATCCAATGCGGCGGCAATGATAGAAACAGCCGTATGGATAAATTCCGCCAGAAATACAGAAACGTCGATGTACTGTTGATTGATGATATTCAATTCCTTGAGAGCAAGACGTATACTATGGAAGAAATTTTCCATACCTTTGACAGTCTGCATAACAAAAATAAGCAGATTGTAATTACATCAGATAGACTGCCAAAAGATATTCCGACACTTCCTGACAGGCTAAGGACACGTTTTGAAATGGGGTTAATGGTTGATATTACCCCGCCGGATTTTGAAACAAGAGTGGCTATATTGAAAAATCTAGCGGAACAGGCTAATGTTAAAGCTGATTTTGATGTTTTTGAATATATTGCCAAGAATTTTGTAAATAATGTAAGGGAGTTGGAGGGTGCTTTTAACAAGGTTAGTGCGTATGCAGATATTGAAAAAACGGAGCTGACTCTTGCTTTTGCTAAAAAAGTTTTGAATTGTGAAGCAATGCGCGAAGAATTAACAATAGAAAAGGTTGCGCGTGCAGTCGGCGAGTATTACGGAGTGTCTTTGAATGATTTTTTAAGCGCTGCCAGAAATCAGAGGGTATCTTCTGCGCGTCATGTTGCCGTTTATATGGCTCGTGAGCTTACTCAGAAAAGTTTTGAAAATATCGCGGAATTTTTCAAGAAAAAACATACAACTATGCTTTATTCTTATGAAAAAATAAGGGATGATTTAAAAACGAATAAAAATCTTGATCAGGATATTGCCGTTATAAGGCGCACTTTGAGGGAAAATTAATGTACGATTACATAAAGGGAATTTTAGCAAACAAGTCAAATTCATCGAAAGGTACTTTTGTTACTGTGGAAACAGCAGGAATAGGCTACCTTTTAGAGGTTACAACGCGTGATTTTTCGCAAATTCCTGACGGAGATATAAAAATTTATACAGTTCTTTTGCACAGAGAAGATAAGATGAGTCTTTGCGGCTTTCTTCATAAAGAGGACAGGGATATATTTAATATTCTTACATCTGTGTCCGGTGTGGGTTCTAAAATGGCGCTTACACTGCTTGATGAATTTGAGTCTTCGGAATTGATTGGATTTGTAATTGAAGGCAACTATAAAGAACTTACCCGTGCAAAAGGTGTGGGGCCTAAGCTTGCGCAGAAAATTATTCTGGAATTAAAGGATAAATTAATGAATTATCAGACCAAAGAGCCGATAAAAATAACATCTGTTACCCCTGCAAAGGTTGATGATAAGGCTGTTGAGGATGCGCAAATGGTTCTTGTATCTCTGGGTTACGAGCGCAAGGAAATTCAAGACGCGATATCAAAGGCGCTTTCTCAATTAGGAGAAAAGGCATCTGCTGAAGAAATCTTAAAGGAAGCCTTGAAGATACTTTCTATTTAGTCAACACCTTTAAACATTTTGTCATTGCGGATTTATCATGCAATTTTATATAAGCAGTGCAATAAAAGCTGCCGCAACCATTGCCGGCCCGAACGGCATATATGTCCTGTTTTCCGGATGCTCTTTTAGCCCTTTAAATATAAATATGCAGGAAGCAATACCGAGTATGGCAAGAACAAATGAGCATATCGTATAAATTACCATTGTATCAGGAGTTATTATTCTGTAGTGCTGTAATGCAAAGAATGTTATTGCAAACAATACAAAGACTGTAAATGATGCCAGCGTTTTCCAGTCTTTACTTTTTACGAGTCCTTTAATAAATATCGGAAGAAAGATTACAACCTGAATTAGAACCCCTAAGCCTAAAATAATAATTAATGTTTTCCACCCGAATATTGCACCCAGACCGGCTGCGATAAATGTGTCGCCTTCTCCGAAAGCTCTTGTTCCGGCAACAAGATACCCTGCACGGGCGCATATTTCAAGAATAAGCACACCTGCAATAATACCGAGCAGAGAGTTTGTTATCGGATTATTTAATAAAACATATTTGGTAAATTCAAGAGGAGTTCCTGCATAATGCATTTGTGTTACTGCAATTATTGTTACTACAACAGAATAAAGCAGACCAAGTCCGACAAGTATATATGTGTGAAGGTCATAGACAACTTTTTCTTTTATATCCGTCCCTGAAATCACAATAAAAAGCGATGCAATTATCCACACAAATAAAGTTTGGAAACTTATTCCGAATTTTAAAAATAGCAGGACAAATACTATCCCTGTAAAAAGCTCTACAATCGGGTATTGAATGCTTATATGTTCTTTGCAAAAAGCACATTTCCCTCTTAAAAAGATATATGAAAGCACCGGAATATTATGCCACCATTTTAGAGGTGTCTGGCATTTAGGACATTTGGAAGCCGGAAATACAATTGATTCTTCGCTCAGAGTCCTCAAAATTACTACGTTTAAAAAACTTCCAATACATAATCCCGTTATAAATACGAGGGCTAATATTGCGATTAATGCTCCCATTTGACATCTCCTCTAGTTTTCGTCTTTTTTTATTATCTGATACATTTTGCTTATTGCTTTTTTAAGCCTTCTTGAAACCTGCATTTGCGATATATTCAGTTTTTCGGAAATTTCCCTCTGATTTAAATCCTGATAGTAACTCAATTCTATAATTTTTTGCAGATCAGGCGGGAGTTTTTTTATCGCTTCCGCAAGCATAATTTTGTTCTCATAAGAATTCATAAAATCCTGATAGTCGCCGGATGGAATTTTATCAATCAGAGTCAAATCGTCATCGTCAACTGATGAAATTGCCTGATCAAGCGACAAAGTACTTTTACAAAGTTCAATTTCCATAACTTCATGGATTTTTTCAACAGGAATGCCTACAATATCAGCAATCTGGTCTTCTGACGGATCTTCAATCCCCTTGTTTTTCAGGTGTTTAACAGCAGAGCTTATTTTAAATACAAGTTCCTGCAATTCTCTGGGGGCTTTTATCATTGAGGCTTTATCCCTCAGATAGTGCTTAATTTCTCCGCGTATAAAATATGAAGCATAAGTTTTAAATTTTGCATTTTTGTTGGGTTTAAAGAATTCTATAGCCTTAATCAAACCTATTGAACCGACCTGAATTAAGTCTTCATTAGAAATTCCTGATTGCGCAGAAATGCTTCCTGCAATTTTTTTTACAAGATGCATTGCATTTTCAACAATTGAGATATGCAGCATTCTTTTTTTCTTTTCGTCCCTACAGTCCTTATAGGCAAGAATCTGCGCATCCAAATTATCTTCAAGTTTTTCTCTGCTATCCAACAAATTTATCTCCAATCATTATTTGATATTATATCATAACTTTTTTATTAAAAAAATCATTAAATTTATGTAATAATTTACAGGCATGAAAAATTTTTGTGTTACCATTATAAAATAATGGAGTAGAGAATATGATTACAATTAAAGATGTAGAGCATGTTGCAAAATTAGCAAGATTGGAATTAACTGAAGAGGAAAAAGAGCTTTATACAAAACAGTTAGGTGATGTTTTAAAATATGTTGATCAAATGAATGAAGTCGATACATCCAATGTTAAACCTATGTGTCAGGTTATTGATTTCTATAACGTAATGCGTGAGGACAAAGTTGTTCAGGAAATCAGCAAAGAAGATTTGATGGCAAATGCTCCTGAAGAAGAAAACGGCTTCTTTAAAGTCCCGAAAATTAATTAAATCAAAGGGGTAACTACATAAATCAAAACAGCGGGGTTTTATTTTCTGAAATTAGTTCAGAATGACTGTTTCTGTATTGTTGGAAAGGGATAAAAAATGACTAAATATATTTTTATAACGGGCGGTGTTGTAAGTTCTTTAGGAAAAGGTATTATTGCTGCATCTTTGGGCAGATTATTGAGGGCACGAGGTTTTTCGGTTATTAACCAGAAGTTTGATCCGTATATAAATGTAGACCCCGGTACAATGAGCCCTTTTCAGCATGGTGAGGTTTTTGTGACAGATGACGGGGCAGAAACAGACCTTGATTTGGGACATTATGAAAGGTTTACGGACACCTCTCTCGGCAGGTACAATAATGTTACATCAGGCAGTGTTTACCAGACTGTTATTGAAAAAGAACGCCGCGGAGATTATCTCGGAGCAACTGTACAGGTAATTCCTCATATAACCAATGAAATCAAATCAAGAATTATGGGGGCTACAAAACAGTTTAAACCTGATTTTCAACTTATAGAAATCGGCGGAACAATCGGTGACATCGAAAGCTTGCCGTTTATTGAGGCTATCAGACAGTTTAAAACAGAAGTCGGAATAGGAAATGCAATATCTGTTCACACTACTCTGCTTCCGTATTTGCCAACGTCCGGCGAATTGAAAACAAAACCGTCTCAGCACAGTGTTCAGGTATTAAGAAGTTACGGTATTCAGCCTGAGATCCTTGTTTGCCGTACAACAAGACCTATACCTAAGACAGAAAAAGAGAAACTTGCGCTTTTCTGTTCGGTACCGAAAGAGGCTGTTATTGAATGCAGGGATATGAAAAGTATTTACGAGGTGCCGCTTGCCCTTGAAGAACAAAATATGGCCGGTGTAATTCTTGATATGCTAAGAGTTGAAGTAAGAAAAGCCGATTTAAAAGGTTGGGAAAAACTTGTCGAAAGAATTAAAAATCCGAAAGGAACAATAAAAGTTGCTATTGCAGGAAAGTATACAAAACTTTCTGATGCCTATATTTCTGTTGTAGAATCTTTAAAACATGCAGGTTATGCGGATGATGTAAAAGTTGAGATTAAATGGATTAATTCGGAAGATTGTCTGGATTATTCGGCCTGTAAAGAACTTATGAAAGATATTCAGGCTGTTGTTGTCCCCGGAGGCTTCGGTGTAAGGGGTATTGAAGGTAAGCTGAATGTAATACGTTATGCAAGAGAACACAATGTTCCGTTTTTGGGACTTTGTCTAGGGATGCAATGTGCTGTAATTGAATATGCCAGAAATGTTGTAGGGATAAAAGATGCTAATTCAAAGGAATTTGATGAAAATGCGCAAAATCCTGTTATAGACTTAATGCTTGAACAGAAAAATGTGCACGGTTACGGCGGTACGATGAGACTAGGTGCTTACGATTGTATTTTGAAAAAGGGTTCAAAAGCCAATAAAGCTTACGGTAAAGAAAAAATTTCAGAACGCCACAGACACAGATACGAAGTTAATAATGAATATATAAAACAGCTTGAAGATGCGGGGTTAGTATTTTCGGGAATGTCGCCTGACGGAATGCTTGCGGAAGTTGTCGAATTACCGAAACTTGACTGGTTTGTGGCCTGTCAGTTCCATCCGGAATTTAAATCACGTCCGGAACATCCGCATCCTCTATTCAAAGGCTTGATTGATGCTGTTGTGAAGAGGAGGGGATAGTGCCTTTTTATGAACAACTCAGCATTATTTTAAAAAATATCAGGTTTTATTGCTTGGGTATTATTGCTGTTTTTGTTTCTTTGTTTACATTATCTTTACCGTTGGGCATTTCTTTAGTTATTATGACAAATGTCAGCCTGTTAAAAGATTTTTATTTCGTTATTATAATGACAATCATATTTGCGGGAATTATTTTATATGTTTTATATAAGGGCTTTAAAAACCGCAGATACATATGGTTTTTATCTTTAATATTTTCTTTATTACTTTTATGGAATATAGCGGCTTTTCTATGTAATACTAAAATAAATGCTTGACCTTGCCGTATATTGGTAGTATTCTTATATATACGGATTACATTTTGGGGAGATATTTAATGGAAGATAATAATGTTTTGAAAAAATTTACCACCGTTCAATTTTTAAATTTTGCACTAGGCTTTTTAGGCTTGCAATTCGCATGGCAGATGAGGATAATTTTATCGGGACCTGTAACAGAAGGTCTTGGTGCATCTCCGTTTTTGTACGGTTTAATTTGGCTTGCAGGGCCTTTTACAGGAATGGTTGTTCAGCCTATAGTCGGAGCGTTGAGCGACAAGACGATTTCCCCTTTTGGCAGAAGACGTCCGTATTTATTGGGCGGGGCTCTTTTAGCCTCTCTTGCATTGTGGATTTTCCCTAATTCTGCAACCGTAGCGGATTTTTTGCATAATGTTACGGGAATAAATCTCCCGCCTTTGACTGCACTTTTTATAGCGGCAATAATGATTTGGGTTATTGATGCCTGTGTTAATATAGCTCAAGGACCGTACCGAGCGCTTGTTCCGGATGTTGTTCCTGAAGAACAATATTCAATTGCTAATTCTTATATAAGTCTTGCAATCGGTTTGGGGTCTGTAATTGCTGCAGGTACAGCACCGTTTTTGAAATGGGCATTCGGCTATCAAATGTCTATAACAGCACAGTTTATAATGGCAGCACTTGCATTTACTCTGGCTATGACCTGGACTTGTATAACTATTAAAGAAAGACAGACTAAAAAAGAGATTATAAAAGATGTTGCGGCTGCTGATAAAATTGAACCTACTTTCTGGGATTCTTTAAAGAACTTTTTTGCTATGTCGCCTGAGGTTTCAAAAATTTGTACTATGCAGTTTTTCACCTGGATTGGTACTATGTGTATGATGATATTTTTTACGCAGTATGCGGTTCATACTATTTATTCCGTTCCGGATTTGACAACTGTTGATGAATTTTCAAAGGCAACATTTTCTCAGGCTGTTTTAACCGGAACAAATTTTTCATCTGTTTGTTTTGCGATATTTAATCTTGTATGTTTTCTTGTCGCAATTCCTATTGGCGTTCTATCCGCAAAATATACAAACAAAAAAGTGCATATTATATCTTTAATAACAATGATTTTAGCCTATTTGGGAATGTTTTTAACAAAGCAGCCGAAAGCTGTTGCTGTTTTAATGGGCGTTGCCGGTATTGGCTGGGCAAGTATTTGTGCTTTGCCTTTTGCAATGCTTTCTCAATTTATTAAAAAAGGTACGGAAGGTTCTGTGATGGGAATTTTTAATATATTTATCGCAGGCCCGCAGGTATTTGTATGCACACTTGTTGCATGGTTGATTTCAAAATGTTCTTTCACAATGGGGTCGGATTATATAAATTATCATTGGGAATATGCATTTTTGGTTGGTGCAATATGTCTTGCAGCCGCAGTATTTATGGCAAATACTGTTAAAGAAAAGGTTTAATAATGGTAGAAAATAAAAAAAAGATTTTATTAATTTATCCGCCGTCGCCTGTTTTGAACAGGGAAGACCGCTGTCAGCAGCCGACAAGAGATTTGATTGTAATTCCTCCTTTGCCGCCGACTGATTTGATGTATCTGGCAGCTGTTGCTGAAAAAGAAGGGTTTGAGGCTAAAATTCATGATTACAGTCAGGGTGGGAACTTTGAAAATGATTTGAAAGAGTTTAAGCCGGACTACCTTGTTGTAAATATTGCAACCCCTACTCTTGAACATGATTTGGAGACTGTAAAAAAGGCAAAAGAAATTTGTCCGGATATTATTACAATTGCCAAAGGAGCTGCCTTCTTAACCCTTGCTAACCGTATAATGTCGGAACATGATGCTCTGGACTTTGGTATTCTTGGAGAGGCTGAACAGACACTTAAAGAAATTCTTCAAAATAGAGAAAAAGAAAGTATTTTAGGGATTTATTATAAAGAAAATAATGAAATTAAATTTACAGGGAACAGACCATTTATAGAAGATTTGGACTCCTTGCCTTTCCCTGCTCGGCATCTTGTAGACAATAATATTTACAGGCGTCCTGATAATAATAAGGTTCAGGCAACAATAAAAGTTTCGAGAGGATGTCCTTTTCATTGCTTTTTCTGTCTGGCAACTCCTGTTTCCGGAGCAAAAGTAAGGCGTAGAAGTCCTGAAAATATAGTTGCGGAGATAAAAGAGTGTGTTGAACAATATAATATAACGAATTTTCTTTTCTGGTCGGATATATTTAATCTGGATAAAAAATGGACCATGGATTTATGTCAGGCTATAATTGACAGCGGTTTAAAAATTACCTGGTCTGCAAATACCAGAGCTGATACGGCTGATTTAGAGATGGCTAAGATGATGTACAAATCCGGCTGTCGTTTGGTAAGTATTGGAGTAGAAAGCGGTTCTCAATATATGCTTGAAAAGATGGGTAAAAAAATTACCCTCGATGATGTTAGAAGAACGGTTAAGGTATTTAAACAGGCAAAAATAAGAATTTATAACTATTTTGTAATAGGTTTACCTTGGGAAACAGAAGAAACCGCAGAAGAAACCATTCGTTTTGCAATAGAACTTGACAGTGATTTTATAAGTTTTTATACTGCAACTCCGCTTCCGGGGTCTAGATTTTATGATTATGCAGAGGAACATAATCTTTTTGATAAAGATACTTCTTTTGAAAATGCTTATTATTATCCTGCTGTAAATACTCATCATTTGACGCGTGAGAGAGTATTTGAACTTCATAAATCCGCTATCAAGCGTTTTTACCTGAGGCCTTTGTATATTTTGAAAATGCTTTCAAGGATACGTTCTTTTGAAGAAGTTAAAAACTACTTTATAGCCGGAATGAATGTCTTGTTAAGAAAATAGTTTTTTATAAAACATAAACTCCTCTTTTTTAGAGGAGTTTATGTTTTATAAAGATTATGAATTTTAGTCTAAATATTAAGGATAAACCCGCCTTTGTCAGCATTTTCAAGCTTGTCGCCTTCGATTTTAGCTCTGAGATTTTTAATGTATTTGTAAACATAATCTCTTGGTAAATCAAGAAGTGCCGCAAGATCTTTTGCGTAGACGATTTTACCTTTATTTTTTGCAAAGTGATCGAAAACTTTTTGTTCTCTGTCCGTTAAAGCTTTTTTAAATACAATTCTTACTTCATCTCTAAGATTATCCACCGGTTCTTTACTTGCTGCTTTTTTTACACTTTTAGGAGCTGCTGTTTTTTTAGCGGCCGGTTTCTTTTTAGGTTGCACTTTTTCTTGTTTTTGGGGTTGTTCAGGAGCCTCGTCTGCAATAAGTTTATGTATGGAGAACGGACTCGGAGCAATTTCTCTTTCGCGTTCATATCCGCGTTCTGCAATTGCGCTGAGCCTTTCAGCGTGGGGTTGTTTCCATTCGTCTTCTGATGAAACAACGGGTTTTCCTTTTAAAACTATATCTATTAAATCATTTGTAGGCTTAGCCTCTTCAATTTTTTTCCCTAATCTGGCAGCATATTCTTCTAATGTAATCTTTTCTAATGAACTTCTCCATTGCTTAATCTCTTCCTTGCTCAGATATTCAGACATTCATTAATCTCCTATAAACTATATATGTGTCTCTTTACTTTTATAATTTAGCATAAACCATGCCTTATGGTTCAAAATGTTTCATAACGTAAATTTTTGTTTTCATAATTTAACATAAGATTGATAAATAAGTTATACTAAAGATATAAGGAGAGGTTTTATGAAAAAATTTAGATTATTAGTGAACTTCGGGGGGGGGGCACTTTAGGCTCTGCCGGAGGCTCAGAGGTTAAGAGGTCAGGAAGGCAAGCAGTTATCTGCGTGCATAGCACGCAAAAAAATAAATTCCTTCCCTTATTAGGGAAGGTTTGGCAGGGTTTCAATTATGCTGTTTTTCTACCCACCCCTAACTTCTATGTTATAAAGAAGTGGATGAGTAATTCATTGAAACGAACTTCTCGTCCTAACGTCTTATCGTCTTACCGCCCCAAAAAATGTGCGTTTACTTTGGCAGAAGTTTTAATCACCCTTGGCATTATCGGAGTAGTTTCTGTACTTGTATTATCGAGTGTAATCCCTTCAATTCAGGACAAACAAAATATCGCCAAATGGAAAAAAGAATATTCTGTCATAAATAATGCCTTTAATGCAGTGTTAGCAAAAGATGTAACAATATATGATCAGGGAGGATATACAGATGAATTTGTTGATGCTTTTCAAAAGGAATTACGTATAGTTGATTACTGCGGTATTAGTGCGGATGATGTTCCATCAGATAAAATATGTGATAATTTTAATACATATAAAAACGTGAAATACAAGTGGTCAGGGGTTGCAAATATCTATTCCCGTTACAAAGCTCTGGGAGTAAGAACAGAATCGAATCCCGGCAGTTATTCCCCTTATGGGATCCAGGCATATAACTTTAGCAGACTTGCCCTTCTATTAAATGATGGAGCAGTAATATATTTAGGTGAAAGTCATGGTGGCCCTTGGATAGTCGTTGATGTAAATAATTTTAATAAAGGCCAAATGAATTCGGTCGTGATGTATTTGTAATCCATGTATCCTCTAACATATCGATAGGTAGATATAACCTTCAGGCAATGGGTGCTGAAGGTACGTATAACAAAGCCTCGAATGGAGATATTTGTGAGTGTTCCAAAGATAAAGGAAAAAAGTCTGCAACTTATATAGGTGATGCGGCGGGTTCAAATGGTGAAGTAATCTCCGGTGCCTGCTGTTCCGCTAAATATCTTCTTGAATAAGTTATTTTAATATAACACTCCAGAATCAAGAATTTTCTGAACTTCGTGATTCATGATGGAATGAATTTCATCTATTGATTTGGTACCGTCAATACTGATGAAATTGTATTCAGATTTCATTTTTTCGTATTGTTCAAGACATTTGTCCTGATATATTTCAAAACTTTTGTAAAAGTCTGATGAAAAACCGACATCACGACCGCTTTCATAATAATTTAAGCCTGTTGTACCGATAATCCTTTTCAGTAGAACATCTACAGGCATATCAAGATAAAAAATCAAGTCGGGTTCAGGTGCATAGTCATATAGATTTTTTACCCATTCAATATCCTGTCCTCTTACAACATCACGGGCTAGAGCAGTATAATAATATCTGTCTAAAAGCACAATAAAGCCTGATTTTAGAGCAGGAATAATTGTGTTTTCAAGTCTGTCGGCAAAATCCGCGGCATAAAGCAGGCTGTAAGTTGTGGCATTAAGTAAATTTCTTTCCTTTGCATCATCAATAACATTTGCAATCAAACGTGATGTCTTCCACTCAGATATTATGACGCCGTATGACTGTGCTTGAATAGATTTCTTTAAAAGCTGCAGCTGTGTTGATTTACCGGATCCGTCAGTTCCTTCTATAACAATAAGCAAACCTTCATATCCATGTTTTGTTTTGAATTGTGTCATTATATGTTTACTCCTTTGTTATTTAGAACACTTTTAAGCATTTCTCTTATCCTTACCTGTTTGGAATGTATTGAATCCATAGCATCGAGTTTGACCAGTCCGAATTCATCTACCATTTTTTGATATTCATTTATTACTCTGCCCTGAAAGATTATATAACTTTCATAAGGGTCATTACTTAATTTTAAATCCATTCCGGCTTCGTAAAATTTTGGCGCACGATTTGAACAAATCCTTTCCATAGCATCTTTGGGAGCGATGTCAAAATAAATAGCTAAATCCGGCTTTATTGCAAAATTATAAACATTTCTAACCCATTGCGGATCAACACCTCTTGCAACATCTCTTGCAAAAGCCGTATAAGCGTATCTGTCGGCTAAAACAATAAAACCTGCTTTCAGAGCCGGATCAATAACCTGTTTCAGTCTGTCTGCAAAGTCAACTGCGTGCAAAAGAGAAAAAGTCCGCGGGGATAACATATTTTTCTTTTTTGCAAGTTTTGTTGTCTGACATATTAATTCCGAGGAGTTCCATTCGGTAAAAATAACGTCGTGTCCTGTAGATTTCAGCCAGTCACGTAAAAGAGCTAACTGTGTAGATTTTCCGGAACCGTCAATCCCTTCAACACAGACTAAAGTGCCTTTATAATTATGCTGCTCAGTTAACTTGGACACGTTTTACACTCCTTTTTCTTCTAACAGGTGTACATTAATTTTTCCGAATTTTGCTGACAGATTATCTATCAAATGTATAAAGTAAAGTTCTGGTTCCAAATCTTTCCCGTCAAGATCTATAATTGCCCCCCAGTCGCTTCTTCCATGGTGTGCAGCAATCATTTTTGCAACTTCTTTAAATCCCTGCGTCATACAAATGGAAAATCCGTACTGCGAATGTGTAAGCCATTCTTTTCTGAATTTTTCATCATAATCAATTAATCCGGTTTCTAAATCAATTGTGTATTCAAATATTTTGCCGATATCATGAAGCATACAGGCTGCTATAATATGGTCGCGGTTGAATTTGTAGTCCGACAATTCCATATTTGTTTCTGCATATCGCAGACACTCAAGCGTATGAACCATAAGCCCGCCGATGTAGTTGTGGTGCATAAGTTTTGCAGCCGGCATTATTTTAATTCTGTCTTTGTGTTCTGCAAAGTAACTTGCAAGAAACGCATTGAGTTTTTCATCCTTGATTGTATCAATATAAGAAATTAATTCTGCATAAACCTTTTCCCGTTCTGTTTCATCAAGGCCGGTTTTGGCTTCTTTTATCAGTTCAAGAGATGAAACAAGACAGTTATTGTAGCGTTCATTGAATGATGCCGTTACAATTCTGACAATATTTCCTGTTCTGAAAATTTTACTGTCATAGCGGTTTAATGTTTCTTCCCACAAAATACAGTTTAAAACGGAATCGTCTTCAAGATTTTTTAGTTGAAGTTTTCCCATTTTTGTTCCTGCTTTTGTATCTCCTATTGAAAATACTACTATTTCATAATTTGTATCTTTGCTGAACATTTTTACTCCGTTTAGAAGTTTGTGATGAGATTAAAGAAGGCAGAGCTGTTTTTAAATAGCTTATCTTCCTATCTTCTAACCCTCCTGTCTTCTAATTTCTGTCTCTGTCTATAATTTTATTGTCATTGCCCCACACAAAGGAGGAACGAATTTCTTTCCCGACTTTTTCTATTAAATGATCGGCATTCTCTTTCCTAAGCCTGTCAAAGTTTTTACATCCGGTTTGCATTTCATTCATAAATTCATCGGCAAATTTTCCGCTTTGAATATCTTTAAGCAATTCTTTCATAGCTTCGCGTGATTCTTTCCCTATAACTTTGGGACCTCTTGTCATATCACCGTATTCTGCCGTATTTGAAATTGAATAGCGCATATCAGCCAGACCGCCCTGATTTATCAGGTCAACAAGAAGCTTCATTTCATGCAATACTTCAAAATAAGCCATATAAGGCGAATACCCGGCTTCAACAAGCGTTTCAAAACCCGCTTTAATTAATGCCGATACCCCGCCGCAGATTACAGCCTGTTCGCCAAACAAATCTGTTTCGGTTTCTTCTTTGAAAGTTGTTTCAATAATTCCGGCACGTCCTGCGCCGATTGCTGATGCATAAGACAGTGCAACTTCTCTGGAATCCCCTGACGGGTTTTGATAAACGGCAATTAGTGACGGAACCCCGCGGCCGATTGTGTATTCACTTCTTACAGTATGTCCGGGGCCTTTGGGAGCAACCATAATCACGTTGACATCTTCGGGCGCAACGATTTTCTTATAATGAATATTAAACCCGTGAGAAAACATTAAATACTGCCCTTTTCTCAAATAAGGTTTAATATGTTCTTCATAAACTTTGGCCTGAATTTCATCGGGTATAAGAATTTGAACAATATCAGCGTACTTTACCGCATCTTCTATTGTCATTGTTCTAAAACCGTAGTCTTTAGCTTTAATATCAGATTTTCCGCCTAAGCGCAACCCTAAAACAACATCACATCCGCTGTCTTTAAGGTTCATTGATTGACCGTAACCCTGTGAGCCAAATCCTATTACCGCAATTTTTTTTGATTTAATCAAGTCTTTATTAATATCTTTATCAAGATAGATTTTTAAATCGCTCATATCCCGCCTTTCTATTCAATACGTTTATTTTATCACAAATAAAATAAACAAAAATAAATTAATTTGAGGCGAGTTCATTTTCTCCGAATAAAAATACCTGTAATGCATTTTCAGTCTGTTTTACAGGTTTGTAAAAGTCTTTTACAAGAACGCACTGGGTTTGAATGCAGTTTAAGTTTCTTTCATGCAGATATTTTTCGAGGATATCTGCATTTTTTGTGTACTGGCGGTGTTTTAAAAACGCATAAAATTTGGTTTTCTTTCTTGAAATTTCTCCGAGAGCAAAATTAATAATTTCATCATACGGGATATTGTAACCGTCATTCAAGGACATATCAATTATAAAATTGAAATTATCGGATGTGGTTATTGAGAGGTATGCGATAATCCGATGTGTACTCTCATCTTCCAGAACATATCTGTTTTTGTAAAAATTAGTCATACCTGCAAACACAGGTTCTTTGTATTCGTCCTTTGCTCGTTCCAGTGAGGGTTTATAAAGGTTGTTAAGCTCATTATTATATAGAGCGGCAACCTGAATTGCATCGGAGTTCTGGCAATATCTGAAGTCTGCTTTTTTATCTGTCAGCGGGGTGAAATTGTCAAGCTTCCATAAATTTTCGTAACTGCATTGTCTGAAACCGCAGCCTTTCATAAATAAATCCAGTAACTCATCATGCGATTGATCTACAGTAACGTTAAAGGAAGATGCTCCTTTAGCGCCGAGTCTTGCTATAACAAAATCAATTAGTCGTTTGCCTACATCGTAAAGGTTCTGCCTGAAAATAAGCCTTGTTATATTGATTTTATAAGGATTTCCGCTAGTCGGAACAACTGTAATAAGTCCGAGTATTTCTTTATTTTCAAGTAAAATAAAGGATACAGGCATAAATTTGTATTTGAGCGGGAGTAAATCCTGAAGCATTATGAAAGCTTCATTTGTCAGTGCTTTCGAAAACTTTTCTCCATCGTCATTCCCGAGATATGAAATCATTTTTTTTATTTTAGATACATCAAAACAATTTAATCTTCTAATGACAGTCATACACTTATTATATAATTTATTTTTATTCTTTTCAAGTTTGTGTTAATATTTTTTTGCGAGGCTGAATATGAGAATAGCAGTTGTTGAAAATGGCAAAATTGCTGTAAGAGAAACAGAGAATTTAAAACTTGAAAATAATAAAAAAGGTGCACTTGTAAAAGTTCTGGGCTGCGGTTTGTGCGGTTCGGATATTGTAAAACTTGTTCATAAAATTTCAAAAGACGGGACTGTTTTAGGTCACGAGATAGTTGCCGAAATTGTTGAGATAAATTCGGAAACGTCATTCAAAAAGTGTGATGTAATTGTTACATCGCACCATATTCCCTGCGGTGAATGTGTTTATTGTCTGCACGGCAATGTTTCTATGTGCAGACATTTTAAAGAAACTAACCTTGTACCGGGCGGTTTCTCAGAGTATGTTTATTTAAGTGAAGAACATTTAAAAAATGTTGCGCACTTAAAACCTGAAAATTTAACAAATATTGAAGCATCTTTTTATGAACCTTTAGGCTGTATCGTAAGAGCTGTGAAACGTGCGAATTTACTGAAAAATGATACTGCTCTTGTCGTCGGGTTAGGCTCTATCGGGATTTTGACGGCACAGGCTTTAAAAGCTTTCGGATATAATGTTATCGGTTGTGATCTTCTGGCTGAGCGTATTGAGTTTTTAAAATCATTAGGTATAGAAGCTTTTGATGTCAGACAGCTGCCTGATGATTTAAAAGCGGACGGCATTTTTATGACGTCAGGTGCGGATAAAGCTATTGATACTGCCTTAAAGTATGTCAGAAACGGCGGTAAAATTCTTGTTTTTTCAAGCACTCCTTCAGATTTATCTGCTTATCCGAATAATGAAATTTATTACAGGGAATTGACTGTGCTTGGAAGTTATTCTCCTTCTCCTGCGGATTTGAGAGAGTCTCTTGAATTGCTAAAAGCGGGTAAAGTAAAAGTTAAAGGAATTTCAACAGAATATAAGCTTGATGATATTCAGAAGGCTTTTGACGATACAATATCAAATAAAATTATGAAAGCATATATAAAAGTGAGTAGTGATAATTGAAAAAGTGAAGGGTTGAGTGAAAGATTATGCGCGCTATACAATATTATGGTCCAAGTGACATAAAATTAGAAGAAGTTATGGTAAAACCTCCTGAAGAAGGAGAAGTTGTCGTAAAAATTATGTCTGCTTTGACTTGCGGAACAGATGTAAAAACGTTTCGCCGCGGTCATCCCGTACTTATAAAATCAGTGCCGTCAGGTTTCGGGCATGAGTTTGCAGGGGTTGTGGAACAGGTTGGCAAGGGGGTTGAGAATTTTAAACCGGGTGATAGAGTTGTTGCGGCAAATTCTGCACCTTGCGGGCATTGTTTTTTCTGTAAACGAGAAGAATATAATCTTTGTGAAAATCTTGATTTGCTAAATGGAGCGTATGCACAGTATATTACTGTTCCTGCAAGAATTGTCAAAAAGAATATGCTGATTTTGCCGGATGATTTGAGCTTTGATAAAGCTGCTTTTTGTGAACCTCTGGCAAATGTTGTTCACGGTGTTGAAAGAACCGGTATTAAAAAAGGCCAGACAGTAGGAATTATCGGTATAGGGCCTATTGGCTTGATGTTTGCGCGGCTTGCGAAGCTTAAAGGTGCAAATGTTATTGTCGCAGGCAGAAATCCGATAAAATTAAAGGCTGCAGAAGAATTTGCTTATGCAGACGAGATAGTTGATTTAACTAAATACACAAATCCTGAAAAAATATTAAGGGAATATACGGATGAGCGCAGAGGACTTGATGTCGCGGTTGAATGTGTAGGACTTCCTGAAATTTGGGAGAGAATATTTTCCTGTGTTCGTCCGGGCGGTACGGTTCACTTTTTCGGCGGGTGTAAATCAGGTTCTACGGTAACTTTTGATACTACAAAAATGCACTATGGCGATATAACGCTTATGAGTGTATTCCATCATACTCCTAAATATTTCAGGATGGCTCTTGATTACATTGCATCAGGTGAGCTTGAAGTTGAAAAACTCATTACTGCTACTTTACCGCTTGAAAAAGTTGAATGGGCTATGAAGCAGCATATAGAAGGAAAAGCAATTAAATTTTTAATAAAACCATGGTTAGAGTAAATATAGTATAATTCTAAAATAAACTTTTTTGTTCATTTATATCAATATTTTTATAACCTAAATGTCTGTAAGTTGCGGGAGAAACTTTTCTTCCGCGCGGAGTCCGCTGTAATAAACCCGCCTGAAGCAGGAACGGTTCGCATACATCTTCAATTGTTCTTACATCTTCTCCAATTGCCGCAGCTATTGTTTCAATTCCTACAGGGCCGCCATCATATTTCTCTATTATAAGTTTTAAAAGGCTTCTGTCAGTATTATCAAGTCCGAAATTGTCAATTTTTAAGATATCAAGTGATTTGTTTGCAACATCTTCCGTTATTTTCCCGTCATGTTTTACGATTGCGTAATCGGAAACTCTTTTTACAAGCCTGTTTGCAATACGCGGAGTGCCTCTGGAACGTTTAGCAATTGCATGTGCACCTTCTTCTGTTATATCTATATTTAGAATTCCTGCTGTGCGTTTTATTACCTGTGACAGCTCGTCTTCCGTATAAAATTCAAGCCTGTGAATTATTCCGAAACGGTCGCGTAGCGGGCCTGAAAGCTCTCCTGCCTTTGTTGTGGCCCCTATCAATGTAAATTTCGGAAGCGGAATGCGCAAAGTCTTTACTGTTTGGGATTTTCCTGTTGTCATATCAAGGAAAAAATCTTCCATTGCAGGGTATAAAATCTCTTCGGCGACTTTATTTAATCTGTGAATTTCATCAATAAACAGTATTTCTCCGCCCTTTAAAGACATTAAGATCCCGATAATATCTCTCGGACGCTCAAGAGCAGGTGCTGAGGTTATCTTTATATCAACTCCCATCTGTTCTGCAATTACTCCTGCAAGAGTGGTTTTTCCAAGCCCCGGCGGGCCGTAGAACAGCAGGTGGTCAAGAGGTACATTGCGTTTTTTTGCCGCCGCGATTGAAATTTTTAATGTTTCTTTCAACGCTGATTGCCCGATGTATGTATCAAAAGTTTTAGGTCTGATGCAGTTTTCAAAATTTTTGTCATTATCAAGGCATTCTGATTTAATTACCGAATGTTTTTTCTTTTCCGCAATCGTTGAACTTTTAAAATCATTGTCATCTGCAATTATACTCATTGTCTTTCCTTTATATTTATGATAGCATAAAATTAAAGGTTAGGAAAGAATATTAAGAAGGAGAAGTTATGAAAGTATCAGAACGTTTAGAAAAAATCCCACCTTATCTTTTTGCTGAAATTGACAGAAAGATTGCTGAGGCAAAAGCAAAAGGTCTGGATATTATAAGCTTGGGTATCGGTGATCCTGACAAACCTACTCTTCAGCCGATTGTTGATGAAATGCATAAAGCGATTGATAATCCGAAAAATCATGATTACCCGCCTTATAACGGTACTGAAAAATTCAGAAAAGCGGCATGCAATTGGATGAAAAAACGTTTTGATGTTGAACTTAATCCTGATACGGAAATGCTTGCTAATATTGGCTCTAAAGAGGCTATCGCCCATGTTTTCTTTGCATTTGTTGATAAAGGAGATTATACGCTTGTGCCTGATCCTGGGTATCCAGTTTATCATAATGCAACAATATTTGCGGGCGGAACACCATACGAAATGCCTTTGTTAGAAGAAAACGGTTACTTACCTGACTTTGATAAAATTCCTGAAGATATTGCAAAAAAATCTAAAATTATGTTTTTGAACTATCCGAATAATCCGACAGGTGCTGTAGCCGATTTGGATTTCTTCAAAAAAGCAGTTGATTTCTGTAAAAAATACGATATCCTGCTTTGTTCTGATATGGCATACTCAGAGATGACTTATGATGGATATAAAGCTCCTTCCGTTTTGCAGGTTGAAGGTGCAAAAGATGTTGCGCTGGAATTCTATTCTCACTCAAAATCTTATAATATGACCGGATGGAGAGTCGGTTTTGTCTGCGGTAATGCTCAGGCTGTTAAAGCTCTTGGAACAATTAAAAACAATATTGATTCCGGCACCTTTAAGGCCATTCAGGATGCTGCTGCTGCTGCATTTGATGTTGATCCGAAATATATAAATGATTTAAACAAAATGTATCAGCAAAGACGCGATGCGGCAGAAGAAGGTTTTAGAGAACTCGGATGGGATATTAAACCTTCTAAAGCTACATTTTACCTGTGGCTCCCTGTCCCGAAAGGAATGACATCGGAAGAATTCGTGACAGTTATGCTTGAAAAGGCAAATGTAGTTGTTCCTCCCGGAAACGGCTACGGGAAATACGGCGAAGGTTATTTCCGTGTAGCATTAACAAAAGATGTTGATACAATAAAAGAATGCATCAGGAGAATGAAAAAAGCAGGAATAAGATATAATTAATATTCCTTGTACTAAATCCTGTGTAGTGGTATAATTTTCTTATGGAATGTCCAAAATGCGGTTTACAAATTGATGATAATGCAATGGTTTGCCCTAATTGTAAAAAGGTGCTTAAACTAGTATGCCCTGTTTGCAGAACTGTAAACGATACAAATACCTGTAAAAAATGCGGATATGTTATTATCACAAAATGTCATAACTGCGGAAAAGTTAATCAAACCGGAAGTAAAAAATGTAAAAAATGCGGTTTTGATACGGAAAAAAGCGTAATCCTAAATGAAGCAAATTCCGATGAATTTGTTATTATGACAATTGATTTCCCTAATATTGATGATATGAAAAATCTTTTGGGGTCGGTTAAGCTTCTCAATAAATTCAAAATAAACCTTGATAAAATTATTTATAATTATACAAAATCCATAGGTGTAAGACGTCAAATTATCGGGAAAACCCATGTTATAAGATTTGACAGGGATTATACATTTAATTCTTCGGCACAAACCGCGGTGAAATCAGCTATCGATATCTTAAACCAAATTACGGCAATGAACTGCAAACTGACTAAAAAGAAAAATGCCACCGTCAGATGTAATATGTTTTTGATGAAAAGAACTGTTGATGATGACCCGAATAATTTGGATTCCGGCTTTAATATCAGTTTGTTAAATCAATCAGGGAATAAAAAAGAAGAAAAAATTCTGAATACTTTTCAGGTTTTGACAGATGATGATGTCTGTAACGCTCTTGATGGCGAATACAGATTATCTCCGTTGAATTCCGTTATGATTAATGATGAAATGGTAATGTTTTATGAGCTTGATTTAAAAGAGTTTGTAAAAGTTGAGTATCCGGAAGAAGAGAGTGATGAAATTAAAATTCCGAATTTTGTCCAGAATATGCTTATAGAACAGGACAAATTAGACGGTGAGGCTTTAAATAATCTGGATTCCACAGGAGACCCCGATGCCATTTACGATATTGAAACAATTAATTTTGACGAGATAAACGCGGAATTTATGCGCACTGAAAATGTTGATGTTTTATTTCATATTTTGAATAAATTTCAGGCAATTCATAAGGGTATCATGGCAATAAAGACGGATAAGCTTTATAAACCTTATACTTTGAGGGTTTTGAATACTCTTTCGGATACGGGACAGTTTAATAATATTATTACAATTACCTGTTATGACGAGATGAAATATTCTCCTTATTCTTTCTTCAGGGATCTTGTTTCTGCAATATTTGAATATACAGTGTCGCAAAAATTATTTTCACAAAATGATTTTTCAATGTTTAATTCTGTTGACCCTGACGGTTTAATAAAAGATTTAATCACTTTGAACAAACGTGAAACAGAGAACACCGAGGATACCAGATTTATATATTTTGATATTTTCCTGACTCTGTTGCAAATTATTCCTAAAACGGTAATTTATATTGAAGATTTTGACAAAATTGACTCAAGTTCTTATGATGTTCTCAAATTTATATTTGAATCTTTTGAACAGCTTGATATAAGTTTCCTTGTTACATACAGCAAATCTTTCTCTCTTCACAGGGATTGCCATTTCTTGCTTACAAAGCCTTATTATACTGAGATTATGCTCAAACCTACTTCTTTTGAAAAATTGATTGAGGATAATAAAGTATATTATCGTAATGTTCTTGATAATTTTTATTTTCAGAGGGTTGCAAAATATTCCTGCGGAAGTATGCTGTTTATAGATTTTGCAATTCAGTACTTGATAGAATCCGGTGTTTTTGCGGTTGATGAAGACTGCATTACAATGATTAATCCGAAAACTATTATTATTCCGTCGAATCTCGACAGACTTATTGCCAGAAGACTGAATCTTTTGCAGGATGAAGCAGATGTAATGAAATTTTTAACCTCAATAGTGCTTCTGGGAACACGTATTGATATGAATACTGTTGCAAGCCTCGGGTATGAAAATCAGTCTGAAATTATAGAAAAACTTTCCAATATGGGTTATGTTTTTGAATATAATAATTGCTTATATTTCCCGAATTATAATCTTTTAAGAGATAATTTATTGACTACCGTAAGCAAAATTTATCTGGAAGATGTTGCCAGAGAGCTTTTTGATAAAGTTTTTATCGAAGGAATGCCAAGTCCTGTAAAGGCATATTTATACGGCTTGCTTCAGGATACTGAAAATGAACGGAAACAGTGGGAAGAGCTTGCTCAAATTAATCTGGCACTGGGCGATTTTAGTTCTTATTTAAACTGTACGAATAAGATTTTACAACTGCTTGACTTAAATCAGGAACCGGAACAGCAGGAAGCGCTGCAGGAATATAAACTCAATTTATACGAGGAGATTTCTAATAATCTGTACGAATATGTTCCGGAAAAAACTTCTGAAATTGCAGAGGAAACCTTAAAGAATTTAGAAAAAACAAAAGATGTAGAAAAAATAATATTTCTCTGCAATAAAATGATTAACGGGGCATTGAATACCGGAGATTATAATCACGCGCTTGAGCTTACGCATAAAGTTTTGTCCCTGCTTCCTGTATCATCTTTAGATCCTTCGGCTCTGAATTTTAATACATATTTTTTCCTTATGTCATTAATTCATATTCAAATTTTATTCAATGTCGGAGCGTTAATGGATTCGCTTGATGTCGGTTATAAAGTTTTGAATATAATCAACAGAGATTCTGTAAAAGTATTGAAACCTGAATATTTTACGGAAGAAGATTTTAATTCATTAATTATTGATTCTGTAGGGTATGTTGCTCTTGGGAATGTTTTGATATTATCCGGAAATGTTGCGCAGTTTTTGGATATTGTTAATGCTGATCTGGACTTTATTCCGAAATCTTATATCTTATTTGTTGCTCTTGAAGATTTAATTCATGGAAGGCCTATTTCGGTCACGATTCCGGAAGTTGCAGAAAATGACAGGTTTGGCAATGTAATTGTTAATATAATTAATGCATTTGTAAATTTAGATGGCGATTACAAAAATTTTGCCGAACATATTTATAAAGCTAAAATTGCCGCTAAAATAGGACGTATTCATCAACTTGAGCTGTTCTGCGATTTGTTAATCGGTTACGCATATCTGCAGCTGGATTCGTATAAAAAGGCTGATTCTATTATTTATAAGATTATTAAGGCAACAAATAATAACGGAATGACAACTCTTTTATATGTTGCCTGGTATGTTATGAGTGAATTGCATTTAAAACAGAATAAATATGAGGTTGCATACGGAATTATTAACAATTCACTTATTCAGCTTGAAAAAAATAACGTAACCAGCGAATATCTTTTAATGTTGTTTAAATATAACATGTACAAAGTAATGATGTTTAAAGGCCAAAAGGAGAAGGCCGAAATTTGTATGGCGCATGCACAATATATTGCGGCTAAATACGGTATAAATTTTAATTTTGATACAGATCCGGCGCATTATATTGCGGTAGAAGAGGATGAGGCAGAAACAGCCGGAACATTTAATGAAAATACGGTATTTATTTCCGAAAATTCATCAAAAGAAGGAGAGTAAAGAATGAAAATATTATTTGCAGTAGCAGAAGTAGCCCCTTTTTCAAAAGCAGGCGGGCTTGCGGATGTAGTTGGCAGTTTGCCGAAATATATTGAAAAAGATGCTGAAATCGCTATTTTCACACCTTTACACGGGCTTATTGATGTTAATAAATGGGGAATTAAAGAGCTTGAAAATTCAGAAATGTGGCTGACATTCGACAGAATGGGGCATAAATTCCGTTTGTTTATGTGCAAACTTCCCGGAACAAATATTAATGTATTTTTTGTGCATAATGACTGGTATTTTACCTGCTTTAAGGAAGTTTATCCCAAATGGCTTGACCCGAAATATGAGCATGAAAGATATATTGCATTTAGTCTTGCAACTCTGGAATATGCCAAACTTCTTAACTTTAAAGCTGATGTTATTCATGCAAATGATTGGCATACTGCAATGATACCTGTATATCTGCACAGCAACTACAGATATGACGATTTTTGGAAAAATACAAAAACTGTTTTTGAAATTCATAATCTTGCATATCAGGGAGTCTGGTTTGAGGATGTTCTGGATTTTGCGAATATGCGCAAAGATATTGTATATAACGAATGGGGAGTAGAACATTACGGGAAAGTTAACTGGATGAAGGGTGCAATTAATTATTCCGACAAAGTTGTTGCGGTATCTCCGACTTATGCAAAAGAAATTCTGACAGGAGAGTACGGAGAAGGGATGGATTATACTCTGCGTATGAACCAGGGAAAACTTCTCGGAATTTTAAACGGTATTGATTATGATGTGTTTAACCCTAAAACAGATAAAAATATTGTAAAAAAATATGATGTTAAAACTTTGAAAAATAAAGAAGAAAATAAAAAGCATTTGTGTGAAGAATTCGGATTGGAGTATAAACCTGAACGCCCGATTTATGCAATGGTTTCCCGTCTTGTCGGACAGAAAGGAATTGATCTTATAAGAGCGTGTGAAAACGAATTGAAGGGGCTGAATGCTGATTTTATATTTCTTGGCAGCGGTGAGAAGGATTATGAAAATCTTCTTATCTGGCTTTCCAATAACACTTCAAATATTCGTGCATATATAGGCTATAAGTCGGATTTAGCAAATCGTATTTATGCCGGCAGCGATTTTTATTTAATGCCTTCTAAATTTGAGCCCTGCGGGTTAAGCCAGTTAATAGCGATGAGATACGGGACTTTACCTGTTGTAAGAGCAACCGGAGGGCTTGAAGATACTGTAACCGGTTATCCCTTGAATGATTCTACAGGCTTTAAATTCTGGGGTTATTCAGGTTGGGATATGATGCAGGCAATTTATTGCTCCTTAGGAGTTTATCAGGATAAGTATACTTTAAATGCTATGCGAAAATCCGCAATGGAATCCGACTTTTCATGGCGTAGAAGTTCTGCTGTATACTTGAATATGTACAGGGAACTGGTACAAAAATAGGATAATTTGCCATAAACATAATATTATGGGAATAATATTAGTATGGCAGATAATTTAAGAAATGAATACATAAAATTGCACATTTCCGTAATCCTTGCGGGATTAACGGGTATTTTAGGCAAACTTATTACAATGGATGCTGTTTATATTGTGTGGTACAGAATGCTTTTTGCCTTTATTCTATTTTATGTTATTTTGCTGCTTTTAAAAAAAGTCCCTAAAGAAAAATTTTGTGAAATATTAAAAATAAGCGGACTCGGTATGCTTCTGGGACTTCATTTTATATTCTTTTTTGCGAGCATAAAGTTTGCAAATGTTGCGGTAGGTGTTGTTTGTTATTCTCTTGAAGGATTTTTTACTGCGATATTTGAGCCTCTAATATATAAAAAAACTGCCTCGTTAAGCAATCTTTTGTGCAGTCTCATTGCGGTAGGAGGTATAAGCCTTATTTTCCATATTGATACTCAGTTTAGAGTTGGGATATTGCTTGGAATTGTTTCTGCGGCATTGATTGCTCTTTATACTGTCCTAAATAAAGTTGTAGTAACAGAGAAAAGTTCAAAGACAATGCTTTTTTATGAATTGGCAGGCGGAACATTTTTGCTTTCGATTGCTATTTTAGGGGGAATTTTGTCAGGCTTTATGAATTTTGAAATTCCGTCTTTAATGAATTTTTCTTATCTTTTTATCTTGGCTTTTTTCTGTACGATTGGACTTTATATTCTGCAAATACATGTTCTGCGGACTCTTTCCGCATTTACGGTAAGCCTTTACGGGAATTTTGAACCTATTTACGGGATATTGCTGGCTATAATATTTTTGGGAGAAGGTCATCAATTGAGTATCTCTTTTTATATCGGAATGTTGTTAATTCTTTTATCCGTGTTTTTACAATCGATTGTTTCAAACCACAAATATGTTGAAAAAAATTGTTAGTAAAATTTTTAAACTTTTATCCGAGGTATTTTTGAACAGCTTCTTTTGAAAATACTTCAATACTGTCTTGGGAGTGAATAAATATCATACAGCTAATCAGGGATTTGAGGGTTTCAAAATCCGAGAAGGATAATTTGTATCTTAAATCATCCATGTTATTTGCCAAAAATTCCATTACAATTGTTTTGTTTTCAAAAACAAGACTTGAAAAATAATCAAATGAATCTTTTGTTTTTATCCCTTCTAAATATATAATATCCGGAGATTGGAATTCAATAAATCTTGATGCTTTGTCCATATTAAATCCGACATTTTCATTGAGTTCACACTGATGAACATTTTTGAGATTGTATTTTGCAATACTTTCTAAAGTCATAATATTTTTATTCATTCCGGAAGCTTCAATGAGGAGTGAATAAATTATATGGGTTTTTCCGCTCAAAGGAGAACCACATACAATAATTATTCCCGGAATATTAAGAGCCGACTTAATCAGCTTTAATGATTTTTCAGATTTAATTATTTGATTTAACGGTTTTGGCGGTTTATAAATTTTCAGAAAAATTCTCTCGCCCATAATTGTCGGGAAGGTTGATATGCTCGCTACAACATTTATGTTATTAACTTTAAAAGTAAGTTTTCCAAGCTGCGGAACCTCGCTTACTGAGGCATCAAGTTCTGCCAGTGTTTTTAATTTAGCGGTAAATGATGAACTTAAGACCTGAGGGATACTTCCTCTATTCAAAAATTCTCCGTTTTTCTTAAAGTTTACGCCGAATCCGTCTTCTCCGCTCTGGAAAGTAACTTCGTGCACCCCTTCAAGAATTGCCTGTTTTAAGATTGATGTAATAATTTTTTGAATATGATTATCAGATAGGTCTTCACTGTGAAGTTCATCGCGCCAATCATATTCAACCCCATCTTCCGTGAGTATTTCTCCGATAGCAGAATCTTGTTTATAGTATTCATCAATTTTTTTTAGAATACTGCTTTCTGATGATACAACAGGCTCAATAGAACATTCCGCGGTTTCTATAATTTTATCTATTGCAAATAGATCAAGAGGATCCGCCATTGCAACCGTCAGAGTATCTTCTATTTTAAAAAGCGGAATTATACGGTATTTTTTCGCATCAGAGTAATTTATAAATTTTATACATTTAGGGTCAAGTGTGTAATCTTCCAAATTTACATAGGGAATATGAAGCTTTGCTTCCAGAAATTTCAGAATTGTCTCTTCAGATATAACTCCTGAGTTTATGAGCGCTTGTCCTATGTTAATATTTTGAGCATTAGCAACTTCTTCAGCCTGTTCAATTGTTTCATAAGGAACAAGACCTGCTCTGACCATATCATATTTCAATTTTTCGAGAGTTTTGTTTGTTACTGTTGTTTCCATATTATTTTAAATATTGTTCTACTTTCTTTACAACTTCATCAAGTTCAAATGGTTTTGTAATATATTCGTCAGCTCCTGTTTCTTCTCCTATGAGTTTATCTTCTTCTTGAGAACGTGCAGTAACCATTAAAATAGGAATATTTTTGTATTTTGCATCATATTTTAGTAATCTGCTTATTTTATATCCGTTAATTTTCGGCATCATAACATCAAGAATTATCAAATCAGGGATAATTTCTTTAGCAAGTCTGAGCCCGTCCTCTCCGTTATAAGCGCAATAACAGGTAAAATCAGCTGCTTCAAGTACAAATTTAAGGCTTTCTACGATATCCTGCTCATCATCAACAATTAAGATTTTTTTCATACAATTCCCCTAGTCTAGAATTTATCTAAAAATATTATAACATATTAAAAATCTTCTTCTATATTGTTAATTTTTGTAAAGAATTATCTGTTTCAAGTCAAAAATTAGTATTCAGGATTATTATTAGATGTGAAAGTGAAAGGAAGTTAATTATGTCTTTATTTAATTCCGTGGTTCATACCCCGACTCTTAGATTTCAAGAAGCGTTTTCGGTAATGGGCGCTCATACAAAACCTACTGATACTAGAACAACAGAGCAGTTATTGGAAAATATTGAATATTTTGCCGAACGCAACCCTGAAGTTGCCAGGTTAAAAAAAGAATTAAAATCAATGAACCCGAAACATCTTGGTCTGGTTTCTGATATATGTGAACTGGCAGACAAACATGAAATGTTGAATACAAATATTGATATGAAAAAATTAGTTGTACAAGGCAAAAGTTTATTTGCAGCTTTAATCGAAAAACTGCCTAAAGCTTCAAAAAACAATCCGGAAGCTTTGAATTTTGCTCAGGAAGTTATAAACCAAACAGACAATACTGCATCAAAATATTTTCTCGCATCTGCTGTAGATATGTTTGATCACCCGGAAGCTTCAAGACATTTGTCTGCAGCAAGACCGCTTGTTAAAGATATTGCAAAGCAGACACTCAGCGGCGGGTATCTTATGGATTATTCAAAGGAGAAAAATTTTGTAGACCTTATTGCTACTTTAATAAATCGTGCTGCAAAGCCTGAAAAAATCGCACTTATTTCAAAACTTTCAAAAGCTGCAGATAAACTCCCTGGAGAAAATCCTATATATCTTAATAGCTTTGTAAATAGCAATGCTCCTTTAATGCAGGTTGAAGAAAATCTAAAACAGCTTCCACAAATGGCAAAAGTACTGGCAAAAGAAGGAAAACCCATAAATATTGTAGATTTTGTAAATCATAACGTTAATTTCGCCAGGGCAAAACAGAATATTGATATTGAATCTTTGAAAAATGGAAATATCAAACCGGACTTGGAATATTAGAAACAGGAATTACAAAACAGAATTTTGACCCTTTATTAAGCTCACTATCGCACCAGATGGCGCCATGGTGAGCTTCTAATAATTGTTTTGCAATCGGTAACCCCAACCCTGTTCCGCCGGCTTTTCTTGACAAAGAGTTTTCTATCTGTGCAAATTTGTCAAATGCATGGAGTAAATCTTTTTCTGCAATACCTATCCCTTCATCTTTTACACAAACAAGCACATAATCGTTGTCGGAAAGTTTTATACTGTCCTTAAAGTAATCATTTATATGAATATCCCTGGAATTTACAAGTTTTGATGAGATTGTAATTGTTTTGTTTTCCGGAGTGAATTTTATCGCGTTTGAAACAAGGTTTGTAAGTACCTGCTCAAGCCGCTGTGCATCAGCTGTTATATCAGGTAAAGATGTTTGTTGGTCAGTTATGATTGTAAGTCCTTTTGATTTCGCAACTTCCGATAATGCGGATTTTACATAATCAATAACGGTGTTGATATTTGTCGGAGCGAAATTGAAGTCCATCTTGCCTGCTTCAATTTTTGATAGGTCTAACAAATCATTTATAATACCTGATAATCTCTGTACATTACGCATAGCCATTGATAAAAATTTATCGGCGGCTTCTGTCGGTTGTCCGCATTTCCCGCTCATTAATATATCAAGAGAATTTTTTATGGAGGTAAGCGGTGTTCTAAGTTCATGCGAAACAATTGATATAAATTCGGATTTTAGTCTTTCGAGTTTTGCAAGTTTAGTATTTGCCTCTATTATTTCCTGATAAAGGGTTGCACTTTTTAAAGGCAGTGATACCTGCTGTGCAATTGTTTGAAAACATGTTGCATCATCGGGAGTAAACGCTGTTTCTTTAAATATTTCAACGCACCCGAAGAAATTATCCCCGAGATTTATCTGCGCGAACATATTATCAAATCTGAACAGGTTAAACGTAAATCTGCTCGCAGGATATTTTATTTGTTTTATTACTTTTAAGTTTTCCGAGTCTATTTCTGCAGGGGGAGTTTTTCCCTCGAATAAAGAATTATAATTCAGTATGGTGCGAAGTTTTAAAGCCTCTATAAGTTCTTCGGATAATTCATATAACGAATTTAGAATTAAAACGGGTTTTTCTTCCGTGCAGAAAGAAAGCGTGCAGGTTAGAGAAAAACTTAGCGCCCTGTCCATCCCCTCAATCATATATTGAATAAGTTTTGCTTTATCAAGAGTTCCCGAAAACTGTGAACTTGTTGAATATAGCGCGTTTAATCGGTATAAACTGTCAGCTAAATCCTTGTTGGAATTAGAAAGCATTTCAAGCGAATTTTTCATCCTGAGATTAACATTTATTGTTGAAATTACAAAATCATCGGACATATCATCAGTTAGAAACGCATTTGCATATTTAAGAAGTTCTTTATCAATTTTTGAAGAAACTAAAAAAATTATAATTGTATTATTGCATATACTTTTGATTTTTTTATTAAGACTTTTCAGAGAATTGATTTGAGAATCAATAATAATAACATCCGGATTGTCTGCGCTTATCAAATCGTATATTAAATTTTCGTCTGATAAACAGGTTAATTCGTACGTATTTTTATTAAAAATCGTACTAAAATAATCGCATTTTTCTTTCCGCTCTGAAATAACTAAAATTTTAATCATACCTAGAATTTTATCAAATTTGTTTGTATTCATCAAATAAGTTAAATTTTGTATATGTTTTTTATTATTCAGATTTTATAAATATTACAAAATGTAAAAAACTTTTAACAAACCATATAAAATTATTAAAGAAAATTTGTGATAATACCGATATTCTACATGATAATAATTAATCAAAAGGAAATTCACTCATGGGAATGTCAGCAGGACAAGCAAGATTATTAAGCGTAACAGCGCGTCTAACGGATAATGAATTACGTTCGCAAATGCTCACTAATTCAAAACTTCGTCTTGCGGACAAATCCACTGCAGCCAGTGAAAAGTATATGAATGCATTGAATTCAGAAAAACTGACATTTAAGTCTTATAATGATGACGGTTCCACAACCGTTTCCAATTTAACCCCGGCTCTTTTGTATACTTACCAGTCTTTGAAAAATCAGTATGCAATTCAAAATTCTTCTGGACAATATCTTGTATCAGGAACAGATGCAAAAAACTATGAAAAATCAAACAGTTTGTATGATTTTTTAAATTGTTACAATTTGGTTGATGATACTTTATATGACGAATATGAAAAAGAGTATGATGTTTATGAAGATTACCTAGAGGAGTACCAAAAATACCTTGAAGAATACGCTATATATCTTGAAGAGCTTAAAGCTTATCAAGACTCAGAAAACCAAACTGATTTGTATAAAATTTTTAGTGGAGCTGTAGGAACAAGTGATATAAAAGACGGGCCGTTTCCAGAAGAAAAAAGTCAACAATGTTACTGGTCGGCGTTACAGGCTGATGACCAAAATCATTGTTCCTGTTATAGTCATGTACTTGGGCATATTCTTGATTATAGTGCGGAATTAGATACGTGTGGTAATAACGGTAATGGGGGTATGTATGAAACTTCTGCCGGATATATATTGACAATAGGTGGGAATCCTGGTGGTTATATGGATAATTCATGTAATGAAGAGATGGCTCAGGTATCTGATGGATTGAATGAGAAAGATGCTTCTGGAGAATATTTAAGATATTGTGATGGTACGGATGATTATCAGGGTATAAGCGGTATAACTAACAGGCTGGAAAAAGCCAAGGCAGATTATGCTGCTGGGCTTATAAATGAAACAGAATTTAACCTTCAGGTTTTGTTGAGTGATTTCATTGATAATGGTGATGGGACTTATTCAATTAAATCTTTAAAACAAAAGGCAATAGATCTAAGGTTTGTTAGTGACAATTGGGGACCTGCCTTAACTAATGGTGATACAAATTCTCCCAGCTATTTATTTACAGAAAATATGTTGAGTAGAGAAACTATGATAGATATGTTAATTAACTTTACAGATGGTGACATGCGAAAATTGACTTTAGGTACACCACCTGATGCACCTACGCCGCCTGTACAAGTCCAAGAGCCCGAAAAGCCTCAGTATGATATCATCGTTAATGATAGTGCAAAAGCACAGTGGTATATTAATTTATGGTATATGATGAACGGTTCGGAAAGTGCCAATAAAGTAAATTCTATAGTAAATGATGATGGTACGACATTATATGGCGTTACAAATAATGATAAAAATGAAAAAAGTGCTAGTTATAAAGAAATCGACCCGAATTTATTAAGCAGTTCGGAATGGCTTCAATTTGCATTAACCAACGGGCTGGTTACATTGAGCCAGGCTACCTATTATAATCCGTCATCTAATGGAGATAAACAGCCCAGTTTATCCTCAGAGGGTTATACATGGACTTCTATCATTTACACCAATGCAAGTGATATTGTTTCTCAAGAGGATTCTGTAGCAGTAGCAAAGGCTGAAGTAGAATACCAAAATTCCTTACGAGATATCCAGAACGAAGATAAAAAAATTGATCAGGATTTGAAAAAACTTGATACCGAACACAGTGCCCTGCAAACCGAATACGAATCAATCAAGAGTGTAATAGATAAAAACGTAGAAAGATCATTTAAGGCATTTTCATAAGGAATGATTTTGTTAATTCAAGTTTTTATTAGTGAAGCTCGCGCACTTGTTGCGCGAGCTGAATTAAATATTTTATTTCCCTTTTTTATTCTTATTATGTTTCTGTTTCCCGTTATTGCGTCTAGGCATGCTTGGTGCGGAATATGAGGTTTGGATACGTTTTACACTGTAAACATCGGGTATCGCCTGAATACTTAAAATAACTTTTTTCAAAGTATCAATATTATCCAGTTCAATCCCCAGCTCTACAATTCCGACTTTCCCGCTTTTGGATTTTACATTTGCATAGTTGATATTTGTGTTGTTATCCGAAACGGCTGCAATAATATCCTTTAAAAGTCCCATTTTTTCGGCGGTTTCAATTCTGATTGTCGTATTGTAGGTCTTGTTAACGTTGTCTCCTGACCAGTTTATAGCCATTAGTCTTTCGGGTTCAATGTGATCAAGCATAGGACAGTCCATTCTGTGAACTGTTACACCTTTGGCTCTGGTTACAACTCCTACAATGGGCTCGCCGGGGATTGGCGAACAACATTTTGCAATTGAATACATCAACCCTTCAAGCCCGATGATATCCTTTTCTGATTTTCTTTTTGTGCCGCCGTGGAAAGTATTTGACGGTTGTCTGGGCTGTTCCGGCTTTTTAAGCTTATTTATAATTTTGTTTACTGTTGTTTCCCCGTATCCGAGTGCCGCAAATAAATCTTCCGCAGTCAGATAATTCATTTGTTTTGCAACTTTTTCAAACTCGCCTGATTTGGTATATTCATCAAAAACAGCTTTTGTAAGCTCATGTTCAAGGTTGGTTTTCCCGAGTTCTATATGTTCTTCTCTGTTGTTTTTCTTAAACCACTGTTTAATTTTAGAGGAAGCCTGTTTTGTGACGACAAAATTAAGCCAGTCAAGACGCGGTGCAGGTGTTTTTGAAGTTAGAATTTCTACAATGTCGCCGTTATGCAGTTTTGTGTCAAGCTGTGCTATTCTGCCGTTTATAAGTGCTCCGACAGTTTTATTTCCGACTTCCGAGTGTATTCTGTATGCAAAGTCAACCGGAGTAGCATTAACAGGAAGATCAAATACATCCCCGTTAGGAGTAAATGCAAAAACCTGATCTGAAAATAAATCCAGTTTTACGGAATTCACAAAATCTTCGGCTGAGGCCATATCTTTATCATATTCAACCAATTTTCTCATCCACGAAAACTGCATATCTGAAGGCGCATTGGCTTTTTGCGACCCTTTTTCTTTATATCTCCAGTGAGCGGCAATACCGTATTCCGCAACCTCGTGCATTTCCCAGGTTCTGATTTGAACTTCAAGAGGCTTTGAGCGGGGGCCGATAACTGATGTATGCAGGGACTGATACATGTTGCCTTTAGGCATTGCAATATAATCCTTAAATCTCCCCGGAATTGGCTTAAATTGGGAGTGAATAAGCCCTAAAACCTCATAGCATTCTTTTTCAGTATCGACTATTACACGGACTGCCGTTATATCGTAAAGGTCGTGGAATGCTATATTCAGACGTTTCATTTTGCTGTAAATACTGTAGTAATGCTTTGCTCTGCCCGTAATTTGAGCGTTAATACCTGCTTTTTTTACATCGGCTGTAATTTTGTCAATAAGAATTTTGACCGTAGCTTCTCTGTCTGCTTTTGTCTGAGATACAAGACGCGCTATTTCAAAATATTTATCGGGTTCAAGGTAACGGAGCGACAAGTCCTCAAGTTCTGCTTTTATTTTGTAAATCCCTAAGCGGTTTGCAAGCGGGGCAAAGATATCAAGAGTTTCACGCGCAATCTTCTGCTGTTTGGCTGTTGTCATAAAATTAAGCGTGCGCATATTGTGCAGCCTATCTGCAAGTTTTAAGAATACAATTCTAATATCTTTTGCCATCGCAATAAAAAGACGGCGGAAGTTTTCGGCCTGTCTTTCTTCTTTAGACTTAAATTGTAATTTCCCGAGTTTTGTAACACCCTGTACAAGGGATAAAACATCTTTACCGAAAAGATTTTCGATTTCTTCGGGCTGTGTATCTGTGTCTTCCAGAATGTCATGTAAAAACGCCGCTTCAAGCGTGTGAGAATCTACTTTCAATCCTACAAGGATTTTGGCAACTTCTACGGGGTGAATAATATAAGGTTCTTCTGAAATCCTATATTGACCTTCATGCAGACGTTTCGCAAACAGATATGCCTTTTCGATTTCTTCAATTTCAGAAGGCTCTCTGTTTTGTGCAATAAGTTCTTTTTTTATATCGTCAAAAAGAGGTTTTTCACTCATGATATAATCATAATACAGATTTTATTTGAATTTTTCAAGTAAATCGGAAAAATTCATTCATAAGGATTACAAAAATGATTAAAGAAGTTAAAGAAGGATTGCTCATTAATATTCGCGTGTCGCCTAACGCAAGCAAAAATGAAATAATAATTTCAGATGATATGATAAAACTTAAAATTACGACACAGCCGGTTGAAGGCAAGGCGAATAAGGCTGTTATAGAGTTTTTATCAAAGCAGTTAAAAGTCCCAAAATCAAATTTCGAAATAGCAAAAGGGCAGACTTCTAAAGATAAAACTATTCTTATAAAGCTGAACAATCCTGATAAAGTAACTGAAATAAAAAATTTTTTCGATAAAAATTAATTAGCAAAAATAAATATTTACGAATTTTATTAAATTTTGTACAGGGCGGTATTGCAATATTATATTTTTTGTATTATCGTGTACTAACAAGGAAATTAAAAATGTTACAAAATCAATCTTTAAAACTCCATCATATCCATCATCATAGCAACCTTGAAAGGCTATGGGATTGGTGGTGCACGCTTTAAAGATTTTACTAATAAAACAATTCCGTTAAAAAATAGTCTTTCAAGGAGCAAGAGATGCGTGAGGGACTATTTTTTTACTTAAGGAATTGGAGAAAATAAAATGGCAATAGCAAATATAATTTCGGCAATCGGCAACAATAACAGTGTTTACCCTTTAATCGTACGTGACTGCGGAATAGAGGTTCCGACAAAAATTGCTCTGACTTATGAGCAGAACAAAAAAGAATCAAAAGGAATTGCATATCTCGCAGCCAGGGAACGTTTTTTAGATGAATATTCCGTATCTGCAGTGTGGCTCGGCGGTATTCCTTTGGTCGGCTGGCTGTGTGATAAGTATATAAAAACAAAAGGTCTGAATCCTAAAGTTAATTTGAAATTGTTCAAGGAAGAAAACGGAATTCAGGGGATTGATTACAATATCAAAAAGTTCAAAGATATTGCGCCTGATGCGGTAAAAGACTTATTAAAAGTAAAACAAAATAAAAAAATGTATGAAAAACTGCTCGCTTCAAAATTTATTGCATCAACAACAATTCCTATTCTGTTTATGGGATTTATTCTGCCGAAACTTATTTTTGCTTCATCAGCAAGAAAAATTGAAAATTTGAGAAAAAAAGAAGCACAGCAAAAGTCTACTGATAAGATAAGTTTTTTACAAAAGGATAGATTTTATAAAAATAAGGATATTAGTTTTTCAGGAAACTGGGTTGCAAAGGTCGCAAATTTTTCCGCACAGGATAAGATGGCAGTAACAGACGGCGGGTATGCTCTTGGGCGTGTCGGAACTGCAAGAAATAAAAATGAGGCCTATGATATTTCTTTCAAAATGGCGGGCATGATGTTTTTAAATTTTGTTGCTCCCAAATGGATTGAAAAAGTTTTGAATAAAGCTACAGGGGTAGAGCTTGATCCTGTAATTCTTGCTGATAAAAAATTTATAGCGCAGGTAAAGGACGGAAGTATATTAAATAATCTTCCAAAATCCGATAAAGCTGAAGATTTGTTAAAATTTGTTGATGATATTTCTAATAAAGATACGCAATTTATAAAATTTGCAAAGAAATTCGGGAAAATACAAATATTAGAAAACGGTGTCAGAGATCCAAGAACCTATGTTGATATCAAGAATTTAAGCAAATTTAGAAATGATATAAAAACTTTTGCGGAAACTGCAAAAGGCAAGAGTGATGATGCGTTTAGATTATTTGTTAAAAAATCAAGGTTTGCAAAATCTGCTAATATTATAACAAACGTTGCATTGAGCAGTTTTTTATTGGCGTATGCGCTTCCAAAAGCTCAGTTTAAATTCAGAAAATGGATAACAGGCTCAGATTTGGAACCAGGTCTTGCTCCGGCAGAAAAAATTGTTGATAATGCATAACTTGTAATGCTTGGCGAGATAAGCTTTGCTTATCCCGCCCTACTATTCTCTTATAATACAGTATTGAAAGAATTAGTTGGTATAATTTCCGAAAAGCGGCAGATCAAAAATTAAAATTACTTGTAACTCTCTAAAAGCATTTGTTTAGATGTCTTGCCGCCTTTTTCAACTGTATTCGCCCCGCATGAAATGCCTGAATCAACTTTCAGATTATAGCCGTCAGAAGAGCTAATCCCAAATTGAAACAAATCGTATCCCCATTTATTAGGCCCTTTTCTACCGTTAATGTCTATGGCAAACATTGGATAGCTTCCTTCATAACACCACATCATTATGGTACCGTCTGATAGAACCCAGACCATATTCGAATTTGAAATTGAGCTTTTTGTAAAGCAGGTGCAGCCTTTAGTAGAATTTTCAATTTCTTCTTCTGTTGCGTCAGGATTATTTTCCGCAAAAATTTCATTATTCCCTTTGTATTCAGGGATACAGCCGTTGTTCAATGCATTCCCGTTACATTCTTTTATTATTGACATGTTTTTCTTTAGTTCTTGAGCCGCAGCTTTGCATTTTCTGCTTCCATCGCTAGTATTTCCTGCATGGTCGGGATAATAACATTCCGGAGCGTAGCCTAAATTATATTCTAAAGTTTTGTATGCATTTTGAATGGTGTTATAACTTTTTAAAAATTGTTTTTGCAAAACTTTTTGCTGATATTTCGCAGTAACCGCAGGTATAGTCATAGCCGCGACCACACCGATAATTCCGAGGGTGATAAGTACCTCCGCCAAAGTAAATGCAGCTCGACGGATATTGTGAGAGTAGGCTACGTGCGCAGCACCTTCTCCTGTGGGAGAGGGATGGGGTGAGGGTTCTTTTTCCCCTCCCTTGAGGGGAGGGGAAGTAAAGGGGTGGGTGAGATCAGAAGAACAGAAGACCGGAGGGCAGGAAGTCAGGCTAAAATTAGATGCAAAGATGCAAGGATGCATAGAGGCAAAGCTATTATCAATAATAAATTTTGTCCATGTTTTACCTAAATAGCTATAAACGAAAATAGCCTGACCTCTTGACCTCTTGACCTCCGACCTTCCATCTAGCAACTTAGCTGCATCAATTTCTATCGTGTACGCGCTTTCGGGGGGGGGGCCGATTTTCAGCTGGTCATTCTCAACCATAATAAAACTCCTCTTAATCATACAATATATTTTATTATTTAATATTTTTTGATATTTGTCAATATTAAAATAAAAAAAGACGTGAATTATCACACGTCTTTTTTGTAATAGACATTTGTTATAACTTAAACTAAAGCAAGTTCTTTTGCTTCCATAAATTCTACACTATTGCCATCATTAAAGTGGTCAACATCCGGCAGAATAGTGTCTTTAATATTTTTTAAATCAATCTGCATTAATCTTCTTGGAGAACCTTCTTCCATTGAGCGGTTTCTCAAAAGATATGACGGGTGGAATATTGTTATAGCTTTGTAGTCTTTTCCGTCAACATTAATTGTCATCCACTGGCCTCTGACTTTTGAGATTGTCTGTTTTTTATCAAGGTTAACAAAAGATTTTAATGCTGTAGCTCCGCATAAAACAATTGCACGCGGATTGATAATATCAATTTGAGCGTTTAAAAATTTTCTGCAAGCTGCTTTTTCATCATCTGTAGGAACTCTGTTTTCAGGAGGTCTGCATTTTACAGTGTTAATCATATAAATATCTTCTTCTCTTGAAATCCCTGCTTCTGCAAGAAATTCATTCAAAAGTTGTCCGGCACGCCCTACAAATGGTCTGCCTAATTCATCTTCCATCTCTCCAGGTGCCTCTCCTATGAATACAACTTTGGCAGTAGAAGGATTTCCGTCAGAAAATACTACATTTTTACGGGTTTTGCCGAGCGCGCATGCCGTACATTTGTTACACTTTGAGCTTACTATCTCCAGACAATCTTTCTTCATTTTCATCTCTCTCCTCTTTAAATAATCCTACATTATATTTTTTACAATATCTTTTTAATTCTTTCATGATTACATCAGATAACATGAATACTGCTATTAAGTTTGGCACAGCCAAGAATAAAGTAAATGCATCAGATAGATTAATTATACTTTTAAAGTTCATGGCAGAACCTATAATAATGAATAAACAATATATAACCTGAAAAGTCCGTGTTGTCAATTTTGTATCGCCAAATAAATAATTCCACGCTTTAATTCCGTAATATGAACCGCAAAGCATTGTGGACAGTACAAAACAACTTGCCATAAATGTTAACAAAATCGGGAAAAACGGACATACACTTCCGAATGCTTTAGATGTTAATTCAATGCCTGCAATACCTGTTGTATTCAAGTATTCACCGGAAACAACTATGACAAAAGCGGTCGCAGAGCCTACAATAACAGTATCAACAAAAGGCTGAAGCATTGCAATAAAGGCTTGAGCAACCGGATTATTTGTTTTTACGGCGGAAAATGCAATAGGAGCAGTTCCAAGCCCTGCTTCATTTGCGAACATTGCACGGCGAAATCCCCATAACATGCACATCATCCATCCGCCGGCTAATGCTTTTGGATGAAATGCTTCTTTTAAAATTACACTGAATGTATGAGGAACATGTCCAATATTATACAGACAAACTGCAAAAGCTGTGAGAACATATAAAGTGCACATAACCGGTGTTACTTTTGAAGTAAATTTTCCTATAGCTTTTATCCCGCCGATTATGGTAAAATAGGTTATAACTGCAACTATTAATCCTAAAAGCCAGCTTTGATGAGCAAAAAAGCTATTTTCTCCGCCGGTAACTTCAGTAAGCTGGGTTGTCATTGCATTTATTTGGAATAAATTCCATCCGCCTATCATTGCAAAAATACAGCATACGGCATAAATTTTTGAAAGATGCGGTGCAAATTTTCCTATGTATTTGTTATTTTTTAAAGCTCCCTCAATGTAATACATTGGCCCGCCCGCTATTGTTCCGTCAGGATTAACTTTACGAAATTTCAATCCGAGAAGAACTTCCGCAAACTTTAAAGCCATTGAGAAAAAACCGGCCATAATCATCCAAAAAATGACACCCGGCCCGCCTATTGATACGGCAGCAGCAGATCCTGCAACATTTCCTATTCCGGCAGATGCTGAAATTGTTGCAGTAAGAGCCTGAAATGATGAAACTTCGCCTTTTTTCTTTTTAACACGTATTTCTTTATGTTCGTAGTTTTTAGTAATCAGTTTAATTGCGTGTTTAAATCCCCAAATTCCGATAAAACGAGTTCTGATTGTAAAATAAAATGCGGCAATCATTAAAAGGGCAACGAGAAATTCAATTCTAACCCCGTTAATGGTGATAGAACTAAAGATAATCCCTGAAATTTTATCGGCTATCGGAGATAAAAATGTATCTATGGCTGTGTCTAAATTCATCAATTTAATTATACAACAAACAAAATATTAATTTATTTTAAAACATAAGATATGTTATTAGAAGTCGATAAGTCGATAAGACGTTAAGACGTTAAGTCATTACGGTGCGCTTCGCGCACGTAAAAATTTTCCTTCCCTAGCTAGGGAAGGCTAGGATGGGTGATAATTAGAGGCGAAGAGGCATAGATGCTAAGAGGCAAAGCTAGTATCAATAATGAATTTTGCTGCAATTTTACCAAAATATCTATAAATGAAAACAGCCTGCCCTCTTACCCTCCTATCCTCTGTAGGCGTATATTTCCCTCTCTTGAGAGAGGAAAATATACTAATAACATATCTTATGACACTTTTGAAAGTGTATTGTTATTCACATGATTTACAAGTGCTTTGAAAATAAAAGGATGGAGTTTTCCTTCTTTTACATCCTGATAAATTATTGTCAATGCCTGTTTAGGGCTCATAGCCTCTTTATATACGCGATTTTCAGTAAGTGCAGAATATTTATCCGAAGCAGAAAGAATTTGCAGGTTTAAATCTGCATTAAAATCATTGCCTACCCAAGGATATCCTGTTTTTTTCGCATTTTGATGATGATTACGCACAAGATTCAATGTTACTGGTGAAATATCTGTTGTTTTAAGCATTTCATACCCGAGTTGAGAGTGCGTATGCATAATTTTTATTTCGTTCTCGTCGAGTTTTGCGGCTTTGTTTAAAATATTTTCAGGAATTAGGACTTTGCCTATATCATGAAGATATGCAGCGTCATCTATGGCTTTTAAGTCTACTTTATTTCTTAGAGAAAATGGTAAATTTTCAGCTATTCCTTTTGCAATTTTTTGAGTATCCGAGGCGTGCTTATTTAAAAGTTCTTTAAGTTCCTGGATATTTAACTGCATTTGCGGGTTAAAGTTTTTGACAATTTTTTTAATTTTTGGATTGGAGTTAATCATTCTGTTTATCGCAGCTTCCGTTGTGTAACGCTCAACGGATTGTCTTTCAAAGGTGTCTGAAACACTATTTTGACCGAAACCTGTATTATATCTGTTCCGGTTAATATAAATATTTGAACTTATTCCGCCCACACCAAGCGGTCTTGATATTTCCAGTCCCATGAAAATTTCACACTACAATTTATCTACACTACTATATATTTATAAAGTAATTATTTGATGCCGAAATTGCTTGAATACAAAAATATGTGTACAATTTTTAACATAATTTTTTATATTAATTTTATGTGTTAATATTTGAATATGAATATTATAAAAAATGTTTTGATATGCGGCATCGGTGCAATCGGAAGTATTTATGCAGATAAAATTCAGAGTTATGATAATGATTCATTAAGAGTTCTTGTTGATAAAGACAGGCTTCAGAGATATTTGGATAATCCTACTATATTTAACGACAGAGTTCTTAACTTTAACTACATTTTGCCTGATAATAATAATTTTAAGGCTGATTTAATTATAATTGCTACAAAATTTGAAGGTTTAAATGAAGCTTTAAATAATATAAAAAATTTTGTTAAAGATGATACAATAATTTTATCGCTTTTGAACGGGGTGACAAGTGAATGGCTGATTGCAGAAAAATACGGGAGAGAAAAACTCCTTTATTCTTATTTTATAGGGCACAGTGCAGTACGAGAAGGACGAAAAATTATCCATGATGATGTAAACACTATTGTTTACGGTTCTGAAAATTCTGATGATATTGAAAATGTTGAGCGATTAAAGGAATATTTTGAACAGGTTGGAATTAACTATTCAATACCTGACGATATACTCCATTCTCTATGGTTAAAATTTATGTTGAATGTTGCGGCCAATCAAACAACTGCAATTCTCGGGCTTACTTTCGGAGAGCTGCTTAAAAATTCAAAAGCAATGGAATTTGTAAGACATATTTTAAAAGAGGTTCAATTTCTTGCAAAAGCGGAAGGTGTTAATAACACAGACGTGATGATTGATGAAACAATTGAACATCTTCATACTATGATTCCCGAAGGCAAAACATCAATGCTTCAGGATGTTGAGGCCGGCAGAAAAACAGAGGTTGATATGTTTGCGGGAACAGTTATAGAACTGGGGCGCAAACTTAATATTGAAACACCTTACAATAAAGTATTAAAAGAACTTATTGATATAATTTATGAAAAGCAACGGTTGGAAAAAGAACAATTGTCTGCGATTTAATAATTTCCTTCAAGCATTTGTTTGTTATAGTCTATTGTTTGCTGACGGATATTTTCTATTTCATTTACAGTTTGGTCAACATGTTCCTGAACGCTTTGCTGATTTACCGGGGAATCATTTATTTTTAAGGAAGAAACGCCTTTAAAGGCATTCATTCCTATAATAAATATAAATGATACAATTACAAGACCGATTAAAAGGTCAATAGCCCCAAATGCTTTGTATTTCATTATTTACCCCTTTATGTCAATTTGTTTTTATGAATAAAAAATTGGATAGCTTCTTGTGCAGTTTTTGGAGTTTTTAATATTTCTTTTTCATTTGTATAATATTCTTTATTTATTCCAAGAAGTCTTTTATACATTGACAAACCTAGGAAAATTACCAGTGCTGATAATAGAACCCCGCCCATAGCAAGCGCAAATTTACCTGTTACATAATGCAAAACAGCAGTGCGGGTTTGCTCACACAATCCCGCATTTGCTGTTAATAATATAAAAGTAAGCAATGTATGAAATACTTTATTCTTCAACTTTTTCCTCTTTAGTTTTTTTAGTTCTTGTTTTTCTTGTTTTGGAAGCTCCGCGGTTTGGTCTGCGCGTTTTTTTAGGTTTTTCTTCTACAGAAGCTTCACTCTGAATATTGTCTGTTTGTTCTTCAGTCTTAACTTCTTCAACTTCCATAACAGGTTTTATTTCTTCATTCGGAGCCAAAACGGTTTCAGCAGTTTCTATTGTCGGTTCAACAGTTATTTCCTGCTCCGGTTTCTTTTCAAATTTGTTCTTTCTTCCGCCGCGTTTTTTCTTATTTTCTCTTTTTTCTGTTTCCTGAATTGCAACAGTTGACGGATTTTCGGTTTCTATTTCAACATTAGGAGTCTGTTGAATTTCTTCAACAACTTGTGTTTCAGGAGCCGGCTGATTTTGATTTTTGTTCTGGTTATTTTTGTTATTCTTTTTGAAATTATTAACCGGCAGTTTCATTTTTGCGGCTTTAGCTCTGTATTCACCTTCGGCAGTCGGTGTCGCAAAGTTAAATTCATTCATAAAATAACCTGTTCCCTGACAGTGCGGGCATTTTTTAGTAAATATTTCAGATAAAGACTGTCCCTGTCTGTGTCTTGTAAGTTCAACAAGCCCTAAATCCGAAAGCTGACCTACCTGCGGTTTTGCTTTATCAGGCTCAAGCGCAATTTCAAGTTCTTCCATAATAGCAAGTTTGTCGGCGCGCGAAAGCATATCAATAAAGTCGATAATAATCATACCGCCTATATTTCTTAAACGCAGCTGTCTTGCAATTTCATGTACTGCTTCAATATTTGTTTTCAGAATTGTTTCATCCTGAGTTGATGAACTTGTGAATTTACCGCTGTTTACATCAATTACCGTCAGCGCTTCTGTTGTCTGTATAAATAAGTATCCGCCTGATGGCATATTAACTTTTACATTTAATGCGGCTTTAATTTCTTTATGAACATCTGTTGCTATAAGGAGCGGTTCAGTCCCTTTGTATAAAGTTACCTGAACATTTTTGTTCATGTGCCAGTTTTGTAAAATATTTTGGACTCTTTGGAGTGCAAAAGCCGTGTCAACTACTATTTCTTTTACATCTTCGGTGCATGCCTCCCTGATGGTTCTATACAGTAAGTCCTGATCTCTGTATAATAGGTTCGGCGGGGTTACGGTTTCCGCTGATGTAATAATGTTATTCCATTTTTCAAGCAGAATTTCCAAATCTTCCTGAATATCTGCTTCAGTCTGTCCTTCGGCTTCTGTTCTTATAATTACGCCGACTCCTACTGGTTTAATAAGGCTTACTATAGCTTTTAGTCTTGCTCTTTCTTTTGAATTTTCAATTTTTTTACTGATGTTAATTCCGGGTTCATTCGGCATTAATACGAGAAATCTTCCGGGAAGGCTGATTTCTGTAGTAACTCTCGGGCCTTTATGCCCTGTGGGCTCTTTAACAACCTGAACAATAAGTTTTTGTTTCGGGGAAAGTTTATCTTTTAAAGAACCTTTGCCCATAACATCCTGAGCGTGTAAAAAACCCATTTTATCAACGCCGACATTTACAAATGCCGCATCAATACTCGGTAAAATGTTGTCCACAGTTGCAAGATATACATCGCCAAGAATTACATCTCCTCTTGAAATGAAAAAATCCGTTACCTTTCCGTTTTCCATAACGGCAGCGATGTTGTCGCGTTCAGCAATAATAATTTTTTTGTCAACATGCGTATTTTGCTGAGAATTTTTGTTGTGTTTGTCGTTTGCCATAAAAAATCCTTTACTATAATTCTTTTAATCTCTCGTCAAAGAACCGTGTTCGTTTAATGTTAAAAGTAACATCGGGTGCAATTAAATTCATTAAAACATCTGCTCTCAATGCAGGGATACCTGCCTGTACAGTACCGTCTTTGTTGTTAATTGCGGATTGACCGGTTTTTAGTACTATGAACATACTCTCATCTTCAAATCGGTATGATTTAATTGATGGTTTGATGTCTGTTTTTTTTGTTAAACCTTTTTTGTTTTTCTTCTCAACAAATATTTCTTTGGAAGATAAAACTTTGTCTGTATTATAGCGTAAAGTTTCAAAATCGTAAAGTGATTTATTAAAAATATCAATCTTATATTCTGCCCATTGTGCAGTAACATCAATAGCGGGAGCGCTTTTTTCTATTTTTACAATACTTATAATTTTTGATTGTTCGGGCAGAACTTTCTCTAACTTTAGTTTGAATTCTTCCGGTGAAATATTGTTAAACAGTTCTACATCAACAAGTTCTGACTCGCTCTCTGCAAACAGAGGAAGTGCAATTCCCATAGAAACCTTCATCAGCGGATTAAATCCGAGTGAATATACAACATCAAAATCAGTTCTTGCAAGTGCTTTTAAGAAGGTATTCTGCCAGTCAAGGTGCGAAAAATATTTTAATATTCCTGTTTTGGTAAGTTTAATCCTGTATCTGAAAATTTCTTTGTCATATCCCTGACATATTGCGGGATCTTTAATTTCTATTTTCAAATTTTGTGCTTTATCACTTGCTTTATAAGGTTTTGCAAGAACTTTACGCGTATTTAAATTTTTACATACTCCGCAGTTAACGCATTTTGTTTCGCAGGTAGGGGTAAAATTGTTTACTTCATTCTTATCATGCGGTGTAATGGCATCCAAGTACTCATTAATAAGCCATTGTTTATCAAGTCCGACGTTTATAAAATTCCACGGCAGAATTTCATCTGTTGAATATTGATGTCCTGCAAGCTCTGCAAGATTAATTCCGAGTTCTTCCGCTGTTTCATGCCAGATTTCTTTGTTGAAATATTCTCCCCATGCATCTAAGTAACAGCCCTTTTTATATAAAGCTTCCACATACTTGCATAAATCTCTGTCACCTCTTGTTAAAACCGCTTCAATTTGTGATGTTGCATCTTCGTGGTAGTTGATTTTTAATCCTTTTATGTGAGCAGTCTTTTCTTTTAAATAATGTATATGTTCTCTGACTTTCTCTAAATCCATCTGTCCGCACCACTGGAAAGGAGTGAATGGTTTGGGTACAAATATTGAAAGCGTACAGGTTATGTCAAGTCCGTGATTAAGTCCTTTTTCTCGTTTTATCTGCTTTGACAGATACTTAATTTTGCTAAGCAGACCTGCCATTTCATCCATATCTTCAAGAGTTTCCGTAGGAAGTCCACATATAAAGTAAAACTTTAATTTTGACCAGCCATTTTCATACAGAGTCAGAACTGCATTTAAAATTTGTTCCTCCGTTATATTTTTCTTAATAACATTTCTCAAGCGCTGGCTGCCGGCTTCCGGGGCAAGTGTCATTGTGGACTTGCGAACGCTTTGCACAAGATTTGCAAGCTCAAGGTTAAAACCGTCAATACGCTGGCTTGGAAGTGATACGGAGATTTTTTTCTCGTTAAAATCAACAGCAAGTTCTTTTATTACTTCGTTTATATTTTTATAATCATTTGAAGAAAGCGAAAGAAGAGAATATTCGTCATAACCCGTATTTTTCACAAGTTCTTTGGCGATTTTTATGATATCTTCGGCTTCTCTTTCTCTTATTGGAAGTGTAACATGTCCAGGCTGGCAGAAACGGCACATCCTTCCGCAGCCTCTTCTTATTTCAACAACGGCTCTGTCCTGAACAGAAGTCGAGAACGGTATCGGATAAGCTTTCAGTGCAGTTTCGTATTTTAATTGTGCAATACGTTTGGTGACCGTACCGCCCGTTAAAGCAGACCAGCGGCCTGAACTGTCTCCTGCACAAAGGGCTTTTATTCTTTCGTTTCTTGGCATTCCTTTTGTTCTTTTTAGAATTTCACAGACTTCAACAATGCTGTCTTCGCCGTCGCCTATCATAAATACATCTATAAAATCTGCAAGCGGCAAAGGGTTAAACGCACATGGTCCGCCTGCAATTATAATCGGATGATTATCGCTTCTTAAATCATTACGATACGGAATCTCTGACATTTCAAGCATTTTTAAGACAGTCGGATAAGCCATTTCATACTGTAGAGAAAAACCTACTGCATCAAAATCTTTTATATGTCTTTTACTTTCCAGACCGTATAAAATTTCCGGTTTAAAATCAGGTTCCGGCGCATATACTCTGTCGCACATACAGCCGTCCTGCCTGTTTATTAAATCGTATAAAATTCTGACACCGAGGTTGCTTATGCCTATTTCGTATTTATCGGGAAATGCAAAAGCGAAACGCATCTCGGCATCATCAAAACTTTTATTGTAAGAAAGGAATTCCCCGCCTACGTATTGGTATGGCTTGCTGCAATTATGCAGGGCTTCATGATATTCTCTGAAAAAACATTCCATTTAAGCTAAATCCTCTGGGAAATATTTGTCAATTTCAATAATAGTACCGTCAAGGGTATTTTCCTCAAATGATTTCATAAATCTGAAAAGTTCGCTGTTCGGGACATCATAATTATAAAGAACCGTATCACCTTTATATTCCCGCATAACTCGTACGATATAATGACATTTCTGCGCATATTTTTTTAAATGTTCAGGATTAAATTTGTTGCCGTTATGATCTTTATCTATCCTTACGTAGTTAAAACCGGCATAATACTTTACTTTTTCTTTAATTTCCTGCGAAAATTCACTGTTATGCTTGGAGAATATATCAATAACTTTTTTATTTATTTCATCACTCATAATTTTTATTAAACTATATTTTATTCGGCATGGCTAAATATTAAGAAAAATATTACAAATTTGTTTACAACTTTTATGACGAAATTTTTTATTGTAACATTAAACAAGTATAGTTGGAAAAGTTGGAGTGCAAATGTTTTATATCAAAAGAACAAAATCAACCGGAAGGTATGAAGTTAATTTATTCGGTTTAAAAATGAAGTTTCGTGCAGGTAAAGGAGCTGTTGATGCGTATAAGTTTGAAAATTTGTTATATGAACTTGCTGACCCGAGAACTTTGGCGTCTGTAAAGCTGCCGAAGGTTCTGAATGCCTGGGATGCTTTGTACGCCCTGACTTCTTCAAATAAATCCATGGCCAGATGCGGTGACGGTGAATTTAAACTGATTATGGGCGAGAACATAAGTTTTCAAAAATATGATCCGAAACTTGCTGACAGACTAAAAAATATTTTAAGAAACCAAAATAGCAGTATAATCGTTGGAATAACAGATGCATTCGGTTTTTGCCCCAGTGATTATATGAAGCAGGTAATGGTTCAATGCCGCGAAACTCTTTATAAATATATTGATTTTTCAAAGACTTATATTGATACAAATGTAACACGCCAGCTTGTGTTCGGGAGTTATGAACAAGGTGTGGATTATTACCGGAAAATGAAAACTCTCTGGCAAGATAAAGATATAGTACTTGTCGAAGGAGCAGGAAGCAGGGTTGGTATAGGTAATGATCTTCTGGAAGGTGCAGCTTCAATAAAAAGAATTGTTTGTCCTATAAAAAATGCGTTTTCAAAGTATGATGAAATTTTGAAAATTTGTCTTGAACATCCAAAAGATACACTTTTTGTTATGGCTCTCGGTCCTACTGCTACAGTTCTTGCAGAAGATTTGGCAAATGCGGGATACAGAGCACTGGATATGGGACATGTTGATACGGCCTATGAAGCTTTTTTGAGAAAATCAGATAAATTTGTTCATGTCGAAGGCAAGATTGTTTTCAACGAAGAACGAAATGAAAGCAGTTTAAAACCCTGCGTTGATAAAAAATATTACGAACAAATCATAGCAGCAGTAAAATAAAAATATTATTTGCCTGCTTTTTTTGCATAATCTGTATATTCTTTTATAAAATCAATAATCTCAAGTGCGAGTTCTTTTCTGACATCAATAGGGGCATTTTTAAGATACTCCATTGCATGTGAAACTTTGATGTTTTTGTCATACCATCTGCGCATAATATAATTGTACTGATCATCAAGCGACATTTCAATGTTAAAGTCAATATCTTTTAACCTGTCAATGATAAAATCAGCACAGCGAACCTGAATGTATTCTTCAGCTTTTTCAAGCTTTTCAACTGCCCTGCTTACAACAGGGTCAATATCATACCAACGCTTTTTCATACATTCATAATACAAATTTTTTTATAATATGTCAATATATTAGGCCACTGCTTCTTTTTCGTTTTTATATGCAAGAACTGACAGCGATACTTCCTTTTGAATTTCTTTTTGGGTTTCTTTCAAATAAGAAAATGCTCTTGATATAATTTCGTTACGGTCATACCATCTTGTATGCCTGTTTTCAAGGTTACTTTTGGCAGCATTTTTAATATAGGCCATCTCTGTATCTTTCTCTTTTATCAGTCGAATAATGTAGTTTGCATAATCAACCTGCGCATCGGGTGCTGCACACTCAATCATACTAATTGCCATACAAACATCAGGTTCTATGTCGTACCAACGCATTTCAGCTTCCTCCAATCTATGTACAATTTATTATGCCCATATTTTAATAAAATAAAACAAATTGTCAAAAATTTTTTTACATTTTTTGAATTTGTTACATAACTATTGTATAATTTTGATATGAAAAAATTTATTGCCTCATTAATTTTAACAGCTTTTATTTTTTCAAACACTGCAGTTTACGCTGAAGTGCTGGAGGGGCATGCTGAAAAAACTGACACCTATGAGCAGCAGCTGCAAAAAGAACTTTTTACAGGCGAGATTGAACATCTGGAAAGAAAAGATATTATAAATATGACTGTTTCTCAGGTGTTGGACAGTAATATTAATATTGAAGGGGATGAATTTTTTGCCGAAGTCACAGATGAAGTAAAAGGAGACAAAGGCGTAATAATTCCTAAAGGCACTATTGCACATGGGCGTATTACTCAGACGGGAGATCCCCAAAGACTAGGGCGGCAGGGATGGATTTCTCTGGATTTTGATTATTTGGTTACGCCTGACGGGAGAGAAATTCCTATAGAGGGGAAAATGTCTACCAAACTTCATCCTGTTGCAGAAGCTTCTAAAATAGTTGTTCAGGATGTCGGATACACTCTTGCCGGCGGTGCTGTTGGCGGATTTTTGGCATTAAACTGGCTTGGTCTTGAAGCTGCGATTGCATCACAAGGTTATACAGTTGCGGGAGGCGCGGCAATAGGCGGGGCTATCGGGCTTGGTATGGCATTGATAAGGAAAGGCAGCGATGTTTTAATAGCTCCTGGAGATCAGATTAGAGTTAAAATCAATACGTCAGTACCTCTTCCTGTCTATAAAGAAACTGCTCTTATGCAGCATGAAATGTTTTACCCGGGACTTGATATTCATATTAGCGATATCAGGCATGAAAAGGATCCTTTCGGTGAAGTAAATACAATTACTTTAACTGTGATGATTTCAAATATGTCTGACAAAACTTTTTCCGGATTGGATATGGGGCTTGTAAATGATTATAACGCGGTATTTCGTCCTTCAATTTTTGGGGATACAAAGTTAATGTTTAAGCAAATAAAGCCAGGTGATAAATTTGTCGGAAATGTTTCATTTGCTGTTGACAATATAGATCGAAAATTCTGGTTGACCTTCTATGACAGGAGAACAGGTACTGCGTTAACAAAAATTTCTGTTGACAATGCATACAGAAAAGTTTCTGATAGAACGAAAAAGAAAAATTTAAAGCTGCGAAGACAAAAAACGAACTTTAAAAAAGAGGAGGACTTACTGGATATTCAGTAAATGTAACGTTTTTGTCATTAATATGTTGAAATAAAAAATTTTTATGTTACAATGTTAGTAATTAGAATATAAGAAAGAAAGTAGAGGAACGTATGGTGTGCGGTAAACTTGAAATAGATATCTTAAATTCATTCTGGCAGCTGACAGAAGACGATGAAGACAGAGATATTTCTATTCAAGATATAGTTGACGACTTGTCTGCTAATGGTGTTGAAAGAGCTTATACAACGATAAAAACCGTAATGGACAGATTGACTATGAAATCAATTCTTGTTCGTTATAAAGTCGGAAAAAAGTTCTTTTATAAAGCTGCAATGAGCAAAAATGAACTGGCTTCAGAAGCCCTTAAGACTGTGGCCGAACAGTTTTTTAACGGCGATTATGTTAAATTGATTAAATTTGCCGAACATGAAGCTGAAGATATGTTAGTATAAAATGGGCGTGTTTGAAGACAGAGTTTTGGTGGCAGACCTGATAAGACAGGTTTTGATTTCTCGTATGTGTGTAAGAGAAGCTGTTTTAAATTTCCCGCGTGATACTCAGGATAAAAGTATTCATGCGGCTTACCATGCTCTTGTTCATTATGAGGCCGACGAGGATTTGAGAAAACGAGATAATTTATACAGGGAAGAGCAGGATGATTATCTTGAATTTCTTTCAAGTCTTCTTGAGCGCGGTGAGGATTTACCCGAAAATATAATTAAAAATTATGAAAAATATTATGAGTGTGCTAATATCCCTCATGAAAAAAATACAAAAGGTTTTTTAAAAGGATTTTTAAAATTTTTGAACGTTAAAGACTATTCTGACAGTAACTAAAAAGGAGAGAACATGAAAAAATTATTGGTACTTTTGGCAGTGGTTATTCTTACAGGAAGCTGTGTTTTTGCAAAGGCAGAACAGACGCTTGATGTTTTGCCGCTGTTTAATTCTCAGTCAATACAGCAAAACAGATTGTGGGTCGGAACATTTCAGCTTGTATGGAATGATTTGATGGATGGAATTATTAAAGGCCCGGTAAAATTTGAGGATTATAAATCACCTTTGGCAAAACAGCTGAATAAACAGTCATTTAAAGCAGATCAGCTTTCAGAAGATTCTTATTACAAAACATTCGGAGAAACATCTCCTGAGTTAAAAACCGAAATTGAAAATGCTATTAAAGAAAAGTTTGGTGAAACAAGTGATATTTTAAACTCATTTGACTGGACCCCTGCAAAAGGAAAATTCTTCATTTACGCAATGCTTAAAAAGGATTTTAAATTCCTGACGGCTTTTGATAAGTTAAAACCTGCAAGATTCGGGCATTCATTTAAAAAAGTTGACTATTTCGGTATAGATAAAAACAGCGACAAAATACTTGATAAAACAGTTCACGTGTTGTTCTATAACTCATCAAAAGACTTTGCCGTTGCGGTTACAACACAAGGAAAAGATGTGCTTTATCTTTACAGAACCGACGATAATAAAAATTTCGAGAGACTATACGCTGACATGTTTATGAAAAAAGCTAAATTTGAAGGCACTAGAGAATTTTTAGAGAAGGATGAATTTAAAGTTCCTGATATAAATCTTTATAGCGAAAAATCGTTTGACGAGTTGTGTAACCATCCTATTAAAAATACGGACATAACATTGGACAAAGCTATAGAAACCGTAGAATTTAAGATGAATAATGAAGGTGTAAAATTGAAATCGGAAGCAGCTATTGTAACAACAATGTCTATGCCTTTGCCGGCTGAAAAGTTAAAACCGAGAAAATTCTATTTTGATGATACATTTGTTCTTTTCTTGCAGGAATCAGATAAAGATATGCCGTATTTTGCATTGCGGGTTGATGATGTATCTCTTATAAATAAAACCGGTAAAAATTAACATAAAAAATCACCCTCTCAATAAAGCGGTAAAGAGGGTGATTTTTTTATCTATATTTGTTTTATTATAACTAAATTCCTTGTATAGTTCTCTTCTAATGGTAAATTGTATTCAATTACATCAATTACTTTTGCATTATATTTTTTTAGGGTTTGTTTTGCATCTGAAATTTCTTCTCCGGCTTTAATTGATTTATATGCCGCAAAATATCCGTCATTTTTCAATAAAGGAATTGCATATTCAGTAATTGTTTTTAGAGGAGCAACCGCACGTGAGGTTATTATATTATATTTCCCTTTGATATTTTCAGCTCTGTCACATATAGTATGCAGATTTTCTATATTAAGTTCGGCTTTAATATTTTCAATTGCATTGATTTTTTTTCTTATACTGTCGAGTGCAAAAACTTCAATTTGCGGGCAGGCAATCGCAATTGGTACAGCCGGAAATCCTCCCCCTGTACCGATATCTAATAGAGTAAGCTCGGGAATTCCCGAAGTGTAATATTTATCAAAAAAATATTTGATTGCAAGGCTGTCAAATATGTGTTTTTCCCATAAATATTTTTCATCATTTTTTGAAATTAAATTGATTTTTGCATTCTGGTTAAGAAAAGAATGTATATATTTTTCATAAAACTCTTTATTTTTCATAGTTTATTTCTTTCACTATTTTGTTAAATTTTTCTTCGCCTATTCTGAATTTTAAATCACTAATACGCATTTTGATTTTTGCAATATTTTCTTTAGTAAAGTTATTAACTGCAAGTTTGTAAGCATTTATATAATTTTGAAGCGACAATTCAAATTCTTTGCGGTTGTAGTAAAAATCTCCAAACGCTAAATCCGCCGAAGCTATATAGAATGTTTCATTTAATTCTTCTGCGCAGGCTCTGGCTTTTTTCAGATATTCAAAAGCTTTATCCGGAGATTTGAAAGAAAGTATTTCAAAAAGCTTCATGGATGATAAATATATTCCGTTGTAATTTTGAGTTAATTCGTCAAGTCTTAAGCTTTCGCCTAAGTATTTAACGGCAAGATCTGATTTCCCGTTTTCATCATATATTGTTGCGAGATTGGAAAGTGATGAAGAAAGGTATGTATTAATTTTTGGATCCTGTGAAGTTTCAACACATTTTTTATAATATGTTACGGCATTTTGTATATCTCCTTCTTCATCAAGGTTGAGGGCGTGTTTAAAATAAAGTTCTGCAAGAACAGGCTTTTCTATTAAATTTGTATTAACTGGAATAATATTTTTGACATTCTCGCCTGTTATTGACGCAAGAAGCAGTTCTGACTTTATTACTAAATTTTCGGAGAGTTTATCTTTTTGTTCTAAAATTTCATTTAATATTTTTTCAGCCCTGTCGCGTTTAAAGGTTATATAATAAATATTTGCAATTTCATATCTGCAATTTTCGATTTTCTCAATATCGCCTGTTGACAGGTAAAATTCGGTTGCAAGTTCATAGTATTTAAGAGCATTGAACCAGTCAGACATATTTTTAAATGCTTCCGCGAGTTTTGTATACATTGTAGGTAAGAATGTATAATAGTCATCGTCGGTATTTAGAGTTAAGGCTTTCTGGTAAATCATCGCTACTTTTGGATAGTTGAAATTCTTTTCTTCCTGTTTCGCCAGGTTAATCAAATCTATCAGATGAAGATTTTTAATTTCCTCAAGTGTTTCTGAATTTTTATTTGAAATGTCTACAAAATTGTTTATTGAATTTGCAATTTTATTCAGGATTGCCATTTCATTTTCTTCCGATTCAAAAACAAAAGAAATATTTTTGATTTGTTCATCTTTTTCCTGTTTTGTATGCGGTATTTCCTGAGTTTGAACTTTCTGTTCCATAAACTGAATTTCCGGAACAGGTTTTTGCGGCAGTACCGGTTTTTTAGGGATAAAAATACTGTGATATTCAATTTCTTTGCGCATTGTTTGTCTGGATATGAGTAAATCTCTTTCCAGAGGTTTCAGCGGAAGCTGGGTGTTATAAAGCTCGACACAGTTTTTATGAATTTTTACGGCAATATTTTCTGCGATAGAATTTTCCGCAATAACTTTATAATAATCCTGAAGATAAATTAGCGAACCCTCACGTGTTAAAACAAGATTATCAACAAAGTAGCCTATTTTGTCTGCGTCATAGAGATTTAACGTTTTTAAAAGTTTTACATTAACCGGATGGCGCATAATTGTTAAAAATCTGAACAAATGACCGCTCACGGGATCGACAAGTGATAAGCCCTCGCGCAGAATAAAGTCGTTAAAAGACAGAAAACTTTTTGTGTATCCCGATAAAAATTCTGTCAGATTGAGTTTTCTTATCTGCATAATTTTGATTGAAAGAGTTGTGTATAAATAGTAGCCCCTTGTGTATTTGTAAAGTTCATCAGATAAAGGCCCTATCTGTTTAAAATCTTCTGATTTTAAATACTTTTCAAATATGCCTTTTTCAAGTGCGCTGACTGAAATTTTTTCGTAATCCGTTTTAAAATCGTTATAATCAAATTTTCTGCCTATCAAAATTATTTTAATATTTTTGTATTTGGAAAGGTGATAGATAAAATTTAAAATTTCCTGTTTATTGTCAATTATAATCTGTTCAAAGGAATTAAGAACAATTACTACGGGTTTATCAATTGATTCAAAGTAAGCATTAATTTTTTGCGTAAAGTTTTCTGTTTTTGTTTTTGGAACTTTAATTACATTTTGAACGGTTAATTTTCTGAAATTATCAAAAAATTCAAGAAGAATGTCGTCAAGAATGGTGGTTTCAAAGCAGTTGTATCTCAAAGTAATAACATCTTCATTCAAAAAAGAAAGCGCCTGATTTACAACCATAACTTTCCCGGTGCCCATAAAACCGTTCACAATTAGCAAAGGAGTTTCTGATTTAAAGAATTCAAGTATTTGCTCAATTTTGTCTGTATTGTTTTCTATTAAAAACGGATTAATTCCGATATCCTGTTTTTGTATTTCTTTTTTATCGGCAATTTCTGCTATAAATTCCATAAGGTAATATTAATAGATTTCTTAAAATTTTGCAAATCAAATATTTTTATAGTACAATCTTATTATATATTATAACTTAAGGGGAACAGGATGGAATTTTTCAGAAAACACCAAAGAGCTATTGTCGCAATTATTGCGGTAACTTTTATCGCATGGACTGTAGGTTTAATGATGCTGCCTCTTCTGGTTAAATAAATTACGGATTTATGGATATAAAAACTTTTATAAAAAGATTACTTATAGTTGTGTTGGCATTGCTTATAGGCAATGTAAACCTGATTGCCCGGGCTGATCAGTTGAAGAATATTCAACAGAAACAGCGTGTTACGCATGAAAAAATTAAACGTTTAAAAGTCCTTGAACATCTTGAAAAAAACAAGCTGTACAAAAATCAGCAAAAATTAGAACAGGCCTCAAATAACCTTCAATCTTCCCAGAACAGATATGCCGAGCTTGAAAGACAGCTTGCACAGATGGAGAGAGATTTAAATGCTTCAATTATAGAGTTTAATAATGCAAATGTCCAAATGCGAAAAAGAATAAGACAGGTTTATAAAAATCAACGAACGGGCATGTTTGAACTTATTCTTTCTGCAAAGGACTTGAATTCACTTTTGGATGTTCTTTATTTTGAAAAAATAGTTTTGAAAAAGGATTACGCCCGTATTCAGGCTGTTAAAGCCAAATCGCAGCGTATAGCTGCTATGAAAAAAGATGTTGAGTCTAAAAAAATTGCTCTGGCACAGTCAATAAATGAAATAAATTCTCAGAAAAAGGATATAAAATCTGCTATTGCTATGAACCAGAGCATGATTAACAAATATAAAACTGATCGTAAAACTTATGAAAGGGCTGAAAGAGAACTTGCGCGTCAATCAGCAAGTATTCAAAGTATGATTGCGCGGAATAAAGGAAGTTCAAATGTCAGGGTTAGTTCTACAGGCTTTTTGAAACCTATATCCGGAAGAATAACTTCTCCTTTCGGGTGGAGAACACACCCTATTTTTAACAGCAGGACTTTTCATTCAGGAGTCGATATTGCAGGCCCGAACAAAGGTCGCATAATTGCCTCAAATTCCGGAAAAGTTATATATTCCGGATGGTATGGCGGTTACGGTAAAGTTGTAATTTTGGATCACGGAATTGTTAATGGTAAACCGACAAGTACTCTTTATGCGCATATGTCATCAATAAGAGTCGGGCAGGGACAATTTGTAAACAAGGGCGAAGTTGTAGGATATGAGGGGACAACCGGTTACAGTACAGGGCCTCATGTTCATTTTGAAGTAAGAATTAATGGAAAACCTAACAATCCGTTAAACTATATTTAAGAAGGCAGGAAATTGAAAAAGCATTTATTTTTAACATTATTAATTTTGGCGTTGGTTCCTTGTTCCGTTAATTCTCAGGAGCTTGTAAACAGTCCTGCCGATTTGGAACAGGTGTTTAATGAAACATTTTATGAGGCTCCTTTTATGCCGCTGCCTGAAGTTGAGGTTAAAAGCGGAAATCAGACTAATCCGGTAAGAGGCACCCCTGTATTTAAAAAGGTTCGTATAAAAGTTACAAATTATTTACGTGAAAGGGATTATAAAAAAACTCAGGAATTAATTGAAAAGGAAAAACAGCTTCAGGCACAGCAGGAAGCTCAAGATGAGGCTGTGTTAAATAAAGATTTAAATATTAATTTCAAAGAAACAAAAAAAGAAAAGAATGTTTCTGCTAAAAAACGGGATAACAATGAGAAAATTGAAGAAAGTTCAGAACAGCAGGAAAAAACTTTAGAACTTGAAGGAGGAGTCAAGGAACAGGTAACATCAAACAATGTTCTTCTTGACGCTGATAATATTGATTACGATGATGAAAATCAGAATATTACTGCAACGGGAAAACCTATTTTAAAATTCCCTCAGCAGAATGTGATTTTAAAAGCCGATAAAATGATTTACAACAAGGATTCTAATATTCTGAAAGCATACGGAAATGTTGAACTTGTCAGAGACGGCAGTACTATGTACGGCGATTATATGCAGGTCAATATGAATGAAGAAAGCGCTTTTATGGATAATATGAATACCAAGCAGTCATTCATGACGGTAACAGCGCGAAAATCCGAAATGGAAGGAGATAAAATAATTCTCCATGACGGAAAGATAGAGTCAAAAGAGTCATATATATTAAACCTGCAAACGAAAATGATCGGCGGAAATAACTTTAATAACATGATTATTAACGACGAGGATAGGTCGTCAATTGCTGATGATGTAGGGGATACTTCCATTCATGTTAAAGCAAAAGAAATTTTTGTGAATGCAAAGAAAAATAATGACGTAATTACCTTGAAAAAGGCTCAAATCAGATACGGGGATTATGACCTATTTACAATTCCTTCTATTACTGCGCATACAAATAAAAAACGGGAATTTTTTGAGGCTAACTATCCGGAATTTGGTTCCCGCGGTAAGCTTGGTATGTATATAGGCCCCGGTTTTGTATTTGATACTCCTTTGCAGGACGGGTCAACTGTAAAGATTTTGCCTATTTTGAATAATAAAAGCGGTATAGGTTTCGGCGGTTTGTTGAAATACCGAAGTGCTACAAACTACACTGATTTGGGTTACGGCTCATCTGCAGATATATTTATGATGAAAGGTAAACAATACTTTGATGATAAATTATATATGCAGTACGGTGTTAATTCATATATGGATGAATGGTTCTTCGGACCGAGAATGCCGAAGTATATGGCCGAATTAGTATATAAAGACAGAACTATTGTTCCTTCCACCATTCATGACGGTTTGGATTTGACATTTAGTCATCGTTTCGGAATTGGTTATATGCAGAATAACGATGCAAACAGACATGGTGAAAATATTGCTCCTGCTGATATTGGAACGTTAAGAACTAGATATATGGCAGAAGTAAGCCAGTCATTGTTTAAATATCATGATAAAGAGCATCTAAGATATTTGGATTTGGCTTTTGTTATGCAGGGAAGCGCCGCTTTATACGGAACAGGTGATACTCAATTTGTAGGAAGATTAGGTCCCAGAGTGCATACCCAATATAAGTACTGGATGCAGGATATCGGTTTTTTTGCAACTGCATATCAGGATGGTACTCCTATGCAGATGTATGATATGTACAGATACGGACATGCAAGCGTTTATTTAAGAGAGGCACTGCGTGTACACAAATATGTTACTCTTGCCTGGTCAGGTACTTTAACTCTTACAGGTGATTCTCCGAATGGTGAAATGTTTCAGGAAAATTCATTTATTATCGCTTTAGGGCCTGATGATTTTAAGATTAATTTCGGTTATGACTGGGTGCGCCGTCAGACTTATTTTGCTTTTGTAATTGCGATGGATACGAAAGGTTCTTCTCTTGAATTTGATAAAATGGTTATAAAAAATCCTGACAGACTTGCAAAGAGTGACAGAGAAGAACCGGAATTGAAAGTTTTTGATGAAGAAAATCAAACTCAGGCATCTCAAGCTAAAAAGATGATGTATGCAGAAGTTATTGAATTAGAGGACCCTGATAAGGAATCGATATAATATGAGCATGTTAAATGATTTAAAACGTGAATTAATTGAATATGGAAAACTTGCCGGAATAAAAAATTTTACTCCAGGATATTCCGGAAATATGTCAGCAAGATTTGAAGATAAAATATTGATTACATCAAGCGGAAGTGCAAACGGATATTTATCAGAAGAAGAACTTGTGTTAATGGATTTTAAAGGGAATTTGGTCGAAGGGGATAAAAAGCCTTCTTCCGAAAAAATGCTCCATGTTGAATTTTATAAGCGACGTCCGGATGTTAACTATATAATTCATGTGCATTCTCCTTATTTAAGCTCCTTTGCCTGCTGCAGAATACCTTTGGATGAGCCTGTAATGGCTGAAAATGTTTTCTATTTCGGTCAAATCCCTCTGGCAGATTACGGACTGCCGTCTTCAATGGATCTGGTTGAAAAAACTGCAAGATATTTTAAAGACTATGATGCTGTTTTGATGGCGAACCATGGTTTTATTGTGGGTGATAAGACTTTGAAAGATGCTTTTTTAAAGCTTGAATTGGCTGAGTCTTATGCACAGGTTGTATTTAATACCAAAATGCTCGGCGGAGCGAAACTTTTCACGGATAAAGAAGTCGATGAGATAAACGCCTTGAAAAGATAATAATTGTGATATAATAATTCAAGTAAAAGAGGAAAATAAAAGTGTCATTAATGTTGGAAAATAAACAAGGATTAATAGCCGGTGACGGAACTTTGCCTGTAAAAATGGCTCAGTATGCAAAAGAAAACGGATTTGATGTTGTATGTATTTCTCTTGCAAATGATAATTTGAAACAGTTGAAAAAATATTGTTCAAAGGTTTATTCCTGCCATCCCGGCGAAGTAAACAGAATAGAACAAATACTCAAAGATGAACAGATAAAACAGGCAACTTTTTTGGGTAAAGTGCATAAACGCGTTTTGCTGCAATTGCATAAATTTGATAAGCGTGCGATTGAACTTTTGCAGGAAGCGCAGAGACTTAATGATGATCAGGTTATGCTTTTGATTGTAAAAGAATTCGAAAAAGCGGGAATAACAGTTTTGGATCAGACTATTTTTATCAAAAATCTTATGATACCGTCGGGTGTTTTAGGAAAAATTAAGCCTACAGAGGCTCAGATGGAAGATGTTAATTACGGGTTCTGGCTCGCTAAAGAAATGGGAAAAATCGATGTCGGTCAATCTGTTGTGATAAAAGATAAAATGATTATGGCAGTAGAGGCAATAGAAGGAACTGATATGTGTATAAAACGCGGTTCAAAACTTGCGAAGAAAAATGCGGTTGTCGTAAAAGTTGCTAAACCTTCACAGGACAAACGATTTGATATACCTGCTATAGGTTTGAAAACTCTAAAGACAATGAAGAGATATAAAGCTGATTTAATTGCAGTGGAAGCTAATGAAACTATTATTGTTGATCAGGAAAAAGTTATTCAATTTGCGGATGAAAACGATATTGTTATAATGGCTGTATAATATGAAAAAAATTTTTATTGTAACGGGAGAATATTCAGGCGATATACATGCATCTCATGTTGTAAAAGCTTTGCGCTTAATTAATCCAGATATAGAAATAGAAGGTGTAGGCGGAGATAATTTGAAAGCCTCCGGTGTGAAATTATTTTCTGACCAGAAAAAAATGGGTGCTGTAGGGGTATCTCCATCAATAATATTTAATCATTTGATTCTCGGGAAAAAAATAGTAGATTATTTAACAAAAGAGTATAAACCTGATTTAGTTTTGCTGATTGATTACGGAGCATTTAACCTTAATATTTCAAAATTTTTGAAAAAAGCAGGGATAAAAGTGTTTTATTACATTCCGCCGCAGGTTTGGGCAAGCAGAAAATGGCGGATTAATACAATTAAGAAAAATATTGATGAAGTCTTATGTATATTTCCATTTGAAAAAGAAATGTATGAAAAATGCGGTATAAAAACTCATTACTGCGGTCATCCCCTTGTATCACAGCTGCCTGAGAAAGCTGACAAAAAAGAATTTTTTGAAAAACACGGATTTGATGTTAATAAAAAACTTGTTTCGATTTTCCCGGGTTCAAGGGAGTTTGAGTTGAAATATTTAATGAAAACTTTTATAAAAACTGCGGAAAATCTTCAAAAAAAACATCCTGATTTGCAGTTTTGTATTTCACATGCACCTAATTTGCCGGATAAAGTTTATGACAAGTATTTGAAAAATGCTGAATTTAAAGTTATAAAAGGTGAAAATCAGTCTTTATTAAGTGTGTCTGATGCATTAATTCTGGCCTCGGGAACTGTTGCACTGGAAGCCTGCCTTTATCAAACTCCTATGATAATTGCATATCGGGGACCATGGTTATTTTATTTAATTTATCTGATTGTAAGATGTATTAAACGCGTTTCTTTACCCAATATCATTGCGGATAAATTAATTGTCCCCGAACTTCTTATGGCTGATGTGAATGTGCCAAAAATTTCTTATGAAATAGAAAAACTTCTTTTTGATGACAAGTACAGGACAAATAATATTAAAGAACTCGGGACTGTAAAATCGCTTTTATCTGATAAAATTTCCTCTAATGAGGCTGCAAAAGTTATAGCGGAAGCTGTTTCTATTTAATAATATGTAATAAAAACGCAATTTTCGGCTTTTAAAAACGTTAATAAATATAGGTAGTAAAAGTTTAGAAAGTTATGATTAATCAGGTTACATCTGTTGGCAGTTCCCAAAATCCCGCATTTAGTGAATTCAAACAGCCCAAAAACGGCTATTATATTAGTGCGCCTTTTGCAGAACAGGTGAATGAAAAGAAAAGTCATACACTCGGGAAAACTCTTGTTGCCTCTGCCCTTGTAATAGGTTTTGGTACGTTGGCAATTCTCAGCGGCGGTGCTAATAAAGGTTTTGCTAAATTTTTGAATAAATGGAAAACAGATCTGGAAAAGAAACTTGCAAAAGGAACAAAGTTTGAAGATTTGTTCACTTTTTTGCTTAATAAAATAAGAGCTTTTCAGGCTAAGACGGAAAGTGTTAACAATTTTACTACCTTAAAAGATGTGGCATTTCAACGTTTAATGTGGGGTAAAAACGGTGAACGCAAGTTTACGCGCCGGATACATCAGTCAATAACAAATTTCTTTGACAGAATAAGCAGAAAAACTGTAAACAGCTATTATAATAAAGCAAATACTAAATTTTCGGAATTGTCAGATCATTTTGCCGTTATTAATGAGCGTTTAAGGCTGGAAAACCCAAATGACCCTAAAATTCTGACTGCATTAGATGAAATATCCAGAAGAATGAAGGTTGTAAACAGTAATTTTAGCAAAGGTTTTGGTATAAATGCCAGAAATGAACGTTATATGGAAATACAAAGCGCCTGCGATGGCTTATTTGACTTCTTCTGGGATGCAAGTATAAAAGATGTCAGAAATTTTAAATCAAAAAACATGTGGCAGTCATTTATTGCCGAAGATTATTTAATACCCGCAAAACGTAAACTGTCAAATAAAACAGGTATATTAAGACAGTCCTTTACGCATGATATCAATGATAACTATAAAGCTACGATGAAAGCCGTATCTAATATTCAGGAGTTTGTTAACCCTGCAGATACTTCAACAAATGATGTCCTCCGCAGTTTGAGAGAAAATCTTGAAAAGTATAAAAAATTGTCCGGTAAAAATGAGGCAGCACAAAGAAATATTTTGAACCAATCAATTATTGCGGATTTAAAAAATCTTTCAAATAAATTTAAAGCTTCTTCCGGTAAATATAATTATAGTGCTGAATCTGTAGAATCGATTTCAAAATATATACATGAAGTGGAAGATATAATATCTCAAACTGATAAAGGCGAACTTCAGGAAATTTTGACGATTTACAAGCGGCTTCTTCCAAGGAAAGAGTATTTGAGGTTGCGCTCTCAGGCTGAATCTGCCGTAAAATCTCTGGATAAGGCTATTGATATAGAAACAAACCAGTATGTTGATAAGGCTCGAGATTTAAGGCTCGGCTCGGCTCCTACCGATGTGCTTTCAATTCTTGGTACAGTAGGAACAGTCGGCTATTTCCTTAATAAATCGGATAACAAAGATGAAAAATGTTCTGTAGCAATAAAATACGGTATTCCGGCAATAGGAGCAATTGCAACTTCTCTATATTGTACTGCAAGACTTGTGGCAGGTGGAAAAGCTTTACTTTTCGGTTTGGTTTCAGGTTGGCTTATGAATAAAGCGGGAGTTCTTGTTGACGATGCACGTAAAAAATATTCGTTAGATATTTCTTTAACCAATAAAAACCTTGTAAAATCTCAACCGGACAAAGTATAACATTTCGGCCTGTTTTTGTTAAAATTCTGGTATGGAAAAGACTGAACAAACAATCAAATACAAATTAGAAGAGCGTGAAATAAATAATTTATCGGAATTCGCGACAAAAAGCAGATTTACAAAAGGAAGAAAGCGCCCAGAGGAACCATGTAATTTGCGTACGGAATTTCAGCGTGACAGAGATAGAATTTTGCATTCAAAAGCTTTTAGAAGGTTAAAACATAAAACGCAGGTGTTTCTTTCTCCTTTTGATGATCATTTCAGAACACGCTTGACTCATACGCTTGAGGTTTCTCAAATTGGAAGAACTATTGCAAGAGCGCTTGATTTTAATGAAGATCTTGTTGAGGCTATAGCGCTGGGACATGATTTGGGGCATACTCCTTTCGGCCACTGCGGGGAAGGTGTGTTGAACGAACTCGTAAAAGGCGGGTTTCACCATAATATACAAAGTGTAAGAGTTGTAGAGGTTCTGGAGGATTTAAATCTTTGTGCGGAAACTATTGACGGAATTTTAACCCATACCTGGGGATATAAACCTAAAACTCCTGAAGCACAGATTGTTCAGCTAGCTGATAAAATTGCTTATATAAATCATGATATTGAAGATTCAATTCGTGCCGGTATTATTTCTGAAAGTGATTTGCCAAAAGATTGTATAAGCTATTTTTCATCGGTTCAGAGCAAAAGATTAAATAAAATGATTAATGAAATTGTATTAAATTCAATAGGCAAACCTGTTGTAGCTATGAGTGAAGAGGGTTGGCATTATACAACTAAACTCAGGGAATGGATGTTTGATAACGTATATGTTGATTCTCCTGCAAAATTAGAAGAAAAGAAAGCAAGAAATGTAATAAGGGAATTGTTTTTTCTTTATACTGATATGCTAAAGCCGTTGTGTGAGGAAAATAAAATAGAAAGGATTGTAACCGATTATATTTCCGGCATGACTGACAGGTATGCAATAGAAAAATACAAAGAGAACTTTATTCCGGAAGGCTTTCATTCTGATAAAAAAGATGATTATCTGTTTAAACTTGCAAAAATAATAAATTAAAATTATAATATTTTTATGAAAGATACAGTCCAATTGCTTGGATATAATATAAATACATTTGATTTTGAAAGTGCTGTTGAATATGCGAATTCAATATCGGGACAGGTTGTTACTATAAATCCTGAAATGATGAGTAATCCGGATATGAAAGAGATAGTTAATTCTGCAGAACTTGTTATTCCTGATGGAATTGGAGTTCAATTGGGATTAATGATATGTGGTCATAAAGTAAAGCGTATTGCGGGAATTGAGTTTGCTCACAGAATGCTTGAGGAAGCTGAAAAAAACAGCCAATCGGTTGCTCTTATAGGTGCAAAACCGGAAGTAATTGAAAAAGCAAAAGAGAATATTCAAAAAGAGTTTTCAAATCTCTATATAACTTATGTTCAGGACGGTTATTTTTCAGATACGGAAAGAGTTTTGAATGATATAAAAATAAGACAGCCGCGTCTTGTTCTTTGTGCTCTTGGTTCTCCAAAGCAGGAAATGTTTATTTCTCAGGCTAAAAAGCTTCTTCCTGATTCATTATTTATAGGAGTCGGAGGAAGTTTTGATGTTTGGTCGGGAATGGTTAAGCGTGCGCCGAAAATATATCAGACGCTTTGTCTTGAATGGCTTTACAGAACGATAAAAGAACCTCAGAGGTTTAAAAGAATTTTTCCTACATTGCCATTGTTTGTTTTAAGAGTTTTGAAGGAACGTTTTGTTCCAAAGGGAGTTTAATATGCTAACTGATATTGAAGTACTGAAACTTGAAAATTTGTGTAAAGAAAATAGATTAAATGTTTTAAAAATGGTTTATAATGCTCAATCCGGTCATATTGGCGGGGCTTTATCCGCTACCGAAATTATGACTGTACTTTATCATAAATGTATGAATATTTGTCCTAAGTGGACAAAGGATAAAAATTTTCAAAACCGTGACAGATTTGTTCTGTCTAAAGGTCATGCATCCTCTATATTGTACTCCGTTTTATCTCAGCTCGGTTATTTCCCAAAAGAAGAGCTTATGACTTTCAGACTTTTCGGCTCAAGACTTCAGGGACACCCTGTTCCTATTTGTCCCGGCGTTGATGCTGCTACAGGCTCTTTAGGGCAGGGACTTTCCATTGCCTGCGGTATGGCAATGGGATTGAGGCTTGATAAAAATCCCGCTCATGTTTTCTGCCTTTTAGGAGATGGAGAATTGCAGGAAGGCGGTGTGTGGGAAGCATTTATGCACGCAACACACGAAAAACTGAATAACTTAATCGCAATTATAGACAGAAATAGGCTTCAAATAGACGGCTGTACAGAGGTTGTAAAATCACTTGATTCTTTGGGTGATAAGTTAAGAGCTTTTAACTGGGATGTTTCTGAAATTGACGGCCACGATATTCAGGCTGTTTATGATGCTATAGAAACTGCAAAGAAATCTGATAAACCTGCTGTAATAATTGCTAATACTATTAAGGGAAAAGGCGTAAGTTTCATGGAGAATAATGCTGGATGGCACGGGAAAGCTCCAAATAAAGAAGATTTTGAAAAAGCTGTTAAAGAGTTGGAATTAACTTTAAATTAACTTTTATTAAAATAAGACTTCCCAAAGCTCAAAAAATCTGTTATAATGTATATTGTGATATTAAGAGTAAATTTTTGGGGGTTGAATGATTAAACAACGTTCTATTTTCAATGCTTACACCTTAGCAGAAATTGTTATTGTCATGCTGATAATCTCAGTTGTTGTTGCAGTAACAATTGGTGTAACGAAGAAGAAACTAGATTCAACAGTATCTTATACTTATTATAGTGCTTATGAGTCTTTAAAGGATGTATCCCGCAGCTTGTTGGCTGATTTCAATCCAAACAGCGACAAATATAAGGCTGATATAGAGGAACTAAATTTTTGGAATAAATTCACTGATGCTACAACACATAGCAATTATATCTCTATACTAAACAGTTTTTCTTCCCAACCTGCTTTGGCTGCGTGCAAATATGACACGCGTACGGGTTGCTATTTTTGTGGTTATGCTGATAAAAATAATTACTGTTACCATGTGGGGGGATGGTCATGCGGTGGTCAATGTTGGGACTGCCCTGATAGTACATGTCCGCATGAATGGACTTGCCCTGAAGGATACAAGGAACTTCAGGAAGGGTGTGGAAAGATTTGTGCAGATGGTTCAGTCGCAAATACTCCCCGCGGAGAAAAATGTCCGGAAGAGACGTGTGATCCTAATGCAAAAGAAGATTGTGATCGTGTAGGCGGTCAGTTTTATCCATCAACTTGTTCGTGTGAATGTAATGACAATGATTATGATAAATGTATAGATGCAGGTGGACAATTTAATTTTTCAACCTGTTCCTGCAATATGTCTGCGACCTGTCCAATCACAGAATGTCCGAGTGGCCAGCACTTGGTTGATGCAGATAAATCCACATGTAAATGTGTAGCAGACGAGCCCTCAGAACCCGACGAGCCGGCATCTGTTTGTAATCCTGGCGACACTCCGCCTGCCTGCGGTCAGCAGTGCGTGGGCGGTCAATGGGAATCAATCGCCGGCTTCAGTAAGACCTGTAATGACACCCAGGAATGGCGTGACCTACCGGATTGTAAGTGTGTTCCAATCGCACGTACATTACCTCGTAACGGTCAAAAGTTCTGTGAACAATTTGAACAGCGTGTAAATACAAAAGCAGGCATCGATTACTGTGAAGGCACAACAATAAGTGCAACAACCACAGATTTCAGTAATGCCAAAGCAGATATTATATTACGTAACGGTATGAAGATTTATAATGTTCATACAAATCCTCAAAAGATAGAAGAACTCGCCGGCAATAAATCAGGTTTTACTGTTCAGGTTGCAAGTTCCGGAGAATTGAGTCTTTTGCCTTCAACAATTTTAAAAGAACATCCGTTAGGCTTGTTTAGTATATTAAGCGGGTTATTCGATAGTTCTGTGTATGCTTCCTGGAGTAGTTCTGGTTGGAGCTCTGGTAATTCAAGTGATGGTTATATGACAACTCAAGGCAGCGGCAGCGGAACAAAATGCACCTTAAAGAGTGTCAAACCTGTTAAATTCTTCTAATAAATTATGATAAGTGATAAATTAGAAAACATAACTAAATACAATATAGTTTCAGAAAAGGTGTCAGACTTTTTGAAAAGTCTGACACCTGATTCTGCTGTTGGACATTATCTAATTGATGAAAATACATACGCAAATATTGATGTATATGAAACAAAGGATATAAGCTTATGTAAATTTGAGGCGCATAAAAAATATATTGATATTCAAATGCTTCTTCAAGGAGAGGAAAAACTTGATTACACATTTGTAGATGGTCTTTCAATCAGCGAGGAATATGACAAACAAAGAGATGTTATGTTCTTTGCTGCGCCTAAATCTTTCGATATAGTATCTTTACAGCCTTTTAAATTCGTACTTTTATATCCTTATGAAGCCCACAGACCTCAGATGAATATTAAAAACACATCAGCAAAAGTTAAAAAGGTTGTTGTTAAAATTAAGGCTGATTAAAATTTTTTATTTTTTGCAAGAATAAATTAAGCTAATGCAGGGGATTTAAAATGGATTTCTTTAACAAGACAAAGAATTTTGTTTATAAACTGTCTGTAAGCTTCTCTATCAGCTTCTCCTGAAAGGATAATGTCGGCTTTTACAGCTGTCGGATGAATATGTGTTTTTGCCTTGTTTGAAGCATTTTCATAAACTTCATCGGCGGAATCTCCAAGATCTCTTTCAGCTGCGCGTTTATAAAATCTCTCTTTTTGAGTTTGAACAGATACATCAACATAAATTTTAAAATCAAATGCGTCAACTACTTTGTCTGTAAGTGTGAAAAGACCTTCTGATATGATAATTTTGGAAGGTACAGCAAGTTTAACATTATCATGTCTTATAGCGGTTCCTGACATATCATATTCTGGAAGATAAACTGTGTTACCAAAAAGCAGTGACTTTATATGTTTTTTCATCAATTCCAGTTCAAGCGCCTCAGGAACATCCAAATCATAATGCTTTGCAAATTCTGCAAAACTGCCGGCTTTTTTTACCATATCAGAACGATCATAGTAATAATCGTCCGTATTAATTCTTGTAATAGCATTATTTACAGAATATTCTTTTGCAAATGCCTGAATAGTACTTATTATATCAAGTGCAATTGTTGATTTCCCGCTGGCAGTTTCGCCTGCAATACCTACCGCACAGGATCTTGTAATGTTATTTGAGATAAATAACGCAATTTTGTGAATTACGCTGTGTTTAACTTTTACAAATATTGAATTCGGAGAGTTAATCTCATCCGAAAATATTTTGTTAAGTTTTAATTCTATATAATCTAAAAGAGCTGTATCATCAGAATATTTAAAGATATTTCTATTGATTTCGTTATATGATTTTGTAATAGTATTTTGCAATTTATAAATCCTTATTTAGTAATCATAAAAAATGAACATAAAAATTTTTGCCAACTATTTCATTATATGTTAGCAGAAATAAGACAAAAAAGTATAAAGTGTGTATAAATGTTAAAACAATTTTTTTTGCAATAAATAAAAAAGTCGTGTATAATAATTTTGTTATGTTGGAGTGAGTTATGAGAAAATATTTTAAACCTATTATTATATCTTTATGCGTCTTGTTTGCTGCTGCTGCAGTATGGGGCGGTTATATTTATAAAATTAATAATGATGTTATTGAAAAAAGAAATATCTGTCAGGATGATGAGTTGATTGCAAGATTAATAGAACAAAATATTAATCCTTTCAGTAAATTTAGATTTATAAAAAAAAGAAATGCAGATTGTAATCTTCTTTTAATAAATAATAAAGATGAAGCAATAAAATCTCAGAGTAATCAGTATTGTTCGGTTTTGGATTCATCTACTACTTCTATAATTCTTCTTGTAAATACTTATGTTCATGAAATGTATGACAGGGAAAATGCATCTAAAGAATTAAGAATAACAACCCCTTTGATGACTCCTTATAATTACTGCCCTCAGTATTTTGACCATATGATTGATTTAATACAATTGAAAAAACGTCTAGGGTTATGATTTTATTAGCCCGAAGCGTATTTTCATCTTGTAATTCTTTTTATCTTTGAGAAGTTGTTCTTTAATTTTCTCAAACTCTTTATCTTCTGACTGTGTGGGATTGTATCTTACCCAGTTAAGATCAATTCTTAAAATATCACCTTTAAAATCTTTTTCATCTATAAATTTGAAAGTTGTATTGTCATCATAAATATATGTGTAATAAGCATTTTCAAGCCCGATTTTCCCAAATTCTGATAATTTGATATCTTTTGAATTATCATCTTTTATTACATATACAATATTCGGCTTTTCCGGATCTTGATAAAGTCGGATTATTCTTATTCCGGCAGCTCTTAACAATCCGGCAAGGTAGTTATTGCATTCAATGAAATACTCTTTATTTTTAATATGTTCGGACATTAATTTGTCTACATAAATTTCATGCTGTATATAAGTTGCTTGTGAAAATTCAGATAATTTACTGTAGTCATTTTTTAGTGAATTTAAAGACTCCTGGTATTGAAATAATGGCTTAAGTTCACTATCTGTCAGCTTTTTACTTTTTTCTAGCTCTTTTAAGATATCACCTGTTTCTTTGATCAGAACTTCTAGTTTTCCATTATCCATAAGTTTTAGGCTTAGATTTTTAGAAGCCAGTATGTCCGAAATCTCTGTAGAACCTACATAATAATCATTTATTAACGCTATAGTTTCATCAGACAAAACACTGTAAATTTCTTTGTGAATTTCCTTAAGTTTGTTCTGTGGAATAATTGGTGCAAGGATATCTGTACACTGCAAGATACGTTTTACAACTTTTAGAGGGTTGACTTCCCCTATTCCGTTTATAAAATGTATATCTTTGCAATGTCTGAGGTAATCGCCCAACCTCTGGTCAATGTATTTGTCATCATCCTCCGGAACAATATTTTTAACAAAATCCATTGATAAAATGTCTGTGTATACATGAGGAACAAATTGCCTGAATGTTGTTTGGAAACGTTTCCCGTTAAAAGTTTCCTCAATTATCTCTACGCGGGTTGTCTTTCCGGATTTTTCATCTGTAATATCCGCAAAATATGCAGTGCTTACAGTTAGTTCTCTCAGCATTTTTCTGTAATTTGCTGAATATGAAATTTCATCCGTATAAAGTTTAATATAATTATAATCGCTTAAAAGAATTTCCTCGGGCGGTATTTTAAATATTTTGTTTTCTACTTTTTCTGTGTAAGTTGTTCCTGCTGCAGTATTTTCAACCCCGTTTGCCAGTATATTAACTATTTCTTTATTATCTTTTTTGAACCCTAGGACAGTATATTCTTTTGTTTTTTTGAAGAATTTATTTGATTTATCTACTTCATTAAGCAGATTAAAGTGATAATTGTGTATAGTTCTTAAAATCATATTAGCTATTTGTTTGGAATTTTTTCCGTTGTATATGAATTCTCCAAGATACACCCCGACTCCGTAATCTAAATCGCTTGAGGTTTCATTATTTTTTAGAATTCCCGACCCGTATACATCTGTATAAATAATTTTTGTTTTTACACCGAAAACATTGTCGTTTGTAAGTTCTGATGCTTTAAATAAAACATTATTTATATCTTTTGATACTTTTGCAATATAAGGATATGACTCATTATCATTGTTCGGGTCAATATATAGCATAATGTAGTGATTATTTTTGATATATATTGAGGCACCTATTAAAATAAGAACTAAAAGAAGAATTAATATTCCAATTTTAAAAATTTTATTCATTTAATACCCCTAAAACTCCTGAAAATTGCGTTAAAAAATTGTGAAATTGAAATAACCGAGCGATTGCGGAGCAATCAAGCCGGAAGAGTCCTCTACTTCTTATTAATTTGTCAATAAAAAATGCCGAAGGCCACTCTGCCGAGGCGGAACTGACTAAATGTCAGTTCTGTCGAGAGGGAAGAACCGAGCGATTGCGGAGCAATCAAGCCGGAAGAGTCCTCTACTTCTTATTAATTTGTCAATAAAAAATGCCGAAGGCCGGACTCGAACCGGCACGTGGTTGCCCACACAAGATTTTGAGTCTAGCACGTCTACCAATTTCATCACTTCGGCATAAATTAAATTGTACTATTTTATATTAGCAGAAACATTTCAAATTTCAAATAAAATTTTAAAAATTTTTTTAATACATACTTTTTAGATGATTTGGTCAATTAATTTGAATTTTTATCTTATATAAAATATTTTAGTAAAACGTGAAAGTTGAGGACTTATGAGGCAGTGTTTCATTTTAGTACTTATTTTTTTTATTAATTTATTACCTGTTGGTGCTGCTGTTATGGAAGGCGGTGTTTCAAAAACAGGCATGGGAAATACCAGCAGAATTGTTGACAGTGATACAAATACTCCGGTTTCCGGCGCCAGAGTGAGTATTCCTAAAGAAAATTTTAGTACAATTACGGATAGCAGCGGCGCATTCAATTTGAACATAAAAATAAACGATCCAACAATAATGTCTGTAGAAAAAGAGGGTTACAGACCATTTTCTTTAACCATAGACGAAAAAGTTGCTTCAAAACCTATAGTTGTTGGAATAGTAAAGAGTAATGTTCAGGATGTGATAATTTCATCAGAAATGTTTCACCTTGGGGATGATAATTTTTCCGCTAATTCTGCTAATTCATCCGAATTTAAGGCAAAATCAATCGGACCTTTTTATTCCAAATCTTTTATGATTGCTGCAAATGCTCTGTCAAAGAAAAATTACCTTGTGATAGGATCAATTATTGGTGTGGATACCTTAATAGCACGTTCATTAAGACAAAATGCTGTTGTAAATTCTTTTTCAAGTCCTCCCGAGGTTTATTTTAACGGGGCAAAGATTGCAGAAATTCAGTTGAACGGTGATGGACAAAGGATTATGATACCTAATAGGCTTTTAAAGCCTAATCAAATGAACGAGGTAACTATACGAACAGGGCGAAATATGAAACAAACCGCATATATTGATTATGACGATATTGAGTTCATGAATTTATTCATTCAATCTGAATAAACACAATAAAAAAGACCACTTCTGTGGTCATTAATATATAAAAGGAAACAAAAAAACATTAAAGTATTTATATAAATGAGGTTTATCGCACATTCTAAAATTTAGAGTTATGCGGGTCTACGCTCCTTACCCGAACGTTTTGAAAGTAGATTCAGTGTTCTTTTCAATAACTTTCTGAACAGCATCCATTTCAGTTTGAATA
>CALURJ010000009.1 GCA_944323145.1 Candidatus Gastranaerophilales bacterium
ACTAAATCAGGATAAGCTTCGCCGTAATTATCAACAACAACGTCAACAAGTTTGTATAAGAACGGCAAATCCATTCCGAGAATTTTTCCGTGGCGCAGCGCGCGGCGCAAAATCATTCTCAAAACATAGCTTCTGCCTTCATTCCCCGGGATTACACCATCAGAAATCAAGAAAGTTACGCACCTTGCATGGTCTGTAATAATTCTCAAAGAAATATCAGTTTTTTCTGATTTTTTATAAGGAACACCGCTCATTTCAGAGACCTTATCCATAATAGGTCTTAAAAGGTCGGTTTCAAAGGTTGAAGCCACTCCCTGACAAACCATTGTAATACGTTCCAAACCCATGCCTGTATCAACGTTTTTACTTTCAAGAGGCGACTGGTTGCCTTCTTCATCCTGATAAAGTTCTGTAAACACAAGGTTCCAAATTTCAACCCATCTGTCGCATTCGCAAGTGTCGATACCGCAGCCTCTCGGATCATTACATTTATACTGTTCGCCTAAGTCGTAGTGGATTTCAGAACACGGTCCGCAAGAACCTGATGCACCCGGAGGCCCCCAGAAGTTATCTTTTTTACCTTTGCGTTTAATACGTTCAGCCGGAACTCCGACACTTCTCCAGATTTCATAAGCTTCATCATCAGTTTCGAAAATCGTAATCCATAACCTGTCTTTATCAAGCTTCAAAACTTCTGTAACAAATTCCCACGCCCAGGGAATAACTTCTTTTTTGTAATAGTCGCCAAAAGAAAAATTCCCGAGCATTTCAAAAAAAGTATGATGGCGCGGAGTTCTTCCGACATTTTCAATATCTGAATCTTTTCCGCCTGCTCTTGCACATTTCTGACACGATGTAGCTCTTGGAGGATTATAAGGTGACTTCACAATCCCCAAAAATATCGGCAAAAATTGCAACATGCCGGCAGTAGTCAACAAAACCGTCGGATTATCAGGCACAAGGCTAGAACTTTCAACAACTGTATGCTGATGTTTATCTTTAAAATAATCTAAGTATAATTTTCTAATTTGATTTCCGGTTAGCATAATCTTAACTTCCTTATAAATTACTACATTATGAGAAAATTATACTCTAAACAAAAAACAGTTGCAAAAAAACAAAAAAAGACCGGATATAAATCCGGTCTTTTATATATTTATAATTTATTTTATTCAAACAGTTTAGCTGCAAGCCCAACTGGAACCGCTAATCCACCAACTACAAGAGTTGATGCAGCATTGAGAGCGACATATTCACCAACAGACATCCCTGCTTCTTTAGCTAAATTATTAATTTTTTTGTTTTAAAGTTTCTTTTTCGTTCTGAGGCAATTTCCCAATTTCGACTGCATTGCCTATTTCTTTTTTATTACCTTTACCAATTTCTGGATTATTAGAAGGAGGGTTATACTTTGGCTTTTCGCTTGTGACTGGCTGCTCAGCAGAAGATCCATCCTGATTATCTTGTTTAATAGTATTTATAATTCGCTCATTATCAAGCCGCATAATCTTTCTGTTGTCACGACCGACTTTTCTAGTATCAGCACCTTCCTGATCAACATTTGCATTAATTTCTGCAGCATTCCTATTATCATTGCGAATTATTTCGTTTTTATTTTCTTCAGCATTTTGAAGTATTGCATCTCCGACTGCTATAGTGGCACTGGCATTCATTGCAGCATTAGCATTATCGTTCGCTATGATTTGTCCTGTCATACCTTGTACCAATTCCTGCGTACTTCTTTCTCTTTCATTTTCAATTTGTGTTAATGCCATATCTTTCCAATCATCCAATTGCTGTTGATAGTTTAAAAAGCCTTCTCTTTTTTTACCGCATGTTGTCGGATCAGGCATTGGTTCAAATGTAAGCTCAACATCCGGGAATTCATGCTTTAATTGCATATATTGTCTTTTTACATCATTTGCCACCGTATTTGTCATACGCATAGCGTCATGTTTGTCATTTCCTTTAAATTTGTCAAAGTTTGCAATATCTTTGCCGTAAACATTAAAATCTTGCGGTTTGTCTACTTGCTCAGATTGCCCCCCCCCCGAAGTCATAGGTATTGCACCCATTTTTTTAGCATCTTCTTGTTTCTTCACTTCATAGCTTGCTCCGGCATTAGGTGTTCCAGATACGCCTGATACGTTAAAATTTTCCATGTTCTAATCTCCTTTATAACTTAAAGTAGCACACTGTATGTTCCATATTACGGTTAATAGAATTAAAAACTTTAACAAAACTGAAAGTTAAATTTATATAAAAAAATGAAAACCTTGATTTCAGAGGCTTTTGAGGAAAAACTTATATTCACAATTCTTAACAATCACAAAAAAAATAATTTATCTTGCAAAGAAAAATGTTTGTGATAACATAAAATTTATGAGGGATTATACAGGTACCCCACGAAACCAAACACTTGTCTAAGCCCTCTGGATCCAAGCCCTGGTAGCTCAGCTGGATAGAGCAACCGCCTTCTAAGCGGTAGGTCATGCGTTCGAATCGCATCCAGGGTAAATAAGACAGGATGACTTTTGTTATCCTGTCTTATTTGTTATGGATAGCGATGAGAACGCTTTTTGCGTTCGAGCGGGAGCGAGCTGAGGGCGGAGGAGCTTTCTTTGTAAGAAGCATAGCTTCTAAAAAGAAAGTCCGCAGACCCGTTAAAAGCGAGCGACCAAGACAATCGCATCCAGGGTAAATAAGACAGGATGACTTTTGTTATCCTGTCTTATTTGTTATGGATAGCGATGAGAACGCTTTTTGCGTTCGAGCGGGAGCGAGCTGAGGGCGGAGGAGCTTTCTTTGTAAGAAGCATAGCTTCTAAAAAGAAAGTCCGCAGACCCGTTAAAAGCGAGCGACCAAGACAATCGCATCCAGGGTAAAAAAAAAGGACGGGTTTATTCCGTCCTTTTTATTTATTTTTAAATATTAAAATTTACTTTTCGGCTAGAATGAGTGGTGTTAGTATATTATACCATTTGCATTAAAAATCCGTCAATGAATAGATATATATCACATTGGTCTAACTCTAATATAGAATTACTATTTTTTTTATTTCTCTTATTTTAATAGATAAGAAAGGAGAATAAAATGTATTACAATGTATTAAAGGCCAAAGATATTGTTGATTTAGGAGAAGAAAAATTTAAACGTGAAGTTCTAATGGAAGATAATAACAATTGTCTTTCTGTTGTTGCCATCAAAAAGAATGAAATTATTGACACACATACATCCGTTTGTGATGCTGCAGTTTATGTTTTAGACGGAGAAATTGAATTACATTTTGATGCCGAAAAATTCAGAGTTGATAAGGGAGAAATCCTTATGTTTAAAAAAGATAATCAACATAAAGTTATTGCTCTCAAAGACAGTAAATTCTTTTTAATAAAGATATAATAAAAAAGGAGCTAAAGCTCCTTTTTTAATTTTTGTTATTATAACTTGCAAATCCGATTGGTTTTCTTGAAACCTGCTTATTAACAGATGAAAAATCATTTATCGCCGCGGTAAAATCTTCAAAAGTCAGACGAAGATTTTCAATATCCTCTGATTTAAATGTCCCGTTTTCCATTTTTTCATATATGCCTGCTCGTTCAAAAGACCTTTCATGTGCGCTGTTAACAATATGTGCAATATCTGCACCTGTTGCTTTTACTTTTAGCAGCTGCTCGGCGACTTTGTCCTTCGGGAAATTCTGTTCCAATACCTTATTTTTGGTGTGTATATCAAAAATTTTTAACACAGCATCTTTTGTATCGGGTGCCTTAACTTCAATATGTTTTCCAAAACGTCCGGAACGGGTAATTGCGCTGTCAAGCATATCCAATCTGTTTGTTGCAGTAACAACAAATATATCATCTCCGTTCTTTTCAACATCACTCATTAATGTCAAAAGCTGATTTACAACTTTATCACCGTATACATCTGCGCCGCCTCTTTTCTTTGCTACCGCATCAAATTCATCAATAAATATTATTGACGGCTGACTTTCTCTTGCTGCATCAAAAAGTTTCCGCCAGTTCTCTTCAGACTGTCCGACCCATTTTGACTCCATTTCAAGTCCGTTAAGCTTAATAAAACTAGCATTTGTTTCATTTGCAAGAGCTTGTGCAATAAGAGTTTTACCCGTACCGGGAGGACCGTATAAAACATAACCATGATTTACAATACTATTTTTATATGCTTCAGGATACTTTATCGGATACAATATACCTTTTTTCAAAGCACTTATAACACCGTCTTGTCCGCCGACATCCGCAAAAGAAAGTTTACGTCCCTTACCTGCCAAGGTCGTTAAAATTGAAGAAATAGATTTTTGATTTTGACGTTTTATTACAGGGTTTACTTCATTCGAAAAATCAAAAGATCTTACAAACGTATTTCTAAGCATACTTAAATCCGCAAGAGGTTTATCTTTTATTTGAATATCTCTGTCATTTATTTTCAAAACATCCCCTGTTTCAAGATAAAAACTGTCACCCTTGCTCATATTGTAGACCGAATCACCGCTTTTCAAAATAAAATCAAACTTATTAGGGTTATAAGCCTCCAGTTCATTATTATAATTTTTAAATAACGCCAGCGAAGCATTCAAAGTATCATCTTCAATATAGAAAAGACGTTTTATAATATTATGAAAAGAATTGCCGATTTCCTTCAAACTTTTCTGGGCAGATTTTAGTGTTTTATCAATAACCACAACATCACCTTGCTGTATAACCTGCAAAACTGAAGCCAAACGATCCTCTAGCGGAATTCGTTTCACTAGCTCAATAGCACTTGATTGTGTTCCTGTAAAACTAATCTGCGGATAAAATTTGTACCCTGGCAGAGCTGAAATTTGCCCACTATCTGGAGTTACAGTTTTATTTTGATTTTGTACGGGGTTTGTATTGTTACGCAGCACATTATTAGTGTATTGCGGACAATAATAATTTTGGACAGGATTTATTCTCATACACACACCTCCTTGATTTTATGAGATTACTCCTTTTTTCATAAATCGTCAATAGGCATGTCAGATAGAAAAAATCAGCATTTTGGGCAATATACTACAAATGTAGTATTAAAAACAGAAAATTCGTGCGTTTTGTTTTTTTAATCAATTGGATTATAATTAAAAAATTGTATTTTTATAAAAAAATGTACTACAATTGTAATAAAAACACTTTTCCGCAACATTTGTTACATTTATTAATATTTTGAATGCTGCATATTGTTCCATCATATATTGATTAAGTTGTTTTTATTATACTTGACAAAATCAAACGTTTGTTTTATAATCACATTATGGTCTATGATAATGAAAAAGATGAAAATTCAAAAACAAGAATTTTAGAGGCTGCAACAAAGCTTTTTGCACAAAAGGGGTTTGACGGAACAAGCATCAGAGAAATCTGCAAAAAAGCTAATGTAAATCTTTGCATGATTTCATATTACTGGGGCGGAAAACAAGAATTGTACAACGGTATTATCGAAAATCTCCTTGAAAGACAGATTGAATACTCCAAAAATTTTCTTGATTTGAATAAAAATCCCAAAAGTATGAGCATTGATGAATGCGCTGATTTGCTAATGGTTATATCAGAAAAATTCGTTGACTTTTTCTATACAAATATTTCTTCGGATTTAATAGTTTTGCTGCTAAAAGAGCAGCAAAAACCCGATTTTATAGTCAAGTCTCCGGTTCTGGATTATATGAGAGCTGTGGTTGCAAGAGTTTTAAATAAAGATGCTGATGACCGACTTGTTATATTCAAAACTCTCTTTATGCTTTCGCAGGTAAATTCTCCGCGTATTCTTCCGGCATTCTCACTTAGACTGCTCGGGCAGGATGATTTCTGTGAAGAAGATATTAAAATTATAAAAGAAAATGTAAAACTTTATATTAAAAGTGTTATAAAGGAGGGTGCAAATGAGGATTAAAAAACTGCTCCTTGTATTAGTTTTGCTGTTTATGGCACAAAGCTGCTTTGCGGTTGATATTCAGGAATTGAATATTGAATTTTTTAACAGGTTTAACGATGAAAACTTGAACTGCTATATTCAGGATGCGTTGAATAACAACCATGACTTAAAAAAAGCCGGTTATGTTGTTGAACAGTACCGCCAGCAGACAAAATATTCTCTGGGGAAAGAACTCCCTTCATTCAGTGTCAGCACAAATTACCTTGGGATAAAAGTTCCTGAACTGGACACTTTTCAATTAAAAGATAATGCTTTTATACTTCCTTTTATGGCAAGTTATGAGGCAGATTTACTTTTGAAAAACAGGGATAAAACGAAATCGGTAAAGAAAAGCTGGGAGGCTGCAAAATTTAATGAAAAAACAATTTATTTAGCACTTTTAACCGATGTCGCAACTGTTTATACAAATATTCTGCAGTATGACGATTTGATTGAAAGACAAACAAAAATTGTAAAAAATCAGGAAGAAATTTTAAACAGAAGCATAAAAAAATATGAACGCGGAGTTATAAGTTTAACTGAGTTGAATAATGCTAAAAAAAGTGTAGAAGCAGGCAAAAGTTCTCTCGAAAAATTACAAAAGGAACGCGAAACAGCAATGATGCAGTTAGCTGTTTTGACAGGTAATTCCTCCTCAAATATTGCTGATATGAAGGTAGGGAATCTGGAGAGTTTTGAATATTCGGGTGTAATCCCTGACGAAATAAGTTCTGACGTGATTTTTTCAAGACCTGATGTAAAAATGGCAGAGGCAAATCTTGAAAAAGCAAAAATTGATGTAAGAGTTGCTAAAAAAGAATTTTTCCCGAGATTTAATATTGTCGGCGTGTGGGCTTTTAATACAATAGCACCCGGGACATTTTTTTCATGGGAATCTTCGCTTGCCGCAATTTTAGCAGGAGCAACACAGGATATTTTTAAAGGCGGGATGAAGGTTGCAAATTTAAAAATTCAAAAAGCAAAGTATGAAGAACTTTTTGAGAACTATAATCAGACGAATTTGGAAGCTGTCAAAGAAGTTAATACATCGCTTTGTATAATCAAACATGATAAACAAATAGAGAATAATACAAAATCAGAGCTTAATTATGAAACACAGAATTTCCAAAACGCACAAAAAAAACTCAGACAAGGAGTTATTTCCGAGCCTGAATATCTGGCAGAAGAAAATAAGTTTATAAATACGCAAACAAATTACGCACAGGCAAAAACACAGAGAATAGTAAATTATTTCACATTATATAAAGCCGTCGGAGGTCAATTATGAAGAAAAAAGCAATCGTTTTGATATTATTAGTTTTAATCGTTTGCGGGACTTTAGGATTTTTGTATTTTAAAAACCGTAAAACAGAAAATGAACTTACGCTTTACGGCAACATTGAAATCCGGCAGGTTGATTTAAGTTTTCAGGTAGCGGGTAAGATTGAAAAAATGCTGAAAGAAGAAGGCGATACTGTAAAAGCAGGTGAGTTAATCGCCATTCTAGATGATAAGGATTATGTATCAAATCTGGAAAAGGCAGAAGCCGATGTTGAAAAAACGCTTGCCCTGAAAGACGATGCCGAATCAAAATTTGAACGTCAGGCGCCTCTGGTTGAAGATAATACGATTTCAAAACAGGATTATGACACATTATTGAATACAAAAAACAAATCAAAAGCTGATTATGACGGCGCAGTTGCGCAGAAAAATTTTGCTAAAAACCAGCTGGATTATACAAAAGTCTATGCACCGGAAGACGGCATAATTATGATAAGAGTTCAGGAACCGGGAGCAAATGTTTCTAAAGGCCAGCCGGTTTACACAATGGCAAAAACAAAACCTGTATGGGTGCGTGCTTATGTTAACGAAACAGATTTAGGCAACATCAAATACGGACAAACCGTAAAAGTTTACACAGACACAACTGACCCCAAAACAGGCAATAAAAGAGAATACAAAGGTCAGGTCGGATATATTTCGCCGGTTGCAGAATTTACACCTAAGACCGTCCAATCAACAGATATAAGAACAAATCTGGTTTATCGTATAAGAGTTTATATTTATGATATAGATGAATACTTGCGTCAGGGCATGCCTGTAACTATTAAGGTGGATTTAACTGATATTACCCCTCACCCTTAATCCCTCTCCCGCAAGGGGCGAGGGAATAAAAATAAAGAGGACTCAATGATAACTAATAAACAACACAGATATTATGCACAATATATAAAAGAATTTGCAAGACAAATGCGTCAAGAACAAACAATGCAAGAACGTAAATTGTGGCAGATAATACGAAACTCTAAACTTGGAGTAAAATTCCGCAGACAATTTCCAATAGATAATAAGTATATTGCTGATTTTGTTTGTCTGGAAAAACGACTTATTATAGAAATCGACGGCGGACATCATAATGGTTCTTTTTCAGATATACAAAGAACTTTTTATATTGAAAAACAAAATTTTAAAGTAATTAGGTTTTGGAATAATGAAATTGACGACAATATAGAAGGCTGCTATGAGTTTTTAATAAAGGAAATAGCTTCACCCTCGCCCCTTTGCGGGAGAGGGTGGCACGAAGTGTCGGGTGAGGGGTAATAAACAATGAACACCATAGAAATTAAAAACTTAACAAAAACTTTCGGAAAAATAACAGCTCTTGATAACCTTTCTCTGAATATTGAAAAAGGTAAAATCACAGGGTTAATGGGCGCTGACGGAGCAGGGAAAACTACACTCTTACGTACAATTATCGGACTATTAGTTCCCGATAAAGGAAAAATTTTAACACTCGGATTTGATCCCGTAACTCAAAAAGATGAATTAACACAGCTTATCGGTTATATGCCTCAAAAGTTCGGGCTTTATGAAGACTTAACGGTTAATGAAAACTTGACACTATATGCCGACTTAAAAGGAATTTCTCTTAGCGGGATTAAGGGTGAGGGGTCAATACTTAATAAAATGCTTGAATTTACAAAACTTGCGCCGTTTCAAGACAGACTTGCAGGCGCATTGTCGGGCGGAATGAAACAGAAACTCGGACTAGCCTGTACTCTTCTCGGCAATCCCGAATTTCTGCTTCTTGACGAACCGTCTGTCGGTGTTGACCCGATTTCACGCAAAGATTTAATGCAAATGGTGCGTGAGATGATTAATCCCGAAACAACAGTTTTATGGTCAACAGCGTATCTGGATGAAGCTCACAGTTTTGATACCGCAGTTGTTATTGACAAAGGAAGAGTAATTTATGAAGGTAAACCGCATGATTTGGGGGCAACGGCACAAGAATTTGAAGATAAAGTAATTGATCTTATGGGCGGATATAAGCAGGAAGAGTCTTTGATTGCTAAAAATTATGAATACACGGACATTTTACCCTCGCCCCGTGCGGGAGAGGGTGGCACAAAGTGCCGGGTGAGGGGACAATCAGAATTTTATACCGTTGAGGCAGATAATCTTGAGAAAAAATACGGAAATTTTTATGCGGTAAAAAACAATTCTTTCTGCATACAAAAAGGAGAAATCTTCGGACTTCTCGGCCCTAACGGGGCGGGAAAATCAACTTCCTTCAAGATGATGTGCGGGCTTGCCAAACCGACAAACGGAACAGCAAGAATTATGGGAATTGATATTACAAAAGATCCCGAAAAAGCACGCTCAAATTTAGGCTATATGGCGCAGAAATTTTCACTTTACGGAAGCCTTACAGTAAGAGAAAATCTTGAATTTTTTGCATCAGCTTACGGCATAAAATTTAAAAACAGAGCATCTAAAGTTCAGGAAATTATTGAAGTTTTTGGTTTAAAAGGGTATGCAGACCAAAAAAGCGAAGAGCTACCGCTGGGTTTAAAACAGCGTCTTTCAATGGCATGCGCTCTAATCCACAATCCGCCCGTGTTATTTCTTGATGAGCCGACATCCGGCGTTGATGTTCTGACAAGACGCGATTTTTGGAACCATATTACATCCCTTGCCAAAAAGGGAGTAACAATACTTGTAACAACCCACTTTATGGACGAGGCAGAATACTGCGACAGAATAAGTCTTTTTTACCATGGAGAAACCATTGCTCTTGGTACGCCCGAGGAATTGAAACGTAAGGCGCTTGAATTAAACCCCTCACCTCACCCCCCCTCAAGGGGCGAGGAAGCTTTGCCGACAATGGAAGAAACTTTTATAACGCTTATAAAGGAGAGTGAAAAAGAATGAAAATACTTCTTGCGCTCATAAAAAAAGAAATTAAACAAATTCTCCGCGATCCGAGCAGTATAATAATCGCATTTGTACTGCCCTTAATTTCTATCCTGATTTATATGTACGGGATAAATCTGGATTCTGTTAGAGTTACGATGGGGATTAAAAATGATGACCCGACGCCTGAAGTTGCAACGCTTGTCAAATCTTTCGGACACAGCAAATACGTTAATTCAATATATTTTGATAATGTAAAAGATATTGAAACCGCGATTGCCCGTTCAAAAATTAAAGGAGCAGTTATAATCCCTAACGACTTTTCAACAAAACTCGCAAGAGGACAAAATGCCGATTTACTGGTAATCACAGACGGTTCGGAAGTTAATACGGCAAATTATGTTCAAAGTTATGCTCTTGCAATTGCAAACAACTGGCTTGCAACGAGCAAATATGCAAATTCCGCAAAACAACCTGCAGTAAACACCGAAGTCCGCACATGGTACAATCCAGATTTAAACAGCCACTATTTTATTGTTCCCGGATCAATCGCAATCACAATGACTCTAATCGGAATTTTATTAACCTCGCTTGTTGTTGCACGCGAATGGGAAAGAGGCACAATGGAAGCTATGCTTTCAACATCAGTCAAAACAATTCATATAGTCTTAGGCAAATATATTCCGTATTTTATTCTCGGAATGCTGTCACTCACATTTAATATTTTCCTCTGCATTGTTATTTTTCAAATACCATTCAGGGGTAATTATTTTGTCCTGCTGCTGGTAAGCAGTTTATTCCTCTTTACATCACTTGGAATAGGGTTAAATGTTTCATCGGTATTGAAAAATCAATTCTTAGCCAGCATGGTTGCCATGAGTGTAGGATTTATGCCGGCTCTAATGCTTTCAGGCTTAATGTTCCCGATAAATTCCATGCCGGTATTTTTCCAGCATCTGACAAGAATTTTACCGCCGAGATATTATGTTTCGTTTATAGAAAGCGAGTTTATGGCGGGAACAGTACCCGAAATTGTTACTGCCAATGCAATATATTTAACAATACTCGGCTTGATTTTATTTGCCGCTGTTTATAAAAATACTTCAATGAGGCTTGAAAAATACCCCTCATCCGCCCTTCGGACACCCTCTCCAGCACCGGGCGATGGAAAAACAGGAGATATAAAATGTTAAGAGATTTTTTCCGCAGAGTTCTTGCGCTGATGAAAAAAGAATTTATAACAATCTGGAATGACCCGAAAACAAAAGGGATAATTATCGGGCTTCCGATAGTGCAGCTCTTGATTTTTTCAAACGCAGCTACAATGGAAGTACAAAATATTGATACGGCTGTTTTTGATCGTTCTCAAAGTGTCGAATCAAGAGAATTATTATCAAGGTTTGAAAATTCGCCGAGATTCAGAAATTTTTACTATGTGGATAATGAAGCCGATTTTAAAAAGAAACTTGATACACAAAAAGTCCAGATTGGATTAATGATAAATAATGATTTTTCACGAAATATCAAATCAGGGGAAACAGCAACTGTTCAGGTAATTTCAGACGGCAGGCAAACCAATTCGGCATCTATTGCCTCAGGTTATGCATCACAAATAATTACAGGCTACGGGGCGGAAGTTTCTTCATCAACAAAACCTCCCGCACGGGGCGAGGGAGTTATGAGCGATGCAAACATAAATATTTCTGTCCGCAACTGGTTTAATCCAAACCTTGAATATAAATGGTATATTTTAACAGTAATTGTTGCAATGCTTTCGCTTGTCACGACTTTAATTTTAACATCTTTGTCAATAGCGCGCGAAAGAGAACTCGGAACTTTTGACCAGCTTATCGTAAGCCCTCTTTCCTCTTTTGAAATTCTGCTGGGCAAATCAATCCCGCCTCTTATTATTGCAATGGCATTAACTATGATTATGACCGGAATTGTAATTATATTTTTCCATATCCCGTTTGCCGGCTCATTCCTTTTGTTTATGATTTCAATTTTTATTTCTCTGCTTGCGATAGTCGGCGTCGGACTTTATATTTCTGCAATCTGTAACACCCAGCAGCAGGCAATTTTATCTGCAATGACATTTATGATGCCAGCGGTACTTTTGTCCGGATTTATTTCTCCGATAGAGGATATGCCGGTTGCTCTGCAATATTTGACATGGCTTAATCCTGTCAGATTTTTTATGGTTTTAACCCGCGGAATATTTTTAAAAGGAATGGGATTTGCAGATGTTTTCACAAATCTAATCCCGCTGATTATAATTGCCTTAATAACTTTAACCCTTGCGAGCCGAACATTCAAGAGAAAACTTGGATAAAAAAACTAACAATAATCGTAAAAATTTTATATACGAAAATTGTTAGTTTTTATAATAGAGAGCAGTGACAGTTATCTATTTTAAATATTGTTTAAAATAAGAATCAAGTTTATCAAGCGCTTGTCCCATATATTGCGGTACATCATATAAATCAACATGGGTTGCATCTTTAATAACAAAAAGTTCCTTCGGTTCAGCTGCTTTTGAATATGCATCATCGCTGAAATATTTTGATACAGCATTTTCACCGACTATAAATAATACAGGACGCGGCGAAATTGTCTCAATTTGTGCAAACGGGAAAAAGTTCATCATAGGAGCAAGGCTTGTATACGAATACCAACCGTCTGAATTCGGATGATAACCGCGCTCAGGATTTTCATAATAAGCGATAAATTCACGTGCATATTGCGGAGTATTTTCATCTACTTTTACAGGCAAAGCTCTTATATCTTTTCTTTTTTCACCTCTAAATTCAAGTGTTCTTTGTCTTCCTATTTCATCAAGAGTTTTCATTCTGTCTTCATAAGATACGGTATCGCCGACACCCTGTCTTCTGGCTCTGCCCATATCATACATGCTTACAATTGCAACAGCTTTTATACGATGGTCAATTTGTGCAGCGCTGACCGAATATCCGCCGCCGCCGCATATCCCGATTACTCCGATTTTATTCTCATCAACAAGCGGATAATTGCTCATATAGTCAACCGCAGCGCTGTAATCTTCAACACGGATTTCCGGAACCTCTATTTTTCTTGGGGTTCCGCCGCTTTCACCGTAAAATGAAGCGTCAAAAGCAAGAGTTATATAACCTCTTTCCGCAAGTTTTTGTGCATACAGTCCGGCAGTTTGTTCTTTCACCCCGCCAAACGGGTGTCCTACAATTATCGCAGGGTATTTTTTGCTTTTATCAATATCTTTAGGGATATACAAATTTCCAACAACAGTTATATCTATCCTGTTTTTAAACTTAACTTTTTTACCGTTACCTTATCACTGTGAGAAGGCGGTGCAGATGCAAAGGCTTTAAAAGCACCGAGAGTAATACAGGCAATAGTTGCCAAACCAATTGTGAAAACCTTTTTTACATTCATAAACAGAATCCTTTCTTACCTGATAAATGCCGTTATAAAATACTATAAAATCTTATAATAGTATTATTAAGTATTTTGTAATTTTATAAAGACCTAATTCTGCATAATTATTATCTAATTCTCTCAAATACAGAACCTTAAAAATTTTTCGGCATAAAATTTTAAGGTTCAATTCTCACACCGGCATAAAAAAACAGGCCAATAAGGCTGTTTTTCGGTATCAACGGGAATTTGCTTAGTCGTAGGCGAGAATATGAAATTCGAGCCGTACGAATAAGTATGCAAAGCTTACCTTTAAAATTTTCCAACAGAAAATTTTAAGGTTCAATTCTCGCGCCGCTATAAAAAAACAGGCTTATTGAGCCTGTTTTTTTCGGCGGCAACGGGAATTGAACCCGTGTCAACAGAATGAGAATCTGCTATCCTGACCCCTAGACGATGCCGCTTTGCAACTTTATTTTACTACCGAAAATTTATTTATTCAAGTAGTTGAAGATAATTGTGTAGTGCCGTTTTAAGCTCAGTTTAATATCAATGAAGCCCCGTTGACCATTTCCTTAATCCCGCTTCTTAAAGTAATTGACGGGACAAAATGAAGTAAAGAAATTAATTTATTGTTTGAAAGTACAGATTTTTCAATATCGCCTTCTCGAGAAGACGTATATTCCGGTTCAAGTATATAGCTGGTTTCTTCTTTCAAAACTTCAAACAATTCATTTATTGATGTTCTGGTATTTGTAGAAACATTAATTATTTCACCTTCAATATCGGATTGCAAGCCTATAACATTTACTTTAGCGACATCTTTTACATTAATAAAATCCCTATACTGTCTGCCGTTTCCATGAATTTTAACCGGCAAACCCTGTGACATAAGTGCAAAAAATTTTGCAACAACTCCTGCTTCTCCCGAAGTATCCTGCCCTGCTCCATAGACATTTGCATATCTGAAAATAATATAATCAAGACCGCTGTATTGTATAAAATGTTCAGAAGCACTTTTTGTTATCGCATAGGGCGACAAAAAGGAAACAGGGTGTTTTTCGTCGACGGGTAAGTACTGAGGATTTGCGTAAACAGCAGCTGTTGATGAAAATATTATTTTTTTTACATTATAAAGTTTTGCAATTGTGCATAAATTAACAGTTGCCTGATAGTTATCACGGCAATCAATTAAGGGCATTTTAATAGAGTCCGCAACTGACGGTAATGCTGCTAAATGGATTATATAATCTATCTTACTTTTCTTAAAAATTTCAGCTAATTCAAGCGAAGTAACATCCATTTGAAAATACTGGCAGTCTAAATATTGCGGTTTTTCTTTTCTGTCAACAACAATCACATTAAAATTATTGTCCAATAATTCTTTTACTGAATACCTGCCGATAAATCCCACACCACCGGTTACCAAGACAGTTTGTTTAAGCATGTCTTCCTCCTAAAGCAAGAAACACAGCTTTTATCAAAATTGAAATATCCCAAAATATATTTCTGTGTTTTATATAATACAGATCATATTGAAGCTTAACAGCTTCATTATCAGACGAAAAACAAGCCCCCTGGTTAATCTGCGCCCAGCCCGTCCAGGCCGTCTTCACACTCATTCTCAAAGAATAACCTTTAATTTCTTTTTCATATACTTTTGCGACTTCCGTCCATTCAGCACGCGGTCCAACAATAGACATTTCTCCCTTTAAAATGTTAATCATCTGTGGGATTTCATCAAATCTGGCTTTTCGCACAAATTTACACCATGGAATAACCCTGTCATCCTCATCCTGATTTTCTACATAACCAACCTTTTTATTATCATTCGGGACAAAGTCATTATCATACATTGTTCGTAATTTGTATGCTCTAAAAATTTTTCCTCCTTTACCGACTCTGTCCTGAGTATAGAAAGGAGATTTTCCGTCTGTAAATTTAATACGTAAAGCTATATATCCTGTTATCGGAAGAGTTACAATCAAAATTATTAATGCTGCGGCAACATCGAAAATACGTTTACAGATATCATAAAATTTAGTATTTTTCGTACTAAAATAATAAGTAAACTCTTTTATTGAATAATCATCAACGAAATATCTTCCGGTTGCCATTTCATAAAAATCATAAATTGTATATACCTTAACCTTACGTGCTATTACATCATCAGATATTAAGGCAAGTGTAAAAAGTTCATCCATAGGTTTATCAGTTGCAAATATAAGGATATCAATATTTAAATCTTTAATTTGAGAAGTTAAATATTCTACCTGTTCATGAATTTTTTTAGGGTAATTTTCAGTATTTTTATATTCAAAAAAAACTTTAATCTCCATTTTTAAAGCATATTTATCTTTTATAACTCCGGAAATAATTTCTGCATTTTTACCTTTACCTATAATTAAAACATTTTTGACTTTTTTTATTCGAAACAAATAAAAATGAAAAACAATCCTGTAAAGCAGCAATAAAAGCCAAATAGTAAATAAATTTGCAAGAATAAACCAGACAGAATTTAAATTTGCATTTATAAAGTACAAAGCAATAGATACCGGAAACATTGCAAAAATAATACCTTCAAAAAGTAAATATGTATTTTTCAAAGTTATATTAAATTCTCTGATTTTATAATTATCTTTTAAAAACAAAACAATGCATCCTGTTAAAACAGTCAACAGAATTATAAAAATAATATATTGTTCCGGCATCTTAAATTTCGTATACCAGTAAAAAGTTGACAAAGCTATAATTGCAAAGTCAAATAAAAACATAAAAACAACTGACTTAGAAAGTATCCTTAACATTAAAACATTACCTCTTTATAATTTTCAATACATTTTATTCAAAATGTATAGAATGCAATAAATAAGACTGTTTTCAGGTAAAAATATCCATTTGTCTATATTTTTTTAATACAACAAATGTTTGTAGTATAATAATTCAAAAGATTTCTATACATTTTGAATAAAATGTAATAAATTTTTTTTATACAAACTACAGAACAAAATCCATGTAGCTTTTATTTATTTGTTCCTGCTCCAACCCTATGTATCTCAATGTTATAACAGGAGATGAATGATTAAATATTTTTTGCAGCATTGCTATATCTTTATATTTTTTATAATGATGATAACCGAATGTTTTACACATCGTGTGGGTGCCGAATTTCTCTTCAAGTTTTGCCTGCTGACATGCTTTTCTTATTGTGTAGTAAGCTGTTACCCTGTTTAATCTGTTTTCAAATTTTGTGATAAATAAAGGCTCATCCAAATCTCTATTTTTGGTAAATTCTCGAAACATCAATTTAAGTTTCGCATTTACAGGAAACTTCTTAAACTTTCCAGTTTTCCTTTCTTTGATTTGGATAAATTTTTTACCTTTTACATCTCCCACATCTAATGCCAATATATCAGAAATTCTTAGTCCACAATTTGTTCCTATTGTAAAAAACAATAAATCTCTTTTATTTTCTGATAATATACCTTCAATCTTTTTCAAATCTGTCAATCTTCTAATTGGTTCTACAGTTCCCATAATTTAAATCCTTTCCTGTGTTTCAACTACTTATTTTTTATTGCAAAAAAGTTAAAATTTTGGAAAGGTATACATTACATTAAAAAAATTTATAAAACAAAACTAAAAATATGATTATTCGCAATTTCTTTGTATACACAAATCTTCGCATAAAATAATAGGTATTTCTTCACCGGCTTTTGCATGGTATTTCAACCCAGGTGTAATCAAACCCGTTATCAAACCGACAGTTGTACCGACAGGAATACCAATTGCATAACCCACACCTAACTTTGCAGGGTTCGGAATAAATGCAAAACCTGTACCGGCACCTGCACCAACAATACCAAGGCCGAGCGTGTATGCGGTAAGTTTTCCGGCAGTATTCCATGGGCCTTCTTTTAAAGAACCGTCTTTTGTCAGAGGTTTTGCGGACATTTCAAAAGCTGAGCCGTCCGGAAAAATTAAACACTCAAAATTTAGATAAACACGTGCATTTTTGTTAGGAATTCTCTGTTTTTCTATTCTTATTACCGTTGCAACCACTTTTGAACCCGCAGGAATAAGCAGAGTTCCTTCCTGCGTATAAATTGCATCAGAAACATCGAAATTAACCCTATCTCCCGCTTTAGCGCAATCAGACCAGAATTTACAGCTGTAAACGATTTTAAAAGCATTTCCTTTACAAATTATGTTTCTTAAGTTTGTTATTGTTACCATATTTGAAAGCGCGCCTTTTTCACAAAACATGTGTTCTCTTGCACATACCTGCTCATCGCAATTTTCTGCATAAACAGAAGCTCCAACAAACATAATTAACAATAATAACAGTAGTCTTTTCATAACAAATAAATAATTATATATTTTTTCAAAAAATAACAGTTCCGCTTGGGTTAAATAAACCGGCTGTAATTTTACAAGCCATTCAGGCAATTCTCAAAAAATATTTCTCAAAATAACATTATTTAAAAAGGAGGAACTATGAGCGAACCATCATCAAAACAACCATATCTTGACAATACTGCAAAAACTTTTTTGGAAAATCTTGCTAAAAATGCTAAACCGCTTTATGAAATTGATCCTGAGGATGCAAGGGAATTTTTAACTTTTATTCAGGAAAAAGGGTACAAAGATATTGATGCACAGATTGAAGATATAACAATATCTGATGAAAACGCGGGTGAAATCAGCGTAAGATTAATCCGCCCGAAAGATTATTCAGGAGATGAAAATCTTCCGCTGATAATTTATTGCCACGGCGGCGGCTGGGTTATGGGATGTGCCGATAACTTTGATATGACAATTAAAACCATTGCAAACCACACACACTCAGCTCTTGCATTCGTAAATTACTCTAGAGCTCCCGAATTTCAATATCCGACAGCTCTTAATCAAATTTATGCCGTACTTGAACATTTCAGCCAAAACGGGGGAGATTATAAAATTAATCCATACCGCATTGCAATTATGGGTGACAGTGCAGGCGGAAATATGGCTGCGGCCACCGCTATCAGGACAAAACTTGAAAACGGCCCTCAATTAGTGTTTCAGGTTTTAGTTTATCCCGTAACAGATGCAGAGATGAAGACTGATTCATACAAAGAATTCAAAGACGGCCCGTGGCTCAGTAAAAAAGCAATGGAATATTTCTGGAATTGCTATTTACCTGATAAAGATAAACGAAACGGAATTTATATTTCACCATTGAAGGCTGAAATTGAATATTTGAAAGGGGTTGCACCTGCACTTGTTTTAACGGCGGAAAATGATGTTTTGCGTGATGAAGGTGAAGCTTATGCAAGAAAGCTTATTGAAGCAGGGGTAGACACAGGATGTGTCAGAATAAACAACACATTCCACGACTTTCTGCTTCTTAACGGCTTAAGAGAAAGCAGAGGCGTTAAATCTGCCTATAAACTTATTTGTAAAACTCTGAAACATGCACTGCACAATTAAGGGGTGATTTTTCACCTCTTAATTTTTTACGGCAATTTTTAAACATCCGTCAGCTTTTGCATCAAAAAATTTGTAGGCCTCAATTATATTATCAAGCTTATACCTGTGAGTAATTAAAAAGTCAGTATTTATCTTATCCTCTGATATAAGTTTTACAAGCTCGCCGCATTTTGAAGCATCAACCCCGCCGGTTTTGAAAATCAAGTTTTTTCCGTACATTCCAGGCAGCGGGATAATTTGATTTTCCTCATACATTGCAACAACAGCAACAATTGCATTAGGCCGTGCAATTTTGTAAGCAAGCTCAAACGTATTTTTTCCGCCTGCTGCTTCAATTACAGAATCTGCTCCGCGCCCCTGAGTTAATTCTTTCAGAATTTTACAGACATCTTCTTTTGCAGGGTTAATAAAATAATCGGCAAGTTCTTCCCGTTTTGTAATTTCAAGTCTTGAGTCATTAATATCTATCGCAACAACTTTTGAGGCTCCCTGAAGTTTTGCGCTGAGCATAGAACAAAGTCCCACGGGCCCTGCACCGATTACGGCTATTGTATCGCCTTCTTTAATTTCACAAAGTTCTGCACCCCACCATCCGCTTGATAAAATATCTCCGACAAACAAGGCATTTTCAAAACTGACATTATCGGGAAGTTTTGTAAGTCCCGTATCAGCATAAGGCACTCTGACATATTCGGCATGACATCCGTCAATTCGGCATCCGAGTTCCCATCCGCCTTTTTCGCAGTTATTTACAAACCCCCTTTTACAAAACCAGCATTCTCCGCAAAAAGTTTCACAATTCGCACTCACTCTGTCGCCGGGTTTTAAATTTTTTACGGCAGAACCGACACTTACTATAGTTCCGACAAACTCATGCCCTAGAACAACATCTTTATTCGCCCTTGGAACAAAACCCCTTAAAATATGCAAATCACTTGTACAAATTGAGGAAACCTCAACTTTTACAACAGCATCGTTTTCTGATTGAATTGCAGGCACAGGTCTTTCAACCAGTTCAATTTTACCTGTATCTTTGTAAACAAGTGCTCTCATACATAAATAATAGCATAAAAAGCCCCTTTTTAAAAGGAGCTTTTTTATTAATCTTTACCATCATTTAAGGTAATCATATTTATAATAAGACCTAAGAATGAAAGCACCACAGACCCCAAAAACGCTGCTAAAAATCCGTCTACATAAAATCCCGGCGCAACATAACCCGCAAGCATAAATAAAAGTGCATTTACAACAAGACCGAATAAACCTAAAGTTAAAATATTAATCGGCAGCGTTATAAACACGATTAAAGGTCTTATAAATATGTTAATAAGAGCCATGATTACTGTCACAAGCATTGCACTTTGAAAATTTTCAACAAAAATTCCCGGCACAAGCCATGCAACAAAAAGAATTGCAAGGGTGAAGAATATCCATCTTATAAGTAATACCATAACACTTTTTTCCTTTCTCATATACAAGTTTAAAAGTTTACAATAAATTTTTCATTGTCTTAAAGCATAATAATAAACTTGCTAATCCTAACCGTTAAGTGTATAATTATCAGGTCAATTAAACAAAAGAAAGGGACTTTATATGAAAGAAAATATCTTAATTGCTCTTGCAATCGTTATTATTGCTTCAATGTGGATACAATTTACAACTCAAAATGCAAATGACAGATACAAAGTTATCACAGGCAGCAATATGATGACTATATTACTCGACAAAAAAACAGGTGTTACATGGAGAAACTGCATTTGTGATACAAAATCAAACATCCCCGGCTGCTGGGAAAGAATGTATACATTGAATGTTGAGGACTACAGCAAACCGCAGGGCGAAGTTGTTATTACAAAAAAATTGAGAAAAGATCTCGAAAAACAGGCAAAACAAGCTCCTGTACCTGCAGCTCAAACTCAGGCTCCGGCACAGGAACAAAAATAACAGATAAAAAATTCCCTCTCCGAAACAGAGAGGGAATTTTTTTATCTTACAAATTATTTTTTATCCAACACTTTAATCAAATGCCATCCGAACTGTGAATAAATTGGCTTTGTAACCTCGCCTACAGGAGTTGAAAACGCTGCTCTTTCAAATTCAGGAACCATCTGTCCTCTCCCGAAATACCCCAAGTCCCCGCCGTTCTGACCGGAAGGACAAATTGAATACATCCTTGCATAGTATTCAAAATCCCCGCCTTCATCAATCGCTTTTTTAATCTGCTGTGCCTCTACAGCCGTTTTTACAAGAATATGTTCCGCATGAACAGTTTCATATTCTTCAGCATACACAACCCCGCTCAACAGCATAATAAATACAAATAATTTACATAAGTTTTTTATCATAAACACCATCCTATATAATTTTAAACAAAATTTCCATTACCCGAATGTCTTAACTCTGTTGCGTCCTTCCTCTTTTGCCATATAAAGCGCTTTATCCGCATTTTCAAACATTTCAGAGATATCATTTACATCTTTACTGGAAGAAATTCCGGCACTTATTGTCACATTTAATTCTGTCCCCTTGAATTTAAATCTGGTGCTTTCAACAGCTTTTCTTAATCTTTCAACAGGAATTGATGCTGTATCAAAAGGGGTTTCGGTAAGCAAGATAACAAATTCTTCCCCGCCGTAACGAAAAACCATATCTGTCTGACGGAAATTGTCAACCATAATCCAGCTCAATTCTCTCAAAACATAATCACCGCATAAATGTCCGTAAGTGTCATTAATTTGTTTGAAAAAATCAATATCAATCACCGCAAGCGATAAATCGGAATTATAACGTTTTGCCCTCGCAAATTCCCGTTTAAAAGTAGTTTCAAAATATCTGCGATTATAAAGATTTGTCAAAGCATCCGTTATAGAAAGCTGCTTTGTCTGAGTGTACATAAAATTAATCTTTCTGATAACTTCAAATTTGTTATCGTCAGGAATATCAAAACTCTCTATAATACTTTGAATATTATGCTGAATTTCATCTAAAACATCTGAAGGTAAATCAAAATTTATATCTGTCATATCACTATTTTCCATAACCATTTTTATCATAGCAGAAATATTGCTGACAATCCATTTTTTTGCTAAATTTAATATTAATTATGAAACCTACAGTTGATGAAATGCTTCAAAAATATTCAAAAGACAAAACCCATGCAAATGAGGTAAAACGTCTTGCTTTAATCATTTTTGACGAAGCATCCAGAGAAATTTACGAAATGCCGGAGCTTGAAAAAGAATATCTTGAAGCTGCCGCCCTATTACATGATATAGGCTACTTTATAGAGGCAAAAAGCCATAACAAACATTCTATGCAAATGATTATAAAAGAAGGGCTGTACGGTTTCGACGATAGAGAAACAAAAATTATAGGCTGTATCGCTAGATATCACAGAGGCGGTCTGCCGGATAAAGAGTCACACGAAATCTACGGTTCACTTGAAAAGAAAGACAGAAAAACCGTAAAGCGTCTCGGCGGAATTTTAAAGCTTGCAGACGGGCTGTGTAAAGATGATAAAAAACATTTCAAAAATATAACAATCAATTACGATAAAAAAAATAGTATTGCAGAATTTATTTTGCTTCCCGATGACATTAACAATAAACCGGATATAAAAACCGCAATAAGAAAACGTGATTTATTTGAAATAGGTTTTAAATGCCAGAGTGTTTTATTATTCAGTGAATAACATATTGTAAATTTTTTGTTACAAACCTCATAAAATTGTAACATTTCTTCATGAAAAATACTTTATATATATGTAAGGGAAAAATATGAAAGGATTACGGCAATCTGAAAATAATATTTAGACAGTCGTAAGCAATGGTAAAAAAATGTCATTCGATGTAAATGTTTTGAGCACAAAACCGGTTATCAAAGCAGCAGCATCCATGCAAAATGACGGCGGCGGCGGCAACCTCGGTTATATGGCTCAAGGCGGCAGGGAAGAAAAAAAAGAAAAGAAATATTTAGAGGAAAGTATTTTCACATCTAAACCGGAAGTTGATACTTTTGGATTTGAAAAAGAACCGGAAATGCCCGAAGAAAAATTCTCGTTTGCAAAATTTGTCGCAGAAATTATTTTTAAATTAAAGAGTGTCTTTATCAACAATAAATGAATTAATATTTTTTGAAATTTCATAAAGCAGCTTTAAACTTTTATCATCAAGCTGTTTCATTGAATCTATAAATTTATTTTCCAATTCGCTTCTTGATAAGTTTTTTGAATACTTAAAAAAATCAGAACTATCTATATTCAATGCAAGAGCCAATTTCTCTATCAAATCGCATGAAGGAAAACTCTTTGCATTCTCTAGAAAAGAAATATATCTAAAATCAACCCCAACAAGCTCAGCAAGTTTTTCCTGCGTTAGTTTTCTTGATTTTCGAAATTTTTTAAGATTTTCAGCAAATCTTTGTTTTATCATATAACCTCATATACAGTTTATAAATTAAATCGCCAAAATATTACTAACAAATTTTAGGAATTGCATTGACATTTTTCTAATTAATTTATAGAATTTCATATAATTATTTAGAATTATTATATAGAAATTCATCTCGGAGATTAGTAAAATGCCAAAAATCAGTGTTATTATCCCTGTCTACAATGTTGAAAGATTTCTCAAGAAATGTCTGGAAAGTGTAATTAATCAAACATTATCAGATTTAGAAATTATCTGCATCAATGACGGTTCTACAGATAAAAGTTTATCTATACTCAATTCTTTTGCGCAAAAGGATAACAGAATTATTGTAATTAATCAGGATAATCAAGGGCAATCATGCGCAAGAAATGCAGGATTATCTATTGCAACAGGAAAATATATAGGCTTTGTAGATTCTGATGACTGGATAGATTTAGATTTTTACGAAAAACTGTATAATACGGCAAAAAAATATAATGCAGATATTGCCGCAGCTGGCATTAAAAGATTAAGAACATATAAATGGAAATATCATCTCAAAATAAAGAATGAAGAATATACAGCAAATACAGACCAAAAATTTCTGCTTTGTGACGTGCCTGACAAGTGTTATGTATGGAATAAAATTTATAAAACAACAGAACTAAAAAAATACAATATTATTTTTGAACCTCATGTATTTTTTGAGGACAGATGTTTTACGGCAGAAGCACTTATTAAGCTGAAATATCTTGTGACAGTTCCTGATACTTATTATAACTACTGGACTAACAACAAGTCTACCGTCAAAACAAAATCTCCTAAAAAAAATGCAGATTCCGCATACACTCACAACAAAATGATGGAATATCTTAAAGAAAATCACATCAATCTTGACCATTATTTTTTAGACTTAAAAAAAATAAAATTATTTGGATTAACAATATTTAAAATCAAAACTTTTAAGACCAAAAAACAGTATCTTCTGTTTAATTGTATAAAGTTTGAAATCAAACTTCCGCTTTCACAAAAATAAAATTTATGATACAATTGCCTGTATGACAAAAGTGAGTGTGGTAGTTCCTGTTTATAATACAAGCAGATATCTTGAAAGATGCTTGAAAACTTTGCTTAATCAAACTTTGAGCGATATTGAAATAATCTGTGTTAATGACGGCTCTACCGACAATTCTTTAGAAATTCTTGAAAAAATCTCAGAAATCGCCCCCCCCCCGAAACTTCGTATTATTACGAATAAAAATCAGGGGATATCCTGCGCCCGCAACACAGGTATGAGTGTTGCACAGGGAGAATATATCGGATTTGTTGATTCTGACGACTGGGTCGATTTGGATTTCTTTGAAAAACTTTATAATTCGGCAAAAAAATATGACTGCGATATAGCAGCAGCGGATTTTATAAGACAGCATCCGAAAAAACAAAAAATCAGGCTTAATATTACGGAAGAAAAAGTTTATACAAAGCCCGAGGATAAATATTTAGCCTGCAAAACCTATAGAGAAGGCTGCGTTTGGAATAAAATTTATAAAACCACATTGTTAAAAGGTATAAATCTTGAATTCATTCCTGGAATGTATTATGAAGACCGAGATTTCACGGCACGCGCACTTTATTATTCTAATAAGCTTGTGACTGTTCCAAAAACTTATTACTATTATTTTGTCAATGAAAAATCAATTGTAAAAAAAGGCGGAAACAAACTTCAGGATGAACATTACATCCTTGCCCGCCGTCAGGTCTTAGATTTTATCAAAGAAAAAAATATAAATGTGCCCGATGGATTATACAGAGCCGAAAAATCAAGATTTAAAATATTCGGCAAAACCCTGTTTGCAATACGAGAGAGCATAAATACCGAATATGTTCTTCTTTTCGGGAAAATCAATATTTTTACATACAAAAAGAGGGTAAAATGACAGAGATAAATGTATGTATTTCATGTGATGACAATTATTCAAAGTATGCATCTGTTGTAATAGCATCAATACTTTACAATGCACTTGAAGATGACTTTTTGCATTGTTATATTCTGGATGGAAAAATTTCATCTGAAAACAAAACAAAAATGCTAAGCCTTGAAAAAATTAAACCCTGTAAAATAGAATTTGTTGAAGTTGATGAAAGCAAACTTGAAGTATATAAACAAGTAAATACACATGAATACATTACTCTGCCAACATATTACAGACTTATATTATCCGAACTTTTGCCGGATGTGGAAAAAATTATTTATCTTGACTGCGATACTGTTGTAAATACAAGCTTAAAAGATTTATTTGAAACTGACTTAGAAAATAATATTATAGCCGGCGTACTAGATGCCAGAGTAAAACACAAAAAAAGATGGAAAAACTCAAAATATATTAATGCCGGTATGGTAGTTTTTGACTTAGAAAAAATCCGTAACGAAAAAATTGAACAAAAATTTGTTGAATACACAAAAAACAATTCTGATAAAATTGAAGCCGGCGATCAGGATATCATAAATTACACACTTGAGAGAAGAATAAAAATTCTGACTGATGAATGGAATGTTCAGGTCAGCGGCTTTGCAAGCAGAACATCATTCACAAGACATCCGAAAATTATACACTATATCGGATATTATAAGCCATGGGTATTCGGGTCATGTACGTTTTTCAAAGATTTGTATTTCAAATATCTTCAAATGACACCGTGGGCTTTAACCGAAGAAGAACAAAAATACTGGTATGATGAAAATAAAAAAGCAAGCCGCATTAATTTTTGGAAAAAACGCCCGCTTTGTTTTCTTAACCCGAAATACTGGTATGCGTTTTATTGCTCTTATATTAAACACTAAATTTAATTTTATGGTATCATTACAATATGGACAAAAAAATTAAAATCGGATTAATAGGACTGGGAACAGTCGGCTCGGGAGTTTTTAAAACTCTGAAAAACTTTGATAACGTAGAAGTTACAAAAATTGCAGTTAAAAATATTAATAAAAAACGCGATATTGAAGGATTAGATAATTCAATCATTACGGATAACGCTTATACAATAGTTAATGATTCCGAAATTGATATCGTAGCTGAATTGGTCGGCGGAATTGAACCCGCATTTGACCTGATTTCTACGGCTATAAAAAACGGTAAACATATAGTTACCGCAAATAAAGAACTTCTCGCAAAACGCGGAGAAGAAATATTTAAACTTGCGGAAAAATACAACAGAGTAATTCTTTATGAAGCAGCAATTGCAGGCGGCATACCTATTATCATGCCTGTAAAAACAATACTTGCCGGCAACAAAATTACCCACATTGAAGCTATCTTAAACGGAACAACAAATTACATTCTGACTAAAATGGATGTACAAAAAGCTTCATATTCGGATGTGTTAAAAGAAGCACAGGAACTCGGTTATGCAGAAGCCGACCCAACAGGTGATGTGGAAGGTTTTGATGCGGCATATAAAATTGCAACCCTTGCCTCAATAACTTTTAACAAAAGAATAGATATTCAAAAAGTTTACAGAGAAGGAATTACCAAAATACGCGCAAAAGATATGGAAGCCGCAAATGATTTGGGATACAAAATCAAACTCATAGCTTCTGCCAATATTGATGACAACGGCAACGCAGATGTAAGAGTTCATCCTATGCTTGTTTCAAAAAAATCAACTCTTGCACATATTGATTATGTCACAAACGCAGTAATGCTCAACGGCCACCCGATAGGGAGCGTAACGCTTTCAGGCCCCGGGGCGGGAGAATTCCCTACTGCAAGTTCCGTTGTCGGCGATATTCTGGCAATCGCGGCAGAAATCGGAAAAACTGATTATATTCTGCCAATGATGAGATGTAAACACAATTCGGACGCCCGCATGCTTGACATTTCAGAAACAATTAACAAATATTATATTTCTATCAAAGCAAAAAATAACAAAGGTGTTATAGGCAAAATCGGAACTATTTGTGCAGATAATGATATAAGCCTTGCAAGTATAGTGCAAAAATGTGTTTCTGAGGATAATACTGCCGATATTACCGTCATAACCGAACTTGTCAAAGAACAAAATATGCAAAATGCAATAAAACAGATTGAGAAGGACGGAAATATAGTAGAAAATCTTATAAGAGTTCAGGTATAAAATTTAAGAGGAAAGTCATGTACTATCAGGGATTAATAAACAAATTCAGAGAATATTTACCGGTTTCTGATAAAACTCCGGTTATAACTTTAAACGAGGGAAACACACCTTTAATCAAAGCTGAAAATCTTGCAAAAAAAATCGGGCTTGAAGCTGAAATTTATTTAAAATTTGAAGGCTGCAACCCGACCGGAAGTTTTAAAGACCGCGGGATGACAATGGCAGTTTCAAAAGCTAAAGAAGCAGGCTCCGGAGCAATCATCTGCGCATCTACCGGAAATACTTCGGCATCAGCGGCAGCTTATGGAGCAAAAGCTGGAATGAGAACATTTGTATTAATTCCCGATGGCTACATCGCACTCGGTAAACTTTCTCAAGCCATGATGTACGGTGCAGAAATTATTGCAATTCAGGGGAATTTTGATGAAGCTCTTGAAATGGTTAGAAAAATTTCTGATAATTACCCGATTACTCTTGTAAATTCAGTAAATCCATACAGAATTGAAGGCCAGAAAACAGGTGCATTTGAAATATGCAACGCTCTCGGCCAGGCGCCTGACTATCATTTTATACCTGTCGGCAATGCTGGAAATATCACGGCATACTGGAAAGGTTACAAACAGTGGCATGAACTCGGCAAAATTTCTGCTCTGCCCAAAATGATGGGATTTGAAGCCGAGGGAGCCGCAGCAATCGTTAAAGGCGAAAGAATTTTCAAACCGGAAACACTTGCAACTGCAATCAGGATAGGAAATCCGGCAAGCTGGAAGCAGGCAGAAGCTGCACGTGATGAAAGCAACGGTATGATTAACTTTGTTACAGACGAAGAAATTGTAAAAGCTTATAAAATGATTGCTTCTACAGAAGGAATACTTGCAGAACCTGCAAGTGCAGCATCAGTTGCGGGATTAATAAAAGTAAAAGATAAAGTAAAAGAAGGCTCAAAAATCGTATGCATTTTAACCGGTAACGGTTTAAAAGATCCTGATAATGCCATAAAATATTCAAATTCCGATGTTAAAAAGACATCAGCCGATATGACAGAAATTTTAAAAGCAATGAAAATATAAGACTGTTATTCCCCGCGCAAATCCTCTGTAATTATACCGCCTGAACCGCGGTCTATTTCGCGTTTTAGGGGTTTGCCGTTTTCGTCAAACCAGGTTTTTACTGTACCGCGCTGCTCATACGAAGCAGTTAACTTACCCTGTTCATCAAACATGGAAACATTTGTGATGTCTTCAGGAAACTTTGTTACGCTTTCTGTTTTTTTCTGTCCGTTATCGTGGTAAGTATATGAGTATTCTTTTCTCATGGCCTGTACATTATGTTCATCATAAACAATATCCACCTGAAAGGCTATTCGGTCAAATTCATCATACTGACGTCCAATTTCTAGATTTTTATTACGTGCGTATTCAGCAATCAGCTGTCCTGAATGATTATAAGTTCTTGAAATATATACCTTATCAGGGCTGACTTCATAGACAATACGCCCGACAGGGTCGTCTTTTTCATAAACCTTTGTACCGTCTTCCTTTACATAAGAAGGAAGTAACTGATTTTGATTATTTTGCTGCTCTAAAGGGTTAACAAAAAAGTTTTTAAACATGTTTAATTTATCGGATAAAATGTATAAAACTTTAAAAATTTCATACATACGAATGAAATTATGATATAATTCTAAGTATGAAGAAACTGGTTATTTTATGTTTATTGTTTCCCTGTATTTCGGTATATTCAAATGAAGTTACGGAAGATTATTTTGATATTGCTTCTAATTACGCAGCATACGGACAATACAAAGAAGCTGGAGAATATCTCAATAAAATCTTAGAAATCGAACCTTCCAATTATGATGCAGTTGAGCTGAAAAATATAATTTTGAGGGCAGCAAATCCTAATGCCAAATCATACTTATCAACCAACAATAAAAACATTAAAGATGCTTTTTCATATAAAAAACAGGGAAATAAAGAAAAAACAATTTCCGCACTGTCAGCAAACTCCGATGATTTTTGGTCATGTTATCTGCTTGGAGATTTTTATTTAAGCAATAATGAATACGCCAATGCAATTGATTATTACAAAAAAGCAATTAGTCTTAAACCGAATTATGCACAGAGTTACCTTGGACTTGCCCAAAGTTATACAGGAATAAAAGATTATAAAAATGCACTCGACAATATTAATAAATATCTGACTTATGATAAAAATGCCGACATCGCTTATGCAATACGTGCAGAACTTAATTTGCAGCTCGGAAATATCACACAGGCTGAAAATGATATAAATAAAGCTCTTGCTATAGAAGAAAATATATCATATTTACTAATCGAAGCAAAAATTCTTTATTCCAAAGGTGATTATGAAACCGCACGTGAAAAATTGAATATTTTATCAAAAAATGTACAGACATCAGAAGTTTACAAATACTTAGGTTTGTGCGATTATGCACTAAGCGATTATACAAATGCGTTGCTTAATCTTGACAAAGCAATCATACTCTCTGATGAAGACAATAATTTGAATACAACGTATAATGAGATAAAATCAAAACTGGAAAATAAATGACAAAAAAACATAAAAAACACGTAATAAAAAGAGAATCAACAATAACAAGAATTAAGAACTGGACAATTTCTATTCTGCTTGCCGCTTTAATGCTTCTCGGGCTTCAATGCTACAGCACAAGCACATCATCTTTAAAATTTGCTCAGGTCAGTGATGTTCATTATTACACAGGCTCAAATAACACTACATATAAAATGATTGCCGAATCGCCAAAACTGCTTGATGATGCAATCGAACAGATTAACACAACCCCGAATGTATCTTTTGTAATGTTCACGGGAGATTTAATAGATAAAGCTTTTGAAAAAGAATTGAGTTCATTTTTACCGCATACAGAAAAGCTGAATGTACCATGGTATTTTGCTTTCGGCAACCATGACACAATGCAGGGCGGATATTTGACGCCTTCTGTCTTTATGCAGATGGTAAACAAATATAACAAAAATTATAAATTTGAAAAAAGCTATTATTCATTTACCCCGCAGGAAGGCTTTAAAGTAATCGTTCTGGATACAATAATCCGCGACAGACTTACATCTAATGGCAGAATAGGAGATGAACAGCTAAAATGGCTCGATGATGAGTTAAAAAATTCTCAAAAAGATATTGTATTGATATTTATGCACATACCTGTTATAGAACCTTATGTAGCCCCAAATCACAGGCTGCTTGATGCATATAAGATGGAAGATATTCTTGCAAAATATAAAAATCCCATAGGAGTTTTTCAGGGGCATTACCATGGCGCCAAGATAACCCAAAAGGGAAATATTCTCTACGTAAGCTGTCCGTCTATGGTAACTTATCCTAATGCTTTCAGAATGGTTACTGTAACAAACTACAGAAATAAAGTGGTATTTAATATCGAAAATAAAGAAACAGGATTGAAAAATATTCAAAAACTCGCTAAACTGCTTGTATTCGGTACAAGTGTTTACACAGGTTCAGAAAATGATCAAAATGCAACAATTACAATAAAAAAATAGGAGCGTGCCGCTCCACCCAGGACTCAGGGTTTGCATAAAATCCGAGAAGTCTAAACTAAAGAAAAGCGTACCGCTTCATACAAAACTCAACCGGTATAAATTAAATTAAAGAAGGATAAAAATATGAGTGAATTTAACGTAAAATTTAGAGGAGTAAGAGGAAGTTATCCGATAGCAAACAAAGATTTTTTGCAGTATGGGGGTAACACTTCCTGCGTTGAGGTTAACGTCAACGGACATCTTATTATTCTGGATGCCGGAACAGGTTTGATTGAAGTCGGCAACAGACTTATGAAAGATTACATTTCATCAGGTCTTAATACTTCGGAAAGAACTCCGATTCGTGCAACAGTGCTTATATCACATATACATCAGGATCACCTTCAAGGGTTTACGTTTTTTAGACCTCTGCATATCCCGTCTTCACATATAAATGTATTCGGAAATGTAAATTACAACGAAAGTCTGTCTGATGAACTCGCGGAACTTTTGTTCGGGAAGTCATTCCCGCTGGACTTAGGCGATATTGCAGGGAATTTAAATATCAGAGATATATCCGAAACCGAAGGAATTATTTTACGCCACGGAGAAGATCCGATAATTAAAAGAATAGAAAACGAAAATGATGCAAAAGTCGAAAATGAAGATGTACTAATAACCTGCTACCGCTCTTATGCTCACCCGCAGGAAGGCGTTCTGGTATACAAAATTTCTTACAAGGATAAATCTCTTGTTTACGCAACAGATAAAGAAAGCTACGCAGGCGGCGATAAAAAACTCATTAATTTTGCCCGCGGATGCAATCTGTTAATCCATGATGCGCAGTATACAACGGAAGACTATATGGATTCGTTCTCCCCTAAACAGGGATACGGACATTCAACTTTTGATATGGCAGTTGAAGCTAAAAATCAATCAGGTGCTGAAAGACTGGTATTTTTCCACTATGATCCCGGTTATGATGATACGAAACTAAATTCAATAAAAGAAAATTACAAGCAGGATGAAAATATCATACTTGCCTTTGAAGGTCTTAAAATTGACCTGATGTAATTTTCAATTAAATTAATAAGTATGAAAAAAGAATTATTATTGCTTCTATTATTACTGAGTTTTGTTACATCCGGCTACAGAAAACCTGATGTATATGTAATTGATGCGACAAAAAACGCTTATCTGCACAATAACATGGGGCTTCGTTATATGGATGAACATTGTTATTATGCTGCGATTCAGGAGTTTAAAATTGCTATCAGCTTAAGTCCTTCTGCACAGGCAACAGCAGTTTACTACAAAAACCTAGGGGATGCTTATATGACAATCGGCTACCCTGATATGGCGCGCCAGCCATACGAGGATGCTGTAAAACAGTTCAGCCTGAATTTTCAGTATTACAAAGATCTGGCAAAATGTTATAAGGCACTGGGGCTGATTCCTTCAAAAATCACAGAATACAGGAATGAAGATAATCCGTTAAATAAAGTAATGCTGGGGCTTTTATATGTTGAAAGCGGGAATCCGAAACGCGGAATAACTGTTCTGGATGAGTTTGCCATGTCAGAACCCGACCTTTTGATTACTCCGGCTGTTAAACAGTATATAAAAGAAACCGTTAAACATATAGATGATTTATAATTGAAATTTCTTCATCTTTTGTCATATCAGGCTTTTGGAGTTTTCGCTTCAGTATTTCATCAAAAATCTGCTGATATTTCGGCGACGGCTTTATGCCGAGTTTTTGCAAATCATCACCGTTTACCGCGACTTTTATTTTTCTCAAATCATCAAGGTAATGCCTTGCACCCGCTTCATCTTTTAAAATTCCGTAAAGTAAAACCGATTCAAGACGTGCATTTTCAAAAGCTTTGTATAATTCAAAATCACAGTTTAATTTTTCTTTCGGCACATCATCAAGAATTTTTTGTTCAATTTTTGTAAGAGGAAGTCTGGATAAATCTTCAAGCACACCGACATAAATTAACCAAACATATACTGCCTTCTCCCCGATGGCGGGAGAAGGTGCCTGAAAGGCGGATGAGGGGTAATAATAATCATTAACAAATTTTTCAATATTAACAGAAGGCATTTCAACTTCATTTGGGCTTACAAGTTTATAAATTTTTTCATTAATAAATTTTTCAAAGGCAAGTTGATACATTCCCTTCCCCCCGATGGCGGGAGAAGGTGCCTGAAAAGCAGATGACGCGGAATAGCGAGGGTTAAAAGTTTCAATGAGTTCTTTTTTAACCCTTTTGTAACTCATATCATAATTAATATTTTCAAGGTAATCTTCCTGAAGTTTTCTGGTATGCTCATCTAAGTCAAAACCGAAACGAACAGAAAATTTCAAACCTCTTATAATTCTTGTCGGATCGTCAATAAAACTTTCGTCATGTAAAACGCGGAGTTTTTTATTTTTCAAATCCTCAAGTCCGCCGGTATAATCAATAATTTCTCCGGTTGTAACGGATTTTGCAAGCGAATTTATTGTAAAATCACGGCGCATAACATCTTCCCTTAAAGAACATCCTATTTTATCCACAACAGGCAAATGCCCTTTGCGCGGATAACTTTCCGAGCGGGTCGAAGCGAAATCAACCTCACGTCCGCCAACATTCACCCTTACAGTGCCAAAATCTGGATTTTCCTGAATAACCTCTCCAAACTTGCCGCAGTATTCAATAGCGTTGCCGACATACGTTATATCAATATCAAAAGATTTCCTCCCGAGGAGTTCATCACGAACAACCCCGCCAATATAAAACAATTTGTTTGAAGTATCCTTTATATTGATGATTTCCATGTAAAGCATTTTAGCGTAAAATGTAAGAATAGTAAATAAGTGAAGTGTGAAGCGTGAAGAGTGAGACACTTCACTGTTCACATTTCACTCTTCACTTAGAGGTTACTATGCTACAGGAAGCTTCACGAGCAATAAATTCAGCATTCAATAACAGTTTTATAAAAAAATTAAGCCAGTATCTGCACGACTGTGTCAGAGAAGAAGTTAAAAGCTCAACTTTCAGAAACCTGAAAGGCGATAAAGATAACAAATGGATTTTCCTCAAAGGAGATGAACAGCTGTTCTCAACAGGCGCCGAATATATTTCACTTGACGGAAGCGACCCGAAGCTTACTGAATTAATGATACAGAGTGATTTGGGGCAAAAAGATAAATACCTTATCTACGGCTACCTTTTTTTAGTCGGCAAAAGCTCAAAATCAAAAAAACATAATGAATTCCTGACCCCGCTTTTATATATGCCCTGTAAACTTGAGCGCAACGGGGTAAATATAAACTGTCTTCCGCTTGATGAAGTTTTATCGCTTAATACAGGCGCGCTTGCAGCTTTAATGCGAAAAAATGATGACGAAGATGAAGTTGATCTGCTTCTTGAAGGAATACTTGATGTTGTTCCGGACTTGCCGATTACTCAGGACAAATTAAACATTTTCCTGACAACTTTGAAATCCCTTGTGCCTGAAATTGAAATTGCAGAAAATCTCGGAGATTACAAAGAAGATGACAATATAACAAAAGCAAAAGATTTTTACAAAGAAAAAATTGACGGCGAAAATTTAGACGAAATCATTGAAGAAGAAACCGAGCAGGAAAAACAAAAAGTTAAATTAGAAAAAATTGCCGTAACTTATCAAAGTGCAATTATCTTAACCAAACGCCCCTCTGTAACAGCCGGTGTTTTGCATGAATTAACACAAATTGCAGAAAAACCGTCAGGGATTTACAGAGAAACAGCTTTAAGCATAATCAATGAAGAATACGCTCAAAGTAAAGAAAAATCCGTACCGCTTAAAGATATGAATAAAATTACGGATTTTTACCCCATAACCCCGCTTTCATTGAGTGACAGCCAGCTTCAGGTTATCAAAAATATTGACAACAGCAAATTTGTCGCAGTTCAGGGACCTCCGGGAACAGGTAAATCTCAGACAATAGTAAACCTCGTCGCCCACCTTGTTGCAAACGGCAAGACAGTTCTTGTTGCTTCACGTATGGACAAGGCAGTTGATGTTGTTGCGGAAAGATTAAACGAACTAGGTGCATCTCACATGGCGCTGCGCGCGGGGCGTCTGAATTATCAAAGACAGTTAAGCGAAGAATTAAACAACCTTCTTTCCCAAAACAGCGATTTGGATGAAGGTGTTGAAGATATTCTTCTTGTAGACACAAAGGATATGAAAGACCACCTTGACATGCTTAAAAACATGGAAGTTAAGTCAGAAACCATAATTAAACTGGAAAAAGACTGGCACGACAAATTGCTTGAGGTTGAAGAACAGGAAAAAGTTCTCGGGAAAAAAGAATTTATCAAAAAAAGTCTTAAAAGAGGAGAAATTGAAATTGTTTCAGGGATAATAAAAGTTCTTGAACACAATATGGAAAAAGCGGGCTTTATATCTAAAATTGCAAACTTTACAAGCCTCGGTCAGCTCAAAAAAATACTTAACCTCAAAGATTTTGAAGTAAATTACGAAAATCTCGGAAGGTTAAAACAGGAGCTGGATTTTGCCAATATAGAATGGTCTTTGAGAAAAATCGAAGCAGATATTCAAAAAACAGGCAATCTCCACATGCTCTCGGAGCAAATAAGAACAATGAAACGCAAGCAAAAAACTCTTGCGACAAATATTTTGAAAAACAAACGCCGCGAAGCTTTGAAGGGACTTTTACGCGATGAAAATAAACGCAGAAGATTAAAAGTTCATGCAAAATCCCTTGTAACAAACAGAAAACGCCTGCAGACAAATATTCTGGAAGAAGAAGATTTTAAACCATTATTGGAAGCCTTCCCCTGCTGGTGTGTAACAACTTATGCAGTATCTGATTCATTACCGTTAAAACCGGGGATGTTTGATGTTGCAATTATTGACGAAGCTTCACAATGCGACATCGCAAGCTGTTTCCCGATATTATTCAGAGCAAAACGCGCCGTAATCGTAGGAGATGACAAACAGCTTCCTCATTTATCCTTCCTTGAAAAAGCTAAAGAACAGTCTTTCCTGAGCCAGTACGGAATTCCTGACAAATACCAGCTAATCTGGCGTTTCAGAACAAATTCAATGTTTGATTTAGCAGATTATTATTCTATGAATTCCGTTATGCTTGATGAACATTTCAGGAGCCTTCCGCCAATAATCAACTTCTCAAATCACGAATTTTACAATGACAGAATTCGTGTTATGAGAAAAGACAAAACAGATGAAAAAGTTCTTGAACTTGTCGAAGTTCTTGACGGAAAAGTTGACTTTGACGCGACAAGAAATCTTCCTGAAATTGAAGCACTTGTAAAAAGATTACACGAAATAATTATAGAAGACGAAAGACAAAACCCGGATAACCCTGTTTCTGTCGGCATAATATCACCTTTCAGAGCTCAGGTTGAACAGTTGAAAATTTCTGTTTCAAAAGTTCTTTCAGACTATATGATAAAGAAACACCAGATAGAAATCGGTACCGCACACACATTCCAGGGAGATGAACGCGATATCATGATGATTTCATGGGCTATCGCAGATAACAGCTATACACAAAGCCTTATGTTTATGCAAAAACCAAACCTGTTTAACGTAGCAATTACACGCGGAAGAAATAAAGTTATCAACTTCATATCACGCAACCCGCGCGAACTCCCTGAAGGTCATTTCAGAAATTACGTATCATATATGCAGTTATATCAAGACCGCAAACAGGCAATGCTTTCAGGTGAAATAGACGAAAATATCTATAAAAATCCACTTGAACGTGAAGTTGCAGAACAAATTAGAGAACTCGGGCATAAAGTCATATCAGGAGCTGAAATTGCAGGCTTAAGCGCAGATTTGCTTATTGATGACAAGTTTGTAATCGAAATTGACGGGCTTGAAGATAAAAACTGCGAAAAAATCTCAAATATGAAAAAACAGGCAATAATTGAACGTTCAGGCTTTAAAGTCAAACGTATAACCTTCCGTGAATGGCACTATTCACAGAAAGCATGCCTTGACAGAGTTTTGATTGAAGAATAAATATAAAACAAAAAATACAGCGGGAACAAAAATTGTTAAACCGCTGTATTTTTTCAGATTATATATCTATTATTTTACTTCTTTTACAACAATAGAAGCGTTCTGTCCGCCAAAACCAAATGAGTTAGACAATGCGACATGAATATCAGCTTTTCTTGCCTTATGAGGGACATAATCAAGGTTGCCGACTTTTTCATCCTGATTATCAAGGTTAATAGTCGGAGGAACAAGATGTTCATTAATTGCTTTTACGCAGGCAATACACTCTACAGCACCTGTAGCGCCGAGCAAGTGTCCATGCATTGATTTTGTTGAACTTACAAGAAGTTTTTTATTGTCATCTTTGCTTCCGAACAAACCTTCAATAGCTTTAGATTCAGCGACATCGCCAAGTCCCGTACTTGTACCGTGTGCATTAATATAATCAACATCAGAAGGTTTTAAACCTGCATCTTCAAGAGCAAATTTCATAGAATGAGTAGCACCATTACCCTCTGGATCAGGAGCAACAACATCATAAGCATCACCTGTTTGACCATAGCCTACGATTTCAGCATAAATTTTTGCACCACGTTTTTTGGCATGTTCATATTCCTCAAGAATAAGAACACCTGCACCTTCAGACATTACAAATCCATCTCTGTCAACATCCCATGGACGAGAAGCCTTTGTAGGTTCGTCATTACGTTTTGATAATGTTCTTGCACTTGAAAAAGCTCCGATACCTACATCACAAATTGTAGCCTCACAGCCGCCTGCAACCATAATATCAGCATCACCATATTGAATTGAACGGAAAGCATCGCCAATTGTATGAGTACCTGTTGCGCAAGCTGAAACAACAACTTTATTTATACCTTTAAAACCGTATTTCATAGAAATCCTGCCTGAAGCCATATTTACAATCATCATAGGGATTGTAAACGGAGAACATTTATTAGGTCCTTTTTCAAGAATTCTTACATGGTTATCTTCAAAAGTTCTGAAACCGCCTGCCGCAGAACTTACCATAACACCGATTTTATAAGGATCGACATCTTTGACTTCTTCTAGTTTAGCATCTTTTACAGCTTCATCAGCAGCAATCATGGCAAACTGAATAAATCTATCCATCTTTTTAGCTTCTTTAGGATCCAGATATTCTTCCGGGTTAAAATTTTTCACTTCGCCTGAAATTTTTACAACATGCTTGGAAACATCAATAAGTTCAGACGTACTAATTCCGCTTTTTCCTTCTACAAGACTATTCCAAAATTTATTAACACCGACACCAAAAGGAGTAACGGCACCAAGTCCTGTGATAACTACTCTTCTCTTTGTCATCTCTTTACCTTTTTAAAACTATCTTTTAAATATACGAGGGGAAAATTAGTATAAAATTTTCGCCCCTCGCATAAAATTATTTAGTCAGCGCTTCATTTAACGCCATCAATCTTCTTATTTGCTGTGAGCATCAATGTAGTTAACAGCATCTTGAACTGTTTGAATTTTTTCAGCTTCTTCATCAGGGATTTCGCAGCCGAATTCTTCTTCAAAAGCCATAACTAATTCAACTGTATCTAAAGAATCAGCGCCTAAATCAGCTGTAAAGCTAGCTTCCGGAGTAACTAAAGCTTCATCAACGCTTAACTGATCTACTACAACTTTTTTTACTTTTTCAAATGTACTCATTTCTAATTTCCTCATAATTTAAATTGTATACTATACTATTTGTTCTCTAATATTATACTTAGAGCAAGATTTTTTTGCAAGGAATTTACAATCCCGTGTCCATATTGTTAAAAATCTTTACTTTTTCAGAAGTGAAGTGTGAAAAGTGAAAAAGTGAAGTGAACCATTCACCCTTCACGTTTCAATCTTATATAATCAAAGCTCCTGCAACTTCAATTGCCTGACCAGAAACGTAGTCTGCATCAAGAGCAAGGAATTTAACAGTTTTTGCAATATCTTCAGGAGTTCCTAATCTCTTCATCGGAATAGCTTTTAAGTATTCTTCAATATTAGGAAGATTTGCAGTCATAGCTGTTTGGATAAATCCAGGACATACTGCGTTAACTCTGATATTTCTTGAACCAAATTCTTTTGCAAGAGTTTTAGTCAAACCTACCAAACCAGCTTTAGATGCTGAATAGTTTGCCTGACCGGGGTTTCCGTGCAAGCCTACAACGCTCGACATATTGATAATTGAACCCTGACGTGCTTTCATCATGTGTTTGATAACAGCATGGGTTACGCAATATGCGCTTGTAAGGTTAATTTTAATAACTCTTTCCCACTGTTCCATATCCATTCTGATGAATAAACCGTCTTTTGTAATACCTGCATTGTTAAGCAAGACATCAATTTTTCCGTGTTCAGCAATCATTTTATCAACATTAGCCTGAACTTCTTCATCATTTGAAACATCAAATCTGTAAAAATAAGCATTTACACCGCATGCTTTTATTTCATCAAGAGCAGGCTGAGCTTTTTCAGCTTCACAGATATCGTTAATAATAATGTCGCATCCTGCTTTTGCAAGTTCCAACGCGCAAGCTAAACCGATACCGCGGGAACCGCCTGTAATCAATGCAATTTTTCTTTCAGTCATTAATCTTTCTCCTTATTTTTATACACACATTAATTCTTCTTTTAAAGAAGCAATTGCAGCATCTAAAGATGCTTTATCATAAATATTAAATACTTTAGCATCTGGTGCAATCTTTTTATTTAAGCCTGCAAGAACTTTGCCGGGGCCAATTTCTACAAAGATTTCAACGCCGTCTGAAACCATTTTTTCTATAGTTTGCGTCCAGTGAACTGATGAATAAATTTGTTTAGGCATTTTTACCTTAAAATCAGAACTTTCAGTAGTTGCAGAGGCGTCAACATTGGTAATAACAGGGATTGAAGCATTGTTTAAATCTAAAGAACTTACAAAACTTTCAAACTCATGCCCTGCATTTTCCATAAACTTTGAATGGAAAGCTCCTGATACTGCAAGAGGAACAACACGTCTTACGCCGTTTGCAAGCAGGTAATCAGACGCAGCCTTTACTGCATTTTCATCGCCGGTAATAACAACCTGAGCCGGAGAGTTGTAGTTTGCGACATCAACATATCCAACCTTTGAACCCTCTTCCAATCCTGCTTTAAGCTGTTCTTCAGATGCATTCAAAATAGCAGCCATAGCTCCGCCGTTTGCAGAAGCATTCATCAAATCTGCACGTTTTTGAATAGCTTTCAAAGTTGTTTCCAAAGACATAACGCCTGCTTCATACATAGCACAATATTCCCCAAGTGAATGCCCGGCAACATAGTCAGGTTTAATATCCAATTGAGATTTCAAAGCTTCAAGCGCAGCAATTGACATTGTAACGATACAAGGCTGAGTGTTCACAGTCTGTTTTAAAGCATCTTCAGGCCCTTCAAAACACAAAGTCGTAACACTTTTCCCTAAAACTTTGTCAGCCGTATCAAATACATTTTTAGAACTTTCAAAACTTTCATACAAATCTTTTCCCATGCCGACAGCCTGAGAGCCCTGTCCGGGAAAAAGAAACGCAATTTTTTTTGTCATAAATTATACTCCTTAAAAATTAAATTTAGCAAATACCTTCACGCAGCCTTATAATAGCGCCGCCCCAGGTCATACCTGCACCGAAACCGCAAAGAACTGCTGTTGTTCCAAGTTTCACATTGCCTTTTTCAACGCTTTCAGCTAAAGCAATGGGAATTGAAGCAGCAGAGGTGTTACCGTAATACTTGATATTGGTCACAACTTTTTCATCAGGATATCCGAGTCTTTCCTGAACAGCCTGAATAATTCTGATATTTGCCTGATGAGGAATTAAATAATCAATATCTTCAGGTTTCAGACCTGCATTTGAAATCAAATCTTCAACATAATGCGGAAGAACCTTTGCGACAAATGTATAAACACCGCGTCCGTTCATTCTTATGCCTTTGGGTTTTTCTTCATACTGCTCAACAAGCGGACAATTTTTACCGTCAAAAGAAAGCTCAATTAGGTTTCCGTAATTTCCGTCAGCCTTAATGTCAATTGCAATAATATCGTCAATACCATCTTCTGCCTGAGTTACAACCATAGCACCGGCACCGTCGCCAAACAAAATTGATGTGCTTCTATCAGCCCAGTTTACAAGGCGTGAATTATTATCTGTTGCTACAAGCAAAATATTTTTGTACATCCCTGATGCTATATAAGCTCTGGCAATACTTAAAGCATAAATTAACCCCGAGCATGCCGCAGTTATATCAAATGCAGGAATAGCTTTTGTAATACCCAAACGTGCCTGAATATGACATGCAATCGCAGGATATAAATCAGGCGGAGCAGATGATGCTGCCAAAATTAAATCAATTTCTTCAGGGTTCATCTTAGCTTTTGCAAGCGCTTTTTGAGCTGCTTCCAAACCTAAATCAATAGCATTTTGTTCACCTGATACAACACGTCTTTCTTTAATCCCCGTACGTGTATAAATCCACTCGTCAGATGTTTCGTATAATTGAGTTAAATCATCATTTGTAATAACTGTTTCGGGTAAACTGTATCCAACCCCTGCAATTCTCAACGGAATTAATTTATCTGTCATGTTTATTCCTCATAAAACTTAGCTATTTTTTCATTTATACCGGTTTCTACTGCAAATTTAGCAACTCGCACTGCATTTTTTATTGCATAAGCTTTACTTCTGCCATGGGAAATAACTGTAATACCCTTAACGCCCAGCAGCAAAGCTCCGCCAAATTCTTCATAGTTAATTTTTGTATATATTCTTTTCATAAACGGTTTTGCAAGCAAACCAATTATTTTACCGAGTAAATCTGCCTTAAATTCCTGCTTAAGCATTCTGAAAAGCATCTGTGAAGTACCTTCAGTAACTTTTAACGCAACATTGCCGACAAAGCCGTCACAAACAACAACGTCACAAACACTTAAGAAAATTTCTTTTCCCTCAATATTACCGACAAAATTCAATTTGTCCTGCTGTTCTTCCAACAACTTGTATGTAGCCTGAGCAAGTTCATTACCTTTGCCTGCTTCTTCGCCTATATTCAAAACTCCAACCCTCGGATGTTCAATACCTAAAACATTTTTAGAAAAAGTTGCGCCCATAATAGCAAATTGATGAAGCATTTCAGGTGTACAATTACTGTTTGCACCGCCATCAATAACAACTATTGGTTTTTTGACAGTCGGTAAAGTAACTGCAATTGCAGGTCTATCAATTCCGGGAATTCTGCCCAGACCGAACAAACTCGATGCCATAGCAGCTCCTGTAGAGCCTGCCGCAACAACAGCATCAGAACTGCCCTGTGCAACAGCGTCCACTGCAAGAACAATAGATGACTTTTTCTTTTTACGAATAGCCTGGCCCGGAGCCTCACCCATCTCAATAACTTCTGAGGCATGGGTAATTTTTATATCAAGTTTAGAGGTATCAATTTTAACCCTATACTTAGCGGCACCGCCCTTGCCATGATCAGTCATAAAACCTTCTTGAGTAATTTTATCAAGTTCCTGTTCTATTCTGTCTTGTTTGCCGACCAGTTCAATTGCCACACCGTATTCTTTTGCAGCCCAAACAGCTCCTGCTACTATTTCGTGCGGAGCATGGTCGCCGCCCATTGCATCTATAGCTATTCTTGTCATCTTATCCCTCTCAAATCTAGTTTAACGGTTGATAATTGAATGGTTGAAAGATTGAAACTTCCAACCATTCATTGAAAGTTATTTTTCTTCAGTTTCAGAAGTTTCTTCAGATTTTACTTCTTCAGCAGAAGCTTCTGCTTTAGTTTCTTCAACGGTTTCTTCTACCTTAACTTCTTCAACTTCAGCTTTTTTAGTTGATTTCTTCTTTGCCGGTTTCTTTTCTTCTTTAACCGGAGTTTCTTCAACTCTGTCTTTAATGCTTACGGGTTTTCCTTTATAAGTTCCGCAAGCTGTGCAAACTGTGTGAGTTAATACTGTTGCTCCGCAATTTTGACACTTTGTAGTTTCCGGCTTTGTAGCTTTCCAGTTACTTCTTCTGTGTCCTTGAGCGGAATGTCCTGTTCTTTTCTTAGGTACTGCCATTTTTCTTTTTCCTTTTTATTTTGTTATACTACTTATATTTCTTTCTTGTCTTGAATTTTGATGTTTTTAAATACATCAAGCCGCGGATCAGACAAATTTTCTTCTTTCAAAAATTTGTCCCCATTACAATTTATACCACAAACTTTTTTATTTGGTAAATTTAATATTACAGATTGATACAATAAGTCATAAATATCAATTTCATCCTGTCCGTTAAGGTCTGTTATAAACTGTCCGTCTTTAAGTTCGGTTTCCTGTCCGTATTCATCCAGTAACGCATTTTTTGCATACATTTCATCAATATTAAAATCAAACGGATAATCAAACTCTTTCAGACACAAGTCACATTCAAGTTTTAAAGTTCCCTTAACATTACCTGTAACTTCTACAAATTCCCCGAGTGATTTTACCTCCAAATCAGAGATTATCGGAGTAACACAATTTAGTCCCTCTATTTTATCTTCAAAATGAAAATCAATAGTTTTGGACGGAGAATTTTCAAGATCTTCGATTGAAATTTTATAATCCATGTTATCCTACGTACTGTTCTTCCTGAATTGCAACAGCTGCAATCTGATTTGAAATAAAGCATACTTTTTTAATAGGGCCGAGAGTTTCTTTTTCTATCAATGCAGCAGCAGAACTCTTAACTGCCTGTTGAAGTTCCGCATAAAGTTCCTCCGGCTTTTCAACATACAATACCAAAGGCGCTGTTGAACCTTTCAAAAATACCAAAACAGAAACTCTTTTTTTAATATTTTGTGCATTAAATTGCTGTGCCATTTCACACTCCTTCTATTTACATAACAATCATAAAAAAGTATAAAATAAAAAGAGAGATAATGCAAATTGTTAAAATACAAAAAGAGAACAGGTTTTACTGTTCTCTTTAAAGAATTATTTTGCCATAATTTCAATTTCATTACCGTCAGGATCTTTCAAGAACGCAATACGCATATTAACCTCCGGCATAAAATACGGTTCATAAAGATATTTGTAACCGAATTTATTCATCTTATCGGTAAATTCATCCATTGATTTAGTTTCAAAAGCTAAATGTCCGAAAGCATTACCGTTTTTGTATCCTTCTTTTGGTGTTTCATTATTGTAAGTCAATTCAATTTGAGTCTGACCATCTTCATCACTCAGATAGTACAAAGTAGAATCATCAAGTTTAACTTCTCCTGTTCTGTTTAAATCAAGAAGTTCTGTGTAAAACTTCATTGATTCATCAATGTTTTTAACCCTGATCATTACATGCGCAAATCTCATATATGCCTCCTTTTGATTTTAGTTTAGCACAACAAAAATTTTTATTGCAATAATTTTTTAATCAACATGAGATATAATGCCATTTGAGGCATTTTTATCAATTTCAATAACATGCCTGATAATTGTATGCGCCATTAAAAGCATGTATGGATTAATTTCATTTGTATCAGACATATTAATTTTTGCCTGCGGTTTTTCCTGCTTTTCATTAACCGTCGTTTGCGCGGATGTTTCAAAAGAGAGCACCGATGACACTGAATAATGTTTTTCATCACCTTCAATTCTTCTTGTCAATTCTTCTTTCGGAAATTCTTCTGCACACTCAATATTTACATGCACTGAATTTGAACTTTCCAGAATCAAGGTTGCAATAACATTTCCGAAATTCAAAGTAGTAATAGTTATAATAAGAATACTGTCCGAACCGTCATCTTTTGCACCTGCCTCAATATCAATGTCAAAGCCGACACCTTCCTGCAGAGGAAGCCATGGAAGATAAAGAAGCATAAGTAGTTTCATCGTTTGCGCCGAATCATTCTGCGAAGCCGCTGCAACGCTGGCATTAATAAGTTTTGCAGTATCTTTCATCTGAGATAAATCGGTTATACCGAGTTTTGCTGAGTTTGCCATTGCTGTAATTAACTTTGCAACGGCATCTTTACCGTTTGTTTGAATCATTGCCGCAATTTGAGAAAGATTTATCAAACCGTTTGACGAAATCGCAAGATTTTTTATGGAATTTTGAAGCTGTGCCAATACAGCTTTATTTCCCGTAAGAAGCATGTTTTGCGCCTCGGTGAGCGACAATCCCTGAAGCTGTGCCAAAATCTGCGCCTGTGTCTGGGAAAGCGAATTCCTTTGTAGCGCAAATTGACTTGAAAACCTTTGATTAAACTGTGCCAGAGTTATATTTTTTTGAAGTATATATATTAACTCATTAAGATTTTTAGGCAGGTTCATCATTTCTTTAACATAAACGGACTGATCGGCAGCGGCCATTACCCCCATTTGCGGTGCAGGAAGAGAACTTTTTGCGGTTTGGGCAGCGGAAGAAGATGGCGCAGGAGTAAATGAAGTCTGTCCAACCGGTTTTGCAGACGTATTTTTTTGAGCATTAAGCGCCTGATAATTTACAAACTTTGAAATCAGATGACCTAAGTTTAAATCTGCCATAGGATTAATTATAATGATTTTTCAATCTTTGTCCAGAGTAAAAATTTACAAAAGACTTGAAAAATTAAAGAAATAGGTTATAATAAAGTATAGGGAAACGGATTAAGCTCCGTGTAAACTTAATCCGCTTGACGTACCCTATATGAAATTCGAAATTAAATTAAGCAAAAGTCCTATTACCCGTAGGACTTTTCTTATATTTTCTCGTTCCATAATTTACCTCCTCTCTCGCCCTATTGACGTAACATAGTTTGTGTGCGCTTTGGAGGTATCGGGCGTTTCCCTGTATTTTATTCTATATAAACAAACAAGAAAGTAAATATTATTAAAAATTACTCTTTAACCGGCAGGTAAGCCTGCGGGTAATTATAATCTTCCTTAAACCCGAGATGTCTATACATTTTCAATGCCTGAAAATTATTTGTTTCAGTTGTAGTGTTAACTTCCGTAATTGGTTTTTCACCGCTGTCTGCCCAATCAAGGAGCTTGTCAACGGATTTTTTCAGCATGTGCTTGGATAATCCTTTGCCCTGATGTTTCTTTCTTATAGACACAATAGGAATATTAGCAATTCTCCCGCCTGTTAAATTCATAAAACAAAAACCGACAGGTTCATCATTATAAAGCATAACAGATGTGGCTTCCGGAAGAAATTCCGCGTAAATATTTTCAACAATTTTGGATATAATATCGCGCGTACCTTCAATTGTTTTAAATCTCGGGTCAAACAGAGCATCCGCAGATGTTTCAAAACCTTCCTGCACAACCTCTACCGCATCTTCGATATATTTATTATCCCATTCGACAAGTTTGTATCCGCTTTCCAATTCTTTCAACTGAGCCATTTTTAAGATGTCGCGGGAATTTGTACCGGCCGTCATAAATCTTAAAACCGCTATGCCGACAAATTTAAACCCGAATCTTGCAATATCCGCAATCAAATCTTTTTGTGCACCGAGCATAGGATAGCAGACTATTTTTTCCGTTCTTTCAGCTTTTGTAAGCTCTAAGAATTTTTTCACAAGATACATTGATCTTATTGTCATATCTTCCATTTTGAAAGAATGTATTATATTCAATTCAACAGCCTCAGAAATTGCCGTTGTATAAACAAGAAACGCAACAGGAATTGTATTTTCAAACAATACAAGGCAATCTATTAAATTCTTTTCCACCGAATCCGTAAAATCTTCAAAATCCAGAGGTTCAAGTTCAAACTTATATTCATCGCATGCCCTTGTTCTGAAATCATTATAAACAGGCGCAAAACCTTTATAATCCTGAGGAGTCAGCAGTCTTGCTTCAAAATTTGTATCATTCTTGTCATTTTCGCTGTGAACATAAGGGAGCATATCTTAATTCCTTATTTTTACAATTAATTTCAACGGGGAAATTATTATAACATGTGGTGCATTTTTTCTTTTTTAGTTTCCATATAACGTCTGTTATATGAATTTATCTGCGGTTCTATTTTAACTATATCATGTACAGTTAATCCGTAACCGTTCAAACCGACGATTTTTTTAGGATTATTTGTAATCAGGTTAAAATTATTAAATCCCAGATCAAGAATAACCTGTGCACCCATGCCGTAATCTCTCAAATCAGGTTTAAACCCGAGAGATATGTTGGCTTCTACAGTATCCTGACCCTCTTCCTGAAGATGATAAGCCTTAATTTTATTAATAATCCCTATTCCTCTGCCTTCATGGCCTTTCATATAAACAACCGCGCCTTTTCCGTATTTGTCAATCATCTGTAAAGCCGTATGAAGCTGATAGTTGCAGTCGCATTTAAGACTCCCGAAAATATCCCCGGTCAAACATTCACTGTGGACGCGTATAAGAGGAATTTTATCAGAGCCGTCATCTTTTACAAGAGCAACGCACTCCTGCCCTGTTACATGATTTACGTACCCGTAAATATCAAATTCTCCGAATTGTGTCGGCAGATGTGCTTCGGCTTCACGTGTTACGATTTTTTCAATTTTTAATCTGTAAGCAATCAATTCGGCAACAGAAATAAATTTAATTCCATATTTTTGTGCAAATTCGTAAAGTTCATCGCGTTTTGCCATGTGGCCGTCTTTACCCATAATTTCGCACATCGGCCCCGCAGGAATATGACCGCAGAGCCTTGCAAGGTCTACTACAGCCTCCGTGTGTCCTGTACGGGTCAGAACTCCGCCTTTTCTGGCAACACAGGGGAACAAATGTCCAGGGCGGCGCAGGTCAGACGGCTGAGCATCAGGGGCAAGACAAACCTCAATTGTTTTTGCCCTGTCAAAAGCTGAAATTCCCGTTGTAACCCCGTATTTTTCAGCGGCATCAATACTTACGGTAAATGCCGTTCTCATAGATTCGGTATTTTGGTTAACCATCTGCGGCAAATCCATTTTTTCAGCAATCTCCGGCGAAATTGCAAGACATATAAGCCCTTTTGCATTTTCGGCCATAAATTTTATAATTTCAGGTGTAACCATTTGACCCGAACAGATTAAATCTCCTTCGTTTTCTCTGTCCTCATCATCGGCAACTATTACCATTTTACCGTTTTTAAAATCCTCTATAGCGTCTTCAATTGAATCAAATTTAAAGTTTTCCATTTTACATAAACCCGTTTTCTTTCAAAAAATTTTCCGTAATATTATTATTTTTCGTTGATAAAAATTTTTCAACATACCGTCCCAAAATATCTGTTTCAATATTTACAAGGTCACCTGCTTTGAGGTCTTTAAGGTTTGTATTTTCAAGTGTGTGCGGGATTATTGCAACACTGAAAGTATTATTTTGATTTTTAGAAACTGTCAGACTGACCCCGTTCACTGTGATAGAACCTTTGTAGACAATGTACCTGTCAAGTTCCGTTGAAACTGCAAATGTCATATCTCCTAAATATTTTGCTGTTCCGTCAACATGCCCCTGAACAATATGACCGCCCATTCTTGTTTGGGGTGTCAGGGCGCGTTCAAGATTTACGCGCTCACCCGCTTTAAAGCCTTTTGTAATTCTCAGGGTTTCTGTGCTGACATCAGTTTGAAAAGAATTTGGCGTCATAAGAGTAACAGTCTGACAGCACCCGTCAATTGCAATACTGTCGCCTATTTGCGTATTTTCAAGCACTTTTGCGCACTCAACAATAAGTTTTTTACCGTCAAAACTTTTTATAAATCCTGTTTCTTCTACAATCCCTGTAAACATACATTTTATTTTAACATGAAAATAATTAATTTTTTAAATATCTATTTTTAATAATATTGACTTTTTTATGCCGCAACTATACAATAAGATATACGGGTAAGCCCTTGATATCATTAACTTGCCTCTGCGGCGCAAACTTCAAATTTGTTAAACCGGTAGAGGAAAGGAGGTGATAAAAATGATTGTAAATACAGAAGAACTAGTAATAATCTTTTTGATACTACTAGTTCTAAAACAATCATAACAGAGGGGCTTTTAATGGAGCAAGCTGCAACTTGTCCCGCCCTTTTTTTATATTATAACCCATGTTTTTTCGAATTTCAAGTCCGTCACTGTCTGATTGCAATAAAATATTTTCTTCATATAATATACATGTCAATTGTAGTAAAAAAGGAGAGTTACTATGACAAGAAAACCTATTATTGCAGGAAACTGGAAAATGAACTTACTTCGTTCAGAAGCTAAAGAAGTTTTTGAAGGTGTTAAAAATTTCGTAAAAGATTATACTGCTGTTCAATTACCGACAGTTGTAATTGCACCTGTATTCACTTCAATTTCTGCTGTTGAAGCTGTTAGATGCGATTGCGGATGCGGCGGAAACAAAATTTCTATCGCAGGTCAAAACTGCCACTGGGAAAAATCAGGAGCTTACACAGGCGAAATTTCTGTTGAAATGTTAAAAGATGCAGGATGTGACTACGTTATTATCGGACACTCAGAAAGAAGACAATACTTCTCTGAAACTGATGAAATGATTAACAAAAAAGCAAAAGCAATTCTTGCAGGCGGTTTAATCCCTATCATCTGCTGCGGCGAAACTCTTGAACAAAGAGAATCAGGCGTAACAGACAGCTGGATTGCAGGCCAGATTAAAGCAGCACTCGAAGGAATTTCTTCAGAAGATGTTGCAAAATCAGTTATTGCTTACGAACCTATCTGGGCTATCGGAACAGGCAAAACTTGCGACGCTGACGAAGCTAACAGAGTTATCGCTATGATTAGAAGTGTTGTTAAAGAAGTTGCAGGCGCACAAGCTGCTGATTCTATCAGAATTCTTTACGGCGGCTCAGTTAAACCTTCAACAATCGAAGAACAAATGTCTAAATCAGACATTGACGGCGCTTTAATCGGCGGGGCCTCATTAAAAGCTGACAGCTTAAACGAAATCATTGAAAAAACAATGAAATTAATGAGCAAACAAACAGCTAACGTTTAATTTTGTATCTTAATTAATAAAACTAGCGGACAACATTGTGTTTTCCGCTAGTTTTTGAATTCAACTTCACACTATGTAACATTAAAAATACTATCCTAAAATTAGTTCTAATTAATATTAATACTGGATTTTAAAACAATTTATCCACGTCAAATAATTAATTTACCAAAAAATGATAATAATTCCTACTTTACAAATAAAATATTATATAGTACAATTAATATTGTAGAAAAAGAGATGCTATTATTTGAATTAAGAAAGGTGGTCAAAATGGCTAAATTTGTATGTACAGTATGCGGTTGGTCTACAGAAGCTGATAAAGCTCCGGAAAGATGTCCTTTATGCGGAGCAACTACTTTCAAAGAAATCAACACAGCAGAAGGAAAAGTATATGCTTGTGAACATAAAGTAGGCGACGGAAAAGTTGAAGATAAAGAAGTAATGGACGGATTAAGAGCTCATTTTGCAGGAGAATGCACAGAAGTAGGTATGTATCTTGCAATGGCAAGAGTTGCTGAAAGAGAAGGATATCCCGAAGTCGCAGAAGCTTACAAAAGATACGCTTTTGAAGAAGCTGAACACGCAGCTAAATTCGCTGAATTGTTAGGCGAAGTTGTAACAGATTCAACAAAGAAAAACCTTGAATTACGTGCAGAAGCTGAACACGGCGCTTGCGAAGGCAAACTTGCCATTGCTGCTCGTGCTAAACAACTGGGCTACGATGCTATCCATGACACAGTACATGAAATGGCTAAAGACGAAGCACGCCACGGTAAAGGTTTTGACGGATTGTTGAAAAGATATTTTTCATAATTTGATGTCATAATCAAACACTTTAAAAAGACGTTTTAATAAAAACGTCTTTTTTTTTTAATTGAAAATTATTAGAAATTATCTCCTGTGGATATCAACATTATTTTCATACAAAAGCTGTTTACTTTTTATCTTATACAAATCGTTTTTCTGTGTTTCCATTTCTCTCAAATTTGCATAACAGGTAGATTTTGCCTCGCTGCTTAACACTTCACAACTTTTCAGATATTTTTCAAAACTTACACGGCGTTCCGCCCAATAGTTCTTTTTGGCGCGTTCCGATTTTACAAAGCTAATGAAATTAAAAACGTCATGACTATCCTTATAAACAGCATTTTCATAACCTGCTTCACAGAATTCCGACCATCTCGGCGGCAATTCTTCTCTAACAGGATCTACAGGTTTAATAACTTCCTGCACGGGAATAACTTCGGATTTCGGTATACTGATTTCTTCAACAGTATCATCACAAATTACAGGCATTCCTATAACCAATAATGACGCTAACAATAATACTTTCTTCATGGCAACTCCTATATATTTACAAGCTCTTTTACTTCTTTACGTTTAACCTTTCTTGTTGTAGTTCTCGGTAAAGGTTGTCTGCTTATAATTATATTAATAGGTCTTTTGTATGGAGTCAACCTCAAAGATAATTTTTTAACCTCATCTCTAATAAGTTTATCTACAATATCCCGTTCAAACTTTTGAATAATATCTTCACAGGGCACTATAACGGCAGTTATTTCTTCCGTCCCGTCCTTTGCGCCGGAGTTTCTCGTAGTTCCCAACACACAAACCTCAGCGATATAAGGGCTTTTGTCAATCACTGATTCAACTTCCTCGGGGAATACCTTTTTCCCGCCCGAAAGAACAATCATATTTTTAATACGTCCGGTTATATAAATATGTCCTTCTTTGCTTATTTTTGCAATATCACCGGTGTGCAGCCAGCCGTCGGGTTCAATTACTTCCGCGGTCAATTCCGGATGATTATGATACCCCTTCATGACAGCAGGTCCTCTAAGCATTAATTCGCCTGTCTGTTCATCAATTTTTGCCTCAAAACTTTTTAACGGTTTTCCTACCGATGCAATATCATTCCGTCTGTCTGTATTAACAGAAACTACAGGACTTGTTTCAGAAAGACCGTATCCCTGATAGACCTTTATGCCTATTCTCTGGAAAAAATCGCCTACAGAAACTTCCAGAGGCGCACCACCGGAAATACAACCTGAAAAATGGCCGCCAAATTTTTCATGAATTTTTCTAAACATTAATTTCTTAATTCTGTATGACGGGATAAATTTTGCAAGTTTAAACATTATATTAAAAGCTGTTTGAACATGTTTCGGAGAATTTCGCAGTTCCGACTCAATTCCTGTTTTCAAAAGCTTTAAAAAAGCCGGAACGACAATCATAAACTCAATCTGCTTCTCCCTCATTATACTTAAAACATCTTTCGGCTTAAGGCTCGGAGTGTAATAAACCGAAAAACCGAAATTTAAAAATGTTGAAAACCCGACTGTCATTTCAAAAAGATGGTTCATTGGCAAAATTGAAAGTATATTTACATGCTTATATGGGAGGATTTCGTCAAGTGCGATCTTTAAATCATCTAGCTGTGCAAGCATATTTGCAAATGTTATTTCCACACCCTTTGGCGCCCCTGTGGTTCCTGACGTGTATATTATAAAAGCAGTTGAATTAGAACTTCTGAAACGCCATTTATAATCATAGTTTTCGGGAAGTTCATAAATACTTTTTTCATCAAAATCTGCGGAAGGTTCATCCATCAAAATAACTTCTTTTATTGAAGGAAGCACATCCTTCAAATACCTTGCCATTTCAAGATTATTTTCGGAAGCCATAATTACAGAAGGTTCACAGTCCGACAGAATGGACTTTAATTCATACTTTGTAAGTTTTACATCCAGAGGAACAGCCGTCATCCCAGATATAACTGATGCAAAGACACAGGCACCATATTCAGGCTTTGATTCGGAAAGAATTGCTAATCTGTCGCCTTTTTGAACATTAACCTCATTAATAAGGTAATGCGCAAGCTTTCTTGACATCAAACCTATCCCGCGATAAGTAAATTCCCGCCATCCGTATTTGTTTTTCATTCCTAAGGCGACTTTATCAGCGTATTTTTCGGTACGCTCCTGCAGCAAAAACAAAACATTTTTCTTACATAATCCCATAAAATAAACACCTTTCACACCATTATGATATCAGAATATAATTTTTTCAGCTTAAAGTCAAGAGAGTTAACTATTTTTGTATTATAATTTTAACAGTTAATATAAATAGCAGGAATTTTAAAATATGAAAAAAGTTTACATAGAAACAATGGGCTGTCAGATGAACAAATCCGATACAGAAAGAATGCTCGGAATGCTCTCATATATGGGATATGAAGAAACTAAAGAACCTGAACAGGCAGATTTGTTAATAGTTAACACATGCTCCATCAGACAGCTTAGTGAAGATAAAGCCTTCAGCCAGCTTGGCGTGTGGGGTAAATGGAAACATGAAAAAGCAGATTTTAAACCTCTTAAAATAGGAATAGCAGGCTGCGTTGCCCAGCAAAAAGCCGAAAGCATTTTCAAGCGTGCACCTTATGTTGATTTTGTTCTCGGAACCCATAAAATCTATGCCCTTCCTGAAATTATAGAAAGGATTAATAAAGGAGAAAAGGTTTGCGAATGCACAGAAACTAACGCAACCGAGGATAATCTGGCAAAAAACTATGATATTAAAAGAGTCAAAGGAGTAAATGCCTGGATTCCTATAACAGAAGGCTGCAACAATTTCTGCACCTACTGTATAGTTCCGTATACAAGAGGAAGAGAACGTTCAAGACTGCCGGAGCTGATAATCAAAGAAGCCAAAGACGCATTAAACACAGGTTTCAAAGAAATTACACTTCTCGGTCAAAACGTTGACAGCTACGGCAAAGATTTTAAAGACAGAAATTACAGGCTTGCAGACCTTTTAAGAGAACTTAACGCAATTGACGGGAAATTCAGAATACGCTTTGTAACTTCTTACCCGACAGACATCACAGACGAACTTATAAAAACCGTTGTTGAACTTGACAAGGTTTGTGAGTACTTCCATATCCCTATGCAGTCGGGCAGCTCGGAAGTCTTAAAAGCAATGAACAGACGCTATGATAGACAAACCTATGCCAAAATAGTTCAAAAAGTCAGGGATATGGTACCTGATGTGACAATCACAAGCGACTTTATAGCAGGTTTCCCCGGAGAAACGGAAGAGCAGTTTCAGGAAACCCTCACAGCAATTGATGAATTTGAACTTGATTACTCAAACCTCGCAGCATACTCCCCGCGGGAAAAGACTGTTGCCGCAAGATGGACAGACAAATTTATACCTGAAGATATTAAAGATGAAAGATTTCAAAGGCTGAACAAAAAAGTTCAGGAAAACTGCCTTAAATCAAATCTTAAATACGTCGGACGCGAAATGGAAGTTTTAATTGAAAACTTCTACGAGCACAAAGGTAAAATGATTAACACAGGCAAAACAAGAAATTTTAAAACAGTGCATATCCCTTGTGATAAAGATTTGACCGGAGAATTTGTAAACGTTAAAATTACCGGTGCAAAAACCTGGTATCTGCAGGGAGAAATAAAATAATATTTTATTCCATAGTAGAGTTATTGATTAACCCCTCCCTTTTTAGGGAGGGCATGGGTAGACTTTTAAGTTTATGCGATTGCGGATCAAGTCCGCAATGACGAAAATAATTGGTAAATAGTTTATTTTATATGCGGGAACTCTGCGTCTCCGCACCCCGCACTTAATTCAACCTGAGCGGATGAACACGCTATATATTCTTATCATTGCACACCTGTTGAGCAATCTAATATTTGTTATAATACAGATCGCGGACTAAATCCGCGATGACATAACTATTTAGTGTTATTGCGGACTTGTTGCATAATCTCTTTCCCGTTCAAACAGCATTCCGCTTTGACAATGTTTCATTAAGTGCAGATTATTGGAATTTTACGCGCGCTTCGGCCTACCGTTATGACTTATTGCCTTAACGACTTATTAACTTCTAATAATATTTATTATGTAAAAAAATAGCCGAATTGAATCAATTCGACCTTATATTTTTTGGTGAAAAAATATAAAATTATGCGATAAAGTCATCTTTCATGACATTATGCGCAAAACCTGCCAAAAATCCGGCACCTGCACCTGCAACCAAAAACGGTACTGCCGGTCTTTTAAACTTAAGCATTATATGATATGCCGTTGCAAATTTTCTTGTCATATTTTTAGAAGATTCATTTACATAACGAATAATATTTCTGAATTCTTTCCCTGCAGAAGAATCTTCACCGCCCAGAGCTTTAACCTTTGCGGTAATATTCTTAAATGTGAATGCATCTTTTTTGATTTTGTCTTCATTTTCAATCATTTTAACAAACATATCCTGAGCAGGTGTCATCTGTTTTCTTGATTTGAATTCGGATATACAATTTTTGTTTGTAACCTTACGGCAGTAATTAATAACTGTACGGGGGTTAAAATCATTTTCCTGTTTTGTTACAGGCCACAAATATTTAAGAGAGTATCCTGCTGCCGTACCGAGAGCCGTAGATTTTACTATAGTACTTAAATGAGTATTTTCGTTTTGTCCAACTTTATTTACCGTCATAGCTAATAAACCTTTACTTAACTAATACACGTAATGCCTTCTACTGTTAGACTTTTTAAAACAAGTCTAACGTAAAAAATATATAGGCGGACTTACACTTAAATATTTTGAACATCAATCTCGTGAAAACGACATGGCTCAAAACTGAGTAATTAAATCCATTAGGGATGATAACACATAATTATTTTTTTGTCAAGACCTTTATGAAGTTTAACAACAACATTATGGCAACAATTACCAGAATATAGATAAAATAGTGTTTTATTGTCTGGCTTCCCATAAAGAGCGACGCAAGAGCGCCTGCGATAATGGCAACCGATGTTAAAATCATAACTGTTTTTTTCTGGGAAAATCCGGCGTGCAGTAATTTGTGATGAATATGTTCCGCGTCAGCTACAAAAGGGGATTTTCCTTTGGCAATCCTGCGTAATGATGAAAAAGTTATGTCCATAATAGGAACAGCCAATACAAGAAACGGCAATAAAATTGCGAGTGTAGCAGCTTTCATAACCCCTGTTATTGATATGGTTGCCAGTAAAAAGCCAGAAAACAGCGCTCCGCTGTCCCCCATAAAAATTCTTGCGGGATTAAAGTTATAAGTTAAAAACGCGAGCATTGAACCTGCTAGAATAAATCCGATTAAAGCACTTATGGGATTTGGCGGTGTCATTGCAACAGCAATAATTGCAAGGGTTACTGCGTTTATGGTTACAACAGACCCCGCAAGACCGTCTACACCGTCTATAAAGTTCAGAGCGTTTGAAATTCCCACAATCCATAATAAAGTTATCGGGTATGAAAATATACCCAAATCACCTATGAATGGAACATTATTAATCTGAACACCCAGAAGATAAACCAGTGTCGCTATTGAAACCTGTAAAAACAGTTTAAATTTTGCATCAAGATTATAAATATCATCAACAAGCCCGAGTAAAAACATCAAAGAGCCGCCGAGCAAAATTCCCGATAACAAACTTCCGTAAGGATAATAGCTCATAAACACGAGGCACAAAAATGTAAGCATTGTACTTGCCCAAATGGCAACACCACCGATACGTGAAATCGGTTTAGTATGAATTTTACGCTCATTAGGGACATCTACAAGCCCTTCTTTTTTAGAAAAATTTATGACAAGAGGTACAAGACATACCCCTATTAAATAAGCTATTACCGTTCCGATTACATGTGCATGTGTCAGTTTAATTAACATTGTATTAATCCCTTTTAAGGCTTACCTTCCTAACTTCTTACCCTCCTATCTTCTGATATATCGGGTATTTTTTACAAAGTTTAAGAGAACGTTCTCTTAAATTTTGTAATCCCAGTTCATTATCTGATGAAAATATTGCAGATGCAATAATTTTTGCAACTTCCGTCATATCTTCTTCTTTAAAGCCCCTTGTAGTAACTGCAGGAACACCTAATCTTATGCCGCTTGTCACAAACGGACTCTGCGGATCGTTCGGAACCGTATTTTTGTTTGCGGTAATCCCGACACGCTCAAGAACGTTTGCCATATCTTTTCCTGTTTTTCCGGTTTTACGAAGATCAAGAGTCATCAAATGATTTTCGGTCATTCCGCCGACAATATCCATTCCTTCGTCCATTAAGCCCTGCGCAAGAGCTTTGGCATTTTTCAAAATCTGCTGCGCATACTCTTTAAATTCCGGTTTTGAAGCTTCCAAAAGCGCAACAGCTTTACCTGCAATAATGTGTTCTAAAGGGCCGCCCTGCATGCCGGGGAAAATAGCTTTATCAATAATTTGTGCAAACTCCTCATCACACATAGTAATTCCGCCTCTGGGGCCTCTTAAAGATTTGTGAGTAGTTGTTGTTACAAAATGAGCATAACCCGCAGGAGATGGATGCAAACCTGCTGCAACAAGTCCTGCAATGTGTGCAATATCAGCTAACAAATATGCTCCAACTTCATCGGCAATTTCTCTGAACTTTTTAAAGTCAATAATTTTAGAATAGTTGCTTGCACCGCAGATAATAAGTTTTGGTTTGTGTTCGTGAGCCATCTGACGAACGTTTTCATAATCTATATTACCGTATTCATCGACTCCGTAGCTTTTTACATCAAAGTAAAGTCCTGAAAAATTTACAGGAGAACCGTGTGAAAGATGCCCGCCGTTAGACAAATCCATTCCCAAAACTTTATCGCCTGGTTTTAAAACAGCCATAAATACTGCCATATTTGCCTGAGCACCGCTGTGGGGCTGAACATTCGCATGAGCCATTTTAAAAAGTTCGCAAGCCCTTTTTTGCGCAAGTTCTTCAATCACATCGACATACTCGCAGCCGTTATAAAATCTTTTATGCGGTTTACCTTCCGCATATTTATTTGTCAAAACACTGCCGCAAGCTTCCATAACAGCTTCAGACGTAATATTTTCACTTGCAATAAGCTCAATTGTATTTTGCTGTCTGTCAAACTCTTTTTCTATTTCCGCTGCTACCTGCGGATCAACTTTTTTAATGTTCTCAATATTCATGCTCACCTCGCACATTACCCTAAATCTCAAAAGTAATTATAGGTGAAAAAAGTTTTTATGACAACAAATTAACAAATCCTAATCACAACTTTTCTTTCCGTCCCAACTCAAGCCCTCACAGTGCAGGTAATCCACATTTTCATTAAATACCACCCAAGCTGTACAGCCAATGCCGTCGTCATAACAATCGTTTTCAAAACTGTAGATTCTATCAACAAATGAGCGGTTTTGCTGCCCTAAAGGAATAAATTTATCTTTATATAAAGCAAAATAAAAAGTATCTTTTCCCAATACGTTAGGATTTCGATTTCCGTTTATATCAGTGACAACATACGCACAAAGGTCTTCCGGATTATTAATACAACTCCCATAATGAGAATATATGTGCACCGATTGGCCATTAGCAAGTCTGAAAGACCCACCGCCAGTTCGGGTAAGAGTAAAAGAAGAATTATCAAGTCTTTTATAACTATCTGCAAAGCATGTATTTATACCATTCTGTTTCAAAGAACAAGATTGAACAGATTTTACATATGACAATAATTTATCAGCAATAATTTTTCCGCCGTTTTCATCAAATGTAATTCCCCATTCATTAACAGTTCCGTTTTCATTAATTGCCATTAAAAGTGCCTGATTTAAAGTACTGTAAACAACTTTAAGTCTTGTTACATATTCTTTCTCTCTATATTTATTAATAACAGAGGGTATAGTTAAAGCAGCAACAACCCCTATAATGCCGAGTGTAATCAAAACCTCTGCCAGAGTAAAAGCAAAAATTCTATGATTAGGATGATGTATCATGTCACTATTATAACATATTTTATTTTTACAGCAACAAAAAAAATACGACAGAAAGCTTACAGCCCCCCCCCCCGAAGGTACAGATTTAAAGAATTTATTCATATACTACTCCTTTCTTAAAATCTCTTTTACATAGTTAAAATATTCATTATTATTATACTTTTCTACAATTTCTTGTAAATCTTCTTTTGTTACAAACCCCATGCGGTAAGCAACTTCTTCAAGGCAGGCAATTTTTATCCCCTGATTTTCTTCTATGGTTTTAACATACTGGCTTGCCTGTAAAAGCGAATTGTGAGTTCCCGTATCAAGCCATGCAAAACCACGCGGGAAAAGTTCCACACTTAATTTATTATTCTTCAGGTAAATGTTATTTAAATCCGTAATTTCAAGCTCGCCTCTGGTAGAAGGCTTCAAATTTTTTGCATATTCAACAACTTTATTATCGTAAAAATACAAACCTGTTACGGCATAATTTGATTTCGGATTTTGCGGTTTTTCTTCTATAGAAAGCACTTTCAAAGCAGAGGTTTCATTCTTTTCAAATTCAACAACCCCGAACCTTTGCGGATCCTTCACAAGATATCCGAAAACAGTTGCACCGCCGTTATGTTTAATGCTTTCAACAACACGTTTCAACTTTCCTGAAAATCCGCCGCCGTAAAATATGTTATCTCCAAGAATCAAAGCAACATCTTCATTCCCTATAAATTCTTCACCAAGTATAAATGCCTGTGCAAGCCCGTCAGGAGAGGGCTGTTCTTTATATGAAAAATTTACGCCAAACTGGCTTCCGTCCCCTAAAAGGCGTTTAAAATTCGGCAAATCAGCAGGAGTTGAAATAATCAAAATATTTCTAATACCTGCAAGCATCAGAACAGAAATCGGATGATAAATCATCGGCTTGTCATAAATAGGAAGCAGCTGTTTTGAAACTGCGATAGTACTTGGATACAACCTTGTGCCTGAACCGCCTGCTAATACAATACCTTTCATAAATACCTCTTTTCGGAAAGTACGCCAAACATTTTAGAGTATATTACAATAAAATAACTTGTTTGTCTATTTATTTAGTTACAGAAAACTCTGCTGCGGTAAGAACTTTATGCGGATTGTCCTTGGAATAAACCTTCATAAAATAGTAACCGTCTTCATGAAGTACAAAGTAATCCGTAAAATAATTTATTTCTTCATCTTTTAATCTTATATCGCGTGTCCAGACGAGTTTGTAGCCAAACTGTCCGTAGTCATTATCTTTTTTTACAACCTGAATATACAGGTATCTTGATTCAACCTTTCTGGGCATTAAAATTACATAATAAATTCTTGAGCCCGCAGGAAAAACCTTTTCATAATCATAAATGTTATCCTTTGTAATTGGATATTTGTTAAACAAAATACCGGCTTTATCAGTCGTACAGGCGGTTGTAAACAAAAGTATAAAACAAACTGCAAGAATTAATTTCTTCATTTTTCGAGTGCTTTAATTCTTTCTCTGACTGTTTTAGCAACAGCCTCGTCCTTATTGCGGGTTAAGAATATTCTGTAATTATCCAGAGCTTCCTTTTCGTCCCCGTCCTGATCATAAGCCAGAGCAAGTGCATAATATGCATAACCGTATGCAGGATCAAGTGTAATTACACGATGGAAACATTCTTTTGCCTTAGAAGTATTTTCTTCATTCGCGTAAACCAAACCGAGATTAAACCATCCGTCAGCATAGTTCGGGTTCACAACTATAGCTTTTTTATAAAAATCCAATGCGTTTTTGTTATCATTTTTTATCTTATAAATGTTGCCGATTTTCAAAAGAGTAATCTCATCAGAAGGATTCAGCTTTAACGCTTCCTGATAATTTTTGATTGACTCATCATATTGCTGGCTTTTATAATTTGCATCACCTTTGGCAATCAAACTTTTATTAGCTAAATTTTTATCAGTGTTTTCCTGAACCTCAGGTTCTGCCGTAAGTGTGATTTCCTTAATTTCAGCAGATTCTTCCTGACTTGACGGTGCAACAGCCGCCGGTTTATTTGTTGACGAAATAAATTCAGCATACTCATTACTGTATTCCGTATTATCAGGCGCAAGAGCAATTGCCTTTTCATAAGCTGCCGCGGCTTTATCATTCAATTCACAGGCGCGATAGGACTTTGCAAGGCCGTAATAAGCATAAGAATCCTTTGTTCCAAGTTCTGTCGCTCGTTCAAAAGCGGAAGTTGCAAGTGAGAAGTTTTTATCGTTATAATAAGCATCGCCCAATGCAACCAGCGCAGCCGTCAAATTATTCTTAACAGCAGAATCATCGCTCTTTTGTTTTAAAAGTTCCGTATAAATCGCAATAGCATCGTTATACTGTTCCATTGCGTGAAGAACCAGTGCTTTATTATATTTTAGATTGTAATCATCTTTTTTCACAAGAAGAACTTCATTATAGTATTTCAAAGCATTCGGATAATCTTTCTTCATGTGATAACATTCGGCCAAATCTTCCACAAGGTCAATATCTTTTTTATCCTTCTGAAGTTCAAGAGCTTTTTCATAATTTGCTATCACATCATCAAGTTTGTTCATGCGTTTGTAAACAACACCTATATTTTGATAAGCTCTTGCATCCTGTGGGAAGTTCTGGATATAAATTCTGTAGTTTGCAATAGCCGCCTCGTCTTTCCCCATATCAGCAAGAAGATTACCGTAATCAAGACGCAGAGAGTTTAATCCCGGCTGCTGCCTGAATATTACATCATACTGCGCGAGCGCCAGATCGTCTTCTTCTAACTCCTGATAAGAAAGAGCGAGGCTTATACGCGCAGAAATATTGTCCGGATCGGCTTCCACAGCTTTTTCAAGAAAAGCAGAGGCTTTTTCATAATTTTTAAGCTTAAATAAAGCAAGCCCGAAATTTGCATAATCCTTAAACGAAGCAGGATTTTTCACATAAAGATTTTCATACTCATTTGCAGCGCTGGTATAGTTTCCATCATTCATATATGAATTTGCGAGATTTTCGCGAGCTTCGGAATGCTGCGAGTAAGTTGCCAAAAATTTGTTATAATTTTCAATCGCTGATTTATAGTCCCTCAACTGATACTGAACATTTGCAATATTCAAATAATTATACAAATATTCAGGGCACATTTGTGCAACTTTGTTATAAGCTTCCAGAGCTTCTTTATATTTGCCCTGATTTTCATAAATACTTCCGACGCTTATATAAATATAACCGTCCGCAGGTTTTAGTTCGGCTACTTTAGCGTAAGCCGCAAGCGCTTTATCATACTCTCCCATTTCGCTGTAAACACCAGCAAGTTTGGTATAAAGCATAACATCATTGCCGGCAAGTTTTAAAGCTTCCGTCAGCTTTTGAACTGCCGTTGTATAATCTTCTTTGTACTCAGCAGAACATGCCTGCTGATATAACAGGTTTACTTCAGGCGTCATTGCCTGCACTTGAGAACCCGTAAGTATTAAAGATAATAATGCCGAAACTAATAACTGCTTTTTAATAATCCCACTCTCCTAATCTTTAGCTATATAACAACATTATACCAAAAATTATATTTGTGTAAAGCTGTGCGAATAAATCTCTTTATTTAAAAGAATTTTTGCAGTTTTAACAATTTTTGCCTGCTCCGCACTATCTTTATCATAATCTATGTCATCAATTTCTCCAAAATTTCTGATTAGATCCGCAAGAGAAGTATATAGTTTATCCACATCAGATTTTGGCGAATTATTTTCAAGCATTCTGAAAATTCTCACCAGCTCCTCATCTTTTGCATCAATAATAGCAGCATCAAGTCCTGCGCCGAAAGCCAGAACTCCAAAAACACGATTAATCAAAGGCCGTATATCTTTCGGACAGCCGTTAGACACATTGGAAAGCCCGATAACAGTATTTACGGGCGGATCAAAACTTTCCTTAACCATTTGAATTGTATTCAATGCTTCTAAAGCCTGCCCCTGTTCAACACAAACGGGCAAAATCAAAGGGTCAAAAAATATTTTTTCGCTGTCAATTCCCTTTTCCAGACATTTTTCATAAATCTCAAAAGCAATTTCAAGCCTTCCGTCAGCGGTTTTAGGAATACCTGTTTCTTTGCTTAAAGTCAAAGCTATAAGATTGCTGCAAAATTCAACGGCTAAATCCGTCATTTTTTCAAGGCGTTCAATATCTTTGCTTGTGCTGTTAATAAATGTTTTGCCGTTGAATGACTTTAACCCGCTCTCCATTTCAGCGATATTTGTTGTATCAAATGAAATCCCCTGAGCACAAGAACTTTGTACCAATTTTGCAAGCCATGGCAAAATACCTTCCATATTTTTTTTCGCAGGCCCGACATTCAAATCTATGTAATCCATATTTTTCTGAAGTTCTATCAGCTCGGAAATAAATCTTTCATCACGTTCAACAAGAGCATTTTGAACTGATTTAGAAATAACATGTATGTTTTCGCCTATTAAAATCATAAACCTATTTTATCACAAAAAGATAAAACCATTTTTAGCCCGTTCGGGTAATTGAAATTAAGATGTAATACATTTAATATACTGATGTCGATATTGCATCCAAAATCTTTTACAAAAATTTACATCGAATTTTCGCAGGCAGTGCGCAAATTTTGATTACTTCTGGTTTCTATACCACTAGAAAAACGTGTCAAGATATGTTATAATTTGAACATGAATTATATATGGGGTACTAATGGAAAATTAAAAGGAGTACATTATGACAGTGTTAGTTTCGAAAACCAAAAAGGAAAAAAGAACAAAATCAAAATTCAATGATGAGTTCGAAAATTATCTTAAAAATCAATGTTTAAAAACAACTTTCAACGGGATTGAATTGGAAACATTCTCCTGGTACAGAAAAGTTCTCGGATTGATATAAGAAAAAAATAGACAAAAAGGATTTTAGAGATTAAAAAATAGCATCCAAAACCGACCATTAAACTAATAGGCCGGTTTTTCGGATGTTTATTTATGAAATTTCACGAATTAATTCCTGAGCTTCTTCGCACTCCGGAAAAGCTTCAACCACTTTGTCAAGCGCAGCAAGAGCAGAATCGTTGTCCCCGAGTTTTTCGTAACATCTTGCACTGCTCAAAAGTAAATTAACATTAAGCGGATTTTCTTTCAGCATACTCGTAAATATTGAATTTGCCTGATTATAGTCGCCCAGTTCGTAATAACAGAGTCCGAGAAGATTTTCCGCGTCATGAGTTTTTTCCAGCTCATAAGACTTAATCAAAAACATTTTGGCATCTTCAAACTGCCCTTGAAGATATTTGATTTTACCTGCGATATAGTACATAAAACCGTTATTTGTAACGTGTTTTAAAACATGTTCAATCTGTTCATAGGCTTTGTCAAAGTCTTTCAGATGAATTTTATTCAATGCGGAAAACCCGAGTGCATCAATATCATGCGGTTCTATTTCAAGTGCTTTTTGATAATATTCATCTGCCTTTGCAAAATCCGTTGTTGCATGAAGATAATTTGCATACTCAAAAAGAACATCAAAATTATCAGGTGCAAGTGTTAATGCCTGATTAAATTCATCTTCCGCATAGTCAAACAATTTTTTATCCAGATACAAAACGCCAAGGTCCTTATGCGCAGACGCAAATTCAGGATTTAGCTCAACGACTTTCTTCAAAATCTTTTCAGCCTTATCCATATCACCTGTTTTTACACATATATGAGCAAATTCATAATAAATTTCAAAAGAAACATTACCCTGAAGCAGAATTTTTTCATAAAGTTCTTTTGCTCCCATAAATTGACCTATTTTTGTATATATACTAGCTAACTTCCTTGCCATGGAAACGGATTTCGGGTTCAAAAGTACAAGGTGGGCAAGAATTCCAATAGCATTTGCATATTCTCCGGCCGCATCGTAACAACAGGCTAAATTGTACTGAAAATTAGGTTTTTCAGGATGATGGGAAACAAGGATTTTATAATGTCTTATTGCTTCTTCCAACTGATTTGACTTGACTTCAGAAAGCGCAAGAGCGATAAGATAATTATCCTGCGGTTCAATAGTATATGCTTTCCTGAAAAATTCGCAGGCTTCCTTATGCTTATTCTGCAGCTGTAAAATAGATGCAATATTAAAATAAGTTATAGAATTATTCGGATCATATTCACTTGCTTTTATAAAATTTTCATAAGCTTTATCAAGATTCCCAATTGTCACATAGCAGGTTCCGAGATTGTTATAAAGCTGCGAATGTTCAGGATTAAGCTCAATAGCTTTTTCTAAAAAACTCACTGCCTCTTCAAAATTTTTCAAAGCCATACAGGCAGTTCCGGCTATATAATAAATTGTATAATCATCATCGTCTGTATATTGTAATGCTTTTTTAACAGTGTCTACGGCTTTTTGAGGTTCTTTATTTTTGACATAAACAACAGCAAGATTTTTATACGCATCAACATAGCTGCTTCTCATTCTCAAAACTTCTTCGTAGGCCGCAATTGCATGCAGATAATCATCCTGATTATCATAGCAGTTTGCGAGATAAAACCAGCTTGCGGGATCATCTTTATACTTAACAACAGTTTCAAAAACTCCCTGTCCTTCTTTAAATTCCCCGAGATTAATATGGCATAATCCAAGAAGTTTCAAGGCCTCAACATCTTTTTCATCACCTTTAATCCGTGCGGATAATTCTTTTTTAGCTTCCTCAAATTTTTTCTCTTTTATAAGCTCATTTATTTTATCAAAATTCTCCATAACTGAATTATACACCAAACAAAATTACTTTACAGATTTTAAAAACACGTGGTATAATAAGTTCTATAAACGCCTTAAAAAATTCATTACATTTTTGTCCGGAAAGGAACAAAAATGGGAAAATCCTCAAAATACCCGTCATTTTCAGGCGGGACTATCTCCATTAACGGTGCGGACAAAGCAACAACCAGCAAACAGGGTAATAACATTGTTTCAAATTATAATATGTCCGATGCTGAAAAAAGAATTTATGACTACACACAAAATTCTATTGCAAATTACTTACCATCAGTGAATGTTTTTGATGAAGATACAAAGAAAAATCTTCAATCACAACTTGATGCATACACCCTTAACGGTCAAAAATTAATAAATAATATGTACACTCCTATGATAGAAGATTTGAAAACAGATATTGCATCGCGCTTCGGGAATTTTGATAATTCGGTATTTATGGACAATTTAAACTCAATTGAAGAAAACCGTGCAGAATCAATTAACAACCTTGCACAGGATGTACTTGCAAAACGCGACGAACTGGTAAGCAACGAACTCGCTCAAAGATATACATATCTGGGTTTCTTGCAAGATTTGCAAAGCAGCATAAATTCAAATATTTTAAACTACATTTCAGGCTCCCAGCAAAACAGCTCTGCCGGTAACAATTATAATGCACAGGCTTATGCTGCAAACAACAAGTCATCAGGGAGCACATTCGGGAAGTACGCAAATCTTGCTTCAGGAGTTCTAAGTACAATGGGCCCATACGGAATGGCGGCATCAGCAGCATTACAAATAGCAAAAAATTATGTATAAATTTATTCAACGGGCTTAAAAAAGCCCGTTGAATTTTAATAATATTGCCTTATTAAATATCTTATGATAAAATCTTAACAGGGAAACGCCCGATACCTCCAATGCGTCTACAAACTATTAGCGACAATAGGGCGAAAAAGGAGGTAGTATGAATAGAGAATTAATAAAAAAATCTCTAGCCCTACTAGAGATTTTACTTAAACTAATTCGATTATTCTTATAGGGGCGACAAGTCGGTTAGGTTGGTCAAGAACCTGACCGGCTTCCCTATATAAACATTATAACATATTCCATAACAATTTCAAGTGTTCAAACATGTTTGGGTTATAATCAAACTATGAACATCTTACAGGAATTTGATACAATAGCTGCAATAACAACACCAATAGGCACCGGCGGAGTCGGAGTTATTAGGATTTCAGGCGACAGAAGTTTCGAGATAGTCAATAAAATTTACTCAAAACACAATCTTGAAGCAGGAAAAATTTCTCATGGCTGGATTGTTGACGAAGATAAAAAAATTGATGAAGTTTTACTCCTTCCCTTCAAAAATCCACACAGCTATACAGGAGAAGATGTTATTGAAATTCACTGCCACGGCGGGATTAATGTTGTTAGAAATATTCTGGATGTTGTCCTCAAAAACGGAGCTCGCATGGCAGAACGCGGAGAATTTACAAAACGCGCGTTTTTGAACAAAAAAATGGATTTGTCGCAGGCAGAAGCTGTTGCGGATTTAATCCACGCCAAAACCAGAGATTTTGCAAAACAATCAGCCAAAAATTTATCGGGAGTTTTAAGCTCAAAAATTAAAGAAATCAGAAAAGATATTTTTGATGTTCTTTCAAAAATTATTGCCGGCATTGATTTTCCGGAAGATGTTGCAGAACCCGAATACGATTATATAATTTCCGAATTTGAAAAAGCTCTTGAAAAAATAGATAAGATTTTATCATGTGCAAATTCATCAAATATAATGCGTCAGGGGATAAAAATTGCAATTGTCGGAAAACCTAATGTCGGTAAGTCCTCGCTTTTTAATACACTGTTAAATGTTGAACGCGCAATCGTAACAGATATTGCAGGAACGACACGCGATGTCTTAAAAGAAACTCTTGACTGGGATGTTGCGATTACTCTAATTGATACGGCAGGGATTCGCGACAACGATGAAGTCGGAAAAGTTGAAGAAATCGGGATTGAATATTCAAAACAGTCAGCAGATGAAGCCGACCTTGTTTTGTTTTTATATGACGCCTCAAAAGGAATGAACGATGACGATAAGGTAATTCTTGATCTGATAAAAGACAAAAATCACATCATAATCGCTAACAAATCCGACCTTATTACAGAAAAACAAAAAGACGTTTTCTATCTTTCTACAAAAACCAAAGAGGGGCTTGAGGAACTTAAAAACAAAATAAAAGAAATTTCTTATAACTTCTCTCTGGATGACACTGAATTTGTAACAAACAACCGCCAGCAGGACTGCCTTGAAAAATGTAAAGAAAGTCTAATTCAAGCTCTCGAAGCTGCAAAAGAACATCAGCTTCAGGATTTAATCTCAATTGATTTAAAATCAGCGCTTTTATTTTTAGACGAAATCACAGGGGAAGTTATAACCGACGATATTCTAAACAACATATTTGACCATTTTTGTATCGGGAAATAAAGCGTGGTCTTAGACCTATTGCAAAAAATCAAGTGTCTCCTTTAAGTTTGTAATTATTTTTGTATAATATTTTTCTATTATTTTAGTTTTCTCAGTTTGTAGTGCATTGACATCTATTGCAGGAACAAGTGATTTTATCCTATCCATTAAACGTTTTTTACAATCTTCTGTAGATCTATTTAAAATTATTCTTAGTTTTTCTTGTGGTGTCGAATCTTTTGGAAATACAATTTTTACTTCTCTACTTTCTAAAAGTCGTTCAAAGTCTATATTATCAGCACAATTTTCTAATGCTTTTACAGAAATATTACATTTTTTTGTGATTTCCTGTTTGATTAGCTGTTTCGGTTGTTGTTTGCACAGATTTAACCAAACCATTGACACATTGTGAATCCAAATGTTTCTTTACTAAAATCCCGCCTATTACCAATGCTGCTGCGGCTCCTAATCCAACAAGAATTTTTTCGGGATTTGTCATCCCCTTTTTAGACTCAGGTGCCACCTATTCAGGTTTTATTTCCCCTTTAAAATAATTTATATAGTTTCTATTTACACTAACCGGAAAAATTGAATTGAGCATACACTTGTCCCTTAAGCTTTTACACAGTATATACTTTTATTAAAACAAAAAGGTTAAAATTATTGCTATAGGCGCAATACATCCTATCCTATCCTATCCTATGAGGCAGTATAACAAGGTTTTAGCTTATTTAAAATCCATATTTACATTTCGTCACATTAGTTGAAACAGTTTAAACTTTCACATTCTAATAACTAAAATACCTGTCGAAATCCACATCATCAAAACTGCAAAGCAGTTTATAAACTTCGTCATCTTCATCCATACGTTGAAAATTATAGTTATCAAATTTCCAGAATTTCGGATTAATCCCTTTTACACTGACTATTCCTGCATCACGCAATATAACAAGTTTTTTCTTTACAATTTCAACCGGCAAATCAACCATTTTGGCCAGTTCTACAGCAGTAACCCAATTATCAACGGCCCCTTTCTCCGGTGTCATAAACATCAGTTCAAGGCCGACTTTTTTCAATTCTTTGTCTTCAATTTCCGGCATATAATCATACATACAAATATAATAAAACTAAAAATAAAAATTTTTATCATTTTTTTAGAGTAAAATATTTATTACATTTGTAACATTTTATTAATAATTCAGGGAATTAAATAGTAATTTCAATAAATTAGTATATTATTAGTAAAAAGGATTAAAGGGGTATTTATATGAAAATAAATAATGTCAATTGCCAAAACGGGTATTATTATCAACCAGCATTCCAAATGAAGCTAATTCAAACACAGAGTTTGAAAAAATTTATTAACAGTTTTCACTTCAGGGAAGAACAAAATAATTTAAAAGAAGCATTCAATATCATAAGCAGCTTTTTAACCAGAGAACCAAAGAATTCTGAACTTAAAATTCATGCCCTGCACCCGTCAAAAGCCAATTATGTAAAAAACGGCACCTATGACGAATTCTTTTGCACCGAAACTAATCGAATAAAACACACATCAGATAGATTTGGCCGTGAAAATATATACATGCAGATGGACGGAAGCGACAAAACACAGAATTTCTACATGAACCCGCAGGAAAAACCCGATAATCTTGCAAGATGGTTTATGGAAACCTTTAATTTTTACAAGAAAAATCTGTAGATAAATTATTAATGCTTAAAAATATTAATTGCTCTTGGCAAAATCCCGAGACAGTAAGAAATTACAACTCCGTAATTTGTTATAGGGACATTTGCCTGATTTGCAATCAGAATTCTTGACAAGACCTCACGTCTGTTTGTCATACAGGCGCCGCAGTGAATTATCAGTTTATAATCAGAAATATCAGGGAAATCATGTCCTGCATAATTATGTATGACAAGATTTTTGCCTGTTCTTTTTCTGAGAAGATTAGGGATTTTTACCCGTCCGATATCATCTTCTATTGCGTGATGTGTACAGCTTTCAAGAATTAAAACACAATCACCGTCTTTCAAATTTTCAATCGCTTCCGCGCCTTTTATAAATTCGTCCAAATCACCCTTCAAACGCGCAAAAAGAATTGAAAAAGATGTCAGAGGAATATTTTCAGGCACAATTTCACTAACCTGCCTGAATGCCTGACTGTCTGTTACGACTAAAGCAGGCGGAGTTTTTAAATTTTCAAGCGCCTGTTTTAGTTCTGTTTCTTTCACAACGTAAGATAAGCAGTCACTATCAAGTAAATCCCTTATTGTCTGAACCTGCGGTAAAATAATTCTGCCTTTCGGAGCTTCTTTGTCTATCGGAATAACAAGAATTACCGTACTTTTTTCAGGAACTAAATCTCCCGCGATTTTCGGAGAATTTACGAAATCATCAGGCAGAAGCTTTACAAGAGCCTCTTTAAATCTAAAAACAAGGCTTTCGTCATCTTTTACAGAAGTGTATAAAACATTTTTAAAACCTTCAATTTCTGATTTTTTAATATCACATTTATTTTCAACGATTAAGTAAGGAATTTTAAGTTCATCAAACTTTTTAATAAGCTCTTTTTCATAATCATCAAGACCGTTAAAATCACAGACAATTACACCAACGTCAATACGATTGACGATTTTCATTGTCTTTTCAATACGTTTTTCTCCGAGTTCAGTATTGTCGTCAAGTCCTGCAGTATCCAGAAAAGTTACAGGGCCGACAGGCAAAAGCTCCATTGATTTTTCAACAACATCCGTCGTTGTGCCGGCAATTTCAGACACAATAGAAATTTCCTGATTTGTAATCCTGTTTAACAACGAAGATTTACCGACATTTGTTCTTCCAAAAACTCCGATATGCAGACGCATTGACTTTAATGTTTTCATTTTTAAACCCCTTATATTAAAAAAGACCGTCATTTGACAGTCTTTTAAAATTTTTCATTAGCTTTAAATTAGCCTCTGATACCCAATTTCTTGATTAAATCTCTGTATTCATCAAGATTTTGAGATTTCAAATAAGAAAGTAGTCTTTTTCTTTTACCTACCATCATCAAAAGACCTCTTTTTGTAGCGAAATCTTTTTGATTAGATTTAAGGTGTTCTGTAAGTTCGGTAATTTTTTGGCTCATCATAGCAACCTGAACGGCTGTAGAACCTGTATCTTTTTCATTTTTACCGTATTTTTTGACTATTTCCTGTTTGTTTTTTAAGTTCATATCAATTTTCCTTTACTTGTTGAGTGATTATTGGCGTAAGCACTCTACAAGTTGCATGATAATATATAAAGG
>CALURJ010000010.1 GCA_944323145.1 Candidatus Gastranaerophilales bacterium
TAGCAAGGGAGAGATTCGAACTCTCGACCTCACGGGTATGAGCCGTGCGCTCTCACCAGCTGAGCTACCTTGCCATATTTTTATATTCAATTTGTTAGAAACGATGTGTTAAAATTTGTATTTCACAATCGCCGAGTTAAATCTTCTCATAAAAGTTTTTAAATTTCAAGCTTTTATTTATTTCTCTTTTTTTATTTTTTTATTTATAATATTTATCAGAGTTTGTCAAAAAAGGTTATTTTTTTTATGATTACCGACATGACCAAGGGTGACCCCTTAAAACATATCCTTGTTTTTTCAGTACCGTTGCTTATAGGCAACATTTTCCAGCAATTATACAACATTGCTGACCTTGTAATTGTAGGAAGAACACTAGGTGTAGAATCCTTTGCGGCAGTTGGAGCTGTTGCGCCGGTGTTTTTTCTTATAACTTTTATTATTGTAGGTTTAACTAACGGATTTGCGGTAATAACAGGACAAAGATACGGTGCCAAAGATATACATGGTGTTAAAAATTCTTTTATTGTTTCTACAATTCTGAGTACCATTGTTACACTTGTTTTTTCTGTAGCGTGCAGTATTTTTATTAATCCGATTTTGCACTGGATGAATGTACCGGATAACATTTATCATAACGCTTTTTGGTATGTGGAAATAATTATTATAGGTTTAATTATTACAACATTATACAATATGTTATCAAGCATAATAAGGGCATTGGGGGATAGCAAAACGCCTTTATATTTCCTTATTGTTGCATCATTAATTAATATTGTACTTGCTTTAATATTCATACAGATATTTCATTTGGGGGTTCCGGGCTCTGCAATTGCGGTAATTCTATCTCAAGCTGTATCTGTAATCCTTTGTATATTCTTTATAAAATACAAATTTCCTATTCTGCATATAAGAAGAACAGAATGGTTTATAAAATTAGACAAAAACTTTTACGAATCAGCATACGAACATTTGAGAGTCGGAGTACCGATGGCTGTTCAATTTTCAATTATCGGGATAAGTATTCTGATTATTCAAAGTGTATGCAACACTTTCGGTTCAAACGTAATAGCCGCTTTGACAGCAGCCCTAAGAATCGAGCAGATAGCGACACTACCTATGATGTCATTCGGAGTCGCACTGGCTGCTTATGTCGCTCAAAACTTCGGGGCAAGAAAATTTAAAAGGATAAGATTGGGTGTCATAAAAACTTCTACAATAAATATAGTGTTGAGTATTCTTATGGCATTTGTAATGAGAATATGGGGAACCGATGTTATTGAGGCATTTATCGGGACAACCACAAAAGAAATAATTGACATTGCGCACAAATATTTATTAATAAGCACATTATTCTATTTCTTTCTCGGGCAAATATTCATTTACAGGAATGCACTGCAAGGTATGGGAGAAACTTTATTCCCTCTGCTGGCCTGTATAGCAGAACTTGTAATGAGGGCATTCGCTGCTGTATATTTGGCGATTAAATTCGGTTATATCGGAATGTTTTATGCGGGGCCTATTGCTTGGGTAAGTGCTTCTACAATAATGTTTTTTGGATATTTCGGCAGTATAAAGCATATTATTTATAAAGTTAAAAGTAAACTTCACAGTTATTTGTCAGATAATTAAAAAACCTTCCGGCGTGAGCTGAAAGGTTTTTTTAATTATATCTTTTATATTTTTGTTATAGAATGTCTGCAGCATTTATAGATTTTCTTTCGCTTTCCTGAACTTCAAAGAACGGTTTGGCTTTGATATTCAGCATACCTGCAATAACAGATGAGGGGAAGATTTCGACAGCGTTATTCAAATCATTCACTGCACTGTTATAAAATCTTCTTGCCGCTGCAATATGTTCTTCAACTTCGGCGTAAGTCTGCATTGCCTGAACCATGGTTGCATCTGATTTCAATTGCGGATAATTTTCCACATTTACCATTAATTGATCCATTTTACCTTTAATTGTATTGTCGAGTTTTATTTTTTCTGACATATCCTGAGCTGATGCCGCTCTCATTCTGAGTTTTGTAATATCTTCAATCAAAGATTTTTCATGTTCCATAAATTTTTTGGCAATAGTCAAAATATTAGGGATTAAATCGTAACGTTTTTTTAGCTGGACATCAATACTTCCTTCAGCTTCTTTAACTTTATTTTTCTTTTGGATAAGCTGAATATAAACCAAATAAGGTCCGATAACTGCAACTGCAACAATTAAAAGTAAAATTTCCATTTTAAATTCCTTTCTTATAAGCCTAGTTTTTTATCCAATTTAAAGTAATGAATGAGATTAAATATTGAAATTAATTGTATAAATACTTTTTCGTAAATTTGCTTATTATCAAGCGGTACTGATACATCGCCTACTTCAAAGAAATTTACCGGTGTTGAGATAAATAAAGTAATGTATTTATCTTCTATCATACAATGGACATCAAATCCTCCGATAACTTCTCTTATGTTTTTTAATCTTTCCATAAATGTTGGTGTAATGATGTATCTGGCTTCTACCTGATCATCTGAATACACATCATACATTTGATTAAATTCCGGATCTTCAAGGGTGACTTCTTTTAGTTTTCTGTCAATATTAGTTTCTTTTTCTCTTCCAAAATCGAACGAAAGCCCGTCTGATGACAACTTCACATTTTTTACCGGAATTTTTTCCGCGAATGACAAAACTCCGGTTACGACATCAACAACCTTTGAGTTAGCTATTTTATCAGCCTTTTCATCCCCAAAATCTTCTGACAAAAATGACTTGATTGCCTGTTTTTGTCCGGTTTGCCCGATAGCTTTTTGATGTAAAAGAGTTTTCCCTTTGTAAGGTTTATTTAAAACTGTTTTTACAATTAAGCCTTTAAAATCAATGGCTTCGTTTTCGTTAATGTTTTTTTGATAATTATTACTGCGTTTTTCTGCATGGGTTAACTTTGTTTCAACAAGCATTACATCCATGCCCTTGTAATTACCGGTAATTCGGTCATCATCTGTTTTATGCCTGAAATAGCGGAATAATCCTGTTTTACGAATTTCTTTTTCGGTAATAAGTTCTTTATCACTGTAATTAAATTGTCCGAATAATGAAAAAATCTCCATTAAAAGCTGGTGTTTTATTTTACGTCTGAAATCATTCTGCTTTTTCCCTACAATTAAGAATATAATGAAAGCGGGAATAACAAGGATTAATATATTAGCTTTTTTGAATAATAAAAATCCCCCGATAGAAATTAAAAATAAAAGACAAGCAATCCAGCCCCAGGTATTTAATACGTTGGAAGATCCTTTCCTTTCCTGTTCCAGCGGTATAATCTTAGGTTCCAGTTTTTGAGAATAAATTTGTTCAAACTTTTTATGTAATTCTGTTTTATCCATAATTAAGAAGTTTATCATATGTTGTTACGATGAACATCAAATATTTAAACCAGATAACCTACTTGCAAAGTTGAAAGTTTTATGACAGAATTGCATGAAAAATGGTATTATAACGGAGGTCTTATATGTCAACTTATATTGAAGATGTTTATGCAAGACAAATTTTGGATTCACGCGGCAATCCGACGGTTGAAGTCGATGTTAAACTTACAAACGGCGTAAGAGGGCGTGCTGCTGTCCCATCTGGTGCTTCAACAGGTATTTTTGAAGCGCTTGAACTAAGAGACGGCGACAAATCAAAATATATGGGTAAAAGTGTTCAAAAAGCTATAGACAATGTAAATAATATTATCGCCCCTGAACTTGTCGGGGAAAAGGCATCTCATCAGAAAGAAATTGATACATTTATGATAGATATGGACGGTACGGAAAACAAGTCTAAACTCGGTGCTAATGCTATTTTGGGGGTTTCACTTGCGGTTGCAAAAGCTGCTGCAAAAGCATACGGAATGGCGTTATACAGATATTTAGGCGGTATTAATGCCCTAACCCTGCCTGTCCCGATGATGAATATTATAAACGGCGGAGCACATGCTGATAACAACATTGATTTTCAAGAATTTATGATTGCTCCTGTCGGGGCTGAAAGTTTTTCCCATGCTATTGAGATGGGCTGTAATGTTTTCCACACATTGAAAGGGGTTTTGAAAAATAAAGGAATGGCAACATCAGTCGGTGATGAAGGCGGATTTGCCCCTAATTTAGGCTCAAATGCCGAAGGTATTGAAGTTATTCTTGAAGCAATTGATAAAGCCGGATATAACACAGACCAGATTAAAATCTGTCTTGATGTTGCTTCATCGGAATTCTATGAAAACGGGAAATATAACCTTAAAGGTGAAGGTAAATCCTTTGACAATAAAGAAATGACCGACTTTTTGGATGAATGGGTGAAAAAATATCCGATTATTTCAATAGAAGACGGTATGGCAGAACAGGATTGGGAAGGCTGGGAAATGCTCACCCAACGTATCGGCAATCACTGCCAGTTAGTTGGAGATGACCTTTTTGTAACAAATACAAGAAGACTGGCAGACGGAATTAAACGCGGAGTTGCAAATTCTATTTTGATTAAAGTTAATCAAATCGGAACACTTTCAGAAACTCTCGACGCAATTTCAATGGCTCATGCAGCAGGTTATACAACGATAATTTCCCACCGTTCCGGAGAAACAGAAGACACATTTATCGCAGACCTTGCGGTTGCCGTAAACAGCGGGCAGATAAAAACCGGTTCGGCGTCACGTTCTGACAGAATGGCAAAATATAACCAGTTATTGAGAATTGAGCAAAAACTCGGTTCGGCTGCAAAATACATTGGATTGCAGGCGTTTAACGGCCAAAAATAAACTTATTATATCGATTTCAATATTAAAATAAAATGACTCCTTACCGGGAGTCATTTCCTTTCCAAAACGTTACTAAGTTAAGTGTGTATATTAATCGTTATTTGATTTGTATTTGTAGCTTAAAAGACTGTAAGTATCAGAAGAAGAGGATGAACTGTCGCCGTAAAATACAGACATATCAGTTGCACGTTTATTATTAAATTCATCTTCCATTTCCATTCTCGCACAATTTATGTCGTAAGCAGAAATTTCGGCACTCGTAATTCTTCCGTCATGGTTTGTATCCATTTCATCAAAATGTTCAAGAATTTTTGACATTGTGCTTTCTGAAAGTCCAGAGCAGCCTGACGCATACAATTGGGTTAATTCAGCTCTCGTAAGTCCTTGGGTTGATATTCTGTTTGAAAGATTGCTCATTTCGTCAGAAGTAATAATGCCATCTCCGTCATCGTCTATAGAGGCAAAGTTGTTTTGCAGATATGATGCAAATGTTTGGTTTAAAACCCCGAGATTGGATGTGTTGGTTCTTGCTTCTGTTAAATTTTCCAGTGTTAAACCGTTCGGGTACTGTGAAGCAAGATAAGAATATGTATTTGTTAATCCGGCATAAACACCGGCAAGAAGATTATTATTAGCCATACTACGCCCTCAATTTCTACCTTGTACTGTCATGTTAATGATTTTAGATTAAAAGTCAAACCTCTAAATGAATGATTTGTAAAAATATGTAACAAAGCCACTAAAAAGTTTAAAGTTTTTCGAAAACCTTTCCGATATACACTTTGTTGACAGATTTTATAAGGAGTGTGTACTCATGGATGAAAAAAAATTTACTGATATGGAAGATTTGATGGTAGATTACGGTGAAATGACAAGTTTTGATTTTAATTCACTTGACTATCAGCAGGTTAGGGATTTGCAAAGAATAACAGAAAGCGAATATTCAAATAAGCCTTATGCGTTTAAATACGGGAATTTTGATCTTGTGGATATGATTCATGCTTTTATCACACAGTATCAGAAGAAAGAAAATGCATAATTTCAACTAACTAAGGAGTGTGCAATGAATAACAAAGAACTTTTTGAAAACAATTGTTTTCCTATTTCGTGGTGCGAAGATGAGGAGCATTTTGCACCTCAGGTTCCGCAGCGCAAAGATTTGACAACATTGTTAGCAGAACTTGAAGATATAAAAAACAGAATAGATGAACTGGATGCAAGAGAATGGCATCTTGCAAAGCTTGTGAAGTTTCACAAAGAAGGTTTTACTAAATAGCAGACTCTGCTGTTAAGAAGAACAGCTGCCGAGATTTGGGATAGTAAAAATTTATAACAATACATATTTATACATTTACGCCGCCGAAAATCGGCGTTTTTTTTTGCGCTGCGCACGTAGAAACATAAAAAAATAAGACGGATTTAGAAAAATCCGTCTGAGAATTACATTTTGTCTTTAAAATAAAAGGAGCTGTACATTATGCGGGGTTGATGCGCGGTTTTCCGACAGAACCGATTAGTATATCAATTACTTTCGGCATCTGGCATTTGAAAGAATAGTTTCCGTTTTTAAGAGAACATTTTGAGCAGTCGCATTTTATTGAATAGCATTCTAATGCCTGTTCTGTCCAACTCTGGGTAATAGAATTTGAGATTTCGCCGTTATTTTGCGGATAAAAAATTTCCTCCATAAAAGCCACTCCTAAAAGATATTACTTAACCCATTTATATTTTAACCTGCAATAAAGTCATTTTAATCCTTTATTTAATGTATTTTTATATGTTTATTTTGACTAATATTATGATTTACTATATGATATTTAAAATCAAAATGGAGTTAAGTATGAAAAAATATATAATTATCTTTGCGGGTTTATTTCTGTTAACCTCTGCGGCTTTTGCGGTTACTGATGAAGAAATTATAAAGGAACACAGTATTCAAAGCAGAATTAACAAAGTCGGAACTGAAATTTTAAATGCAAATAAAATTGAGGGCAGAATAATTTTTGTTTATGACAAAGATGCGAAAGATTCGCTTTTAAAAATGGATACAACTGTTACAAGCAGACAGATTGTAATGTTTAATGAATATTACAAATATATTGAAGATGATAATGAACTTGCAGCATATCTTGCAAGACAAATCTCAAATGCTTCAAGAACTTTTGACGGAATGGGCAATGGATGGCTTACGGCACTTCAAATAAAAGCAGCTCCCAAAAAATTTGAACTTGTTGCGGACAAAAGAGCCGTAGATTATATGGTAAAAGCCGGATATAACCCGCTTGCACTCATCACATTTATAAATAAGGCTTTCCCGCAGCACTATCAGGATCTTATTTCAAATAAAAATTTGACCTCTAAAAGACTGGCACGTATTTACGAATATATTTTTACAAAATACCCTTCTTATCTTGCGGATAATGAATATTTAGAAAATCCGGATTATCAAAATTTTTTACTGACTTCCGTAAATAACAGAAAGTTACTTGAAGAAAAAATCAAAAGCGGTTCTAAGGAAAAATTAAAATATGAATAAATTTATTGTTACGGCTATACTTTTGTTTTCCATATCACTTCCTTGTTTTTCGGAAGTTGTGAAGGATGAATTTGCTGATGTGTATTTTAAAGATGTTCATGTGGAAAAACCTGCAGCACACCTGAATTACAATTACGAAAGCACTGCAAAAATCCCTATACGACTGCATATTACGGAAGATATCAAAGACGAAAACCACATATATGAAGGTCAGCCTGTAACATTTCGTGTTGTAAGCGATGTTGTCTACAACGGAAAAATAATTATCCCGAAAGGAACAACAGTACCGGCCAGAATTGAAACAATAATAGCAAGCGGAATGAACGGTATTCCTGCAAGTATAATTTTCGGGGATTTTAAATTTGAAAATATAGATGTGAATAAGATTGATTATACCTATGAACGTTTCGGGCAGGACAGAAGCCTCTGGGTATTTCCTTTAAAATGGGCGCTCACTATTCTTCCCCCGACAGGTTCGCTTACAAACTTTATAAAAGGCGGGCATGCAAGGTTAAAGACTAATAAAATAATAGAGATTAATTATTATCCTGAGTGGATATAATAATTAGTTAGTCAAAATCAAATAAGTCTTTCATATCAACACCAAGGTTATCGGCTATACATTTTAATTTTGAAACAGTTATATCTGTTCTTGCAGTTTCTAACAGGCTTATCATTCCTCTTGATACACATTCTGAGGCTAAATCGTCCTGAGTCAATCCTTGTTTTGCCCGAAGCTCCTTTATGCGATTTGCTAATTTTTGTAAATAAGCCTTGTTCATTTAATTATTGTTAGCTATACTAACAATATGCACAATTAGTCCCACTAGCAAAAGAGGATTAATAATAATGGAAATTAATAAAAAACGAATTTTAAGAGAAATTGAAATATGTAAAGAAGCGGCAAAAAACAATTTTGATGTCTGTTGTTAAACTTATACGGAACTTAACAGCAGATTAGACATGATTATGTATCTGTTAATAGGTGATAAAGATGACTAATCACCCAAATTCAAAATATGTTCAAATATCCCTTCATTATACCTGTGATCTTCTGCACTGAAAGGTAAAACAATTCCGCCAAATTGTTTTTCAACATTTTTTATAACATTCAATGTTTTTGATTTCGGGACGTAATCCATTTTTGTCACAATAGTGAATATCGGAAGGTTATAAGCCTCAACCCATTCTCTCATCTGAAAATCGTTTTTTTGAATTTCATGTCTGCCGTCAATAAGCTGAATTAATGAAGATATTTGTTCCCGTTTAAGTAAATATTCTTCCAGATATTTCTGCCACCTGTTTTGTGCTTCTTTGGACACTTTTGCATAGCCGTAACCGGGCAAGTCTGCTATCATAAATTTATCAGAGAACTGGAAAAAGTTTATTAATCTGGTTTTCCCGGGAGTATTGGAAGTTTTTGCCAGTTTTTTCTGGTTTGCAAGCGCGTTTATAAACGAGGATTTTCCCACATTTGAACGTCCTAAAAGCGGGAATTCGGGCAGTGTATAAGGAGGACACTGCGAGAGTTTTTCAGCGCTTATTAAAAATTTTGCCTGCATATATTTTATCATTTACCTGCAGCCTTTTCTTTCTGCTTTTTCAACTTGTTTTTAAACAAAACTTTTTGAAATAGGTTATACATTTTTTCGCTGTTAACAACCGTTATTTGAGTTTTTTTGTTGACAAAATCAACATTTACATAAGGTTTCTGGTTAAATATATTGTTCTCAATGCTCACAAGTTGAAACAGCCCTTCAGTTAATACACTGATGGGCTCTCTCAAAAATATTTCAAATGTTTTTCTTATATCGAACTTTTTCATATCCCGGTCTGGTAGTAGTTGAATTATTTATTATTGAGCTTTTACTTTATATTTTTCTATTTTCTTTTGAATTTCAACTTTATCAGAAGCGTTAGGATTCATTGCCAGATACTGTTGATAGTATTTAACAGCGCCTCTGTAGTTGAGTTCTTTTTCATACGACATAGCCTTAAGTTTAGCAATCTGTGAGCTGTTGTGGTAGAAATCTATAGCACGATTGCAGTATTCAATAGCTGATGCGTAATTCTTTTCCTGATATTGTCTTTGTGCAATATCAAAGAATTCGTTTGACTTGATTTCGCAAAGATTAATATATGCAATACCGTTTTTGGCAATAACATTGTTCGGATCTTTCATTAAAGCTTTTTGCAAAGCCTGTCTTGCTGTTCTGAACTGTTTATTATGTACAAGAATTTCGGCAAGGTATAAGTCATCGTCAACGGAAGTTGAGAAATTGATTGCGTTTTCAAATGTATAAACGGCATCTTTTTCTCTGCCCATTGCAAGATATGCTTCTCCTTTGATTACACTGTCCATAAGGTTGTTGCCTGCAGCCTGAATAATATAGTTAAGACTGTCTTTTGCAAGCGGAGCCTGATGGACAAGTCTTGCAAGTTTCAATTTTGCAAGATGAAGTTTTAAATCATCCGGACACTGTTCAATAGCCTTGTTTACGTAGTCGTAAGCGAGATAAACTTCTTTATTTGTTGTAATACCTTCGTTTCCGCCTCTTTCTTTAGCCATTTCGTAGTATGTGTTGGCAAGTCCGATTATTGCATCATCATTGTAGTTTTCATCACCTACGAGTTTTGAATAGTAATCAAGCGCCTGATCGTATTTTTTAATATGAAGCGCCATATTTGCAATTTTCAAACGTCCTTCTGTATAGCCTGGGTTAATTGCAATAGCGGTTTTTAACTGTTCCATTGCAAATTCTTCATCTGCACGGTTTTCGTAAATTGTAGCCAAGTTCAAATAAGGTCTTGCGTTTTCCGGTTTTACAATCTGTGCTTTTTTGAAAGAATTTATTGCAGCAGCCTGATTGCCTTGTTTCAAGTATAATTCACCCTGTAAAGTAAGAGCCGGTGATGAATTCGGATTAACATGAACAGAGTGGTTAACCCATGTTAAAGCTTTTGAATAATTTCCTCTGCGTGTTTCAACCTGCGCCATATGATACCATGCTGTCGGGTTGTGGGAATTGTATTTCATGGCTTTCATAAAATAATTTTCGGCAGAATCCAAATTGCCGTTCATCATTTCTACAACACCGATATTGTCGTAGGCAGTTGCAAAAGAGGGATTAATTTTTATCGCAGTATTAAACAAATCCATTGCATCGTTTGTATTGCCAAGTTTTAACGTTGCAACGCCCATTGCATTGTAAGCTTCATAGTATTTGCTGTTTAAATTAACTGCATTAACAAATTCTCTCAATGAAGAATTTATAAGTTCTCTTGTATTTTTAATATAGTCAACATCTGATGATGTGGTTCTTTGCAGGTAAACAAGCCCCTGAGCATAATGAAGCGTAGGGTTTTTGGGGTATTGTTTCAGCAGTTTATCGAGTTCTTTTTGTGCAGGATCAAGTTTGTGCTGCTTTGCCATAGAAACTGTTCTTAAGGCAAGGAGATTAATATCATTCGGTTTTAAGTTAAGGTATTCGCGTATTTTGTTATCGGCTTCCGCACAGTGATTGTATTCAATCAATCTTGCAATCTCAGGATAAATTTGTGTCGCGGATTTTGCAGGTGCGGCAGCAGTTTGTTTAGTTGCATTTGCGGTATTTTTTTGAACCTGAGCCTGAAGTTCTTTTGCACAAACTTGTGTAGATAACGCAGTCATAACGACGATAGATGATATTAATAATTTTTTATAATTCATGTTTTCTCCTGCAACCGGTTATAAGTTGACTATTTTACTTATTCTAAAAATATTGTATAATAGTATTCATAAAAAAGCAATAATGTAAACGGTGTAGAAAACATGGGGATTAACACAACATCAAAACAGGATCTGGAAGATTTTAAATCGTATATAATTGCGGAAAAAAATTTTTCTAAACATACGGCAAAAGCTTATTGTTCGGATATTTTAAGCTTTCTTGTCTGGATGGATGAAGTTTCCTGCGAAGATATTGATCTGCCTAAAATCAGGGAATATTTGCATTTTATCCAAAAGTTCAATTATAAAAAAACGACCTTAGCGCGAAAAATCGCATCATTAAGAACTTTTTACAAATACCTTTACCGTGAGCGTAAAGTCGAATCAAATCCTGCAATGAGTCTTACTAATCCCAAGCGCCCAAAATCCCTGCCGAAATTTTTGACTCCGGATGAGGTCGAGCAGATTTTGAACAATACAAAAATTGAAACTCCCGCAGGATACCGCAACAGAACGATTTTGGAATTGTTGTGGGCAACAGGTATGCGTATATCCGAATTATCAGGGTTGAATTTCGGAGATTTAAACTTAGAAAATAATGAAATCAGAGTTTTCGGAAAGGGTTCAAAAGAACGCATAATTCTTGTTACAGACAGGGCAAAAAATTATCTCGAACGTTATATTGAAACTGCAAGAGCGCTTGTCCCGAAAGGTTTCCCTGCCCCGCCCGAGGATGAAAATTCTCCAGTTTTTATAAACAACACAGGATACAGACTTCAAACGAAAACAATAAGAAACGTGATAAACGACGTTGTGGAAAAAATAAATCTCCCGAAACACGTTACTCCCCACGTGTTCCGTCACAGTTTTGCAACCCATTTGATAGAAAACGGAGCGGATTTAAGAGTTGTGCAGGAGCTTCTGGGGCATGCAAGCATTTCAAACACGCAAATTTATACCCATGTTTCAACACAGCATTTAAAAGAAGTTTATAACGAAGCCCACCCGAGAGCTTAGGAACGTGCCGTTCCATCCGCCACTCAGTTTTGCATTAGTGGCTTCTGTCATTACTAAAGTTCTTATCATTCTAACTTTCTATCTACCAATTTTTTCTTGCACAAAATTCAAAAATCGGCTAAACTCATTTTATGGATGAAGTAATTGAAAAATTAAAAGAAATCGGGCTTAATGAATACCAGTCAAAGGTCTACGTTGCGCTTTTGAAAAAGTTTCCTGCAACGGGTTATGAGGTCAGCAAACTTGCAAATATTCCGCAGTCAAGAACTTACGATACCCTAAAAGTTCTCGAAACAATGCATATTGTAATTCCTTCCAACACAAAACCAGTGACATATACCCCGATAAAACCGAAAGAATTAACAAAGCGTTATAAAAGAAGGCTCGATTCAACAATTAACTTTCTTGAAAAGAAATTGCCCGACTTAAAAGAAGAAAGCTATACCGAACCTGTTTTAACGGTTTCGGGCACGATTAAGATTTACGACAAATTAATTGAAATTGTTAAAACCGCAAGGGATAATATTTTTGTTGCACTATGGTCGCACGATTTTAAATATCTCGAACAGCATCTTCTTGACGCTTATAACAGAGGACTTGATATTAAAATTGTTAAATACGACAATTTTATCTGTAATTTCGGAACTGTGTTTGAACATTCCGGAATTTCAATGCTTGACCATTATAAAAATGACAAATTTATCTTTCTGACGGCGGATAACAATGAAGGTATTTTCGGGATAACAAAACCTTTTAAAAATATGCAGCCGAAAGTTACCTGGACAAAAAATACCGAAATTGTTTTTCTTATCAAAGCTTTCAGCGTTTTCAGCATGTATCTTGTGGATATTGAAAACAACTTCCCTGAACAGCTGCGATATTTCTATGGCGCCGGCTTAAAAAAACTGCGTGATAAAATTTTACATTAATTTACTTTCAAATAATTTATAAAAGATGTATAATTTTTTTGTAAGGAGATAGTGATGTACGGGTATAGTTTTGAATTAATCACAGGTCCTATGAGCTGCGGTAAAACAGAGGAGCTTTTGCGCAGAATAAGACGTTCAATTATTGCAAAGAAAAAAGTAAAAGTAATTTCCCCTGATATTGATACGAGAGCAAAAGGCGATTATATAGAATCAAGAAACGGTCTATGGCTGGATGCAATAAAGGTTAAGCATGCAATTCAGATTATGAGTGTTGTAAAACCTGAAGATGAGGTAATCGCAATTGATGAACTCCAATTTTTTGACAGCAATATCGTAAAAGTTATTTCAAAATTGATGGATGAAGGTAAAAAAGTAATCGGTACAGGCCTGGAACTTGACTTTAAAGGCGAACCTTTCGGAAGTATGCCTGAATTAATGTGTATAGCAACAACAGTGGACAAGCTTCATGCCGTGTGTATGAAATGCGGATGTGAAAATGCAACACGCACCCAGCGCCTTATTGACGGTAAACCTGCTGACAAAAATTCACCTCTGATTATGATAGGCGGGGATGAAACTTATGAAGCACGCTGCATAAAATGTTACGAGCTTCCTGACGTTGAACTTGAAAAGAAAAAACGCGGTTTTAAGCTGTTAAATTTTGACAGAGTTTAATTTTGCATAAAGAAACCGGCATCTTATAAGATACCGGTTTCCCCAGGCTTAGAATAAATTAATTACTGTTTTTAATGGAATTGACTGTTATGTTTTGTCAGCTTACGCTATTCTGAACAGCCAAAAGCAATAGTAATGTGTTCTCTTGGGTTAACAGCGGAGATTTTGTATCCGCGCGGGTCAACAAGGTAAGCAAATTCGTCGCCTGTAGTCTGGAATAAGCCCATTGTACCTGACAGAGCAGTTCTTGTAACATCAACCGGAGCTTTAACTGTTTCCCATAAGCCGTCGCCTAAGTTACGCGCAGCAGCACCGAATTGTCCCTGGAATACGTGTCCTAACATATAACCTGCGTCGTTAGATACGTTTTCAACAGCGTTACCGAGGTTAGTTACAACACCGCCGACTGTTCTGCCTGCTACACCAACAAGTGAACCTGCAAGTGTGAACGGCATTTCAACCAGTCTTGCAACAGGGTTAACCTGTTTTGATTTGTTAACCTGTGCCTGCAAGATTTGTTTAGGCAATTTAGTTTTGCAGTCGCCGTTTTTGATTTCGGTAAATGACAATTTCAAAGCACCTTTGTCACATCCTGAAGGTCTGATAACTTCTACTACCTGACCTGTTACGGTTGAACCGCAAGGATATGTTACACCGTTAATTGTTACGTCTTCAAGAGTGTTTGCTCTGAAGTATTGGCCTACGTGAGATGATTTTGCGGTTAACTGGTCAATCATTTTTACTTTTAAAGTAGGAATTTTAACGATTTCTTCCTGTTCAACGAAAGCATTTTTGTTTACAGGGCAGGCAGGGCAGATGTTGTTAGCTGTTTTCGGGTTAGTGTCATAGCCTAATGCAACTCTGACTGTCTGCATCATAGAAGCAACTTCTGCGCGGGTAGCTTCTTTGTTCGGCATAATCATGTTCGGGTTTGGTGAATCTTTCAAAGCACCGTTTTCAAGTGATTTTGCAACCGGAATTTTTGCCCAGTTAGGAATAGAAGCACCGTCTGCGTATTTGCTTAAGATTTCATCAGCTTTACACTGGTCAATGTCGCAGGTCATACCTTTAGCAATTGTTGTTAAAGCTTCAACCCTTGTTACAGGATGGTTTGGTTTAAAGTTACCGTCGGGGTAGCCCTTTAACAAGTCTTCATCAACAGCCTTGGCAATTGCAGCGTTAGCCCAGTTGCTCATAGGAACGTCTTTGAATAAGCCTTCTCTCGGCATATCGCATTTGTCAAGGTTGAAACCTTTAACAAGTATTGTAGCAAATTCTGCACGTGAAATATTTCTGTTAGGTTTGAAATATCCGTCTGGGTAACCTACTACAACATCGTTAATAGCTAATTTATCAATGTCGCATGCTGCCCAGAAACCGTTCGGGACATCGGGAAACTGGCATCCGCCCAAGTTTGCGGCAGCACCTGTAGTTTGCATTATCTGATTTGGAATTTCATACGGTACAAAAGATTTTCTGACCGCATCAATTGAGTTTGTAGACTGGAAGTCTATAGGGCAGTTGTTGCCGTCCATTAAGCGTTCATTTCTGTCAATCGGAATACCGTTATGACGTGTAGGTGCTTCGTTAAGGCAGGGCATTTCGGTTGCGGCACCTGTAACCTGTCCTTGTGAAGAGATAGTTGTACCGTTAACGTTTGAAGAAAGTACACGCGGTGTAGACGCAATCGGTGTATCTGTTGAGAAGATAGAGTTTGCAGGTTGGCCTACATAGTTGTTAGTACCGTAGATTGCGTTAGGATAACCGTAAACCTGTTTCATATCTTTTCTGTCGGGTTTGCCTGTCTGCGGACATATTGCGCAAGCCGGTTCTGCCGGTTCATCGCAGCTGATTTCATCAGGACAGCCGCAGTCAGATTTTTTTTCGCAAGGATCACAAGGGTCTTTGCAAGGATCTTCACACGGATCCGGTTTCTGACAGTCGCAATCAGGCATAGCTTTTTTGCATTTTGAGCACGTGTTTGGTTTTGTGGTTTCACATGGACATGCAGGACCTGTAACTACAGGTAAAGGTTCTGCGCACGGAGCCGGAGTTTCCGGAGCTGCGCAAGGACAAGCCGCCATTGCCTGATTCAAGGAACACGTTGCTATTCCAACGGCAATTGCAGCTGCCACAGTAAGTTTTTTAATAGTCATTTTTACCTCCTTGTGTTGCGGGCTTTTTTCGAAAAACCCCAAAAATATTTTTTTTAAAAAACAAACTAATACTAGATTATGTACTTCATTTGTTATAAGAAACATTGCCAAAAGCGGTTATCCACGCAGGCTATTTGAATATCGTCAGGGCTTTTTGTAATTGACTTTCAGCATTTGTTCGGATATCATTTTCTTATTATGAAGAAGATTTTTTTAGTTATTTTGTTTTTATGTTTTATATTCTGCGGCTGCGGGAAAAAACAGCCAAAATCAGATGTATTGTCTGAAATATATAAAAGGGATAAGATTATTGTCGGGGTGAGAGAAGACGCTGCACCTTTCGGTTACAGGGACGAAAAAGGTAATCTTCTGGGATTTGATATTGAACTTGCACGAACAATTGCTAAATCACTTCTCGGAAATGAAACAAAGGTGGAATTTGTTCCTGTCACGGCTTCAAACCGTATAATGAAACTCGCCTCGGGGGAAGTTGATATGCTTGTGGCTGCAATGTCAATTACGCGGCAAAGACAACAGATATTAAATTTTTCAATTCCTTACTATATTGCGGGTCAGGCAATAATGGTTAACAGCGACAGCAAGGCTACAAGCCTTAGCGATTTTGAAAATCAAAGACTTATTATAGTATTTGGCTCAACCAGTGAAAGAAATCTCCGCTCAAACGTTCCGGGGATATCTGTTTTAGGTTTTAAAGGTTATGATGAGGCATACAAAGCGCTGAAAGCAAAACAGGCAAACGGAATGATTGCTGATGATACAATACTTTTACGTTATATAATACGTGATAAATCTGTCAGACTTCTGAAAAAACGCTATTCAAAAGAACCTTATGCAGTTGTTTTCAGAAAAGAACCTGAGTCTGAAAGACTTTTACAGCAGGTTGATTATATAATGGATAATCTTAAAAAAACGGGCAAACTTGACAAAATGCTCGAAAAATGGCAGATAACATCTGATTAGGGGTATAAAATATGGTTTTCTATTCCGATTTACATATACATTCAAAATATTCACGTGCAACAAGCAAAGACTGTGATTTGGAACATCTTGCAATGTGGGCGCAGAAAAAAGGACTGGACTTGATTGCAACGGGGGATTTTACGCATCCTGCATGGTTTAATGAAATTAAAGAAAAACTTGTTCCTGACGGACAGGGCGCCTACAGACTTAAACCCGAAATAGAAAAACAAATTTTTACAACCTCAAATCCTGTAAGGTTTATTCTTTCGGTTGAAATTTCAACAATTTACAAAAAAGGTGACAAAACAAGAAAAGTTCACCATGTAGTTTTTGCACCTGATATTGACACCGCGCAAAATTTCAGACAAAAACTCGATGCAATAGGTAATATAAATTCTGACGGGCGTCCGATATTAGGTTTGGATTCAAGAAATCTTCTTGAAACGGCTCTTGAATCCGGAGAAGGCACTTTTATAATCCCTGCACATATCTGGACTCCATGGTTTTCTGTTCTTGGCTCAAAATCCGGCTTTGATTCAATCGAAGAATGTTACGGGGATTTATCCGAACATATTTTTGCCGTAGAAACAGGTCTTTCATCCGACCCCGAAATGAATTGGCGGGTGTCAAAACTTGATAAATTCAGACTTGTATCAAACTCTGACGCGCATTCGCCTTCCAAACTTGCCCGCGAAGCAACTGTATTTGACACAAACCCTGATTATTACAGTATTATGAACGCCTTAAAAACAGGAAAAGGATACGTCGGCACAGTCGAATTTTTCCCCGAAGAAGGTAAATATCACGAAGACGGACACCGAAAATGCAATGTCTGTATGACACCCGAAGAAACTAAAAAACTAAACGGTATCTGTCCTGTTTGCGGAAAACCGATGACAATAGGGGTTTTAAATAGAGTTTGTGAACTCGCTGACAGAGGTTGCAATAATACTTTCAAACCTGATACGGCGGGGGAAGTTTACAGCCTTGTTCCTCTGCCTGAAATTATTTCGGAAATCTTAGGCGTCGGCCCGTCTGCGAAATCCGTTACAAAAGAATATGAGCGTTTAATTTCAAAATTCGGTTCTGAATTTTCTATATTAAGAGATGTTCCGGCAGAAGACCTTTCAAAAGATTTTCCGCTCCTTGGAGAAGGAATTTCGCGCCTGCGCAAAGGTCAGGTTATAAAACACGCGGGATATGACGGAGAATATGGTGTCATAAGACTTTTTGAAGAAAATGAACTTGTAAAAAAAAACTTTGTAAACCTTAAATTTGATATTGATATCCCGAAAACTCCTTTAAAAACAGTTGAGAATTATACTGTTTCTCATAAGGAATTTAATATTCCGCAGGTTAAAGATACTCATTCGGAAGCTGAAACAGAGAAGCATTATGGTCTGGATGAATTTCAGCAGGCGGCTGTTGAAAATACAAATAATCAGCTTTTAATAATCGCAGGCCCGGGTTCGGGTAAGACAACTGTGTTGACACGACGTATCGCACATTTGATTGAAAACGGAGCAGTACCTCAGCAGTGTCTTGCAATAACTTTTACGCGCCGCGCCTCACAAGAGATGTATGAAAGGCTTCAAAAGCTTTTGAAGGACAGAGCCGAAAAAATTAATATTCATACTTTCCATTCACTCTGCCTTGCAATATTAAAAGAAAATTATGATAAAGCGGGATTAAGTGAAGATTTTAATGTAATCAGCGAACAGGAAAAAGCTCTATACAGTGTGATACCCGAAAACATGATTGAGTTTGACGACCTTATAAAGCTTACGGTAAAACTTTTTGAAGAATATCCCGATGTAAAAGAAAGTTATCAATCACGCTATAAATACGTTTCGGTCGACGAATATCAAGACATTGACGAAAATCAGTATAAACTTATAAAACTTCTTGTTCCCGAAAACGGTAATATTTGTGCAATCGGCGATCCTAATCAGGCAATTTACGGTTTCCGCGGGGGTAATTCAAAATTCTTTAATAATTTTAAAGAAGATTATAAAAATGTTCAAATAATTAACCTTAAAAATAATTATCGTTCAACAGAAAATATTGTTAATGCTTCAAACCAGATGATTGATGCATACAATACGATTTCGCACAACAACAAGCTGCATGATAAAATTACAATTCATACAGCCCCTACAGATAATGCAGAAGCTGAATTTGTTGTAAGCAATATTGAAAATCTTATCGGCGGACACAGCTTTTTCTCAATTGATTCTGACAGATCTGACGGAGCAAGAGAGGATTACACTTTTTCTGATTTTGCAATTCTTTACAGAACATCAGCACAGTTAAAACCGATTTTAAACGCTCTTGAACGATCCGGAATGCCTTTTGTAAAACTTTCCGACGATATGCTCTGCGACAGACAGCCCGTAAAGAAACTTCTTAAAAACCTTACGGATGACAAACCCATTACAGAACAATTAAAAGAAAATTTTACTGATGAAATTGAAGATTATGTTCAAAAATACCTTCTCGGGATTGCAGAAAAATTCCCAGATAAAAAAGACTTTATCCATGAGGTTTCTCTCTTAAAAGAATCCGATACTCTTGACAGGCGTGCTGACAGAATTGCTTTGATGACGCTTCATTCTTCAAAGGGGCTTGAATTCAACTGTGTATTTATAACAGGTTTGGAAAACGGAATTTTACCGCTTTACCGCGCACAAACGCCCGAAGAAATTGAAGAAGAACGCAGACTTTTGTATGTAGGTATGACAAGAGCAAAAGAACGTTTATTCTTAAGCAGGGCAGTTAAGCGAACTGTTTACGGAAAATCGGAAAATCTTGAAATATCTCCGTTTCTGGCAAAAATTGAAAAAGATTTGCTTGAATATTCCAGATTTGAAAAGGAACAGAAAGAACAGGAAAAATCAGCTCAATTAAGTTTATTTTAAGTGTAATAAAAAAAAGCCCTGTAAATTATCAGGGCTTTTCAGTTAAATTTGGTTTATTTATATTCCTTATCAGTTACAGGATCAAGCCATGTTGTCTGGTTGTTCGGAATATTCGGTTCTATTGAAATATGAGCAAATTCGCTGTCAGGTGCTGCACCGTGCCAGTGTTCAACATTTGGCGGAATTTTTACAACATCGCCTTTTTTAAGTATCCGGATTTCTTTGCCTTTTTCCTGATATCTTCCTTCACCTGCGGTAACAAGCAGAATTTGCCCGCCTGAATGTTTATGCCAGTTGGTTCTTGCACCTTTATCAAATGTCACGTTGCCGATTGATGAGTTAAATACATCATCACGGGTTACGAGCATGTTGAGATGTGTTGTTCCCGTAAAAAATTTGCTGTACGGATTAATTTCTCCTTTTGCAAACGGCTGGTTTAATTCTTCTGCCATAACTGAAATTCCTCCTATAGTTAAAATAGACAATAATAACAAACCGTATAATATCTTTTTCATTATTTATTCTCCTTTAAGTAAGTTCTAAAGAATTGTTCAATTTTATCAAACGGAATTTTTTCAAGATTGTCATATAAATCAACGTGATTAGCACCTTCAACAATCAGGAGTTCTTTGTTATCTCCTTTGAGTTTTTTAAAAGCATCCTCTGAAAAATATCTGCTGTGCGCTTTTTCGCCGTGTATCATTAATACAGCGTTATGAATTTCGTCACTGTATGCAAGTATAGGCATATTAATCAAAGCCAGAGAAGCTGTTGTATTCCAGTTTCCGTTAGAATTTATAGAACGTTTGTGAAAACCGCGCGGAGTTTTGTAGTACCCGTAATAGTCTTTTACAAACTGCGGTTCTTCACCTGTAAGTTTTTCAGGCAGACCCAGCGCTTTTGCATAAGTTCCGTTTTTAAAATCTTCTGTTCTCTGTTTGTTTAAAGATTCTTTCAGAGCATATCGTGCCTTTTCATCCATTGCGTCAAAATAGCCGTTGGCGGTAACTCTTGTCATATCATACATTGTGACTGTAACGGTTCCTTTTATTCTTGTATCAATTGCCGCAGCGTTTAGACCGAAACCGCCGAAACCGCAAATTCCGATAATGCCTATTTCTTCAGGATTAACATCTTTTTGACTGCTTAAAAAATCAACGGCAGCGCTGAAATCTTCCGTATTGATTTCCGGTGATGATACATTTCTCGGTTCTCCTGAGCTTTCACCGGTATAAGAAGGATCAAAAGCTAAAGTTACGAATCCGCGTTCTGCCATTGTCTGGGCATACAAGCCTGATGCCTGTTCTTTAACAGCACCGAACGGCCCTGCAACGGCGATTGCAGCCATTTTTTCAGACGGTTTGTTTTTCGGCGTATATAAATCGCCTGTTAAGGTTATGCCGTATCTGTTTTTAAAATTTACTTTTTTAACATCCACTTTGTCGCTTTTGGCGAAAGTTTTGTCCCAATCATTTGCCATACAAATATTTGTACCTCCAATTATTAATATAAACGTTACTATAAATACAAAAAACTTTTTAACCATAAATTACCTTTCATAACATGTTCTATTTTATTATTATTTACGTTTTTTGATAAAATAGCAAATACTTATATTCTATATATAAAAATACCTGCAGGGCATAGTACGTAATCTTTTTGTTTTTCTCAAAATCCGGTTATTTGTGATAAAATCAAATTATGAAAAAGAGAGTTTTAATTGTCGATGATTCATCTAAGTGGGTTCTGTATCATAAAGATGCCATAAGGGAGATTTTTAAAGACGGGGCGGAAATTGATACTGCTTCGTCCGCTCAGGAAGGTGTTGAGAAAATTACGTCTTCAATTGATGCTCCTTATGATTTTATTTTGACTGATATGCAGATGGAGTCTGATTTTCTCCCTCTTTATGCAGGGGAATGGTTTATAAAACAGATACAATTTTTTAATGAATATAAAAATACAAAAATTATAATAATTTCGGCAACGAGTAATATACGTCAGATTGCGGAAAAATATTCTGTTGATTACATTCCCAAATACAGATGTAATGATTTGAACGAATATTGTAACAAATTATTAAATTCTTAGTTAAATCTTTAAAGTTTTACGCATTAATTTCCGATACATAAATTGTTGAAAGGTTAGGGCGCAAGCCTTGGGTAATCAGATTTGAAATGAAAAGGAGAACAGTTATGTACGGATATATATCCTGGCCCGGAGTATACAGTTTTAAACAAGAAATCGGAATGTTCATGGAATATTTACGTGAACAGATTGACGAAGTTATGAAAAAGATTGAAGAGACAGAAGATGCAATCGCAAAATAGCGTTTGCAAAGCATAGAAGTTGATTAGGATTTGTAAAGCCGGTATATTTAAATACCGGCTTTTTGTTTTTAAATTTTATTAAATATCAATTGGTTGTTTTCTGTGTCAGCTTTAATCTTGTCGCCTTTTTTAAATTCTCCTTCAAGAATTTTCATGGAAAGCGGAATTTCAACAAGCTGTCTTATAGCCCTTTTTAAAGGTCTTGCGCCGAACAGCGGTTCATAGCCTTCGTTCGCAAGAAAATCTTTTGCACTGTCGGTCAATTCAAGTTCGATGTCCTGATCAAGCAGGCGTTGTTTCAGAGAATTTGTCTGAATATCAACAATTCCTTTTAATTCTTCAAGGGTTAACGCTTTAAACATTATGATTTCATCAATACGGTTTAAAAATTCCGGTTTAAATTTTTCTTTGAGGGCCTTGTTTATTTCTTCTTTTTTCTCATCTTCCGATAGATGTTCGTCAAGAATAATACTGCTTCCCAGATTGCTTGTCATAATTATAACTGTATTTTTAAAGTCAATAAGTCTTCCCTGTCCGTCCGTAAGTCTTCCGTCATCAAACATCTGGAGCATAAGGTTGAAGATATCTGGATGTGCTTTTTCCGCCTCATCAAATAAAACGACGGAATAGGGTTTTCGTCTGACGGCTTCTGTAAGCTGTCCCCCTTCTTCATAACCGACATAACCTGCAGTTGCTCCGATTAATCTTGATATGGCGGATTTTTCCATAAATTCTGACATATCAATACGAACAAGTGCATCTTCATCGTTAAACAGTATATAAGCAAGGGTTTTTCCGAGTTCTGTTTTCCCCACCCCTGTTGGCCCTAAGAAAAGGAAAGTTCCTATCGGGCGTTTCGGATCTCTGAGGCCTGAACGTGAAAGACGGATTGCGTTTGCGATTTTTGTAACAGCTTCATCCTGCCCTACAACACGTTTGTGCATTACTTCTTCCATTCCGATTAATTTTTTTGATTCGTCTTCCATAAGGCGATTGACAGGAATGCCTGTCCATTTTGCAACAATTGCGGCAATATCATCCTCATCAACTTCTTCTTTTATCAATCGTTTTTTTGTAGACTGACTCTGAATAGTTTTAAGTTTCTTTTCCATATCAAGCATCTGGCTGTATTTGACTTCCAGAGAGGCTGTCATTGTAGGATTTTTCTTGGAAATTTCAATTTGAGATTTTAGTTTTTCTATATTTCTTTTTACGGCTGCTGCGGAATCTATTACTTTTTTTTCATTAAGCCACTGTTCTTTTAAGTTGTTTATTTTTGTTTCAAGATCTGTAATTTTTTTAGCTAATTTTTCTGCTTTTTTCAGTGCTTCTTCGGAGCCGTCTTTTTCAAGAGCTTTTTTATTCATTTCAAGCTGCATTTTTTCGCGGATAAAAATATCTATTTCTTCGGGCATTGTATCAATTTCTATTCTTAAAGCTGATGCGGCTTCGTCAAGAAGGTCGATTGCTTTGTCCGGAAGATGTCTGTCTGCGATGTATCTGTGGGATAGTTTTACGGCTGCAACTATTGCATTGTCCATAATTTTAATCCCGTGATATCCTTCGTATTTGTCTTTCAAGCCTCTAAGTATACTTATTGTAGTTTCAACCGAAGGTTCGTCGGCAACTACCGGTTGAAAACGGCGTTCCATTGCTTTGTCTTTTTCAATATACTGTCTGTATTCATCTATTGTAGTTGCGCCTATAACTCTTATTCCGCCTCTGGCAAGCATTGGTTTTAAAAGGTTTCCTGCATCTGCTCCCCCTTCCGATGAACCGCCTGCGCCCATAATAGTGTGAATTTCATCTATAAACAGAATTAAGTCGTCTGATTTTTCTTCTATGGCTTTTAAGACTGATTTAAGCCTTTCTTCAAATTCGCCCCTGTATGAGGCTCCTGCAAGCATTGCTCCTAAATCAAGCGCCATAATTTTATCATTTTTAAGACTTTCAGGAACATCACCCGATACAATACGCTGTGCAAGTCCTTCTATAATTGCGGTTTTACCGACGCCCGGTTCACCGATTATTACAGGGTTATTTTTTGAACGTCTGTTTAAAATCTGGATTGTACGTCTGATTTCATCATCTCTTCCGATTACCGGATCGAGTTTGTTTTGCTTTGCTGCTTCTGTCAAATCTGTTGTGTATTTTTCTAATGCATCATTTTTTTTGCTGTTTTGTATATCTGATTTAACGTTTTTTGATGAGTTTGAAACAGAAGCTGTTTCTTTTGCTGAAGTTGTGTTTGCAGATTGATTTTCTTCTGTTTGCGTTTCTTCCACATTGATAATGTTGTTGACTTCTTCGGTCATTTTTTCATATAGTTCGAGCCTGTTTATACCGCTTTGCTCCCATAAAAAGTTTAATGTTTTATTGTCAATTCTGAACAGGGCAAGTAAAAGATGTTCAATACTAACCTGTTCATCATTTCTTTTTTCTGCTTCGTCACTTGCAACATTCATCATTGCAATTGTTTCTGCGGAAAATCTGACATCGGAAAATCTTCCTCTCGCATAATATGAGCGTTTTGACAGATAATTGTTTAATCTGTCGACAATTTGCGGATTATCTGCTCCGACGCGTTCAAGTAAAATTTTGGGCAGGTCATTTTTATCAAGCATTAAAGCGAGCATTATGTGTTCAGGGGCAAGTTCTGCAAAATTTCTTGCAACAACGATTGATTTTGCTGATTTGATAATTGCCTGAACGTGGTCGGTTAAAAGCATTTTTATATCCCTTCTCGTACGTGATTACAAAGTTAATTACAATATTTACAATTATATTATTTAACCAAAATAAAATCAAAATTGTTTCAATAATTTAAAATGAAAAAGTAAACAGTTCTCTGATTTCTACACCGAGAGCATCAGCAATAGCTATTAATTTTTCTAAAGTAGGATTTGCTTCGCCTCTTTCAATTTGTCCCATATAGATTTCACTTATGTCTGTTTTTTCTGCTAACTTTTCCTGAGAATACCGTTTACTTTTTCTTAGATACGCTATTTTCGCACCAAGTTTTTTATAAGCGTTGTTATTCATCATGATTAACTTATTATAAATTCTTGACTAAACAATTACTAAATGGTACTAATATGGTTATGTATGTTGTCAGTATATTTTTATAAATTAAAAGGAAGTAATTAATGGTCTATAGTAAAGATATTAAATTTACAGAAGTCGAGAAAAAAATCATTGAACAGTTGAAATACGGTTATACAAATCCAGAAATCGGAAATATTTTGCACATAAGCCGTCACACGGTAAAGTATTATCTTTCTTCTATTATGAACAAACTCGGAGCGGTTAACAGGATAAATGCGGTATTTTTGCTTGCATCAGGCGGATATTTTAAAGAGATTGAATAAGATTTTTTGCAATATTGACGGCTTCGTCAAAAATGTATTTATTTCTTAAAAAGTCTTCTCTTTCTATATACCTGCTTACAATTTTTCTTGCGAAGCTTCCGATGGCAATTCCGTTATAGTTTATCCCGCACATTCGGGCAAGTTCTGATGTTTTTGAATTAGTTCCGCCTGAAAGCATTATATAAACAGGTAATTTTGCATTTTGAACTATTTCCGCCGTTGCAACGGCCTGAAGAGTTGTTTTGTAATCATCTTTACCCCCGCTCATTGGAAAACCGTCCGCCTGAACTATTGTGGAATAAGGTTTGCGGTTTCCAACAGTATGTTTTATAAGTTGAAGCATTTTCTCTTCGCTCAAATGTCCGCGTGCGGTGCAGATACTTAGCATTCCGTCATAAATTTTATTTATATCGTTCCATTTATTCAATGCTTCTTCAATATTTTCACCCATTGCGTGAAGCTCGATACAGTCAATCCCTTTTTCTATTAACGGCAAAAGAATGGTATTTAAATCCATATCTTCTTCAATAAAAGAGATTGCTCCGTGTCTGCATACGGAATAACACCTTCCGCAGCCGATACAACGAGCTGCGAGCACTTTACAGTGTCTGATGGTTTTTTGCGGGCAGATTTCTTCGCACTTATGACAGCCAACACATTTTTCGTAATCAATTTGAGCTTTTCTTATATGCGGGTCGCCTTTAATCCCGACACTTACGCACAAATATCCTTCTCTGTCCCCTAAACCGCGTTTTGCGGCATCGACAATTTCAGGCTTTGCTGACAGATCAAAAAATTTACATCCGGCAGCAGAATAGAGTGCAACAAGTTTCTCGACCTCTAAAGCGTCCTCGTTTCCTGCTCCGCAGACCAATTTGAAACATTTACGGCTGTCAAGAAGTTCTTTTAACATCTAGTACACCATATTGTTATAAATGATTTCAGACGCTTTTACAATAAATTCTTTCCCCAGAGGAGAATTATGCGGACGATGTGCAAAAATTACCACAATATATTTCTTTCCGTTCGGGGCATAAACTATTCCCGCATCCCCGAGCATTTTCCCTATGTCGCCTGTTTTGTGAAGGAAAGTTGCACCGGACGGCAGACCTGCCGCTATAAGGCGGTTGTTATGAACATGCCCCATATAATCAAATATTTTTTCGCGTGATGATGTACTTAAAAAATTAGGATTATCAATGTTATAAAGAATAGTTGCCATATCACGCGCCGTTGAATGGTTTGTTCCGCCTAAATCAGGAAGCCACGTTTGTACGTAAGTGTGTTTTAACCCCCATTCTCTTATACCGGAATTGATATCAGTCATAGAGCCGAGTTTTGCCATAAGCATATTAGTTGCGGAATTATCGGATTCCGTTATCATCATTCTGGCAAGAGTGTCTATTGAATATTTTGAATTTGCGGCCTTAAATTGTAAACTTCCGGAACCTTCTGTTCTGTAGTATTCAGTAAGGGGCATTTCATCATAAATTGTAAGCTGATTTTTTTCGATTGAGCGGAAAAGCTGTACAAGAACAGGGAGTTTTATAATACTTGCTGTCGGGAAGATTTCGTCAGCGTTTACATCTGCATAATTACCGGTTTCATAATCCCAGACGTATACAGACGGATGAATTGAAGGGTACATTGAAGCAAGATTTTTTAGTTGGTTTTCCAGTCCAGTGAGTTTTGAACCTTCTTTTAATGAGGTCATCTGCGGTTTTTTAGCTTCGGCTCCCTGTAAATATCTTTCTCCCAAAAACCAGTGGTTTGCAATATAGTTGGATGTCGGAAATAAAATCTGATGGAAATCCGCTTTAACTTCTTTATAAGGGGTCGGATTAAGCATAAATCTTGTTACTTTGTTAAACCCGTACGGAAGAACTGAAAATCCGAGCAAAGCAACTACTGCGATAGAAACAATTCTATGAATAAAGTAGTTTCTTTCGATTTTTTTTCGGTTAGCCTTGTGCCTTATATGTAACGGTTGTGCAGCTGTTTGAGTACGTCTTGGTGTATGGTAAATGCCTTGACGCGGGTAAGTGTATTCCGTATAGCGATTATTATATTGCTGTCTTGCTAATTCCGGCATAAATATCTAATTCCTCCCCAAAGGATTTTCTCCTGTAATATTTATTCTACTTTACATAAAATAAAATGGCAAGTCAGTTTACATTTTTTTAAGATATAATAAATAAAAGATAAGAAGTTAAGAAGATAGGAGGGTATGCTGTTTATGTCAGAAGACTGCATTTTTTGTAAAATAATCAATGGAGAATTTAATACCGAATTTGTGTATGAAAACGAATATGTCGTTGTGTTTAAAGATATTAATCCGAAAGCTCCGGTACATCTTCTTGTTGTACCGAAAGTTCATGTTGCCTCTTTAAACGAACTCGAGGACAAAAATCTTATGGGGGAATTGTTGATGGCTGTTAAAGAAACAACTAAAAAAATCGGATTAAAGTCCTACAAAACTTTGATTAATACGGGCAAGGAAGCAGGGCAGGAAGTTTTTCACCTGCATTTGCATATATTGGGTTCATAGTTTGCTGAAATAATTAACAGCTTCATCGGCTCTAACAAAATTAACATCAGGGAATTTTCTTTGTAAATCACTGATGATATTGTAATATGCATCGTTTACAATGACATGTTTTATCCCGTCATCCACAAGTTTTTTCCCTTTATCGCCTACCAGAATAAAAGAACCGTCGCGGTAGGCACTTCCTGATGTTCCAAGTCCTGAACCTACGCCTTTGGGTGCAACAAGAGGGGCTGTGCAAAATGTTCTTGTTTTATCAATTCCGTTTGTTAATAAATTATTTAACTGTTTTAACTGGTCAGTAACACTCATTTTGGCAAGACCGTGTGCATCAAACTTTGAACCTATGCTTTCTGGCAGCGAACCTAAATATACCATAGCATCGCAATTTACATCAGTCGGGACTTTTATATTCGGAAAAGCTTTTTTGTACAAAGCCTGCAGTTCTCCACTGTCAAAACCTTTCCTTATCTGCCTGTTATCAAGTGCTTCACAGACAGTTGTTAAATCTTTACCGTCAAATTTTACGAATTCATCAATTTTTTGTTCCGGTAATGCTTCCAGTATATACGGATTTTTTAGGTCGAATTTTGTGCTTTTTGGCATTTTTGAAACACCGTCAGCGCTCACTGCATAACTTTTTTTTACTGCATTAAAAATTATTTTTCCCAAATTCCCCATTTATTTTCCCCTTATGGAATATAAAAATTTTTACAAAACAAAATTGCTATTTATGTTATAATTTCATAAAAAATAATTAATAAATAAAGGAGAGAAAATGAAAAACGGAATAGAAAACGGATATTATCATGAGATTACACCATCAGGCTTCGGGATTGCTATAAAAGCCGGAAAGGTTTTATTTTCAAAACAGTCAGACTTCCAGAAAGTCGAAGTTTTTGAAACAGAAAGTGCTCTCGGGCGCGTTTTGACACTTGATGATTTGATGATGACAACAGAAGGCGACGAATATCATTATCACGAAATGATTGCACATATTCCGATGATGCATCATAAAAATCCTGAAAGCGTTCTTGTAATCGGCGGCGGCGACGGCGGTACGGTTAGAGAAGTTTTGAAACACAAAACCGTTAAAAAAGTTGTTCTCTGTGAAATCGACGGAATGGTAATTGATGCCTGCAAAGAATTTTTACCGACAATTTCCTGCGCTTTGACAGATCCGCGTGTTGAAATAAAAGTCGAAGACGCGATAGAATTTATCAAAGATAAAAAGAACGAATACGATATAATTTTAATTGATTCTACTGACCCGATAGGTCCGGGAGAAGGTTTGTTTACAGAAGAATTTTACACAAATATAAAAAATTCTCTGAAAAAGGGCGGGATTATGGTTGCTCAATCAGAATCACCTTTTGCACAGAAAGACGCGGTTAAAAAGATGTATAACCTGCTGAAAAAGGTATTCCCGATTTGTTCAACTTACACTTCAAATATTCCGACATACCCGGGCGGCTACTGGGCATGGGCATTCTGTTCGGAAGATGTTGAACCGTTATCATACTTTGCTGATGACAGATATGAAGATATTGTAAAAACATGCAAAATTTATAATAAAGATTATCACAATGCACGTTTTGCTCTTCCAAACTATCTGAAAGAATTGCTGTAAAATGAAAATTGTAATAAAGTTTGTTTTGATATTACTTGTTCTGACGGGTTTAGTATTTTTTTATGCCGGATATATTGAACCTAACAGAATTGTGATAGCAAGGCAAACTTTATTTTTGCCAAATTGGAATGAGAATTTAAACGGGTTTAAAATTGCCGTCATATCTGACATACATATAGGTACGGGTAGTATTGATTTAAAAAAACTCAATAGGATTGTTCAAAAAACCAATACTCAAAATCCTGATTTGATATTACTTTTAGGAGATTTTGATGCAAAATATATTCAGCTGTCTGGTATCTCAGTAAATCAAATCAGTGAAACGCTAAAACACTTTAAATCAAAATACGGAGTTATTGCAATACTCGGCAACCATGATTATAAACCTGAGGGTATTGTAAAAAATATACTTAAAAATGCACAAATTCCCGTGCTTGAAAATGAAAGCATATTTATATATCCTGATAGGCAAAAAGTAAAAATAATCGGCTTTAAAGACTTATGGCATTACAAATTAAACCCTGAAAAAGTAATCGGGCATATTGAAACTCCGTCAATTGTTCTGGTACACAATCCCGACATATTCCCGCAAATTCCGGACAGTATCAGTTTAACATTGAGCGGGCATACACATGGCGGTGAAATATATCTTCCGTTTATCGGTGCACCTTTTATTCCTTCTAAATTTAATGCGAAATACAGAAAGGGTTATGTTGTTGAAAATAACAAACATCTTTATGTAACAGGAGGGATAGGAACTTTAAGCGGGTTTAGAACATTTAATCCGCCTGAAATAGTAATTTTGACAATTAATAAACAAACTGAAAGAAACAAAATTGTTAATACTCCTGTGAAAAAAAATTATTTAAACAATCGTTTTGTTGTGCCGCAAAGTTTAAAATAATAATTTCAAAAAATTTCATGGTAAAATATTTATACTGTTTTATAAATATTTTGAGAGGGATAATAAAATGTCAGTCATCATAATGATTTTACTAATAGGACTTTTAATTCTTGTCCATGAACTCGGACATCTCGGTGCTGCTTTACTTTTTAAGGTTAAAGTTGACAAATTCGGTATAGGCTTGCCAATCGGGCCTACATTGTGGGAAAAGAAAGTCGGAGGTATAACTTTAGTCATACACGCCTTTTTATTCGGCGGTTACGTTTCATTCCCTGATGATGACAAGGAATCAGATATTCCTCAGGATTCTCCCGACAGATTGATGAACAAACCTGCATGGCAGCGTGCAATTATCTTTTCGGCAGGTGTAATTGCGAATGTTATTTGTGCGTATGTACTTGTTCTTTTAACTGCTTTTATGTGGGGAAATTTGCCTTCAGGAAAGTTTGATACTTACGTAAACGATATTGTTGCGGAAAAAACTCAGTCTGTTTGGCAATCCGGCATGCAAAAAGGCGATAAAATTATTGAAATTAACTCCTCGCCGATTGACTCTAAATATGCAATAAATCTTTATGCAATGTACAGCGCGGCGGATGACGGAAAAGTTAATACTGCGAACGCTGAACAGAATTATGAAAAATTGAAAAAACTTAATCCTGCGTTTGAAGAAGATGAAGTTATACCGCAGGGTGTAGTTGTAAAACTTCCTTCTATACCTTATGAAAGCAAAATTATTTTAAGTCAAAATGTATTGAATGCGGTTGAACTTTTTAAACCTGTCGAAGTAAAATTGACTGATACTCAAATAAAACTGCGTGATGAAATAAAAGGTAAAAAATTTATTGAAACAACAGGCGGCTATACACTTAAAGATGTTGCTTACGCTATAACAGACGGGGTTAAACCGCTTGAAATAACTGTTTTACGAAGCGGAAAAGAAGTTAAGTTAAAAACTATTTACCCTGACAAAGACGGTCTTATCGGCATAACGCTTGACAGAAAAGAAATTCTTGTTCCCGTAACAGGTATAAAATCCGCATTCAGCGCAAGCTATACCTATCTTTATAACGAAACAAAATCAATGCTTATTGTTTTAAAACAGTTATTTACGGGTAAAATCCCGCTCAAAAATATGCATGGTGTTGTCTTAATTACAAAAATGGGCGGTGATATTATAAGTTCTGACGGTATTTTCTACGGTTTGCTTTTGACTGCAGTAATTTCAATGAACCTTGCAATCTTAAATATTTTGCCGATACCGGCACTTGACGGCGGACATCTGCTTTTCCTTTTGATTGAAAAAATTCAGGGAAAACCGGTTGACGAAGAAATTATGAATAAAGTGATAACGGTATTTTTTGCACTTTTAATACTGCTGCTTGTATTTGTGCTGTTTAATGATGTATATGTGCTTGTACAGCCGTTATTTGCAGGAAAGTAGCTTTTTATATAATATTGTTACAACGGAAAACAGGGAGATTTATCTAAACTCCCTGTTTTTTTATTTAACCTTTTTCAATGCTTCAAAATCATCCCTGATTTCTTGAGCTTTTCTCTCGAGTTTGTTGTAAACCTGCGAATTTATTTCCCCGCCTATTAAAATCAAAACTGATGTATAATAAAGCCATACCATCAAAACTGCAAATGCCCCGATTGTTCCGTAAACCATGTTATAAGTTTTCAGGTTGTTTACATATATAGAAAAACCCCATGAACCGATTAACCAAAATGTTGTAAAAAACCAGGTGCCGGGGATTGCACTTTTGCGTTTAAATTTTTCATTCCCTCGCAGGTCGGGCAGAATGTAATAACTTAAAAATGACATCAGGAATAACGCGGCAAAGGCAACAGGCCAGCGGAGAGTTAAAAGCGTAATCGCTGTTCCCTGCGCCATGTGGAAATGATTAACCATAAGATTTATAATTGCCTTGCCGAATACTATCAGGTTTATGCTTAAAAACATTACCATTGTGTCTACAAAAACCATTAATAGAGAAAGTGCACGCGTATAAATAAAACTTCTTGTTTCATTAACTTTATATGCTCTGTTTAAACCTTTTAATACAACGGCAATAGCGTTAGTGGAAAGCACCAGTGTTACGCAAAAACCGATTATTGCCATCAGTTTTCCGTGTGAAAAAATCATTGCTTCCGACAGAACCGTTAAAATCAAATCCATTGCCTGTTCCGGCATAAATGTGGCCAAAAAACGTAATATAGGCGTCATAAGAGCTTTGTTTCCCATCCATCCGAAAATTGATGTTAACAAAAGCATAAAAGGAAAAATCCCTATAACCATCATAAATCCCATTTCCGCCGCCATTCCGTAGAAGTCGTTTTTTATGACAGATATGATTAATCTTTTTACACCTCTTACAAATCCTTTAAAACTCACTTTTTAAATCTCTCTTAATTTGATTTCAGCAAGAATTTTTTCCACTGCCTGCTCAACAGGTGCTTTTATTGTACAGCCTGAAGCAAATTTATGCCCGCCTCCGCCGAATACTTCACAGATTTCGGCAACATCTGCAAATTTACTCCTCATGGAAATCTTAGTTCCGCCTGATTTCATTTCTTTTGCTACAAAGGCAATCCGTGTTGATACTATTGCACGCAGTTTTTCAGTCAAACCTTCCATGCACTCATCGTTTGCCGAAAACTTTTCCATATCCTTTTTATAAACAGTTGTATAAGCTATTTTATCATTGTCAAGAAATTTTGCTTTGCTTACACAATATGCCTGAAACATAACAAGGGTTTTGGAATCCGACTCATAAACCCTTTTGTATATATCAGAAGGATTTACTCCGATTTCAACAAGTTTTGATGCGCATTCAAAAGTTGACGGCTTTGTATTATCAAACCTGAAAGAGCCCGTATCCGTTAAAATTGCCGTATAAAGACAAATTGCGGCATCAAGATTGACATTCAATTCCATTTCCTTAAAACACCCGAATAAAACTTCGCCCGTAGAGCTTGCATCGGGGTTTATAAAATTCAAGTCGGCATAAGCGGTATTTGTTTTGTGATGGTCAATATTTACCGTTGATTTAGCTTTATTAAATAAAATTTGCCCGTCGCAAATTCTCTCAATTGCTGCAACATCCACATTTATCACAAGGTCGTATTCTCTTGATTTATCTATATCATCAATATGCTTAACATCATTTATGTGAGACAGAAACGAATAAACATCGGGAATTTTAGAAAGCGATACCATGTCGCACTTTTTCTTATAGTTATCTAAAATTACGGAATACAGTGCGCACATAGAGCCTAAAGTATCGCCGTCAGGGTTAATATGGGAAAATATCAATATATTTTTAGAGGATTTTATGATATTATTTAATTTAGAGTAATCCATTCCTTAATGGTAACACAAAAAAAATATAAATCTACTTCCCCTTCATTGAGGGAGGGGAATATAAGGGGTGGGCGAAACCTACGGGAAATGATAAAACTATGAAAAAGGTTCTCTATACTGATTTTGTAACAACCGAATCACTTGTCGAAGAATTGCTTGAAAAAAAAGAGATTAAAAAAGCAATTACACGCAGCAATCTGTATAAATTTTGGGAGAAGGCTGCGGGTGCAAAATTTGGTAAAAAGTCAAAGCCGTATTCGATGCTTTCAGGCGGTGTAATGGTAATCGCCTGTGAAAATGCCATAGTAGCGCAGGAATTAGCTTTGCGAAAAACGCAGATATTAGTTAAATTTGAGCCGTATTTAAAATCCCTTAAAATGACTGTAAAAGATTTACGTTTTGACCCCAAAAAATGGGAAGCGTAGCCGTTCCACCCGCCAATCGGGTGATGAATAAACTTATACAGCCCGCCTGCCTTCTGCCCCTTCAATTTCCTGCATTCCCTCTCTTGGGAGAGGGGCTGGGGAGAGGGTAAAAAATATTTCTTATCAATTTTGTGTTTAATGTATAATATTTTCAAAGAGGAAAAATCATGAAAACTATAAAATTAACGAAAATGCACGGCTGCGGTAATGACTTCGTGATTATTGATTATCATGAATACGAAAAAGCTGGAATGAAAATGGATGAACTTGCAAAAAAAGTCTGTGACAGGCATTTTGGCGTTGGAGCGGATGGGATGATAATTCCGAATTGCGAGCAGCACGATAAAACAGCAGATATCAGTTGGTATTTTTATAATTCTGATGGTTCAACAGCCCAGATGTGCGGAAATGGAATGAGATGCTTTGCAAAATACGCCTATGATAATAAACTTATCAATAAGAAATCTTTTAGTGTTCAAACCCTCGCAGGGATTATTAAACCGGAGTTGTTGGATAACGGCCTTATAAAAGTTAATATGGGCAAACCAATTCTTGAAGATAAAAAAATTCCATTCTGGGGTGAAAGAAAGATTAATGTTATAGACAGGGAATTTGATATTACTCCTGTTTCAATGGGAAACCCGCATTGCGTAATTATTACGGAAGATGACCCGATGGAGCTTGCTCTGAAATACGGCCCTGCGATAGAAAAACATGAGTATTTCCCTGAAAAAACAAATACAGAGTTTGTTAAAATAAAATCACGTATGGAAATTGATATGCGGGTTTATGAACGCGGCTGCGGAATTACATTGGCCTGCGGGACCGGTGCATGCGCAAGTGTTGTCGCATGTGTTTTAAATAACTTAACAGAAAATAAGGTTAAAGTTAATTTGCTTGGCGGCCCTGTATTTGTTGAATGGCAAGGGTCTAAGGATGATACAAATCAGGATATATTTTTGATAGGGTCTGCAAATTACAGCTTTTTTGCGGACTATCTATTGTAAAATATCGTATTTCCATGATATTATTATCTCATACACTAAAAACGAAGGAGAATAGTAATGAAAACTTATGAATTATTAACTGTATTTAAACCAAATTTAGATGCAGAAGAAGTAGATAAAGCTCTTGAAAGACTTAACGCATTTGTAACAGAAGCAGGCGGTAAAGTTGAATCTACAGACAAATCAGGCAGAAAAAAATTGGCTTATGATATCCAGAATTTCAGAGATGGTTTTTTTGTAACTTCATTAATCAGCCTTCCTGCTGACAAAGTTGCAGAATTCAAACGCCAATTGAGATTAAGCGACAATATTTTAAGAACAATGTTTTTAGAAGCTTCTAAAGCTTCTGTATAAACAGAAAGAAGCGATAATGAGTTTAGCAAAAGCAGTAGTAACAGGAACAGTATACAGAACACCGGAAAAACGTTTTACTCAAAATAACGTTGCGGTGTCTGCATTTGTTATGAACATAGGCGAAAGAGAAGAAACTCTTATAAGAGTTCTTTCAAAAAGGAATGCACTTGATGAGATTGTGTCAGCTTTGAATAAAGGCGACAGAGTTCTTGTTGAAGGCAGATTACAAACAGCTGCCGTAAAAATGGATGACGGTGCGGAAAGAAGAATTTATGAAATTGATGCAAACACAATTGAAAAATTAGGTGAAAGCGCTGTTTCAAATTCAAATTTTGGAACTGAAGAAATCGTTAAATTTGAATCGGATGATGTTGCAAACGAACTGATTAACGAAGACGAAATTCCTTTTTAATGCGGTTTACGACTTGCATGAAACGTTTTAATTGATATTTTTAATGTTGCTTTTGCAGGTCAATGCACTTTGGGATTACCGTCATTCCGAACTTGTTTCGGAATCTATGACCCTCAAATTTTAAAACAGTACAATATAACAACCGGCTAGAAAGGCTAAATAAGAAAAATGGCAAGACAAAACAACGACGAAAAGAAAAAACGTAAAAATTGCGGTCTTTGCGGAGATAAAGTTGAAGCAATCGACTACAAAGATGCTGCAAAGTTGAAAAGATACCTGACTGAAGCAGGAAAAATTATTCCTCGCAGAATTACAGGCAACTGCGCAAAACACCAGAGAATGGTTGCTAAAGCAATTAAACGTGCAAGAGAAGCTGCTATTATTGATTACGTTTTTGACTAATCACAACAAAAAAACTGACAGCCCGTCTTTTATAAGACGGGCTGTTTTTTATTCATCCAATATTATCCTGTAATACATATCGGCTTTCATATATTGGTTTGCCGGTCGTTTCTTCCAGAGTTTCATATTAATCTCTGCCGGAAGTTTGTAAACAGTAAATATTTTGTCATATTGCATAGGAGAAATATTGTTGCAACCGTCTTTATATTTACAGCTTCCGCCAAGATGAATGTAATCGGTAAAATTTCTTATCCCTTCGGTTATGTTGTTATTTTGTTCAAACATGGTTATATTTTTTGAATCATATATATAAACGTAGTCATAACCGAAATCCCGAGCATTCAGCCCTGATAATTGAATCGGATATCTGGTCATTTTTCCGTTTACGCTTGAACGATATTTGAGAAATCTTTTTGTAAGCTTATATTTAGAAACTATCAGATTATCTTTTTTGTCATATTGAATTGATACAGGTAAAAATCTGCCGTAATCAGATGTGCAGAATTCCTGATTATAATCATATTCCCATGGAATAAACGGAAGGCTCAAACCTACAAGAGCGTTTGGATTGTTCATTTGTGCGCTTACTTTCGAAGGCCCTTCAATTCTTTCATGATAATCGCCTTTATAATCTAACTGGTTGCAGGTAATTGTTCCCCACCACGGTTTGTTATCCACTATAGAGCCGAAAACAGAATTGTCAGGTTCGTAATTTTCTTTTGCAAAAAGTGAATTTTTTACATGTTCTTTTCTTATATCAAAAATTTGTTGTTTGGTTAAATTATCGTATTCACTCAACGGATTGACCTTTATCGTCTGAAAACGCGATGGGTCTTTTATATTCAAAATTTTATTATCGTTGAAAGACAAGATTAATGCCGGACAGCAAAACCAGATTACGGCGGCAAGAATAATTATTTTAGCTGTTACAAGAAAACTTACCGGAACTTTTTCGAGTAAATCCGATTCACTGTGGCTGCAGTAGCTTCTAGATGAAGACTGAATTTCTGTCTGGAGTTCTTTTAATTTTTCACAGTCTTCTATGGTTTCTTTTGCCATCAGGTCATTTGGATCAATTTTTAAAATTTCCTTACAAGTAAGTATTGTATTATCATAGTCTTCAATTGTCATGTAATAAATTGCTTTCCATGACAATACATTTGTATTCTGAGGTGCAAGTCCGAGAACATAATTTATGTGTTCTAAAACTTTTTGTTTTTCTTCGTCACTTGAATGTGGCGTAATGTTTGGTACAATGTTGTCAAGATTTTCTATAAGTTTTTCTATTTCTTTATTGTCCATTGTAACCTCTGCAAATTTTTTCTTGAATTTTGTCAACAATCAAAATTATGTCAAAAATAAATGAAACTCCTATAAATGCTGCGACAGGCAGCCCGGGAAGTAAAAGCCCCGTAAAGTCTTTGGTTAAAAAATAATTTATGTCATCTTTAAATGCTATAAGAAAAACCAGTCCGATAATAAAAAATAATACGGAAAACCACTTAACAGGACCTTCTGCAGCACTTGTTAAGATAGATACTACGCCTGTTTGCAGGTAATCTTCTATTTTTTCGTTGATATCCGGCTGTGTTCCTGCACCTTCAAATTTGTATGAAAAATGATTTACCATTTTGCCGTAATCAATTATTTTATAAATAAAATTCATGGGTCTTACAGGAGTATTTTTCAGGGAAAAGCTTTTATTATTCAAAACTGTAAAATCCAGTTCTATTTCATTTAATACAATCATTCTGCCTCCCTTTGTATATACTAGCGTTGTATTCAAAATCATTTCTAAATTCTTTATTTCTCCATACCCGCATACAAAATTGTATTGAGGGCGGTTAAAATTAAATTTTACTCTGTCCGGCAGAAAGTCAACGGATTTGAGATTTAGTGATGAAGCAAGTTTTTTTAGTCCTAAATATCTTTGTACTATTGCAATTATCAGGCCAGTGTAGAATATTACCGGTAAAGAAATAAGCAACAATACATCTGCAATGCTTTCCTGCGAACTCAAAGAAGCTAAAGCCCAGGAGAAAAATCCGGAAATTGTTTTTTGTACATCCGCAGAAAGATATATATAAGCCAGAATTGTTCCGGCTGTGTACAGCCCTGCAAATAATGTAAAAATTAATATAAATTTTATTGAAGTTTTTGCGGAAACATTGTTTATATGCATAAAAATTACCTTTCCTGTTGTATTAACTTAAGTCTCTGTATTGTTGACGGATGGGTAGAAAAATATTGTAAAAATTCGGGATATTTTTCTTTCTCCTCAAGCATTTTAAAAAATTTGACAGCACCCTCATTGTTTCCATACAACTTAAAAACAATTTTATTAGCATACAGGTCTGCTTCCCGTTCCTGTTTTCTGGAGTATGTAAGGCCATTTAAATCTGAAATACTGCCTAGTGTAAGATTTATATCATTGTTGCCGGAAGCAAAGATTGACGTAATGACAGCAGCAATGAGCTGCCTGCTCATGCTTTTTAAATGATCTCTGTGTGCGTAATGCCCGAGTTCGTGTGCAAGAACAAACGTCAGCATTTCTTCATCTTTTACCTCATTTAAAAGACCTTCAGTGAAAAATATAGTGCCGTTTGGAGTAATAAAGGCATTAATCTGTTTTTCAGGAACTTCATAAATCGGAAATTTGGATTTCCCCTGCAAATTTTTATCAAGCGGTATAATTCTATTTCTTATATTTTCAAGTTTTATAATATTTTCATTTTTAGATGAAACTTTAGGCTTAGTACCGAAGGAAAAAGCATTTTCTATCTTTATTTGAGTTTCATTAGACATTCTGTCAATAAAGAAACTTCCAATGCTGTCTGCAAAAATATATATTAGAAAACAGATTGCGGCAATACCTGCAAGTAAAATTACAAATTCAATGCCGGCATTTGATTTCCCGACGTTAACATTATCTTCTATTACGTTTAAATATTTTTCTTCCAAGTTTTTATTCATAAGTAACAGCGGTTCCGTAGGCTATTATTGCACATTGAGGAACTGTTTCTTGTCCGTAAGTATCATTTATCATCACAGATTCTATGCGGGCGTTTACTATAAAATTTGCTCCGCGTGCTTTTTCACGCATTCTTAAGATTGCTTCACGTCTGCCTCTGTCTATTACTGACTCAAAAGTTGTAAGTCTTCCGCCAAACAAATTTTTCAGGCCTGCAACAAAATTCTTAAAATAATCTCCGCTTATAACACATTCGCCTGTTACAAGTTCAATTTTTTTAATTTTTTTGTTTGTATGCCATGTTTTTGCGCCAAAATTTATAATAGGTTTTCTAATAAGCGCAATTTCCCGCTTTTTAATATTTTCAAAATGCCGTTTTTCAATAATCGAGCCGGTAAAAAAAGTAAAACCGAGAATAATCAGCAGTAATAATATATCACCCATGGCAAATTATCCTTTCGGTTCGACTTTTACGGCTGTTCCGTAAGCGTAAACTTCTGCTGCGCCAACTGTAACGGAAGATGTTGCAAGTCTTACGTTAATAACAGCATTTGCTCCCATTCTCTGCGCTTGCTGTTCCATACGTGATATAGCTTCTTTACGGGCTTCTGTTAATAGTTCAGTGTAGCTTTTTAATTCGCCGCCAACCATGTTTTTTAAGCCGGCTCCAAAATCTTTAATCGCATTTTTAGCTCTGACAGTGCTCCCTGTCACAAGCCCGTATTGTGCGGTAATAACCATTCCAGGAACAGATTCTATGTTTGTCAAAATCATATTCATAACCTCCGTCATTATTTTATGCGAATGCAGAGGTTTTGTAATCATATATATAATGTAGAGTTACTTAATAACCTCTATTGTGTCATAATCCACAAGATACGGCAGATGTTCTTCGGTTATCAATTCACCCGGAAGCAGAACTGCAATCCCCGGAGGGCATTCTGCAATCACTTCTGCGGCAATACGTCCGATGGCATGTTCTTTTGGTATAACTTCTTTATGAGAGTAAAAAGCTTCTCTGAGAGTCATTTTTATAATCGGTTCAAGCATCGGCATGTGTTTTTTCTTCTCAAGGTAACAGATATCTGTGTAATTTGTCTTATCAATCTGCTGTAAACATTTTACAAGATACTGCATATCAGCTCTTGTGTTGCCGATATTTGAAAGAATTAAAAGCCCCGCATCTGATGCGCTTTCAACTTCTATATTAAAATCAATTTCCAAAATAGATTCAAGACGTTTGCCTGACAATCTGTCGTCACGGATAAACACTTTTGTAATATCTGTTTTATACCCGAAATCAGGTTGAAGATGGTGAATGTGTTCAAGTTTATCGATTTCGCGCCTTAAATATTTTGCATTTTGTACAGCCCGTTCAAGCTGTTTTCTTCCTCTGGGGCTGTCTAAATTTGCACGAGCAGCGTCTAAACTTGCTAGAAGCATCAATGAAGGGCTTGTTGTATGTAGTAATTTAAGTGCTTTTTCAACTGCATCAGCGTCTATCATAGAATTTTCGGCAATATGAAGCATGGAACTCTGGCTCATACTTCCGCCGGTTTTGTGAAGCGAATGAACAACCGCATCAGCCCCGAGTTTTAATGCAGATGTTGGAAGATGATTGTTGAAATTCCACAGGCATGCGTGCGCCTCATCAACAATAAGAGGTACATTGTGTTTTTTACAAATTTCCGATATAGATTTTATATCAGACACAACCCCTTCATAAGTCGGATTTGTAATCCACACCATTGATGCATCGGGATTTTGGGTGAGCATTTCTTCAACGCTTTCTGGTGTAACATTGCCCCAAATACCCCATTCATCAAATTTTTTCGGGATAAGCCACAAAGGTTCCGCACCTGAAATTATCATACCTGTTAAAATTGAGCGGTGGCAGTTGCGGTTTGTAATAATTTTCTTGCCTTTACCTGTTAAAGACATTGCAAGTGCAAGGTTTCCGGCAGTTGAACCGTTAATTAAGAAAAAAGTTTTTTTAGCGCCGAAAGCCTGCGCTGCAAGCTCCTGAGCCTCTTTTATCGGGCCTGTTGCGGGATGAAGAGTGCCGAGTCCGTCAAATTCATCAGTTGTATCAATGCACAAAGCTTTTTTACCGATAAGTTTTTTAAATTCCGGCAGAGAACCGTTCCCTCTTGTATGTCCGGGGATATGAAACTGGTAAGACGGAGTTTCATAAGCTTGTTTAAGAGCTTCTACAATCGGGGCTTTTACTTTAACTTTTGTATATTTATTTTCGGCTGTTTTATTCATAATTTTTTTTGTTACACTTGTCATAATAATTAATATACACTAAAAAAATTTTTTTTTGCATATATTTTGTGATACATTAATATTTGTGAACTATTTTTTAAGAATAGCTATAATATCTCTTTTAATTTTATCAGCCCCGCCTGTTTTTGCATTCGGAAAATTAAAGCATGAAAAAGTTAAAACAGAAACAGCGCAGGAAGTAATTCAGCTTGATGTTACAAAAACAGAACCGGAAAATTCCGCGCCTGTGCAGCCTAAAAAATCTGATGACTGGGTTCAAAAAGATATTATAAGAGATAACGTAGATACAGAGTTTTCGATTTTTGATCATTTGTTTGATACAGACAAGGATTTTGATCATCCTTTTAAGTTCGAAGAAGAATCTTTGTTCGGCAGAATTTATAAGAAAAAAATTGAGAGAACTTCAATACCATCTTATCTTTTGCAGGATGAGCTGACTTTTAAATACAAAAAAGGCCCGATAGACAGAGTTCAGTTTTATGGTGCTTATCAGGGAAATTTCGGTTTTGATTTTGAGGGAGCCGATTACGATACCGACTATGGTTTCGGATTTATGGAAGCCGGTGTTGTCGGGGATTTCAAAGATAAAAATACAGATTTTAAACTGCAATTTAATTTCCGTCCGGGAGAAAACAGAACGTATCTTCAAGGGCTGGTCACAGACGCTTACATAATGAACACCCGCATCCCGCATCATAAAATTATTGTCGGGAACTCGCGAAATCAGGTTGGTTTTGAAGGCGGTATGGGTTCATACGTTCTGCCGTTTGCAATGCGCTCACAAATTTCAAGAACCTTTGGAAACACAAGGGCTCTCGGTGTCAGGGTTGTCGGAGATTATGATTTGATTGACTACAGTTTGGCTCTCAACAGTTCCGACAGGTTTTTTAAGGAATTTTTCCCCGGGGCTGAATTCACAGGCTGGGTAAACTTTAAACCTTTGGGCAAAACTGACGGCAGATACGGAACACTTGTTCTCGGGGGCGGTTTGAATGCAGGGCATAATGATACAAGTTATACAGTCGGCGGAGCTTACGCAAGCTACAGATATAAAAAGTTTATGGCAAACTTTGAATATGCGATTGCTGACGGTTATAACGGAACTTACAGAAGTACTGATAAAGCAACTGGTTTTTATACAACGATAGCTTACAGAATTACCCAGAAACTTCATATTTTAGCCCGTTATGATCAGTTTGACCCGAATAGGGATATTGCGGATAACAAAAGGAGAGAATATTCTATTGGTTTAAACTATTTTATCAAAGGTCAGGCATTAAGGTTAATTTTAAACTATGTATTTTGCGACAACGAAGATACAGAGGACAGCCACAGAATTATTTTAGGAACGCAGATACTTTTGTAAATTTACTCATTTTCTCCGTCATATTTTAGTAAGTATTTTATATAATCCAATTTTGAGCGTATTTCAATAAAAGCTTCACTATTTATTTCAACTACATTGCTTAATGCTTCTTGAATTATGTTAATACTTTTTTCAATTTCTTTGTATTTGTCTTTTGTTGTTGCCATCTCATCTCCTTAATTGCCTGATAGTATTTTTTATTTGATTATTAGTCAAATTTATACATACTATAGCAGAGTTAAAATAAACTGTCAAATATATTAAATTTTTAATAATGAATTTTGACGATTTTAAAAAACATATAGGATTAAAAATAAAATTTTATAGAAATTTGAGAGATTTAACTCAAGAAGTATTGTCTGAAAAAATAGGTTGTTCTGTTAACTATTTGAGTTTAATTGAAAACGGACGTAAAAACATCAGTCTGAAAATGATTCATAAAATTTGCTCCGCACTGAACATAAGTGCTTCAAAAATTTTTGATGTTGAAGAGTAATTTTTTCTGTTTTTTTTTACTCTGCTTGTTAAAAAATGGACAAAATAAACTTGCATTGCCGTTGAACTCCGAGCAATGACATATAAAATTAATGTGAAATCCGAACTGCGGGTGAAGCGGCTATGCTTCTTCTTTATGGTGTTTTACGTCTTCTTTAATAACAATGAGGTTATTAATAATTTTCATTGCACAGGTCGGAAGAACAACATCATTTAAGCCTGTTGCAATACCGATAATTTTTCCGGCGCCTAAGATTACTTCTTCGCCCTTGTAATAAAATTTGTAATCGTCTTTTCTGTCTGAACGGATTGTTACTTTTTCCATTTTCAGTTCTCCTTTTTATTTCGTACTTATTCTTTTTCCGTTTTTATCAAAGAATATACCGTTTTCCATAACCTCTTGATATATTTCTTCATCCTGTTTGAAGCTTTCCTGTGTATAAGGGTAAAAGTCTATACATACATCCATTTCTGTTTCAATTTTCCCTACAATCGGCCAAATTTGTTCGCGTTTTGATTTATCTTCGATATCAAAAATTCCTGCAAGTTCAATATCTTCCCCTTCGTGCATATTGCCGTCTGTGTGAATTCCGAAAAGATACACTCCTTTAAAATCGTTAAAAATACGATTAAAACCTGCAGATAATTTTACAATAACTTCATCAACCGAATTTGCCATAACAATTATCCTATATGATTTGTAACATCATTTCTGTCTACGCTGATTTGTTCGGATGTTGCCAGATTTTTTACGGCAACTTTATTTGACTTAATTTCGTCTTCGCCTAAAATAAGTGCATATTTTGCAACTTTTGAAGCTTTTTCAAGCTGTTTAGTAAACTTTTTGTTCGCAAGATCAAATTCAACTTTAACGTTTTTATCTCTGAGTTCCTGTGCAAGTTCAAGCGCATCAGCAGATGAATTGCAAACTATGTATGCATCAAGTTTTTCAGGTTCTACATCGGGAAGAAGCGAGTTTAACCTTTCCATACCCATTGCCCAGCCTATAGCAGGTGTGTCTTCTCCGCCTAAATTTTTGACAAGGCTGTCATAGCGTCCGCCTCCGCACACTGCATTTTGTGAGCCGAGATTATTTGATTTAATTTCAAAAACGGTTCTGTTATAATAATCCAATCCTCTGACTAAAAGTTTATTTTCAACATATTTAATTTTTAATTTGTCTAAATAGTATTTTAATTCTTTATAATGTTCGGCGCATTCTTCACAGATAAAATCTGATTGAATAACTTTTTGAATTTCCGGTTTTGCAAAAATTTCTTTGCATGATTCAACCTTGCAGTCTAAAAGTCTCAGAGGATTTTTTTCGTATCTGTTCCGGCAGTCCTCGCATAGATTGTCAAATTCGGGTTTTAAAACTTCTTTAATTCTTTTTTTGTATTCTTCGCGGCATTTGGGGCAGCCAAGAGAATTTATTTCAACTTCCAAATCGTTTAGTCCGAGCGATTTAAGATAATCAACGGCGAGCATTATGACTTCCGCATCTGCTGTCGGTTCTTTAATTCCGAACATTTCAACTCCGACCTGATGGAATTGTCTTTGTCTGCCTGCCTGCGGGCGTTCGTACCTGAACATCGGACCTTTGTACCAGAGTTTTACGGGGGCTGATAATCTTGCCATTCCGTTTTCAATAAATGAACGTACAACACCTGCTGTGTTTTCCGGACGTAAAGTTATTGAGCGGTCGCTTTTTTCAAAGGTATACATTTCTTTGTTGACAATATCTGTTGTATCGCCGACTCCGCGTGCAAAAAGTTCCGTTACCTCAAAAATAGGAGTTCTGATTTCTTTATAACCGTATTTTGTAAAAATCTCAAGTGCTTTTTGCTCAAGTCTTTGCCACTGTCCGGCTTCATGAGGTAAAATGTCTTTTGTCCCTTTGAGTACTTTAATCATTTTGGTCATAAAGTTATTATATAAATTTGAGGCGCAATTGTCAAATTTAATTTGGCGAAAATTGCACTATGTAAAATGTTAACTATTTAATAGTCGTCCTGCTTTAAAAGTTTTTCAAACTCTGTTAAAACATATTCGGCTATTTCACAGTCCTGTTTTTCAGTCCCTCCGCCAACACCTATGCCGCCTGCGATTTTATCGTTTACAAATAAAGGATAGCCTCCGGCAACAAGAGTAATTTTAGGGTCATTTGACTGAATTGCCATTAATGAGTTTCCTTCTTTGGCCCATTCTGCAACGTCTTTTGTTTTGCTTTGGGTTATTGCAGCGGTTTCGTTATTTATGAGTTCAAGTGACATTGAATATAAAGCTTGTTGACTTATTTTTATGGTCTTCTGGCAAATCCACAAATAAGTTTTGATAAAAGGAATATTGTTCAAGATTTAGGAGAATATCTTGTATCTTGCAATGCTTTTTTTATAAATAGATTATAGCATATTGTGAATTAAAGATAACAGACATTTGTACTGAATAATTAAAAATACTTATGAGGCATAATTGTTAAAATTTAATATCATAAAACTTTTTCTTTATAATATTTTTTAAATCATAATTTTTTAAAATTTCAATGATTTTATCAGCACTATTTATACCTTCATACGGATTAATAATATTCTTTTTTTTGAATTTAAATGCGGTGTTTAATGCATTTAATATTTCATCCTTTAATGGTTGGCAGTTAATTATGCTTTGAGCTTGAATACGTCCTTTTTGTCTATCTCCGATATTAACTGTCGGAATATTAAAACTGGGAACTTCAATAATTCCGCTGGAAGAATTCCCGACAACCGCATCAACAAATTGCAATGCAGATAAATATCTCAATACCCCTAATGATTTATATGCTTTTGAATTTATATGAGTATTTGTAAATTCATTTATAAGTTCAAATATATAATTATTTCCACTGTCAGAATTGGGCATTGTAAAAATTATATTTGTATTTTTTAATTCATCAAAGGCAGAAAGAAGCTCAGAAAATTGTTTTTTTGCGGAGTCTTTTTCAAGTGTTACGGGATGAAATGTTACCAGAAGATTTTTTTCGCCGAATTGAAAATCTATAGATTTTTCTAATTCTTTTTTAGATAGTAATTTCATCTGTTTTATATTTTCAACTCCAAGAGCACCAACATTAAATACTCTTTCGGGATTTTCTCCAAGCTGGATTACACGATGTCTGTAAGATTCACAGGATGTAAAATGCAGGTGGCTCATTTTTGTTATTGCGTGGCGTATTGCCTCATCAATAGCTCCTTCAGTTGTTTCGCCTCCGTAAAGATGGGCTGTCGGAATATTATTTAACATTGCAGCAATTGCAACAGCCATAATTTCATATCTGTCTCCCAGAATTACAAGAATATCAGGCTGAATGTCATTAAATAACACTGAAAATTTTTCAATAGCCAGAGCTATAGAATGTGATGCTTCCTGTTCAATATCAATATTGATTTTGTAGTTAACTGGAATATTAATTTCGTCAATCGTATTGCCGAATTTTTCAGACAAATGCATCCCTGATGCTACCAGTATCAAATCAATATCCGGATCAGAATACATTTTATCCAGCATTCGCGACATTATTCCATATTCAGCTCTTGTTGTTGTAACTACACAAATCCGCCTCATATTAAATCGTCCTCTTCATAATCTTTTTGTGCAGCAGTGCCTATAATTTCATCCCATTTCATAGGTGATATTCCATTTCCCGGGCGTTTGACACATAAATTATTTTCCGTAAAAATTTCCCCTTTTTTAATAGGAATTTTGGCTATTATAGATTTTCGGGCTATGCTCATATTTTTCAGCTCGGATTGGGAAGGCTTTTTTATACCGTTACCGAGCATTAATTCTGTTTTTCTTATTGCATTTACCATTGTTTTCAATTCATCGGGTTCTAAAGATGCTTTGTGATCGGGACCGGACATATTTTTATCAAGTGTAAAATGTTTTTCAATAATTTCAGCCCCGAGAGCAACTGCTGCAATAGGCGCTTCTATTCCTAAAGTATGGTCGGAATAACCGATAGGGAGGTTAAATTCTTCTTTTAAAGTGGTGATTGCAGACAAGTTTGCATCACAAGGAGGTGTTGGATATTCAGTATTTGCATGAAGAAGAGAGACTTTACAATCTTTTAAAATTGCCAATGCATCTTTTATTTCATCAATTGTTGACATTCCGGTTGATAAAATAACCTCTTTTTTATAAGAATTAATTTTTCTTAAATAAGGTAAGTTTGTAATTTCACCTGAAGGGATTTTAAAAAGCGGCACACCTAAATCAGCCAGAAAATCAATACTTTCTAAATCAAAGGGGGTTGAAATAAACAGTATACCTATATTATCACAATATTGTTTCAATTCAGTGAATTGATTAAAAGAAAGTTCCAAACTTTTAAGCATTTCAAGTTGTGATTCATCCGAATTAGTAGTTTCTTTTTGATACTTAGCTTTTTCTGCAGATCTCCCTGCAAGATTTACCGCTTTAAAAGTCTGAAATTTAATATAATCACAACCTGCTTGCTTTGCGATGTCAGCCATTCTTTTGGCAAGTCCAATTGAGCCGTTATGATTAACTCCTGCTTCTGCTATTAAAGTAGTTTTCCTCATTTTATATTTTTCTCCGGTTTTGCTAATTTTTGAGCTTTGATGAAAGAATTTTGATGTATATTTGTATATTGAACAACTACTGAATTGCTTCCGACAAATGTATTATTTTCTATTACTGTTCCACCGTTTATTACTGCAGATGTTGAAATATGACAATTGTCCTTAATAACAGCATCGTGTTCAATTAAAGCTTTTGAATTCACTATACAATTATTTCCTATACGTGCGTTAGCGTTAACAAGTGCGTGATGCATTATGATTGTACCCTCACCTATTATGGCATGCTTTGATACATAAGCCAGCGGTGAAATAATTGTTGCAAGATTTGCTTTTAAATTTTTCAACAGATCATAGAGTTCTATGCGTTTAACAGGTGAATGGATTTGACCTATTGTGATTAGAAAATTGTTTTCAGGTGTTACATATTTATTTATATTATCATCGGAATCTATAATTTTGTACCCTAAAACATTTTCCCCGATTTTTTCTTTTAAATCAATTAAACCGATAATGTTATATTTTTTTTCTTGCTCTATAACGTCAATACAAGATCTGCAATGTCCGCCTGCGCCTATTAAAATTAAATTTCTCATTTTGCCTCATCAAAATTTTTGATTGTTTTTATTACTCTTTCAATTTCTTTATCCGTCAAATTTGTAGAGCAAGGAATATTTACAATATGGTCATAATATTTTTTTGCTCTTTCAATTTTATAACTTTGAGCGTTTAAATATGGTTTTAATGTATTAATAAGTTTCCAAATTGGTCTTGTCTGAATTTGATTTTCATTCATATATTTTATAAGTTCATCTCTTTTATCTGTAACTAAAGAATAGAACCATCTGTTTGAACGGATATTTTTATCAAACGGGAGTAAGTTTAACCCTGCATCAAGATATTTATTATAATTAATTTCCTTGATTTTTATAAATTCTTCCAACTGTTCAAATTGAGCTAATCCTAGTGCTGCCTGTAAATTGGTCATTCTGTAATTATAACCGATTTCATTATGAACAAAATAAACTAAATCATCTTTAGCCTGTGTTGAAAGGTATTTTGCATGTTTTACATCATCAGGATTGTTTGCAACAAGCATTCCCCCTCCGCCGGTTGTAATGATTTTGTTGCCGTTGAAGGAATATACTCCGAAATCTCCTATAGTTCCGGCAAATTTACCGGTAGATTTTTCATAAGTTCCTAAAGCTTCTGTTGCATCTTCTATAATCTTGAAATTATATTGTTTGCCAAGTGTTATTAAAGAATCCATATCAACCATATTGCCGAAAATATGAACGGCAACAACGGCCTTAATATGACGATGTGATTTTTTATTAATCAATTTATCATCAATGAAATCACATTCTTCTTTAATAAACTCTTCCAATTTATTTACATCCAAACACAAAAAATCATTGCAATCCATAAATACAGGTTCTGCACCGCAATATTTGACGGGATTAACCGCGGCAATAAAAGTCAATGCCGGAACAATAACCTCATCCCCGTAAGTGACCCCTGCCAATATCATAGCAAGATGTAAACCGGCAGTTCCTGATTGAACTGCGCAGGCAAGGTCCGTTTTTACATATTTGGCAAACACTTCTTCAAATTTTTGAATTTCTGCACCGCCTGTTGAAACCCAGGCATCTTTTACAACATTTGTAACATATTCAAGTTCTTTTCCATTAAAATTGGGAATTGATAACGGTATAAATTTTTCTTTCATTTTAATCCTTTAAACATTTATCTTTTAGTTTTTGTGACATATTTTCCATTTCTTTTAACTGCCCCATATCAAGCCAGTTGCCTGAAGATATAGGAAATACTCCGACCTTTTTATGCTCATTGATATATTTTTGGGCTAAGTCCGTCATGTGAATAAATTCTCCGTTCAAATTTTCTATAACTTCAGGTTCAATCAGATATACACCTACATTTATAAGAAAAGAAAAAGCAGGCTTTTCTTCAATATTCTGTATAGCTCCATTTGAATCAGAATTAATTACGCCGTAAGGAATTTGTACTTCTTTAATAGCACAAACTAAAGTAATAAGATTATTTTCTTTTTTATGCCATTTATAAATACATGAAAAATCCGCATCAACAAGAATATCACAGTTTGAAACAAAACATGTATCATTTATCTTTTCTTTTAGTAGAGATAAACCGCCTGCGGTTCCCAAAAATTTCGGCTCAACTTCATAATGTAAGTTGAAATCCTTTTCAATATCATTATAATAGGCTTTAATCATATTGCTTTTATGATTTAAGATAAGATGAAAATTTTTGCATCCAAATTTTTTAAAACTGTTTATAACATGTGTACAAACCGGCAAATCTCCTATCGGTATGAGTGGTTTGGGTAGAACTTTTGTATAAGGATAAAGTCTTGTACCTTCTCCGCCTGCCATAATAATGACTGAAACATTTTCCGGTAATTTCTGTGTAGGATGAATAATGGCATTTTTATCATTCCAGTATACAATATTTATAATTTGTCCATTATCATTTACTATCGGATAAACAAGAAGGCTTCTTTCCTGAATTTGTTTATTCAATTCCTCAGTTTGATTTTCCTTAAATACAATGGGGTTTTTATTCATTGCAACAGAGATTTTCGCGTTTAAATCCCCATTTTTAAGAACATACCTGCGCATATCGCCGTCTGTAAAAATTCCCAAAAGCCTTTTGTTGCTATCAACAATAAATGCCGTCTTTTTTCCGGTATTTTCAATCTTTTGAATAGCTTCTTTTACCGTAATATCAGGTGATATGAGATATTTATCTATATTTTCCATAAATTTTCCTTTATACGAAACTGTCATTCGGACAGTTTGGAAGTTCTTTAGATTTTAAGTATTCATAAATTTTTATATTATGTGAAATAGAACGACAATCGATACAATGACCGGTTACAAACCTTTCATTTAATTTTTGAATAACGGAATTATGACGTTCACTATTCCAAATTTTACTAAACGGTTGTTCATTAATGTTTCCTATAGAAAATTCTTCCTGACCTATTAACGGCTGGCAAAGGTAAACATTACCATCGTAATTTATAAAAGCATTTGCCCTGATTTCAGCACAGCTGCAACATTTATAATCTTTGAACTTATCTCCGTTATGGTGTTTGTAATGTTGAATACCTTTTTCTCCTAAGCCTAAGAGATTAGTTTTTTTAGGGTCAATATCACCTGCATTCTGATTAATTAATTCTTGTACCATGAGTTTTATATCATCTGAAAGATCAATTTTCTTTTGTTCATAATCAACTGCAGGAATAAAAATAATATAATCAAATCCTTCTTCAATTGCTTTTTTATAATTTGAAATGATAGTATTATAATTTATACTGTTAATTACGCATCTTGCTCCTACAATTACATTTTCGTTTTTAGATTGCAGTATTTTGGGCAGAGCAAATTGTCTGTCGAAGTTATCAGCTCCAGTAATCTTTTTATACTCATCTTCATTTGTTGAATATACGGATACTGCAATATAGTTGAATTTTTTCAGTAAGTTCAGATCTTTATCCTGAATTGGAACCGAATTTGTAATTAAAGCTGTTTCTATACCATTATCCAGAAATTTTTTTGCATATTTGTCCCAGTTTTTGTATGTTGTTGGTTCCCCTCCGCCGCTAAAATATACTGCTTTGACGCCTAAATTAATCAAATCTTTAACAGTTTGTTCAACAACTTCCTGAGAAAGAACTTTGAAATTTTTTCTTCTTTGTGCATAAGAGCAGTGAACACAATTGTAATTACAGGTAGTACACCAATGAAATTCCACTGCTACAGGACCTAATATATTTTTATTCTGACTGTTTCTTTCAATAAAATGCGGTAATATTTTTAACGGATTCAATAATTCTTTTAAATCAACATTTTTCATTTTTAGCCTCGATTATATTTCAATTTTTCTAATTCTACTCTATCCATAAACGGATACATATCACTTAAATGAACTTTTTGAGATTTCCCGTCTTTGGTTAATCTTGATTTAACACATGGAGATGCCGGGTTGTCATATTGTTGTTTTATTTCCAGTAATGCTCTTTCTTTTTGTGTAAATAACCAGTTTAATTTAGCATCAAGCTGCCCGTTTGTTTCACAAACATTATATTTGAAATCAAAAGTCTTTGCAATCATTTCAAATGACGGAAAACTTATACCTGTATCATAAGTACAGCCGAAATTTTTTCCGTTGAAATAATTTTTGCACGTTTGAACAATTCCGCAATAACCGTCATTTGAAAATATAACAATTTTAATTGGTAAATTATTATGTTTTATAGTTTGTAATTCTTGCAAATTCATCATAAAGCTGCCGTCGCCTGTAACAAGAAATACCTCTTTATTTGCGGCGGCACAGGCTCCTATCGCCGCAGGAATATCATATCCCATAGATCCGCAGTTCATATTAGTCAAAGTTCTTTGCCCATAATGAAGATTGCCGTTTTGAATTCTTCCTGACATTGATGAACTGTTTCCTAATACAGTAATATTATTTTCAGGCTCTAAAATTTGATATTTTTTCCAGAAATTATATGCATTAACCCTTTCGCTATCAGCTCCGACAGCATTTTCAAATTTATCAAATTTTTTCTTTATTTTGTTACAATAATTCACCCAATTCACGGGGGCTTCAATATATGATTTTTCTTCAACTATTTTATCAAATAAATCCTCCAGATCTGAATGAATAAATTTGTGAATATATAATCCTGATTTTTTAGATTCATCTTCATTAACATCAATCATAACTATTTTAGCATTTTTTGCGAACGTGTCTTGAGAGAAGCTTGTTTGTTTAAATCCCAAACTACATCCTAAAACGACTAATAAATCACAATTATCAAGAATTAAATTTCCGCATCTTGTTCCGACATTACCGGATGTTCCAAAATATAATTCGTTTTCATCTGGGAGTACATCGGATACAATACATGCGGAAACAGACGGAATTTTCCAAATGTCCATAACTTTATATAATTTCTTAGTAAGGCTCGCACTTCGGACAGCACTTCCAAGTAAAAATACGGGAGCTTTTGCATTTTTGATCAATGTTTTTAGTTCTTCAAAATCGTTTGCCGAGCATTTAATCATCTCCGGTTTTGGTAAAACAGGAAGTAAGTCGTCTTCTTCAACGATAGCCGATTGAACATCAAGCGGTATATCCAGCCATACCGGCCCGCGTCTGCTTGACATTGCTATATCAATAGCTTTTTGTACTTCTTGTTTTATTGAAAGCGGATCGATTATCATTTTTGCATATTTAGTCATATTTTTAACGGAGTTTACTATATCAAATTCCTGTTCTCCCCGTCTGCGTAAATTTAACCCGCTTTCTGCAACTGTTGTGTTATATCTAACCTGACCGGATATTACAATCATTGGAATACTATCCTGATAAGCCCCCATGACTCCTGTTAGTGTATTTGTTCCGCCGGGACCGGATGTTACCAGACACAGAGCCATTTTATTTTTAATTCTTGCATAACCATCGCAAGCCATAGCACAAGCCTGTTCGTGATGATTAAAAATTACGTTTATATCGGGATTAATAGCAGCAGCGTTATCTAAAAACATTGAACCTCCGCCAACTACGCAAAATGCATCGGTAATACCATTTTCCACAAGTGTTTCCATAATTATATCAGCTGCACGTTTTTTCATATTCTTTTTCTCTCCCTATTTTACCATTTGTATCTATATTAAAAAGGTTATATAAAAAATATTTTGTTTTTTTTCTCATTGGCATCTCAAAATATTTATATGATAACCAGGCAATTATATAAGTAAACAAAATAAATGCACATATATTTAATAAGTAGGAAGAAATATGATGCCCGTTGTTCTTGAAAATCAGAATAAAAATTATATGCAGTAAGTATGATGAATAACTTATCTCTCCCAACCAAACTATCTGTTTCACTCGTAAAAATGCTGCTCCGCCTAATGTAATAGAAAATACAAACACTGAGCATAATAATGAAAAAACTATAAAGCTAAACATATATGCAGTTGTGTGTGAAATATTTTCGTTAGCAATAGTTGACATCCAGCCGGAATTCATCATGCACAAAAATATTGCAATAATACTGAAATAAGATAATACTTTATAAATATTTTTATTAAATTTATCTTTTGCACAAATATAAAATTGTGCAATAGCACATCCTGACATGAATTGGAACATTCTGCCTCCAAGAGGAAACATATTTATAACCCAGTTTTGTGGAGTTATGGACTTGTTAAAACCGAATAAATTTGTTAACAGCGGGTTAATAATATTACATTTGTACAAGAAAATAGCAAGAGCAGCATAAGCTGTTATAGAAAAGATGAACAATGCGAGCGATGATTTTATAGTTCTTTTTTTGAACATATAAATTACAAATGGTATGAAAAATAAATAGAGTCCGAATTCCGTTGAAATTGACCATGAAATATTGGCAGAACCTTGTAAATGAACAACAGGAATATTATATAAAAATGCATAAATCCAACTTTGTACACCCAATAAAAAAGCTGGTAAAGTTGCAAAATTTGCATTTACCATATTTGTATTATGATAACCTGTTATTAAATTATAAATAAAAAATCCGATTATAAAAACAAAATACAACGGATATAATCTTGCAAAACGGGCAATTAAAAATTTTAATATACCATCTTTAGCCGACTCTCTTATTTTGTCAGCATAATTATAATAAATAACAAAACCGCTTAGAATAAAAAATAAATCCATTCCTATTATGCCACAGCAAATGAAATAATGTTTAAAAGCAAAGTTATAATTAAAAAATGAGTGGTACAATAACTGAATATGGTTGAGTATAATAAATAATGCCGCGATGCCGCGCAAGCCTGTTAACTCATCAATCATTACGCGTTTTACACTCATACTAACCTCCGATAATTCCTTTGCCATTCTATTTGTTTTACTATTCCCTGTTCTATAGGAGTGAAATAAAAATTCCCCATTTCTGCCAAAAGTCTGGTATTACTGGCTGTATATTCTTTGTTTAAGCCTTCTTTTGCAATAATAATGCCGTTTTTATTCTCCATTTTTTCTGCAACTATCTTAGCTATAGAATACAAATCTATAGGTTTACCGCTTACAACATTGTAATCATGATATTTTGGGTTGTTGTCAATAAACCAGCTTATAATTTTTGCAAGGTCATCAACATAAATATAGTCAAAATAACAATTTTGACGGATTGTTATTGCTCTGTTATCAAGACAACAGTCGATTGCATCCCTGATAAATTTGCTTTTGGCATCGGTCGGTCCGTAACAGCCAAAAATTCTCAAATTATATATATTTTTGGACTTTCTGATTTTTTCATTTATGAAATACTTAGCTCTGCCGTATGGACTGTCAGGAATACTACGTCCGATTTCAGTTTCTTTTGCCATTTTAATATCAAAATTTTTATCGTATTCAGCCCCGGAACCTAGATGTAGTATTTTTTCTACTTTGTCTGAATATTCAGCAAGATTATCAAACGCAGAAATGATATCGGACTCCATTGTTTGTTCTGAATCAAGAGAATTTTTAGAAGGATTTGCAGCGGCACAATTTACAATTATATTAAAATTATTTTGAAAAAAATAATTTCTAACGGATTCTTTGTCAATTAAATTTAATTCTGTTCTTTTAGGAGCCAAAATGTCATATTTTTCCGACAATAAAGGAATAATATTTTGTCCGATAAAACCCGTTCCGCCGGTAAGAAGTATACGTTTTTTCACTATTTATGCTCCTTTATGAACTTGTGAACGGTCTCGGATATCCTTCTTATTTCATTTTCGCCCAGTGCGGGAAATGTGCCGACCCAGAAGGTATTGTTCATTATAAATTCAGTATTAGGAAGAAGTTTATAGTGAGCTTCCGTCAACTCTTTCGAATTTATGATTTTTGAATTTCCTATTCTAAAATCTACATCGTTATCGACTATCATCGGCTGTCTTAATATATTGCCTGCAAACAGCTGGCGTGTACCGATTTTATGATTTTCTAAGTATTCTACCATTTGCTGTTTTGTAAATGGAGCTGTTTCTTTAACTGATATTAAATATCCGAACCATGAGGGTTTTACCCCTTCTTTTACCACAGGCAAAATTAAGTAGTCTTTCAAATCCGAAAGTAATTCTGTTAATAATTCCGCATTTCTGCGGCGGATTTCCAAGAAACCGTCTAATTTATCTATTTGGGAACAGCCTAAGGCAGCCTGCCAGTCAGTGATTTTCAGATTGTAACCGACATGTGAATAGGTATATTTATGATCATAACCAAATGGGAGATTACCAAGCTTTTGCGAAAATCTTTTTCCGCAGACTCCGTCTTTACCGGGCGGACAACAGCAATCTCTTCCCCAATCCCTGAATGACATAATTATTTTGTATAATAACGGGTCGTTTGTAATAACTGCTCCGCCTTCACCCATAGTTAAGTGGTGGGCCGGATAAAAACTGAATGTTCCTATATGACCGATTGTGCCGATTTTTTTACCTTTATATTCTCCGCCTAAGGCATCACAGCTGTCTTCTATAACCCAGAGGTTATATTTTTCGGCAAGCTGCATAATCTTATCAAGGTCATAGCTGTTGCCGAGTGTATGTGCAAGAAATATTGCTTTAGTTTTCGGGGTAATTGCTTCTTCTATTTTATCGGCATCAATGTTGTATGTCCCGACCTCACAATCAATAAACACAGGTACCATACCATTTTGTATAATCGGGTTGATTGTCGTGGGAAATCCGGCGGCAACTGAGATAACTTCATCTCCTTTTTTTAACCCTCTTTCACCGAGTTTATGCGAGGTTAAAGCAGAAAATGCCAGCAGATTGGCACTTGAACCGGAATTAGTAGACAGTGCGTATTTTACTCCCATATATTTCGCAAATTTGCTTTCAAATTTCCTGTTAAATCTTCCTGCTGTCAGCCACATGTCAAGCGAGGCATCAATCATGTTCAAAAGTTCTTCTTCTCCGAGCAATTTCCCGCTTGGAGGTATATAATCAAATACTCTTTTTTTACCGTAAACTTCTTTATAATATTCTCGTGCGGCGTCTTTTACTTTACGACGAAGTTCTTGTTCCACTTTATATCCCTTTCATACATCTTGATTTGAGTACAGGTAAATTCATACATATTTGTGTTTTTAGCATAAAAATATTTATACCATTCAACTGTTTTTTCCAAAGCTTGATGTGCGGAGTAAGAAGGAGTCCACCCCAAGACTTTTTTTGCTTTTTCTATATTAAGCATTAAAAGGCCTGCCTCATGCAAAGGACTTTTTTCTCCGACAACAACTCTGCCCCTGCCGTAAAGTTCAGTAAGTTTTTTAGCAACCTCCGCAACTGTAAGGACACTTTCTTCATCAGGCCCGAAATTAAATCCGTCGGCATATTTTTTACCTTCTGTTAAAAGTTTTTCACCGAGCAGAAGATAACCGGATAAAGGTTCAAGTACATGCTGCCAGGGTCTTACAGCAATCGGGTTTCTAATTTCAATATCAATACCTTTGTTAATTCCTCTTATACAATCGGGAATAAGCCTGTCAAGCGCCCAATCGCCTCCGCCTATCACATTCCCTGCCCTTGCTGTTGCCATAGCATAAGTATTTTCTTCCTGTAAAAATGACCTCCGATAGGATGATGACATAATTTCTACACATCCTTTAGAGGATGAATACATATCATAACCGCCCATCGGGTCATCTTCCGTGTAACCTCTTTTGACTTCTTTGTTTTCATAGCATTTGTCAGTTGTTACATTTACAAAAGCTTTAACAGAAGGTATTTTTCTGGCTGCTTCAAGTACATTTAATGTTCCTATAACATTTGTTTGATAGGTGATAACAGGTTCGGAATATGAAAGTCTGACAAGCGGTTGTGCTGCAAGGTGAAAAACAATATCAGGTTCAAATTCCCGCATGGTTTTTTCTAAGTTTTTTGCATCAAGAATATCACCGATAACTGATTTTTCAATTTTATCCGAAATATTTAATTCTTCAAACATTGAAGGATTTGTATTCGGTTCAAGAGAATATCCGCAAACTTTTGCCCCGAGTTGTGTAAGCCAGATTGCAAGCCAGCTGCCTTTAAAACCTGTGTGGCCTGTTAAAAATACTTTTTTATTTTTATATATTTGATTGTACTGATTGTACATTATACTTCCTCAAATTCTTTTAAAAGACTGTCAACGTTGTCTTTATTAATCCCTCTATAGAGTTTTAATCCTAATTTTTTAATTTTTTCTTCCGTAAGTTTTGAGTAATCAAATTTTACAAGTTTTTCTATAATTTCCGGTTCAAAACGATACTTAATAACTTTCGCGGGATTTCCTGCAACTATTGCATAAGGCGGTACATCTTTTGTAACAACAGCTCCGGCTCCTATGACTGCACCCTGCCCTATTGTTACTCCGGATAAAATTAATGAATTTGTAGCTATCCATACATCATCTTTTACTATAATGTCACCTTTTGATTTAGCTTCTTTTGCTTCTGTTTTAAATGCCATAACTTTGAAAGGATAAGTTGACAGAGTGTGATAATCATGTTCTGAGGCTAAAATAAATTTTACTCCCGAGGCTATTGAACAAAATCTGCCGATTTTAAGTTTGTATGGACAAACGCTGTCGCAGTAAGCAAGAATCTGTCCGTAAGAATATTCTCCTGTCTCAATAAATTTAGCGGTATTCGGGTCAACAATACTTATAAATTTATTTTTATTTGAATTTAACGTATTTTTATTTTTTCGTTTTTTTGAAATGTTAATACGTCCGCAAATTTTTATAATTTTTTTGTTATTAGTCTTTTCTATTGTGATGACTTTATAAAAACATATTTTACAAAGGGCTTTAATGTAATTAACATAAAAATACGGTTTTGTTTTGTAATATTTATACAAATATTTTAAATATCCGCCTTTTATAAAATTAAAGCATTTTTTGTAATCAAAATAATAGTGATTAATATGTTTTAATAAAAGTTCTTTTAGAGTTTTTTCATAAGTCCTGTTTGAAAGCAGACCTTCTTGTTTTAATATTTGTAATATCGAAATAAAGTTTTCTCCGAAAATTTGTGGGATATTATAGCCGCCTTTTTTATATATATTGATAGCTTCCATTAGGTGTTTTTCTATAATTATAGCCGACCCGTCTTTCATAAGTTTGGCGAAAATATCAATTTGGCCGAAACACAAATCCGAAAATCTTATTGGAGAATCAATCATTTTATATTTTGAAGTGTTTACGCATAAACCGCCTATCCATGTGCAGGAATATGTTATTTGAGAAATAAGTTCATCAAAACTGTTTACGTTTATAATGGATTTTTCCGGATTTTTTAAATCTCTGTTAGTGAAAAATATGATATTATCATTTGAATTTTCAAGTAGAGATACAATTTCTCCCAGCGTATCTTTTTTGAAATAAATATTGTCATTATTTAATTTAGCAAATTTTCCGTTTGCAAGTTTTAATACTTCAATAAAATTTTTGTCTTTTATATTTTCCTGCTGTCGTTTATAAATAATTTTATCAGGGAATTTTTGCTGATATTTTCTGCATAAATTTTCAGTGTCATCATCAGAACAATTATCGGATATAACAATTTCGATTTTATTAGTATTTTGAAAAGTTATATCATCAGTTATTTCTCTTAAAGTATGTTCAAGATACATACTCCTGTCTCTTGTCGGAATACAAATAGATAAAACAGGTTTTTCAGCCATTATAAACTCCTCTTATTCCATATTGCCCACGGAGCATTATCTTCTTTCCACATTTCAGTCAGGTCATTTTTGTCTTTTAGTGTGTCCATCGGACGCCAAAATCCGCCGTGTTTATAAGCATTCAGCTTTTTGTCTCTGGCGAGGTTTTCTAATGGCCCGCGTTCAAAAATTATATTATCTCCTTGAGGTATGTAATCAAAAATTTCAGGTTCGCAAACAAAAAAACCTCCGTTTATCCAGGATTCATCTCCTGCAGGTTTTTCTTTAAACGAAGTTATAATGTTATCCTCTTTTATCACTAGAGCTCCAAATCTGCCTGAAGGCTGAACCGCTGTGATTGTAACAGATTTTTTGGACGCTTCATGTGAAGATATTAGTTTATTTATATCAATATCAGCAACACCGTCGCCGTAGGTTAGTAAAAATCGTTCGTTTCCGATGTATTCCTGTGCTTTTTTTATTCTTCCGCCTGTCATTGTGTCCTGACCGGTATAAAGTATGGTAACTTTCCAGGGTTCTGTTTGCATTCTGTGGATGTCAACTATATTGTTAAGCAAATCAACAGTAATATCGGAATATTGCTGGTAGTAGTGTACAAAATAATCTTTTATAATATGCGACTTATATCCGGTAAGAATTATAAAATCATTAAATCCGTAATAGGAATAAATCTTCATAATATGCCATAAAATCGGTTTCCCTCCGATTTCGACCATTGGTTTTGGCACCAATTTTGTCTCTTCACTTAAGCGTGTTCCCAATCCGCCGGCTAAAATTACAACTTTCATCAAATTACCCTTATACTCTAAATTAATATAATATTTAGCACAGAAATGATTAAATTACAATTAACAAAGAAACAAAAAATCTTCGCATTGCGAAGATTTTAAATGGAGGAGGAGGTGGGATTCGAACCCACGGTACGCGTGAACGTACGACAGTTTTCAAGACTGCTCCAATCAACCGCTCTGGCACTCCTCCAGTAAGTTGTATGGATGTAGCTTTATTGTATTATATCAAAATATTTTGTCAAGAGAAGTTATTCCTGAAATAAAAGAAAAGCTATGTACATTGAAGTGCATAGCTGTTGATTAGGGATATGTGTATCTTAGTTCTCTAAGGAGTATGGTTATATATTAGCAGACGAAATTTGAAATGAAATCATAAATTTGTATGATGTTTTAAAATTTGTGCTATAATTACATTATGTTTGACAGTTTAAGCGAGAAATTACAAGGGATTATAAGCAGGACGCGTAATCAGGAACTTACGCAGGATAATATGCAGGAAGCTTTACGCGAAATCAGGCGTGCACTCTTGGAAGCTGATGTTAATTTAAGGGTTGTAAAATCTTTTATTTCCTCAATCAAGGATAAGGCTGAAGGTGAAAAGGTTCTTGAAGGTGTTGATCCTTCACAGCAGTTAGTAAAAATTGTTCATGATGAACTTGTTAACTTACTTGGCAAAGAACAAAAACCGCTGGATTTTTCTGGAAATCCTAACCTTATTATGATGCTAGGGCTTCAAGGTTCGGGGAAAACAACATCATCTGCAAAATTGGCGGTTAAGCTGAAAAAAGAAGGACGCAAACCGCTTCTTGTCGCATGTGACGTATACAGGCCTGCTGCAATTTCTCAATTACAGACGCTCGGAAAAGAAATTGAAACGGAAGTGTTTACAATTCCTGATTGCACTGATGTTCAAAAAATTGTTCGGGGAGCAATTGATTATGCAAATTCTAACGGATTTAGTACTGTTATTTTAGATACGGCGGGACGTCTGCAGATTGATACTGATATGATGGCAGAACTTCTTTTGATTGACAGAGTCTTTCACCCCGCGGAAAAACTTCTTGTAATTGACGCTATGACCGGGCAGGAAGCCGTTAATGTCGCAGAAAATTTTGATGCACAGTTAGGTTTAACGGGGCTTGTATTAACAAAGCTTGACGGGGATAGCAGGGGCGGTTCTGCGTTGAGTGTATCTTACTGTACGGGAAAACCTATTAAATTAACCGGTACGGGTGAAAAACTTAATGCGTTGGAAGATTTTTATCCTGAGAGAATGGCAACACGTATCTTAGGTATGGGTGATATTGTATCTCTTGTTGAACGTGCGCAGGAAGTTTTTGATGAAAAGCAGGCACTTGAACTTGAAGAAAAAATGAGCAAGAATAATTTTTCTTTCAATGATTTTCTGAAAATGCAAAAACAAATGCAGGCTTTCGGTTCAATGGGAAATCTGCTCGGGATGATTCCCGGACTTAATATAGGAAAAGATGACAGGGATAAGATTTCTCACGAGGGGGATAAGCAGTTTAAGAAAATGGAGGTTTTTATATCAAGCATGACTCCTGAAGAACGTGCAAATCCGGATATAATTGACACAAGCCGTAAAAAACGTATTGCAAAAGGCTGCGGTATGGATTATGCGGAAGTTAATGCGTTTATTAAACAATTTGAACAAATGCGCGTCATGATGAAGGGCATGAGTGATATGAAAGGTTTGTTTGGCAAAATGGGCGGCGGAATGCCGGATTTAAGCAGGATGGGAAATCTCGGCGGACTCGGCGGTTATAAAGGTAAAATGGGTAAACATGCCATGAACAAGGCCATGAAAATGATGCGCAGGTTTAAGTAATTGCTATATTTTATTTTTTTAGTGTTGAAATTTGAGGTTGATGTATGAAAAAGTGGTTTATTATTTTAGTAACTTTATTATTGTTATCTGCTAGTTCAGTGTTTGCTGATTTAGCTAATCAAAGTATTACTGAATACAATCAATATTTGCGAGATACAATAAGCTCAAATTTGAACTATGAAGTGAAAGGCAATGCAAATGCTGCAATATCATTTACCCTAAACAAAGACGGCTCCGTTGAAAATATAAAGGTAACGTCATCGGGAGATGATAATTTAAATAATAAATTAATTGAAGCCGTTCAAAAATCTGCTCCGTTTAAACCGTTTCCGTCCGATTTTAAATATGACAGTATAGATGTAAACTATAACTACGATTTTAGCAGTACATACAGCTTAAATAATAATGTACAAGTCAGACATACTCCGGCGTCTCAGCAGCCGGATTATCAATATTATTATAAGGTCAGGGAGCTTATCAGAAAGCGTTTCCCTACTTCATACTCCTGGCTGACAGACAGCATGGTTTTTGAAATAACTATTCTGCCGAGCGGAGCAATTAAAAAAGTGGATATACTATCTTCTTCCGGATCAAAAAGATATGATAATAATGTAATAAAAGCATTGACAGGCTACAGATTGCCTAAACCGCCTGAGACCTTAAGAAACACTGAAATTAAATACACATTTGATATGAATAAAAATACCAGAATTTATCCTCCGATTTTTATTCCTGTTAATTGGTAATTATTATTTAATTAAAAACTAAGCGGCGACAGTATGTAGCCGCTTAGTTTAAAGTTTTATAATTTAATTAATCTTCTAAAGGAATAGTTATAATATATTTATCGCCTTCTCTGACTTTTGTTATTGCGGATGCGTCAATATTTTCTGAGAACGCAAATGCCTGACTGTATTTAACAATTTCTTGTCTGTGATGGCTGTTTTTTTCGCCTGCGGCATTTATAATTACAGTGTTTCCGTCCGTTCTGACCTCAACATTTTTTTCATTGTTGTCAAATGGTTTTAAATCAATGACAATTTTGTAAGCGTCATCGGCTTTTTCAACATGAATAAATTGGGATGCCTGATCTGCCATTTTCTGCTGCATTTTCATTGCTCTTTTGTCAATCCATTCCTGCTGTTTTAGTGCTCTGCGTTCCATTTTATCAAAGTTCTTTTCTCTTTGCATAACGGCTCTGTCCATTCTTCTCATATAAAAAGACGGATCTAATATTCTTTTAAAATGCCAGTCAGCAACTACATAAAATGCAAGAAACGCTCCTAAAAATACCAAAAGACCTGTTAAAACATGCCTTAATGCGGGATGTTTGCAAAGAAAACAATCATCAAAGTCTTCGTGTCTATAGTTGTTGTCTTCCATAAATTAAAACTCCTTTCGTTATAATTACACATATAAGTATAAAAATTTATGTTTTTATGTCAACTGCACATGCGGGCTAAGACACTTGAAAAAAAGGATTATATATGTTATTATGGTAGCATAAAGTGTGAAGTTCTTATTAACGGAGTGGAAATATGGCGAAGATTTTAGTTACTATGCCTGATGCGTTTTTGCATAAGATTGATAATGTTGCGGTTAATGAACAAAGAACAAGAAGCGAACTTATTCGCGAAGCTTTAAGAAATTATATGAAACGTTCAAATATTAATACTCAAAAAGCTGAAAAAGATGCTGAGTTCCTTGAAAATTTAATCGGTTAATCCTGAAAAAGTTTTTGCACCCATTTTATTATATTCGAAATTTCATAAGGTTTCGGGATATATAAATCCGCGCCTGCATTTAACACAAGCTCTTTATCATGGATTGACGATGTAACTATTACTTTTGTTCTGTCAAAATCAGGATTTTGCCTCAAACGTCTGCATATTTCAAGCCCTTTAAATTCTTCGGCATCTCCTGCATCAAGAATTACCATTGCGGGAATTGAAGATATTTCTTCTAAATTGTCCATAGCCGTTACGTCATATCCCTGAAGTTGAAGAATTGTTGTGAGAAGAACTCTTGTTGCTTCGTCTTCTTCAATAATAAATATTTTATTATTAATTTCATTTTCAACTGCATTTTCTGTCGTAATTCTCGGTCTTTCAATTAAATAATTTGATTTTGCGGGCATGTCAGCCATTCTGTGTATCTGCAAAAGAGCATGCATTAATTGATTTGCATCTCTGTACTGGATAAATTCATTGGTAATAATTCCGATTGTGCTGTGAACAAAATTTGAGCGGCGTCCTGCAAATTCATCTCCGCGCATAAGCATAAATCCCCGTTTGTTATCCTGCGGAGAGTAAAATTTCGGGGCAACAGAATCAAATGCAAATGTTAAAAAATTTGCTATTTTTTCAGCTTTTAAGCTGTCCGTTATTATTAAAAATTCATTATCAGAAAGCATTCCCAGATAATCTGATTCGGACAGTGCAGAATTCATGATGGCGCAATATGTTTGTATTAGTTTATCCGAGGCAAGTTCTGTATATGTTTCTTTGTAATTTTTGAAATTTTCGATACTAATATACATAACTGCCCATGGAGTATTTTCCGACAGAATTCGTTTCAGCGCGCGCATGGAGTAATTTTTTGCGGGCAGGCATATTTTGGGGTTCATATTTGATTCAAATTCTCTGCGCAAATGAGCTTTTATTCGCATTAAAAATTCATCAGGATTTACAGGTTCTGATATAAAATCATCTGCACCGTTTTCTAAAGCATTAATTTTGTCTGAAAGTTCGGCAGATTTGGAAACAGCAATAATAACGGGGCGCATGTTATATGTAAGAGCTCTGATTTTTTTGCAAAAATCAGCCAGATCGCTGTCTATGCTGTCTGAAATTATTATAAGGTCAGGTTCTTTATCTTGAATTATTTTCAGTGCTGACAGGAGATTTTTGGTAATAATAACTGAGTTATTGTTACTTTTTAGCAATTTTCTGTATTTGACGGAAATTTCACGTCTTTTGTCAATAATTAATGTTACCGGCTGCATTTTTCCCTCGCTTGAACTTCAATATTTGATGAGGGCAAATGTATTTCAAATGTTGTTTTATGATTTTCTGATTTAACGAAAATTTTCCCGCCCATTTTTTCAACAAGATTTTTTGTTATGTATAAACCGAGTCCGCTGCCTTGCACTTTACGTGTCAAAGGATTGTCAATTCTTGAAAACTTGGTAAATATTTTTTCATAATCGTTTTGCGGAATTTCAATGCCGCTGTTTGTGATTTTTATGGAAACCATGTCATTAAGAATTTCTGTTTTTATAAATATTGTAGAATTCTCATCCCCGTATTTTGCAGCATTTTCAATTATGTTTGTAAGAATTTGTTCAAACTTGTCTTTATCGGCAAGAATTGGCGGAGTATTCGGGTTTATATCTATCTTGAAGCTCTTGTCGCTATATTGATTTTTTATTATTGATATGATTGTTTCAATAGCCGGTTTAATCTGAACTTCTTTGTATATTAAATCTTCTTTTGTGTTTTGGAGTTTTGTGACAGAAAGCATATTTTCAACAAGATTAATGAGCCGATTTGACTGTTCAACGATAATTTTTAAAAACTTTTTTTTACTTTCGTCATCAAGCTTGTCCCAGGATGAAAGCATAGTTTCGGAAAAACCTCTGATTGAGGTCAGAGGAGTACGTAATTCGTGGCTTACGGTTGATATAAAATCTTCATAATCTTTATCGTTCATAAATTTATTATATCAAATTTTTTGTTTTGTATATGGAAAATTAATTTTTTTTAAATATTTGGCTGTTATATTTATACATCGTTTGTATGAGATTTTTATAAAAAACAAAAGTTTTATTTTTGCTTGTCCGAGTTAAAAATTATTAGATATGAAAAACATATTGTTTTTCATACCTCCTCCCCAAGTCTGGTAGCCGTTCTTCATTAAAAAAGAATGGCTTTTTTTTGCACTACGTGCGTAGATACATTAGGTTTTGCATAAGTTTGTAGAATTTATACTAAAGAAGGAGCGTGCCGCTCAACCCGCCACATCAGGCTTAGTATTAATTTTAATCTAGAGCAGTTTGTATAAGGCAAAACAGATGCGAGGGACAAGGATATACAGGACTTGTTTAGGGATGGAAATAATACCCGAGTGCATTGACCAAACAAAGCGATACTACCATTTTGGTAAAATTATTCTAAAATATAAAAAAGCGGCTTATGCAACCCCGTAAGCTGTGTTGGATGGAACGGCTACGCTTTTGTATAATAGAGCAGTTTGTATAAAGCAAAACGGATGCGAGGGGCAAGGATATACAGGACTTGTTTAGGGATGGAAATAATACCCGAGTGCATTGACCAAACAAAGCGATACTACCATTTTGGTAAAATTATTCTAAAATATAAAAAAGCGGCTTATGCAACCCCGTAAGCTGTGTTGGGTGGAGCGGCTACGCTCCTATTGTACCTGCATTTCCTTTTCAAACCCGAAAAGCGAGCTTACAGATTCATCGTCATGAATTCGTGCAATTGCAGCTCCCAAAAGCGGTGCTACGGAAAGCTGCTTAATATTAGGAGGCATTTTTTCCATATCTAAAGGAATTGTATTTGTAACAATACATTCTTTAATCGGAGCATTTGCAAGCCTTTCGATTGCAGGGCCTGAAAATACCGGATGAACAGCACAAACATATATGTCTTTTGCTCCTTCTTTTTTAAGGAGTTTTGATGCTTCGCATATAGTGCCTGCTGTATCTATCATGTCATCAAACATTATACAAATCTTATCTTTAACATCTCCGATAACATGTGATGCAATAGCTTCGTTATGTTTGTCGCGGCGTTTATCAATAATTGCAAGAGGGCATCCGATTGCTTTTGCAAAGTGTCTTGTTCTTTGAACTCCGCCTGTATCCGGGCTTACTGCAACCATATCATCCGGATTGATATTTAAATTTTTAATATAATTAGTTAAAATTGATGTTGCAAAAATATGGTCGACAAGAATATTAAAGAACCCCTGAATTTGTCCGGTATGCAAATCCATTGCAAGAATTCTGTCAGCACCTGCTGTTGTCAATAAATCTGCAACGAGTTTCGCGGTAATTGCTTCACGTCCTGAAGTTTTTCTATCCTGTCTTGCATATCCGTAGTAAGGAATTACCGCTGTTATTGTTTTTGCACTGGCTCTTTTGAAAGCGTCAATAATAATCAAAAGTTCCATCAAATTTTCGTTAACAGGATTGCATAAAGGCTGGATAATAAATACATCATCCCCTCTCACACTTTCTTTTACCTGCACATAAATTTCACCGTCTGCAAAATTCTTTACAATCATGGGCCCTATTGTAGTTCCCAAATAGTCGGCAATTTCCTGTGCAAGTTTAATGTTAGAACGTCCTGCAAACAATTTTATATCGTGTGTCGGGTTAATTGTTCGTTCTAACTGAGGGAAAGTCATTTCTGCAACCATCATAATTCCTTTCAAGTTTTTTATGCTTTATTATTATAGTATTTTAAGGTGTTAACCTCAATGATTTTTTAAGTAATATTACCAAAACATAAAAAAAATTTTTTTTGTCATTCTTTTTCCCAGAGAATTTCAACGAGGCATAAATCTTCATTAGTTTCGTAGTTTTTTATTAAATGAAGAGTTGTAAAATCATTCAAAAATTCAATTTGAGAAACTACTTTTGCTCCGTACTTCACCTCTTTTTTGAATTGTATATCAAGAGTTTTGATTTTGTGAGTGCTTCTGAAGTCAAAAGTTAATGGTTCTAACGCCCAGATTATATAATTCCCGTTGTTTGCATGCGAATTTACATCTATGTCTTCATAACGAACTTCAAATATTTTTTCAATATCTGCTCTTTCAACAGGTTTGAGTTTTTTAAACGCTAAATCGTCCTCTCTTTTTTGATAAAGCGGCATATATTCGTTATTTAGTGCCGGTTGAACGGGAACTGGCGCTTTTGTTGTCATATCAACAACAGCCCAGACACTTGAAATTTTACCGAGGAGTTTTTCTCCCTCACATATATAAAAATCACGATAAGCAAACAGTTTTTGGCAGCCGCGGGGTTCTGTTTTTAAAGTTAAATTGTAAACAGATACAGGATAGTCATTAAATTCCATTCTGTATTTGAGCAGAAACCAGCCGAGATTTTTAGGTGTTATATATGAATAGCCGAACCCCAAGCTCTCTGCGTTTGCACTTGCCATATCCTGTAAAAAATTTAAAAGAGACGAAGGTTTTAATGCAAGTTTATAATCCATTTCGGAATATTTAACCTTGATTTGTTCTTCAAAAATCATGAGTCCATTGTAGCATATTGTGATTATCTGTCAATCAAAGTGAAATCCGGCGGTAAATCGTCTTCAACCATTTTTATTAATTTATGCGGTTTTATATTGAGAGCTTCTGCAAGTTTATAAATAGTTGTGAATTGAGGATCTTTCAATGCTCTTTCTACAGTGCTGATAATCGATGTTGAAATATCATTTTCACTCGCAAGCATAAATTGGCTCTGTCTTCCCCTGAGCTTTTTAGTTATTTTAGCAAGTGAATTTAGTATTTTTTGTTTTTTCTCATTGATTTGCATTTTTATATTTTATATGTATAGTTAAATTATCGCTTTCGCGAACGAGATAATATATGGAGTTAATATGGCTGATGTGAAAAAAACAATTCTTCTTGACCTTGACGGAGTAATAAATACTTACAGCAATGATTACAACCCTGATTACATCCCGCCATTACGTGACGGGGCAAGGCAGTTTGTTGAAAAGCTTTCTAAAAAATATAAAATAAAACTTTTTACAACTCGTAATAAAATGCTTGCTTCTATGTGGCTGCTTGAAAATAATCTGAATGACTTTATAACCGGGGTAACAAATACTAAAGAACTTTGCTGGCTGTTTGTTGATGACAGATGTATATGTTTTAACGGGAATTATAAGGAGCTTTTTGACGATATAGAAAACTTTGAAGCCTGGCATAAGAAGTGATTTTCGGTAATTGTTAAATTTTGGTTAAAAAAACACGATTTCTTACAAATAAGGTAAATAATGTAAATGTAGTTAAAAGTAAGTTATTTGAAAGGAAGTGTTAATATGAAATTCTTAGTTAGAAAAGCTCCTGAAAACTTTATAAGAACAGTGAATGATGAAATCAGTTCATTATTGAACAGACATTTTGACAGCTATTTCCCCGAAGCAGCTTATTGGGAAGAAATGGATAAATACTCAATGCCTGTAGAAATTTCGGATAAAGGCCGTGATTATGAAGTTAAAGCAGAACTTCCGGGCGTAAAAAAAGAAGATTTGGACATTGATATTGATAAAAATTACATTGTAATTAATGCAAAAAAAGAAGAAGAAAAAACTGAAAATGAAAAATCTTATAAAAAATCAGAATTCAGATACGGTGAATTTTCAAGAACAGTTTACTTCCCTGAAGAAATTGATGTTGAAAAAACAGAAGCAAAATTGGAACATGGTGTATTGAAAGTTCATGCACCTAAAAAATATTCTGATAAAGATGCGAAAAAGAAATTAACAGTAAAATAATTTAAAAGCATTAAAACTATGTAAGGGCAGGTTTTATACCTGCCCTTTTTGTATAAAAAGAATAAAATCAACAAAAGACTTGATTTTAAAAAATGTTCATGCTACATTTAATTTTGCTGACAAAGTTGCGGGCTGCCGGTGCATGTGATTAGAGCACTGTGCCGAGCAAAAGGTGACTAAATGTCACGTTTTATGAGAGACCTGATAAGGGTCACGCAAAGTAACAAGTCTTGATTTGAAAATTTTATATATTACCATTGATAATGGTTGCGGGCTGCTAGCTCAGGTGGTTAGAGCGCACCCCTGATAAGGGTGAGGTCGGTGGTTCGAGTCCACTGCGGCCCAGATTAAATGAGAGGTAATTATTACCTCTTTTTTAATATCTAATGTGCGGGGCGTTAGCAGGGCCACTAATAGGTTTCTGGGACATTGAGACGGAGAAAATTTAATAAAAAATCAAACAGGCAGCATGATTGAGACTGTTTTTTAGTATTGAGATGTATGGGTCTTTTTTTGCACTTAAGTACTCTTTTCTTGCACTCTTTTGCACTCCATTTGCAAATTTTTAAAGCCTCATTAGGCTAAAATCGGCTAGGTGTTTGAAGTTAAGCCCTGTGCAATAAAGTGCAAAAAAGTGCAATTTTATTTTTACTTGTAAATCGAGATATACTAAATTATCAATGAGATTTAGATATTTATATAATTTGAAAATATTAATAAGAATAGAACCATTATAAAAAGGCTCTATTCTTATATTAAAAATCTAAAATTATTTTAGATTGCTCTATAATATCCACGAACTTCT
>CALURJ010000011.1 GCA_944323145.1 Candidatus Gastranaerophilales bacterium
GAAATTTTTATACTTCGACGACCACCTGCAAAATCCTTTGAACGGTAATCTTTACCATTATCAATGATAACATCTTTTGGTAGTCCATACTTTTCAGCAGCATAATAAAAAGATTGGAAAATATAGTCAGAATTTGGATTTCCTGTTTGTAAAATCCAACCGAGCCATTTACCTGATTTATAATCACGCCATACAGTAACCCAAGGAAAAACAACTTTATTATCTGAATCAAAACAGGCAACATCAATTTGAGCATGATCTGATACCCAGACCTCATTACATAAAATATTTGAATAATCTCTTTCTATATATCCGCCATATTTTCTATTCCAAGCAGTTTCGCCCATTCGTGCAAGATAAATACTTTGTTTTGGAATTTCTTTATCTAATCGGCGTTTAAAAGCCATATAACTTGGAAATGTTTCTCTTTTAGCATCAAACATTCTGATTGCATAACCAAGAGTTAAATCCCAACAAGTTCTTATAGATGGTGCTCCTTCAACTAAATACAAATTTTTAAAGTACTCAAAGAAATTATCAGGAACAGTGGAGCCGGATAAATGTTTGCCGTGCTGTGATAACAAACCGCTTAATCCATAACGAAAGAATCTTCTTCGCATTTTTATAACAGAAGAATAGGATGTGTTTAACCACTTTTCATGTTCTAAATTCCACTTATCTATAAAATCTTTTAAAGCCCCTCCCTTTAATCCTTTTGATGCATTTATTATTGGTAAATACTTTTCAGCCTGGGCTTTTGCCCAATCGGGAGCTTCTGAATATTTAGTGTTTATAACATCTTTTTTAAGATACTTATCTTGTGCAAAATCAGGCAAAGATTTTAAAAGAAGAAAGTAATGAGTTCTTTTTCCCCGTCTGATAATTTTAAAAGTATAGTAACCTCTCCTACATTGCTTTTTAAGAGTTTGGATGCTAAGTCCTAAAATTTCAGCAGATTTTTCTATATCTAACCATATATTTGTTTTGTCTTTATTTTCTTTCATAAATATCCTTATTTTAGCGTTATTAAAATCTCTTTTAAAGCCCACTTAACATTCCGACATAAAATTTGTGACAATTTTAAAAGCTAAAATGCAGTAATAATAAGATTTTTTAAAAATGCTATTTTTACAATATTCACCTCAAACACTTTATCTATCTGCTTTATAAAAAAGACAAATATTTGTCCTGTTTTTTACGAAGAAATATGAAGTGGTCTTGACGAAATTTGTATTTGTATATAATAGCTACCAAATTTTATTATATTTACTTCTACAGAATAATAAATAGGTAACATTTTGTGGTCGGGGAAATTTCCCCGCAGGTAAGCTTCAAAATCCGCTCTATACTTAAAAAAAATATTTTCAAGAAATAAGTATAAAAACTCCAAGATACTCGTTGCCAAAGGAATACAACCAAAAAATAAAATCGGGGAAAAGTTTATGAATTTTTAAATTGTAAATTTTGTCCCATTTAATTGACATTTGTCCCAGCGTATAGTATAATTTTATTGGAGAACTTATAATGAAAAAACAAAATTTAGTTAATCTAGTTAAATATCATGTTGAAAAAAATGATGAAGCATTCATTTCTGAAGTAGCCGAAATTGCAAAAGAATTCGATTATAATGGAGACTACTCTATTGCTCAATATTTAATGGAATTAATTTCAAGTGCAAACTTTTATATTCCACAACAAAGTTATAAAAATTTGAAATACCTAAGAAAAGTAGAATATTCTCCCAAACCTTTGTTATTACCAAATATTATAGAAGAAGATATTGTTGGTATTACACGTGCAATTGCAAATAATTCCGGTTTATCAAAATTTTTATTTTATGGCGAACCCGGTAGTGGAAAAACAGAATCTGCATATCAAATAGCTAGATTACTAAATAGAGATATTCTTTCTGTGGACTTTGAGCAATTAGTTGATAGTCATTTGGGGGAGACTCCTAAAAATGTTGCAATGCTTTTTGATGAAATCAATCATGTTGCATATGATAAAGTTATTATTATTTTTGATGAAATTGATTCCATAGTCTTAGATAGAATTAATACAAATGATTTACGTGAAATGGGTCGTGTAACATCATTATTTTTAAAAGAACTGGATAAACTAAATGAAAATATAACAATAATTGCAACAACTAATCTTTATCAAAATTTTGATAAAGCACTAATAAGAAGATTTGATGCAATTGTATCATTTGATCGTTATTCAAAAAAAGATTTAATTGAAATAGCAGATTCTATACTTATTACTAATTTAAAAAAAGCTAATAACTTAAAACAAGATTTAAGACTATTTAATAAAATTTTAAATAAAATTAATAAAATGCCTTATCCTGGAGACTTAAAACAAATTATAAAAACTGCAATTGCCTTTAGTGATAACTCACAAAAATATGATTACTTAAGAAAAATATATATGTCTCTTAATGGAAATCCCGAACAAATAGACATACAAAAACTTAGTAAAGAAGGTTTTACAACAAGAGAAATAGAAATCCTTTCTAAAATACCTAAAAGTAGTGTCTCAAGGAAACTGAAAGGAGAATAAATGAATCATATATTAAATGTAAAGTTGCCTTTTAGAAAAGAAACAATCCCACCTAGTAAAGTGCGAAGAAATTTAAGAAAGCACTCAGAAACAAGTGTTGAGAAAATAGATTTATTAATCGAAAATTTAAATGCTATTTTACGTTATTACGATGACACTTCAAAAATAATTAAAAATTTTTTAATTGATGTTAATTACAATGATATTATTGCAAAATCAAAAAGAATAAAAGATATCTTAAAACCAAATAGAAAAGATATAAATGACATGATTGTTGGAGCAAGATTTTCAGATGCACCTTATGGTGAAGAAAATCATATTATTACATATTATATCGATAAAACATCAATTCTTCAAACTATAAACAATCTCATGATAGTTAAAAAATTTTTAATTGATAAACTTTCGGGAAAAGCTACCTCTGAAAATTTTAACGAACCTGAGAATAATTTAGATTATAGTAATTATCAACTCTCAAAAAGTAAAATAAGAAGCTTAATAGTTGATTGTTCAGTAGTTGATTCTTTTTCTGTTCCAAGAATAACAAATATACCAGATAAAGAATATCTTTTAATAACTTTTTATAAAACAGAATTATCTTTATCAAACATTTTAGAAAAACTTGGTATAGATAAAATTAAATATCAATATAATCAACTTGGAGATAATTCAATCTCTGCGACAAAAGAATTGTATAAAATTTTAGAAGATAAGGTGCCATATCTTATATCTATGATTTCTTCTGATCTTTCTAAAATTACATATGATAAAATCAAAAATGAACCGGCTAAAGAAAATATACATATCCCAACACCAACTAATGAGCCTATTATTGGTGTTATTGATACATTATTTGATGAAAATGTTTATTTCAATAAATGGGTAAGTAATGAGGATTATTTGGATGAATTAGAGAAATTATCCATGAAAAAACCAAGCAGAGAACACGGTACGCAAGTAACATCAATAATCGTAGATGGGCCAAGATTGAATCCTTGGTTAGATGATGGATGTGGTAGATTTAGAGTAAAACATTTTGGAATTTGTGAAAATAAAATTTCAACTTTTAGGCTTGTAAAAAAAATCAAAGAAATAGTATCTAAAAATCCTGATATACATGTGTGGAATTTGTCATTGGGTACAGATGACGAAGTAGCAAAAAATTTTATTTCTTATGATGCTTCTGCACTTGATGAACTACAGTCAAACAAAAATATTATATTTGTAATATCTGGGACAAATGATAATCGCGCAGATAAAACTGATATTTTAAAAGTTGGTTCACCAGCAGACTCATTAAATTCTATTGTGGTAAATTCTGTTAAACGGAATGGTATACCCGCATCATACAGTAGAAAAGGAAATGTTTTATCATTTTTTAACAAACCAGATGTTTCCTATTATGGGGGAGATTTTAATGAGAGGATAAAAGTTTATTCTTCATCTGGAGAACAACTTGTTTATGGGACTTCATTTGCTGCTCCTTGGATAAGTAGAAAGTTATGTTATTTAATTGATGTGATAGGCCTCCCACGGGAAGTGGCAAAAGCATTAATCATCGATTCTGCAGCTGGATGGGAGTATAAACAATCTACTTATAAAACTAAAGAATTAATGGGATATGGAATTGTACCTATTAATATTCAAAATATCCTCAATACATCCGATGATGAAATAAAATTCATAATCTATGGAACTTCTGTTACATATAATACTGCAAATTATACAATACCTATCCCAAAAGATAATAATGAAAAGTATCCATATATTGCAAGAGCAATGTTATGCTATTTCCCTGAATGTACGCGTTCTCAGGGGGTTGATTACACAAATAGAGAGTTATCTTTAAAATTTGGAAGAATCAATAAAAAAGGAGAAATAGACGATATAAATGAAAATATTCAAGATGCTTCTGGATCTTATGCTGATGAACGTCAATCACGACAAGATTTTCGGAAATGGGAAAACTCAAAATTTATATCAAAAATACTAAGGAATAATAGACCATTAAAATCATATGATGAAAGGCTTTGGGGAATTTCTATTATATCTAAAGAACGCTTAAACACAAAAATAACCAAAGGACTTAATTTTGGAGTAATCATAACTTTAAAGGAAATTAATGGTATTAATAGAATTCAAGATTTTATTAAGGCATGCACGTTAAGAGGATGGATTGTTAATGAACTAAATATTCAAAATCAAATTGAATTATACAATGCAAATCAAGAGGAGATTAAATTTGATTAATAATTTTCGATATTATTTATATTAAACTTTTTAAATCATAATACAAATCCTTAAACTCTCGTTTCCTTCGCCATAATGTTTCCGCTATTTTACAGTTCAAATTACTAGCCATTTTATTATGTGTTAAATTCCTTGAAAGATAGCAATAAATAGTTGTAAATTCTGCTTTTTGGTCTTTAGAAAAGGTTTTATCCTCAGATGATTTTAAAAGATTTTCAGATACAAAAATTTGATTGCAGTATAAGTATAAATATACTTCTTGATTAAAAAACTTTCTATAACGTGCTTTTTGTGGAGATTTTAGATAGTAGAAATCTAATTTTTGTTTTTGCCTTTGGTAAATCAAAGTTCTGAATATTGTATAAAAGCTTTGAATTTGGTTTTCACCAATATTTGCAATATTAGATGCTTTTATCGAATTTATGTTTTCACAAAAACACCTTAATACAATATCATTTATTATTGCAGGGTATGTTTTAAATATAGAATATTTTTGAACTGAAACTTTATTTTTTTTAAACACATATTCATTTTCTTGCTTTATTAATTTATTTTCATCAACAAATTTTGACAATATCGGTAAAAGTTCTGCTTTAGGGATTTCAGATAAAATTTCTAAATTTTCAAGCGTAAATTTGTTGAGCCTTTTGCAAAGTTTCAATATTTGATCTTCCATATAATAATTTCCTTAAAATATTTTCATCAATCTGTTTTAATTGATTTGTAATCGCAAGTTTTTCTATTTTATTTATCAATTTAACAATTTGTCTAAATTGGTTAACTCTTGTTGCAAGGTATTCTATGCCATCAGGTGTAAAAGGGATTTGCGTTAATTCATTCAAAATCTGTTTTACATCTTCAAAATCATATCGTTCAAACTTAAATGACTTATAAATCCTGTCTATAATATGAGGATATCTTGAAAGTTTTTTATCAATGTTGCCCATTCCAACAAGCACTAAAGGACAAGAAGTTGTATCATACAAATCTCTCAGTGTTTCTATTGTATTTCTTTCAAGCAAGTAATCTACTTCGTCAATTATTATAGGTTTTGGATTTTCTTTAAGTTTCTTCTCTATTAAATTAAAAGTTTCCTGAATATGCCAAAACGGTTCTTCTCCTAATTCTTCTGCAATTTCAGATAACAGCCACCGACTTGTCATACCTTGGTTTGCTCTTACATATATGCAATCATTTTTAAAAGTCCACCACTTTATAGTTTCTGATTTTCCGAGTCCATACTCTCCATAAACAAGAATAATTTTAGGTATATTATTAGGTAGTTGTTTTACCTCCTCCATTAATGATACAAAGTTTTTGACGTTCTTTGTTTTTACAAATACTTTATTCATCTTTATACTCCTTCTTGGTCAAATACATTTTTCTCATTATGTTCGCAATCTGCGTATAAATTGGCATACTCATCACTATTTAAATACCCCTCAAGCCACTTTCTTTGTTCAGGATTGGTACAACCGTATTTCATTAACCATTCATATTTTTCATAATCAGCGTTAAATACTGGAACATTCATTTGCTGTTCCCGAAAGTTTAATTTGCGTTTTAGTGGTGTTTTAGTCTGTTCAAATTTTTCAATTTCAATAACTTCTTCCTGTTCAATCTCTATAGCTTCTGCTTTTTCTTTAGGGAAATACTTTAAGAACTCTTTTTTCACTCTCTTAAATCTGCGTTGCTGTTTTTGTATTTGTTGCTTAAATTGTTCCATATCTTTTACTGTTCCCAAATGATTTGCCATTGGATGAACTTTTTCAACTTGTCTTGCGATACATAAAAATTCACCTTTTATTGAATACACAAGGACTTTTGAAAGGTCAAACAAACTGTATTTTATAAATACTTTTTCTCTTAAATCCAATAAATAATCACTCCTATAATGCATTCCTAGAAATGTTATTCCATGTTTATTTATTGTCCTTGCCTCAGTTTTCATCATTAAATCATTTAAGATATTCTTATCGATTTCTTGTTTTTGAACACTGTTTAAACATTGTTTAATTGATATTTGAGGAGCGTTCGGACAAGGTTTTGAATTATGGTAATCGAGCCAGCAATCAATGTATTTTATTAATTCTTGTATAGTTGGAATGTAATTATTGGAGAGTTTTTTATGCATATCTCTATGCAATTTTTCTCCTCGTTTCATCCAAGCCGGTTTATTTTCAATACTTGTTCCTATATAACTTGTCATCATTTTTTCAAACTCTTCTTGAAATTCAAGGAAGAATCTTTCAATAACTTTTGCTCTTGCATTATATGGTTTTGCAAAAACTGATTTTATTCCAAGTTTTGCATAAATCCCATTAAATCCAGCTTCGTCAAAATCTATATTTTGGAAATATTTTGCTTTAAATGCTTTTCCGTTATCTTGATAAACTACTTTTGGAATCAAGCCGAGATTTAAAATAGAATTTCTTAATGCACTTGCTATGCATTGAGTATTTTCACTCATCATAATTTCATATCCGACTAATGCTGTTGATTTCCAATCTAAAAAGCCGACCAAAGTTGCTCTGGTCGGCTTTCCTGTAAATGGATTGATTATTTGAAAATTAAGAACATGTCCGTCAGCTATCAAAACATCTCCTACTTCAATTTTAGAAATATCTCGTTCTATATACGGTTCAATTTTATCGTGATATGCTTTTTCACCTTCTCTAAATAAAATCCACTTTGAATAATTGTTTTTCTTAAAATTCTCCGCAAATCTTCTGAATGTTAGATTACAAGGAATATTTTCATATCCTCGCTTTTCAAGAATATGTTTTGTTAAATTTATAGCTTTTCCGATACTAAATTTATTCGGGTGTAACAAATATTTCAAAAATATCTGTTTCATTTCCTCATTCAAAATCGTATTATATTCACCTTGTTGATTAGTTTTGCGTTTTTGTAAAAGTCCGTCCGTTCCATAATTGTCAAACATCTTAACCCATCGATGAAGTGTACCTATCGAAATTGAACCAACAAACTTATATATTTGTGGCAAATACATTCCACTGTTATATAAATCTAAAAATACTGAATCAGCCTCTTTTTTAGTTGGATATTTTTTACGAATATTATATAAGGCAGTTACTATATCCACTCTTGCAAGTGCTGTTAATCTTGCATTTTCTGATACAAAATTCACCTTGTTTTCAAACGAAACAATTGCTGTTGTTTTTAATTCTTCTTGATCTAATCTATCTTGTATATCCGGTTCTAATGAAGAATAAAGAATTTCATACGATTTTCCGCCTCTTACTTCAACTTCTCTTGCAATATACATACCTTGGTTAATTGCAAGTCTTATAGCACGGGTACTTTTTAAACCTTTTAATTCTGCAATTTTATTAATACTTATATAATCGTCCATACATACAGATTAACTCTGAAGTCGGAAATGTGTTCCTTTTTTCTTTCTTTTGTATCATTAGAACATAATTTTATTCAATATACGAACCGGACTTTATTTACTTAAAATGTCAAATAATCATTTTATCCGTACAAGTTAAATTATGAGGGCGAAATAGGCTATAACATTGATTTTAAAATAGAAAAATTAAGACAATTCTTGGACAGTAATCAGACAATCAAGACCAGTAAAAGACCATTTTGTAACATATAAAACGATTACTTCCGACCGCCAAAGTTCAAACACAAAGCCAACTTTGCCGAATAATCTTTTTATGCGTTCAGATAAAATGTCCCGTTAAATTACAATTTCATAATTACCTAAAATAATCTTAATTATATATTTTTGCATTAAAAAACTGGGACCGGAGGGATTCGAACCCACGACCAAGGGATTATGAGTCCCCTGCGCTACCGCTGCGCCACAGTCCCAGATGTACTGGTATAAGCTTTCACAATATACTTAATTTATCATCAAAAACTTGAAAAATCAAGTACAAATTTTCAAGTTTTCAGGGGCGACCAGTTCGCCTGCTCCGATAATTTGAGAATACAAATCAACCGTAATCGTAGAATTCGACGCAATTACGGAATTTGAAATATGTATATTATCGCCTATAGTAACGTTATCCCATATTATACTGTTTTCAATAACAGAATTTTTCCCTATTTTTACATTTTTTCCTATTGTAGAATTTCCTATGAATTTAACTGACTCGTCGAACCCCTTTGTTTCAGTTATATATGCTCCGTTCGGAACTCGTATAACGGACTCATGCTCAAATGAACATTTCCCGTCAAATAAATCTTGTGATGACTGTTTATATTGGTCAATAGTCCCTATATCTGTCCAGTATTCTTCCACAGGGAAAGTATTTATGGCATGTTTTTCTAAAAGTTTTGGAAAAACATTTTTTGCAAAATCATAAAAAGTATTTTCAGGAATATAATCAAATATTTTGTAATTAAAAATGTATATTCCCGTATTTATAAAAGTACTTTTTGCCTCTTCTACGGACGGTTTTTCCTGAAACTCGGTTATAAAGCCGTTATTGTCAGTTACAACAACTCCAAAATGTGAAACTTCCCCCAAAGGGATTTTTTTTATTCCGATAGTCGCAATAGCATTAGATTTTTTATGAATGTCAATCCCCTTTTCTAAATCGACATTAGAAAGCCCGTCGGCAGAAAGCACCAGAAACGGACTATCTTTATCAAAAAAGAACTGACATTTTTTTACTCCGCCTGCAGTTCCGGACAGATTATCTTCTTTTATATAGTTGAAATTTATCCCTAAATTATTATGCTTGTATCTTTCAATAATCTTATCAGCTAAATAGTAGGTATTACAGATTACATCTTTTACACCTATTGAAACGAGTTTTTCAAAGAGAATATCCATTACCGGTTTGTTTGCAATAGGAACCAGAGGTTTTGGAACAACCTTTGTAAGCGGATCAAGCCTTGATCCTACACCTGCAGACATCACCATAGCTTTGATTGAGTTACTCATAAGTATTTTAATTTTACTCCAAAAAATAATAGATTGCAAAGATTATTAAAATTTCTCAACAGTATAAATATGTAGAATTGTAAAAAAAAATGTTTCATTTTGCTAAAGTTTGCCAAAAATATACCGATAACAAAAGAGTAATATACATTAATTTCATAATGTAATAGTTAGATAGGTAAGCATATTGAAATGGCAGAATTCAACAACATAAAATTTAAAGGGAAAATTGAAGATTATTCTACATTTAAAGCAGGCATTCAACGTTCTGATCTAGAGGGTAGCGAAAACCTAAAATCTATTTTTGACAAAATTGATTCTGCCAACGAAAACGGTGTAAAAGATGGTGTAATTGATGAAAAGGAACTGCAAAAGTTTCAGGAATTAATTGTAGAATTTGCTAAAGGCGGAAATAATAAAAAACTTTCTGAAAAGGACGCAAAAAGGTTCTTAGAGTCATTAGGGTTAAATGATGTATCTCCTAAGGAATTATTTGAATTGTTGAATGCGTTTTCTTCTCAATCTAAAAATATTTTAAACACAAATGAAAATGAACAAAACGACTCCCAAATTATTAATTATACAGACGGACATACCGAAGAAATTTTTCAAGATGGTTCAAAAATAATTACCGTAAAGGGTGATAATCAAACAGTAATCACAAGACAGGATAAATTCGGCAAAACCCTTTCTGAAACTACCGAAGATGTCGGGGGTGGGGCAACTGTCATTGAATTTGACGGAGCTGAAAATCCTGTATCAAAGACGGTTACTGACCCTCAAAATCATACAATAACAAAATACGGTTATAATGATGACGGACAAGAAGTTCTTTTGTCTGAAGAAAATACTGAAACCGGCGACATTACAAAATATGAAAATAATAAAAAAATTACTACCCAAAAGGATGGAACAATTATTACTACAGAAGAAGACGGGACTGTTACAACACAAAGAGGCGGGGTAACAACAATTTCTTCTGCTGATGGAAATACAACTACCACATTAACAGACCTAGGGAAACAAACAGTTCAGAAAAATCCAGAAGATAATACAGAAACTGTAACAACTGAAACAGAGATTTCCACTACTGTTTTAAATAAAAAAGACGGAAAAAATATTTCTCAAACGGTAACAAAAGACGGACAAACTTATTCTGTTGAATATGACGGAAACGGAAATACAAAGGGAGTTGTTGTCCAAAACGGAGAAAGTCCGGCTGCTATTGCTAAAAGATTTGGCTGTAAACTTGAAGATTTATTGGAAGCAAATAAAGACTTGGTTCATGGCAATGGTAAAAATCGTTATTTTAATGTTGGTGAAGAAATTGTTATTCCAAGAGAAATGAACGCTGATGAATTTGCCGCTGATTCTGCGGGAAGAAAAACAAAAGACGAAGCTATTGGGGCATATAATGAGGTTATTGCTAAAAGAAAACAAGAAGCTGCAGAAATGCATAACCTTGGGATTGTAAACAGAAAAGGCGCAGGCACTGTTGTAGATAGTAAAAAATATGCAAACTTTAACAAGAATGATGAATCATTATTAAATCAGCAATATACAGTTGTCGGTGAAACCGGAAAATATAATCGTGTGGTAGTAAAAGGCAGTAAGGATGGTAAGTATTATACCATGGCTCATGACGGAATGTTACTAGATGACGGTTATGTAGTTGCTACAAATGCTTATGCAGATGGTAATGCTGTATCAAGAAACGACGCACACGGAAGAAAATCAGTTGTAGTAGATGGTAAAGAATATGTATTTTCTCAAGACGGCAAATTATTAGATTCTGATTATATTCAGGCAACAGATATAAGAGATTCCGGAAATGCCACAGCTGCTGTTTCAGGTAACGGAGTGACTTATGTTAAATCTCAAGATGGTTCTGTCCGCTATTTTGACCAGAACGGTAAACTAATAACCGGTGAACGCTTAAAAAATCTTATTAAACAAGAAGCGCAGACTGCTGCTGATTTGATATATAAAGCTGCTGACGGTGCTGGAACAGATGAAGAAAAATTAGCAGAAGGAATTAAAAAGATTTATTCTCCTGCAATCATGTCAGAAGTAAATAATATTTTAAAGACTAAGCACTCTGATTATGCAGGAGATGCTCAAACTACACCGATTGAAGCATTACTGCTTGATGAATTATCCCGTTCTGAAGTTCGTCAGCATATTCAGACGCTTGCGGAAAACGGCGCCTATGGTACAGGCGATGCAAGAGATAAGGCTCTTGGCAGAAACGCAGCAAGAGAAATTAAATATGAAGTTCATGGCGGAGTTTTCGGATATACAGGATCAAAAGACCTGAAAGAGGCTATGGGCTTGGCTTCTACAAGAGGTGCCCGTCTTGCAACGGAAGAACACTTTAAAAACGGCGAAGTTAACGGTCAGGCAAATGAGGGTTCAATGGTTCGTCAATACATTGCTGAGGACGGATGGGACGCTCGGGAAGTTGATCAATTTGATGCAACATGGGTTAAAAATAATGCTTATGATTCTGAACATGATCAGGCACACAGAAATGCAGTAGTTGGAAGACTTGTGTTTGATTATGATAATGATGAAGCTTTACATATCGGATTGGAGTCTGTAAATGATGCCCCGGATAGCGCGGATCAGCAATTTTTAACTAAACGTGCTGCTGAGGAAAATGAAGCACACGGATACAAAGAACATTTTAAAAATCAGGATGTTGTTCAAGTTTATCTTGCCGGCAGGACTGCAAATGAGGACGGTTCAGTAGATACAGAACATGTTTCAGCCTGCAATACGTTATTGTTTAAAGGTGAAAAGCCTGTAAGAATTCAGGCGGAAGAAGCTTTATATGACGCTCAAAATGGTGATATGAGCAAAATGTTTGACAGCATGGATCCTGCAGTTTATTCTGAAATGTCAGATTTGATTGCAGATGGAAATGTTAAGGGCTGCAAATCTCTTCAACAGGTTTATGTGAACTTAATGCAAACTACAACCGATGTGAATGAACAAAGAAAAATAAAGGCAAATGCAATTATATCCGGACAGATTGAATTTTCGGATGATGAAGTTGCTGATTTCTGTGTTGAATTGATGCACGGTATAGACGGTAACCGCGGTCAAGGCGGCTCTACAGGGCACAGTGCAGGGTTTACCAATACGGCAGATTATCAAACTGAACAATTAAAAGCAATTCTTCAATCAAGACCGGAAGTATTGCAGGCTGTAAAAGAAAGAGTTGAGAAAGAGGAATTCTCTTATACAACGGTTACTTCTACCGGTCAAAGAGGCTCTAATTCTTCTGTAGCACATACCTATAATACAAAAAATACTTATGTAGAAATATTAAACGATTCAAAATATACAGCTGATGAAGCCATATTCTATGATGAAAACGGTAAACAAATTACCGATCCGGAACAAATTCAACAATTAACAAATGCTAATATGCAGGCATTGCAAGGTATGCGTGAATATGTCGCTCAGCTTGAAAGAGAATTTAAAAAAGGTGTTGATGCCGAAGGAGCATTGGCTGACGCTGCAAACGGTCTTTCTACCTATATTGGTATTGGAACAGACAGAGAAGATGTTGCAAATGAATACAGAAATGCAAAATTACTACTTAACCAATTAGAATCTGCTGCTCAGGGGAAATTACGCGACAGTGAAGGAAATGTTATTTCTGTTCAGGATTTGGCACAAGATGTAATTGATAAACAAAATAAGCTTGAACAGACAAATACAGATTATAAAACAACTATTGAAACCGGTAAGATGGGTATTGTTCTTGCTCCTGTAATTGTTGCAACTACTGTTGCATCAGGAGGCGCCGGAGCAGGTTTCTGGACAACAGCAGCAATTGCCGGTACTGCAACTGCTGTAAGTGAATACGGTCTTAATACTATTGATCGTATGACATCGGTCACAGGTGACACCGCAGAGGCCAGAGAAGCCCATGCCGCAAGTGCATTGATTGATGGTGCATCTACATTTATAGGTGCCGGTCAGATGAAATTTATACCGAAAATTTTAACAAATGCAAATTCATTTGTAAGAGCAGGCGGAAGGCTTACAACAATTGCTGCAAGTGATATTGGAGTCGGCGCTGCAGGTGAATATGTTCAAACAGGAACTGTTTCAATTGACGGTGTAACAATGAATGCTATATTCTCTGTAACAGGTAACCTGATAGGTATCAAATCTCTAGCAAGAAATGAAGTTAAACCAAATACTGCTTCTATCTCTCAGGAAAGCAATTTAACAGGTCGTAATCCTATTGCAGATGGAGTTATTGCAAGAAATATTGACCAACAGCACTTAAATGCTAATCAACGCAGAATAGTGGAAGAAGGTCTTCAGGATGTTCCAACCCAGGAAGAGCTTGCTGCATACCAAAAAGAAAATGGTTATCATGCCCCAACTCCTGAAGAACGAGCCGCACTGGATGTCCATCAGAAACATGTGGCTGCGGATTATGCAGAAGCTCACCATATAGAAAATATCGCTGTTCGTAAAGAAGTTAAAACACCTGCTGCACCCAAAGAAGCAGTCGACAAACTTAACGATGAAATTCGAGGTATAGACGGTCAAATTCGTGACATTGAACGCAGGATTGCAGGAGCAAAACGTTTTGGTAAAGATACAAGCAGACTTGAAGCACAATTGGAAGCCCTTCAACAAAAACGTACAGCCAAACAAGCTGAACTTGATGCTCTTCAAAAACCGGTTGCTGATCCGGAAACTCCTATAGGAAGCGAAGAAACACCTGATATAGCAGCCAAAGCAGACCCCGAAGCAGAAGTACACACTCCTAAAGAAAATCCGGCTGCTAACGCTGAAGGAGCAGAAGTAACCCCTGAAACAATCTCAAATGATGTCAACGCAATTCCGGAAGCTTCAATTCCTGCGCAACATCGAAATCTATGGAAAAACTGTAAAGAAAGAATTGAAAATATTGTGGCAGAATTGTCAGGGACATTCTCCGGTAATAAACAAGCATTACTGGCAAGATGCAAATCATTGTTTAATGATTTAACTCTTATTGCAAGCAGCGCTAGTGAAACTTTAAGGTATCAAATTAATAACATAAAAAGTAACATTAGATCTTTGTTGACAACAAAAAATGTACTTAATAACGGTAACTTTAGGCTCGTGACCTCCGACAAAGCTGCCCAAAAACTCTTTGATAAAATAATTTTAAAACGTTGGATCGGTGAGAATGGTAATGATTCAAATCTTGTTTTTATGAGTCCTAACGGTTGGGCACAGGCCCTATATAAAAATAAAAATTTCAAACAGGGAACTCCGTGGAAAATGCATATATATGCAGATAGTCCGCAAGAATGGGCAAATGTTGCACAAATTGCGATGCCGTATCTGGAAAAACATCAGATATCATTCAAAACAGTTACAGATTTAGATGAGCACCTAAATCTTTTACGTGAAGATACACAACGCGGGAAGGCATTTACGGTTTATTTTGAGAACGAAGATGAATTTCTACGTGTTGCGCAGGGTTTAGAAAAAAGATTTGAAGAAAGCGGCTTAAAATCTTCCGGTCAGGTTGCAAATGAAGCACAAATCGGAGATAGCGGATTTTTATCCTATCGTCATGAGAGCGCTGAACGCGGTGTTCAATATAAACCTGATAACATAGAAGATCCGTATTTAAAAATGTTGGCAAATCAAAAAACGGAATCTGCACCTTCTGCACAAGCAAAAGATGCTCCAATAGATGAAATTATTCAGCCATCTTCACAACAACGTATGGAAATGGGACAAATCGGAAACAATATTAATAGAGCAAACACTCTTGAAGATTTGGAAAAAGCACAACAATGGCTTGATAAAATGCCGGAATGTTCCCCAAAAACTGCTCTTCAAAATCGACTAAATACTAAACGTGCACAGCTGCAATCAGGCGAAGGTTCTGTTGGAGAAACTTTACCTGATAATATTGTTGCAGGCGGCAGCTCTGGCAGTAATATTTCTACACAAGGCGGTTGGTTAAACAGACTTAAGTCAAAAGTCGGGTTGTCCTCAAAAATAGACTCTACAACAAAAAAGAATTTAAAAGCAAACTACATGAATAATCTTGTAGAAACTGTTGAAAGCAATCCTAACCTTGTTCTTTCAAAAAGAGTTGAAGATGCGGTAAATGGCAAACCGCTTATTACTGATCTCGGTTCAAATGCAAGTTTAAAAGATATTTCTCAATATGTTGCTAACGGAGAGGTCTGCTCTATTGGTTCAGGAAGAAATCAAAAACTATATGTTAATGATAACGGAACTCCGGTTGAAATAAAACTTTCAAGAGAAAAGTTCGAAGAATTATTCCCGCAATTAGGAACAGCAACGTTTGCACAGTCAGCCGGAACCCACACTTGTACGATAATGGCAAATTTAAATGCTATGCTTGATACTCCTTCAGGACGTGCAAAGTTATATACTATGTTTGAACAAAACGGAAATTCTATAACTATAAATCTCAGAGGAAATAAAGAGCCTGTTACTTTCCCGAACGGTAAACCATTAAGTATAAATTTAAGAGATCATAATGCAAGTTTATTCAGCGGGGATGCCCCTGGAATTGAAATGCTTCAACAGGCTGTGCTTATTGACAGAATTAGAGTTGCAGATAATGTAACAGGTTCTGATGTAACTGATTTCAGTCTCCAAAAAATTATAAAAACAGGACGTACTATGGCAGGTAATGCTACAGCTTCTGTACCGTTACTTGGTAAATCCGGTAAAACAGCTTTGTACCCGAAACAAATAAGTCAGATGATTGAAAATGATTTTAAACCCGGTGAAGATATAATGACAGCTATTATCGGCGGTCAGCAAGGACACGATATTTCTATAGTAAATTACGATGCAGCGACACGTACGGTTACTTACCATGATCCTATGCATTATGGATATGACGAACAAATATCATTAGATGATTTCTTAAAACAGACATCCGGAACATTTTTAATCAAGGCGGACAAAACTCCTGTTGCACCGGCTTCTAACCGTATACATACGCCCCAAAACTCTCATGCAAACACAGCGGTAAATTCCACAAGTTCAGCACAATTTAAATCTAAAACAACTACAATTTCAGGAAGTTGGAGGGATGTTGCATACACTGCAGAAGGCAAGCCTATTAGAGCCATGATTTCTAATGGCGAAGTGCTTATTGAGAAAAACGGACGAACAGTCATGAACATTGATTTTTCAGAAATTGGAAAAGGTGTTTCAATCCGCGAATCAAGCACTGGTAATTTTCTTAATGTCAAAGCGGATGAATATGGCAGGGTAAGTGTCACAACAAGTAAAGAACCTGAATTCGATGCAGACAGCAGTTCTGTCCAAAATATTTCAAAAAATACACCAAGTCAGAATATAGTCAGACAAAATAGCAGACCTAAACTTTCTATCCCAGCCGGTTTTAGAGAAAATGGAACTATTATGGGCATGCGTAGTATCATAAATTCTAATAACGAAGTAATGATTGAATCAAGGAACGGTTGGAAAAGAATTAACTAAATTTATGTTATAATACTTGATGAGAGATTGGCATTTATGGATAAAAATTTTACGGATGAACAGGAACTGACATTTCTTGAACAGAAAATAAAACAGGCTGAAGCACAGGGTAAACCTATAAAACAGTACATATTGCGCCAAATTGAAATTCTTCAAAATTCGATTGATATATTTATGAACCAAATGAAAGAAGAAAATCGTGAATTTGATGTGCAAATTGCTGAAATAGAGATAAGGCAGTATGCAAAGATGAAAGAACTTGCGCTAAGGATAAATGAACCGGTCAAAAAATATGATGATAAGATTAAAAATATAAGAATACGTTTGTTTGGAGAAGATAATTATAATATTCTTTTTAAAGATTAAGAAAAAGCCAAGTTGACATCTTCTGTGCGTTTTGTTAAAATCAGTTTGCGAATACGCTGTAAGAGTTGAAAAATTTAGAAAAAATATACGGGCTTATAGCTCAGTTGGTAGAGCAGTTGACTCTTAATCAATTGGTCGAGGGTTCGAGCCCCTCTGAGCCCAAAATAAAAAGACAGGTTTTTATCCTGTCTTTTTATTTTTTAAGTTTTTTATTTTATTTATTGTTCCCGCCGAATAGCCATCCGAGAACTAAGCCTGCTCCTGCCGCGATAGCCGCCCATTTACCGGCTGCTTTCCATTTAAAATTCTTGAATGCTTTCTGGATATTTTCAGGAGCGCTTGCTTTTAAACTTTTTGCAGCATCATCATAGTATGCGCTAACTTTACTGTTTAATGTTTTTCTTGTTGTTTTAACAAGTGTTTCTTGATTTGCAATTTGAGTTGTATAGTCTGCGACAGCTCCTGCTTTGTTTTTATATTTTGCAGCAAGTTTTTTTGCTTCTGCTTCAATAGCTTTTTCATCTCCTTCAATTCCAAAAGTTTTTGCATTTTCTTTGAAGAATTTTTCTAAATCAGCATCGTCTGCTAGAGATTCAAGTTTTGCTCTTTGTGACTGAAGTTTTGCAAGTTTGTCTTTTCTTCCCTGAAATGTTTGTTCTATTGTTTCATTGTATGCCTCTTTAGCAATTTTATCGAGGTCAATTTCACTTAATTCTTTGTGAATTGCTTTTGCCTGATCCTGAGTCATTGCAGATTTAAGTTCAGCAGGGGCTTTACCTGTTTCTGCATAGTCTTTTATATTTTCAGAATTTATACCTTCGGGTAAAGTTACACCGGCTTTGTTGAAAATTTCAGCTTTTTTATCTGCTAATAATTCTAAGCCTCTTTGTTTTGAAACCTTTTCTACATCTATGTCGACGGCTTTTAAAATATCATCATTAAATTTACCATCTTTAACCGGAGCCGGGCCGAAGAAATACATTCCTGCTCCTGTACCGACACCTGCAGCTGCACCTAATTTTAAACCTGTTGACAAACCTGAACCGGATGAATCTGATTTTTCAAACGTATCGGCTGATGGCTGTGTGTAACCTTGAAATGATGTTTGAGCCCCGCTATTTTGGCTGTAATTTTGGAACATTTGTTGAGCCATAAAATCATCATTTGTTGCTCCTGTTGAATACGGGTTATATAAACCGTAAGGGTTGTTATACAATCCTAAGCTGTCAATTGGTGTAGACATAAAATACCTTTACCTTTCCATAAAATTAAATAACCTAACCTTATTTATATAAACAATTTTTTCTTTTAAAAATTGCTTTTTATGATAAAGAAAGGTTAATATTTCTTTACAAAGATAAAGATTCAAATAATTTTTCAAATTCGGGGAATGATATATTTACCCATTCAAAACCGTTTATGGACAAAGGCTTTTCACAAATAAGCCCTGCAACAAATAAACTCATTGCAAGTCTGTGATCGTGATATGTTTCAACCTCAACTCCGCCCTTTAAATTTGTCTTGCCGTTAATGATAAATCCGTCAGTAGTTTCTTCTATGTCAGCTCCTATTTTTTGTAATTCGGTAACAACAGCTTTAATCCTGTCAGATTCTTTGTTGCGTAAATCCTGAGCATCTTTAATAATTGTCGTACCTTCCGCTTGGGTTGCAAGAACAGCTATAACCGGCAGTTCATCAATAAGACGCGGAATAATATCTCCTTCAATTGTACATGCATTTAAAGAGGAATAAGATATTTGAATATCACCGACAACTTCTCCTGAAACTGTTCGTTTGTCAAGAATTTGGACATCCCCGCCCATTTTTTCAACAACTTCAAGAATACCTGTTCTTGTCGGGTTTAGACCTGTATTTTTCAGAATAATTTTTGAATTTGGAACAATTAAACCTGCAACAATAAAAAATGCAGCTGAAGATATATCTCCGCAAATTTCTATTGTGCGCGGTTCTAATTCAGATTTTTTAACGGTAACTGTATTGTTATTAACAGAGATGTTTGCTCCCATATATTGGAGCATAATTTCCGTATGGTTGCGTGAAACATAGGGTTCTGTAAAGTTCGTTTTACCTTGGGCGTTTAGCCCTGCAAGCAAAATACAGGATTTGACCTGTGCGGATGCAAGTTTTGAAATATATTCAATACCATGCAAATTTTGTCCGCGGATATTCAACGGTGCTTTATAATCATTTGATTTAATCTCTGCTCCCATAAGAGAAAGCGGTTCAATTACACGTTTCATAGGTCTTTTGGAAAGACTTTCATCCCCGATAAGGGTAGAGTTAAAATTTTGTCCTGCAAGAATACCTGACATAAGTCGCATAGTGGTTCCGGAATTTCCGCAGTCAAGGTTTGATGAAGGTGCGGATAGTTTTCCTGTAGAATTAATTATCAATAGGTCATTTTTAAACTCTGCGTTAATCCCGAGTGTTTTACAAACGTTGAGCGAGGATAGCGGGTCCTGTCCTTTGGAAAAGTTTTTAATTATTGATTCCCCTTTAGCTAGCGAGGTAAACATTACGGCTCTGTGAGAAATAGATTTATCGGCGGGGATGTTAACTGAGCCTTTTAGCCCATTTTTGTTTTTATTGATAATTTTTTGCATAAAATAATTTTACCATAAAATAAATGTTTGTGATAATATAAGAATACTCAGGTTGAAAACGATTTGAGCGAATAAACTAAAACCTAAAGAGGGGTGTCCGAGCGGTTTAAGGTGCAATCTTGGAAAGGTTGTGTGGGAGCAATTCCACCGTGGGTTCGAATCCCATCCCCTCTGTTTTTTATTTTTTAACTTTGGAGTTTAAACAAAAATGCTAATTAATGGACTAACACAGATAAGGTTTACGGGCTGGGAAGCTAATGATTTATTAAAAGGGAAACTTAATAATGAAAAAGAATTAAATGCGCTTTCTGATGAGGCAAAAGTTAGTCTTAGAACGTCTAAATCTAAAGAAAATAAATATTTGCCGGGGCATGATCTTTATATAACAACGGCATCTAAAAAAGTTGGCTTTTTTCATTATTATGCAACCGATTGTTTGATTACAACAAAAGAGACTCCAAATGACGAGTTGTCTAAAAATATATTTGAATCTGCAGAAAAATCTATAGGTAAACTTTATGGGAAACTTGCACAGCTTAAAGTTATTGGAAATGAAGATGTAAATAACATTGCTCATAGTTCTGTAAGTAAAAAATCTAATAATTTCATTAAAAAACTTTTACAAATTTTCAGAAAATAATAAGAGCAGATTGGACTGAAAGCATAATCTACTCACTATTTATATTATTTGTATTTAAAATTTAATCTACTCTGGTTAGATGTTTAATAGATGATTCTCTTGTGGTAAATTTTAATTTATCAAACAATTTTTTCAAATTTTCATCAGGCACATATACATATAAAGAGCCGCCGCCGATTTGAAATTTTTTACTAATTTTTTCTGCCTCTGCAGGAACTGTTGATTCTTTTATTGCTTTTTCGATAATATCACAAGCCGAGCTTGATGTTTTGGTATATTTAAAAATTGCTCCAAAGTTTGTGTTTGAATTAATATTGTTTACTCTCATTATGCCTCCTTAATTAACTTTAAAATAAATTTTTCCTGCTTTATTGAGGTATTACTCTTTTATAAAGAATAACATATATTTTTTTGCTATTTAGATGTATATAATTTTATATTTATTTACAATTTCATTTCACCCAGAATAAACTTAAAAAAAATTTTTATATATAATTATTTTGTGGATTATATTTTTACGGAAAGTTCTAGACTTATTTTTAGAAGGATGTCAGAGGCTGATTTTTCAGATGTCGCAGAAATGCTTAAAAATCCAAACGTTATGTATGCATGGGAATATGTATTTGACGATGTTGATGTATTGGGCTGGATAAAGAAAAACAGAGAATATTACAAAAAATATGGTTTAGGTTATTTTCTGGCGGTTGATAAAACTTTAAATGAAGTTGTCGGACAGATTGCGCTGATGCCTGATATTATAGATGGTGTTGAATATTATGAAATAGGTTATATTCTAAAAGAAAAATTCCGGCACTTGGGGTATGCTTTGGAAGGTGCAGAGGCGATGATAAATTATGCATTTAACAAGTTAAAAATAAAAAATGTAATATTTGAAATTCGTTCTGAAAATATTCCGTCAAGAAAAGTTGCCGAAAAATGCGGGGCTGTTGTAACAGGTGAATTTGTCAAAAATGTACGCGGGAAAGATATGAAACATTTGATTTATACACTTAATAATGATAACATTTAAAAATTATGAAAAGTAAAATTGATAATTATTTGAAAACAAGAGGATTATTTTTCTTTATAGTTTTTATATTTTTCAACATAGCAGGGTTGCTGCCATTAGAAAATATTGCTATTGACATATTTTCTCATTTTAAATTTCAATATATTCTTATAAATATCTTTTTTTTATTTCTGTTTGTTTACTTATCATTTCAAAACCGTAAGTTTTTAATATGCTCATTTGTATCTTTAATCTTAATTTGTTTTAATTTTGCTGCTGTTACAGTGTATTTAGGGAAATCCGGGGTTGTGAAATTTGACAATGCAATAAAACTAGCACTTTTTAATGTATTAACTAAAAATAATAAATATAATCAATTAAAACTTATGATAAATGAACAAAATCCTGATATTATCATATTACAGGAAGTTGATGATGTTTGGCTTGAAAATATAAGAGAATTAAAAAAAGACTATCCTTATTTTTTAGAGTATCCGAGATTGGATAACTTTGGTATTGCATTGTATTCTAAATTCCCTATTATAAATTCTAAGATTGAAACATGGACGGATTATGAAGTCCCTGTTATAACTGCAGAAATAAAGTCAAATGGTAATATTTTAAAAATTTATGGCGTACATACTCTTCCGCCTACCGGTAATGAATATTTCAGGGTTAGAAATGAAATGCTTTCAAAAATAAATGAGATTTTTTCTGATAGCAAACATCCGCTGATAATTGCCGGAGATTTAAACACTTCAGTGTATTCAATTTCCTACAAAAAGTATATAAAATCTTCAAATCTGAAAGATGCACAAATTTTGGCAAAGACTTTAAAAGGCACCTGGAACGCAAAACATTTTCCGTTTATGAGGATTTCTCTTGAGCATGTTTTCATCTCGCCGGAGATAAAAGTACAGTCTTTTGATATTGGTAAAAATTTTGGAAGCGACCATCTGCCGGTATTTGTGGACTTATCTTTTTAAGATGTATTGAGGCTATTTCTTTACAACAACATCTTTATACATATTATTGTGCGGTGCATTATTGTTGAGCTTTATTATCTTTCTCAGAGCAAATTTCAACGGATTAGATTCTTTGTTTGTTTCATACGTTGTAACTTTGGACAAAACAAAATCATCTTTATTTTCCGCAATTAATACATTTTTTTTTCGGAACAAACCTTGAAAAGCTGACTCCGCATTTACCATTTTCTTTGTAAATGTCTACTCTTAAACGTGTCGTAAGATATGCTTTATCAATATTTTTTCTAGCAGTATTAAGTTTGTCAAATTTACCGTGATCTACAGCATACTGTGCAATCATTTTTAATGATTCACTGTGTAAGAATTTTGCCTGAAATGTCTGTTGTGACGGATTATTTTGTATTTTCATATTTTTTATAAAAACTGTGAAATAATTTCTTTGCTGATTTCTTTTAAATAAATTTGATTAATACATTAAATTACCAAGAGTAATCCTTTTTTATTTGCCAGCTATCATGCATAATAAGCGCTGCACAATATTCCCCCGTATCTTTACAATTTTCTAGCAACAAAGCTCTTTCTGTGCCGTTTCCAAGAGGCGTAATATTGTGCTTTTCAAGATTAATTATGTATCTAAAAACGTCCTTTCCTAAAGTATTAGGATTTTTAGATCCGTTTATATCAAATATTAAATGTTGTACTCCTGATACATGATAAACACCATCTGTTGCAGTTCCAAAGTTTAAAAGAACAAAAGTTCCGTCATTTAAATAGAACGAAGTTCTACGGCTTGGCATTACATGGCTATATGTCCATGGCTGTCCATTATTATATTTCCAAGGTCCGTTGCTGTCATAGCCGCATTTAGAATCTGTGCAAACCTTACTAATTTTTAAAAACGGTTTCCAATAAGTATTGAAATATTTAGAGTTTGTTTCTTCATTCAATGGTATATCTGTACTTATCCATTCTTCAGCTGAACCATTTATGCTTTCTGACTGGATGAGTGCCTGTGAAAAAACTGAATAAACTTTTTTTAACCTGCTTACTGTAACTGTTTTTTGATGTTGTACTATTAATGCAGGTAATGTTATTGCAGCAATAACTCCTATTATCCCGAGTGTAATTAAAACTTCTGCGAGAGTGAAAGCGAATTGGCAACTTTTAAAATGCTGTTTTGTTCCGTAAATATCAAGTGTTTTAATATTTCTGTAAAGCAAAAAACTTAAAAAGTCAGTCCAACCTACCTTCTCGGGGGGGGGATTCAACTTTATATCTTCCATAATAAATCTCCTATTTTGTTAAATTTAGTTTTATTATCAGCTATCTTTTAATATTTGTCAACTTAAAGTACATAATATTAATTTTATTGTTTAATTCGTAATTTTGTAGTATTTTTTAATAAAATTGTAAATAATTTGTAAACAGTATAGAGTTATATTATAATATTCGGGTATTACAAATGAGGAGGTAAAAATATGGAAAAATTAAGATTTAGCGTATTTTCGGGGGGGGGGCAAATTTAAGCTTCTTACAAGCATTTCGGGATTGTCAAAAAAATAAAACCTGCTATAATAGTTATGTGTCACATCAACATTATAGAAAGGGTTATATGAAAAAACAAGCATTCACCTTAGCAGAGGTATTAATCACCCTCGGCATAATCGGAGTTGTTGCAGCTATGACAATGCCTACATTGATAGCAAATCATCAAAAACAGGTTTATGTCGCTGGATTGAAAAAAGGTATGAGCACCATATCAAATATGTTTCAGAAAATGATAGCAGATGAGGAGGCGTCTGATATTCTTTCAACAAGTTTATTCGGCGGAATATGCATAAATCCTGATACTCAAGGTGGGATGTATCAAATACCTGCCGGTTGTGAGGATTATTATGGCAATCCTTCTTATTTTGAAAAAATTATCCCTCAATATATGAAAGTTGTTAAAACTTGTACAGGCTCTGAATGCGATTCCATTGTTTATAAAAGTTCGGAACTTGAAAATTGTGATAACGGAGGCAGTTCATGCTCTTTGAAATCGTATGGTAATACTAGTGTTGCAAATATAATGTACGCTATTAATAGCTCAAGTTTGCGCGGGTTTTATACTGCAGACGGCATGATATATTATTTAGCTTATGGTGGTTGGGTTACCCAAGGCAGTGCGGCAGCTGCAATTAATGTCGCTATAGATGTTAACGGTGAAAAAGGACCTAACACGCAAGGTCGTGACTTGTTTGCCTTCTCTTATTGTGCAGGTTTAAAGGGTAAAATAATGCCATTGATTTATGGTGACGCTCCGTGCGTTTCTTCAGTTACAGGTAAGCAGTGGGATTCTGCTAGATTAAATAAATATCCTATTTATCACCTTATGCAAAACGGATATAAAATGGACTATTAATGACAGAGATTAGCGTTGTAATACCTTGTTATAACGAGGAAGCAAATATTCATACATGTATCTCAAAGGCTTTTAAAGCCTTTGAGATACTTAATATAACTGGAGAGGTTATTGTTGTTGACAACAATTCTTCCGATAAAACAGCTCAAGTTGCAGCAAGTTCGGGAGCTAAAGTTGTTTTTTGCCCTGAAAAAGGTTATGGAAATGCTTTAAGATGCGGGTTTGCAAATGCTGACGGAAAATATATTGTTATGGGCGATGGCGATGACAGTTATGATTTTAGCGTAATTCCTGAGTTTTATAAGGAGATTAAAGATTGTGATATGGTTACCGGAACAAGATTAAAAGGCGTAATTCACAAAGGTGCAATGCCGCCTTTGCACAGATATATCGGAACCCCTGTACTTACGTTTATTATGAATACACTCTATGGAACAAAAATTTCGGATTCTCAATGCGGTATGAGAATGTTAAGGAGAGAATGCATCAATAATATCCAATTTATAACTACCGGAATGGAATTTGCCTCAGAACTTTTTGTCTGTTTTGCTAAAAAGAATTATACTATTAAGGAAATTCCTATTCATCTTTATGCAGTTAACAACCGTAAATCCAAGCTTAATCCGTTACGTGACGGTTTCAGGCACCTGTGTTATATGATATTAGCTTTACATAACAAATAAAAAGAACTTGTCCGTTTATTATTTATATTATTTTCAATTACTTTACACTCAGAGTCGTCAAAGTTTATGTTTGTATACTCTTTCAGAGCCTTTTTTGTAAGATTGAATGTCTTCATGTATATTGCAAGATCCATAATAAAATATGTCTTGTCAGGATTTGCCTTAACTAAATCTTTTATTTCCTGTTGTTTTTTATCTGATAATATATTAACATTTCTTTCCGTAAATCTCGGCGCATTAAGATAAATATATCTTGCTTTAGGATTTTGAAAGGGGATTGTAATTCCGCATCCTGAAACTGTTATTACAACTGAATTATCAGGGATATTTACATTATCAATGTAAAGTACTTTATCTTTTATCGGAATTCTTTTCAGCATATCAGGTTCTATTGTTTTCAGCGTAATATACCCGCATACAGTAACGAGAATTATCGGTAGTACAGTTTTTTTATAATTAAAAGAAAAATTTATATTTTTGTAATTTATTTGTTGATTTTCCAAATTAAAATATTCTTTAATTATAGAGAAAAATTTAATTACGGATGCAAGAATTATTATTCCTGATATTGCAGAAATAGGAGTCAGATAGCGCACTGTCGCAAATGTATTTATCCAGATTATGTATGTAAAAAAACATATCGTTAAAAGAAAATTTATATTACTGAAATCTATGCCGTAATTCTCGTGGAACTTTTTGTTGTTAAATAATTTATAAAGAAATAAATTAATAAGAAAAACAATATATATACCTGCAAATCTGAAATCCTGATAATTTAATTCGAAACCTTTAGTCGGCAGATGCTGGTAAAAACAAAATGGAAAGAATAAATATTCAAAAATATTTTCAGGATAAAGATTTAAAAAATCTTCTTTCAACAGGTTTTGTGTATTTGTATAATCCGAGTTAAATATATTATTAAAATAAGGGAAAAACGGATTGCTAAACAATGAATATAGTTTATACATCCAGAACCCGTTTGTGATTAAAAAGCCTGTTAAAATACTTAAACAAAATACGAATAAAGTTTTAATCGGTTTTTTGAATTTTGACTTAAAAAATATTAATGAGAAAAAAATTGCTGCAGCAAAAATTCCTGCTGTAAGTTTTAACCCACAAATCCCTCCGAGTAAAAATCCAGAAATTATTATATTATACGTTCTATATTTATTGAAAGTTTTTATTAAAAGATATAATGATATTAATATCGCATCTCCGACAAAAATGTCATGTGTTAAAGTACCTATATTATAAAGTGTCAGTGCTCCTGTCCCGCCGATAATCATTGAAATAATTATCAAAAGATTTTTGTGAATGCCTTTAAAAATTAATCTTGAAAATTTATATATGATGAATAAAAGCAGTGCATAACTTATCCCTTGAATAAAATTTACGATGAAAGGATAATTATTTAAATGTTTAACCATCAAATAATACGGGATATCAAGTATTGGATTAAAGTATGATTGTATATCGGCAGGCATTATATCATAAGATAATCTGTTATTTAAAAAAGCATAAGGGTTGTAGATATGATAGTTTCTTACATCAAAACTTCTGTCCATCCCTTTTGATATGCTTATTATGCCTGATACAAGAGTTAAAAATATAAATAAAATTAAACTTTTGCATTTTTTCATATGATAAAAATCGTAGCATTTCTACAAATCTTTTACAAGTATTTCTGAAATTCAGTATGTATTTTATCTGTCAATTTAGTACCCGTTCGGATGATTTTTGTGCCACTTCCAGGCTGTAGATATAATTTCTTCAAGAGAAGCGTGTTCCGGTGTCCAGCCAAGAATTTTTTTTGCTTTTTCGCTTGAAGCAATAAGCTGTGCAGGGTCGCCAGCACGTTTAGGGGCAATTTGAGCAGGAATAGGATGTCCCGTGACTTCTCTTGCAGTTTTTATTACCTCTTTAACGGTAAATCCGACTCCGTTTCCGAGGTTAAATATATCACTTTGTCCGCCGTTTTGAAGGTATTTGACAGCAAGAATATGTGCCTGCGCTAAATCCGTTACATGGATGTAATCTCTTATGCAGGTTCCGTCTTTTGTGTCGTAATCATCTCCGAATATTGATATAAATTCCCTTTTTCCGTTAGGTACCTGTAAAATCAGCGGGATTAAATGGGTTTCAGGATTGTGATCTTCTCCAATCTGCCCTGAAATATGTGCTCCGCAGGCGTTGAAATATCTCAGTGAAACATAGCGGAGATTATGGGCTTTGCCTACCCATTTAAACATTTTTTCCATGGAAAGTTTTGTTTCCCCGTATGTGTTTGTCGGTTCTGTTCTGTCGGTTTCAAGTATTGGAACCCTTTCAGGCTCCCCGTAAGTTGCTGCTGTTGAGGAGAAAACGATTTTATCAATCCCGTTTGCAACCATTGAATCCAATAGAATTTTTGTTCCGTAAAGGTTGTTGTCATAATATTTTAAAGGGTTTTGCATACTCTCACCGACAAGAGAACTGGCGGCAAAGTGTATTACCGCATCAATTTTTTCTTTTTTGAAAATTCCGTCAAGAAACTCTCTGTTTCTTATATCGCCTTTATAAAAACGGGCTTCTGGGTGTATTGCCTCAATATGTCCTGTCAGTAAATTATCTGCAACCGCGACATCTTCTCCTCTGCTGATAAGTTCATATACTGTATGAGAACCGATGTAGCCTGCACCGCCTAAAACTAAAATCGTCATATATATTTCTCCTTGTGTTCTATTATATATCAAAATATTTATGTTATTATTTTTTGTATGGATAAAGTTTTTTCAAACGAGATGAATGTATTAAAGGCTCTTGCAATTTTGCTTGTGGTTTCAGGGCATCTGGAATTTTCGCTTTTAGGAATTTTCCCGCCTTATTCTTTTCAGCTTGCTTTGTTCTTCTTTATATCGGGCTGTTTGTTTAAGGATAAGTACCTGACAGATGTTACAACATTTGTTGAGCGAAGAATAAAAAGCCTTTTGATACCTTATTTCTGGTACAACTTATTTTATATGCTGGTTACGATTTTAATTGCCAAGCTTACCGGAAAATTCTGGGGAATGCCTTTGAGTTTCAAAAATTTTTTTATCACACCGTTTTTAAACGGGCATCAGTTTGACCTGTCTTGTCCTTTGTGGTTTGTAACCCAGTTGTTTATGACAATGATAACATTTTTGTTTTTATTCAGGGCAGTAAGTGCTGTCAGTAAAAATAAATTTGTTCATCTTGGATTTTTCGGCCTGCTTGGTGTTTTGGCAATTCCGTTTTCAAAGTGGTTTGCTGTTACTCCTTTAATGCTTATTGTTATTAGAACAATGTTTTCTATGTTTTTTGTTTATCTGGGTTATTTTTACACCCATTATATAAAAGACAATTACAATATTTTTACGCCGAAATGGTTCGGGGCTGTATTTGTTTTGCAGTCGATATTATGGCTTTTCAACCGTGATTATGACCCGGAACACGGGATTGGTTTAAGCTATGTTCTTGTCTGGGCAAGATTTGATGATCAGTTAATAGTTCCGATAATTACTGCATTAACAGGTATCTGGGCATCGTTGTTTACCGTAAAAATTCTTTATCCGTATGTAAAAGATATAAAATTTATTCAGGATATGGGTAATGTTACATATCATATTATGGCAAACCATCTGCTTGTAATGTATATAATGACAGCAATATTTTTGCGGCTGCACGGTATTCCGATAGAGGAGCGCGCAAACCATGATATTTACTGGATTTATAACCCTGTGCAAACGACATATTTATATTTTGTTGTAACTATGGTTGTTACAACTTATGTTGGCATCTGGCAGAAAAAAGTGTATAGTTTGTTAAAACAACGATTTGAAGGGTAATCTGGAACACTTGACAAATATGTGAAAATCGTAAATAATGTATGTGTAGGAAGAGCCAATAAGAATAAGTGGTGTTCTTCTTAAAGGCTCATCTTCACTCCTACATTTAGACTTTAGATGCTATTACTGCTATTGCAAATGCCAGTAATAGCATTATTATTAGCCTAACCATAGTGCCCTCCTTTCCGACCAATTTCTTCACTAACTGCGTGTGTCGGCGAAAAGCGTGAGCTTATCCTACAGCTCAATTATACAACAGTAATGAGTTGCTGTCTATTGTTATGTGCCAATTGGCGGTCGACTGAAACTTAATTATAACTTATATTATTTGTGTAGATAATATAGGAATAAGTTATGGAAGAAAACAATGAAACTCCAGATTTAAGGGATGCTAAAAATGCAGTAAAAAAGATGATAAACTTAAATGAATTATTTCTTGATTCCGTTAAGTTTAACCAATGTGAATGCTATGAGAAATATCAATATGTATCATTAGAATTAAGCAGGCTATTATGGACTTTAACTGAGTATTTTGAAATTGAATTTTAAAATACCTGCCGGCACTTGTTACACTGCATGCATACCTTAATAATGTCATTACATCTTTAACCAGAGTGCATCGTATGCGTTTAGTCTTACTGTGAGCTCTTTGTTTTCAACACGTGCACGCACCATTTTGTCAGTTAAAAGATTTTTCAGATAAATATCTTTGCCCTTCTTGCCGAAGTTGTCGTCCGTAAATACAACCGTTGCTTTAATTTTATCGTCTGAGAGATTGTTTATAACAACAACTCTGTCCGTGTCTGTAGCTCTTACATAGGCAAAAACTTCCGGAGATTTTGTTTTAAGTTCGACAAATGAACCTCTGGTTATTACCGGATATTGTTTCCTGACTTTTATAAGCTGTTTTACACGTTCATAAACTCTGTTATTGTATGTCCCTTTATGATTTACCGCATCTTCAAAAGTCTTCTGGGTAATCGGCCCTCTGTTTATGTCGCGGCTGTCAAAGTAGCTGAGCATTTTGACTTTGTTTTTAACGTTTTTGTTATTCTTTTGCTTTGCTTCACGAAGTTTTGCACTTTTGTTTGCATTGGCAAAGTTGTTTTGAATACCAATTTCATCTCCGTAATAAATTATAGGAATTCCGGGAAGCGACATCAGAATTGAGAAAGCCATACCTATTCTGTCGGGATTTTTGTCAAGGAAGTTTGCCATTCTGCCTGACACTCCAAATCCTTTTCTGAAAGCTGCGCCTTTTGGGGCTAAATCTTCAAAGAGAATTTCTCTTGTTTTTTCATTAACCATTTCAAGAGTTAGTTCGTCATGAACTCTTAAAAATATCGCCCAGGAAGCGCTGTCAGGGATCTTAGGGGTTTGCCTGTATGCCTTCCAAAAATAACTGTTGTCGGCAGTTACAAGTGATGCCCAGATTGCAGGCATGTAAGGGAAGTGGTAGGCAATTTGAACTTCGTCGGTTCTTGTTAATTCTTTTTCTTCTCCGTTAATGTTTTCTTTAATTTTTCTTTCAGTGCCAAAATACGGAAGAATTTTATTCGGCATCTGACATGCTTCCGCCTGAATAACTGAACGCGGTGCAACTGCCTGAATAAATGCACTAAGAATTTTTATAATCCTATGTGTTTCTTCCAAATTCTCTGCATTTGTACCGTCTTCTTTTATAAGATATGGAATTGCGTCCATTCTGAAAATATCTACCCCTTGATTTGCCCAGAAAGCAATGGTTTCTAAATTATAATAAAGCACTTCCGGTTTTTTCCAGTTGATATCAAGCTGGAACGGGTAAAATGTGTGATAAAAGTAGTAATCTTTATTTTTTATTGTTACTTTTCTGTAATTATTTTCAGTTATTTCCGGAAATATAATTCTTCTTTTTGAAATTTTTCCGTTGGGTTCTTTGTATTCGGCAACCCAGCCAAGTTTTTCATCTTTATATCTTGTGTATTCAGGCATTTGTTCTCTGACAACAAAGTAGTTAATTTTGGACGTATCGCCTTTTAGAGCCTGTTGAAACCATTCGTGCTGGTCTGAAAAATGGTTTAGAACTAAATCTGCCTTAATTTTAAATCCTTTAGCTCTTGCTGCTGCTATAAATTTTTGGAATTCAAACATTCCGCCGAGATCTGCTCTTATCCCGCGCGGATTTCTTATGTCAAAACCGGCATCTTCCATTGGAGAGTCAACAAAAGGCAGGATATAAATTGTTGTAACCCCTAATGTTTTGAGGTAATCAAGCATTTGAATATCGTCTTTAAAGGTATTATTTTTGTCCGGATTTTTTACTCCGAAATGATTTGCATAAAACATATAAATTACTTCATCTTTATACCAGTCAGAAGGTCTTGATAAATCTTCCGCAACAAGATTTGCAGGTCTTTTTGCTTTTGTGTCTTCTGCAATTTTCAATATATTTGAGTATATTTCCTCAACGTGTTCTGCTCCGTATACTTTAGCAAGCGATATTTTTATCTCTTTTTCTAATTTAGATGGAATTATCGTATTTTCTTCTGTTTTGTTAGTTATTTGCGAAATCGTCTGGGCATTAATTGCAAATCCTGCCGGTGTAACATTAACGATAAACAGAAGTGTTAATATACCTGCTATAAGTTTTTTCATTATTTTACCTCTCTATGTTATTTGTTAATTGTATCATTCGATTTTTTCATTACAATTAACAATTCAGGCAATGTATTAATCCATATCCTTTTTGATAATGTAATTATAGTATAAAGTATAATCTCCAGTCAGGTAATTTTATTTTATTTATTATTTTGTTACAAAAAATTTTATGAGCATTTTGTTGAAGATATATATTCACTTATTATTTTTGCTGCATCCCGGATTATGCCCTCACATGGACGGTCTTTGTAGTATTGCTCGGTTCTTTTTGAAGGTATAGGACTGTCAACTTTTATATCAAGACCTAAAAGTTCGCGGCAGATAATTGTTCCGTGCTTTTCTTTAAATCTTTCGGCAAGTTCCTGAATTCTGGCGTAATGCTTACCTTTTATTTCATCATTATTCGGTGTAGTGTAGCCGTATTTAAGTCCAGCAATCATAAACATTGCGCTGACAGCTCCGCAGACTTCTCTTAGTCTTCCCATTCCTCCGCCAAAAGATGATGATAGTTTCAGCGCTGTTTTAAAATCAATTCCCAAATCTTCTGCAAACGCACAAAATACTGATTGCGCGCAGTTGTAGCCTTCCCTGAATAATTCCCCTGCTTTTTCTGAATATTTATTGTCCATAATTATATTGTACTACAAAATTAGTCTGTTCGGGAATGTGTTTTGATTTTATAAGAAATAATATTTCTGATATGAACAATTTATTTAAATATTTAATTTTATCGGCTATTTTAATTTCTATTGGTGTTTCTTATTATTTTTACAGAACACGAACCTATATAACTGCTGAATTTGATAATTTACGTCCGTTTCATGACAGAGCGCCGATTTATTATAACGGATTTAAAATCGGAAAAGTTGTAAGGGTTCGTCCAAACAAAACTTATACGGCAACAATTGTGACCTTAAGACTTCATCCCATGGATTTGAGGCTTCCGGTAAATATATCTGCATGTCTTAAAAGAGAAAAGAATAAAAATAATGATAAATATGATTATATAGACATAATTTATCCTGAGCATCCATCGCAATTTTTAATCAAGGACGGCGACAGAATTGCAGGTAAATCAAGCGTTGAATTGGAAACTTATCTTTCTAATCAGGATCCTGATTCTCTTGATGATATAAAGGAAGATGTAGCGGAAACCGTTAAAAACTTAAATGTAACAGTTCAGGCATTGGGGCAGTTATTTGATACGGTGAATTCTATAGCGGCAGATGTTAGGCCAAATGTCGTAAAAGCTTCGTCAGAGCTTAGCAAAAGCGGTGAAAATTTTGTTAAGATTTCTGAAAATGTAAGCAGTCTGACCGGAAATATTGATGATTCTTTTGACAAAGAAGCAATGACATCAACAACGGATGATATTCTTGTTGTCGGAAATAATATTAAGTCAATAACAGGCGAATTTAATAAGACTGTTCCGCAAATCGGGTGTACTATAGAGGAATTAAACAGAGTTTTATGCAATCTTGAAGAAATGACTTCCGGCATAAATTGTACAATGAAGAAATCTTTCGGCGGTTTAAGAATGATATTCGGCAGTCCAATAAGCAAGAAAAAATGTAATTGTGAATAATTAATAATTACACATGTGGGGAATGTATTTTTTTATTTCTTAATTTAGTATTGTTATACTAATTGGGAAATAGAGGAAAGTATGCCGAATTTAGCAAAGAGTTATATACTATGTGTTACGTCGTCTCTGATTATAAGCACTTCGTTGTGTTGTATTTTAAACTTTGAATGTTCTGTGCATATTTTAAGTTTTATAATATTAAGCTGTCTTATTAACAGTTATTGTAATTTGTATTTGACAAAAAGACAAATTGATAGTGAAAATGAAGAAAGAGAAAATAAATTAATACGTCAAATTGAACACAGTTCAAAACATCTTGCAACAATAATCAATAATTTGCCGCTTGTTGCATATATTATTGATACGGAATGCAGATTTATAACCGGTAATGGTGAGGCTGTAAAGTTTTTTGATGCTGAAGATAATATTGAAAAATTGCGATATCCCGAAATGATTTTTGAAAAAGATACTTTGGAGATGATTCGGGAGGAAAATTCGCTTATAATTCAAACTAAAGAGCCTTTTGTTACAGAGAAGATTGTCAAGTTAAAATCAGGGAAACAGCATTGGTTCAATATCCGAAAAGCTCCTATTTTGAATGATAATGATGATGTTAAGGGGTTTGTCATATTTGGAAGGAATATTGATATTGAAAAGGCTGCACAAAAACAGAGAGAAACATATATATCAACCCTGAGCCACGATTTGAAAATTCCGACACTTGCGCAGATCCGAGCTCTAGAATTACTGTTGGACGGTAATCTCGGGAAAATTAATAAAATGCAAAATGAAGTTCTTAATTTAACCCTTGATTCCTGCCGTTATATGTACGATATGCTTTCGACTCTTTTATCAACTTACAAGTACGAGAATAAAGATATATGTCTTACCTATGAAAAAATTCAGGTAATGAAACTTATGGATGAATGTTTTCACAAATACGTGAAATCTATGCACCATAAAAATATTCATATAAAAGTAAAAGCAAAAGAAAAATTTTTTACTGTATATGCTGATAAAAGCCAGATAAAAAAAGCTTTTGAAAATTTAATTGACCATTGTGTTTCTAGTGCTTATGAAAATACAGAAATAGTCTGTGATATTAAAAAGACCGCTAACGGGAAAAATGTTTTTTTATCTCTTGGCTTTGAAAGCCCTTATATATCGTCGGAAGATATCGGGAATTTATTCAAACGCTATTCAACTGCTGCCGAAAAAATGGGTAAAGTTGGTTGCGGTTTGGGACTTTACCTCGCCAAGCAGATTATTAATGCTCATAACGGTATAATTTATGCAGAAAGCAAAGAGTCAAATTATAATATTTATAATATAGAACTCCCTTGTATTAATGAATGTAAAATTTCGGCCATGACATGCTGATTTATGTATAATAAAACAATTATGAAAAAAATATTATTAATAACGTTTTTGTTAATAACTTTTGCAGGTTCTGTTTTTGCTTCGGATAAGGCAGAGAGAAAACAGGCTTATAATGCAATGATTAACAGTCAGAAATTCCATAATGAGGTATGCCAGAGGGCTGCTGATAATTTCCGGGTTGACCATAGACTTGCAGGTTATATAAGATCAACCTGTCTTATGTTTCAATCAGAAAGACAAAGGCTGATAGAAACTGTTTTCCCTAGTGCAAATAATGTTGAAGATAAAAATTATAAAGAGGATTATCCTATTTTGTTGTCCAATTTTATAATTAATATCAATAATAGAGAAATTGAAACTTATAGGACAATTATAAATGAATATTGCAAATATAATACGTATAAGTACGTGAAAAAAGCCCCTCAGGCTTGTTCACCTGCGCGTATTGAAATGATATTTGCACCTATTGAGTAATTATACTATTCCCTGTGCAACCATTGCATTTGCGAGTTTTGTAAATGCGGCAATATTTGCAGCAGAGACATAATTATTGCCTAAATTATATTTATCAGATGTTGTTTTGCAAGTTTTAAATATATCTGTCATAATTTCATTAAGCTTTTGGTCAACTTCTTCAAATGTCATGTAATATCTCATGCTGTTCTGGCTCATTTCAACTGCAGAAATCGCAACACCGCCAGCATTGGCAGCTTTTGCCGGCGCAACAAGAATATTATTTTTCAGAAAATATTCGGTTGCCTCTTTTATGCAGGGCATATTTGCACCTTCACCGATTGCGATTACCCCGTTTTCTACCAATTTTTTCGCAGAATTCAGTGTAATTTCATTTTGCGTTGCGCATGGAAGTGCAATATCTGTTTTTATATTCCAGATTGGAGAATCTTCCCCTGTATGTTCGAAATATTCAGCCTCAGTATGAGATTCTATGTATTCAGAAATTCTTCCACGTTCCACTTCTTTGATTTGTTTGACCAGTTGTAAATCAATCCCGTTTTTATCATAAATGCAGCCAGTTGAATCGCTCATTGCAACCACATTTGCTCCGTATTCCAGAGCCTTTTGGCAGGCATAAATCGCAACATTGCCGGCTCCTGATATGGTAACTGTTTTCCCTTCAAGAGTCTGATTGTTATTAGCAAGCATTTCACGCATAAAATATATAAGTCCGAATCCGGTTGCTTCTTTTCTCACTAGCGAGCCGCCGTATGAAAGCCCTTTACCTGTTAAAACACCGCCTTCATACCTGTCTTTAATTCTTTTATATTGGCCGAATAAATACCCGATTTCTCTTTCCCCGACTCCAATATCGCCTGCCGGAACATCAACATCGGCTCCTATGTGGCGTTGTAGTTCTGTCATAAAACTCTGGCAGAAACGCATAATTTCATCATCAGATTTTCCTTTAGGGTCAAAATCACTGCCGCCTTTTGCCCCGCCTATAGGAAGACCTGTAAGTGCATTTTTAAATATTTGTTCAAATCCCAAAAATTTGATAATGCTTTGATTGACGCTCTGGTGAAATCTTAATCCTCCTTTATAAGGCCCAATAAGACTGCTGAATTGAACTCTGTAACCTCTATGGACAATAGTCTGTCCCTTGTCATTTACATAGGGGACTCTGAATGTAATAATTCTTTCAGGTTCAATCATTCGTTCAAGCAGAGCGATTTTTTCATATTCTGGATGATTATTTATTACCGGTTCAATTGAAGTCAAAACTTCTTCAACTGCTTGAAGATATTCACTTTCATTAATATTTTTTTCTTTAAGCCTGTTTAAAACTTTTTTTATATATTTATTCATAAACACCTGCTTTTTTGTAAAAAAATTGTAACATATTTTTTTGTCACATGCAATTGATTTTTCTTGAAAATAGTTTATAATATTTCATATAATTTTTTTAAGGAGTGTATTATGTTAGAAAAATTTGAAAAATTACAGTTAGTATGGCTAGCGTTCATTTTAGCATTGGGTTTAATTTTTGCAGTAAAAGTCGGAACAAATAGTGTATCAAAAGATAGTATAACTGTTACGGGATCTGCCTATCAGGTAGTTAAATCCGATTCGGGGCGTCTGGAAATTGAACTGAATGCACGCAAACCTGATAAACAAAGTGCTTACAATACAGTAAAAGCCCAGCTTCCTGTAGTAAAGAAATATCTTCAGGATAAAGGAATTACGGATATTGAAGTAAAAGCCGCAAACGGTTATCATACCTATAAATATACCGCTAACGGTAATATGACTAACGATATAGCTTATTTTAATCTTTCTCAGCTTGTTGTAATAAAATCTGATGATGTACAAAAAATAAAAGAAATATCAACCGATATCCAGCAGCTTTTGGACAAGGGTATTGATATTACAGTTCGTTCTCCGGAATATTTTTATTCAGGACTTGGAAATTTGAAGATTAAGCTTCTTCAGGATGCAACAACTGATGCAAAAGACAGAGCAACTGCAATGCTTAAGGCTACTCATAACAAACCCGGTAAAATTCAGTCCGTTCGTATGGGTGTTTTCCAGATAACCCCTGTTGATTCAACAAATGTTTCTGATATGGGGATTAATGATACAACAACTATAGATAAAAAAGTTACTGCGGTAGCAAATGTTGTCTTTCGTATAAAATAATCCTTGAGGTAACAGGTATGAAAAAGTTTTTATCTTTAACGTTATTTTTGTCGGCAGCTATGCCGGTATTTGCTATAGCGCCGCCTGATGCTGCGATTATTCAGGTTCATGATATGCAGATGATTAATCAACAGAGATTTAGGCGTGAAGTGCTTGATGACAATAATGATGTTCAGACTGAAAAAGAAAGATTTGAGAAGAAAAATTCTTCAAGAGATCCTTTAATAAATAAACTTTTCCATAAGAAAAAATTTGTGGAAGAAAACGGTGAGATAAAAATTCAAAATGATGACAGTAACAATTAATTAATTACTCATTCCTGCTCTATAGCCGCACCAACTGAATATTATCGGCAAGATTTTATCCACATGTAATTTTTCAGCAATTGGAACTTTGGTTAATACAAGAATCCCCAGAGCATCATCTATATTGGCTATAGAGTCTTTTATTGTAAGTTTTCTGTCAGGGACTTTATCCTGCGGGTCATTTATTTTATTTGACATAGCAGCCGCAATATGCATACCTGCAACTAATCCTACAGCAGTTGCGCCTACTCTAAAAATATTATTATTTAAACTTTTAATTTTTTTGCTTAATTCAAATAATCCCCCGCATATCAATGTGGGAACAGCAGCATTCATAAATTGAAATACCCCTTCATTAAGCTTTTGTTTACGGTGTTCCTTTTCAGCAATTGCACCTGCGGCTGTTCCGCCTGCAATACCACATGTGCTTACCAGAAGTAGTTCTTTTACTCCATATTTTATATTATAAAGTTTTGCATTTTGTTTTTTAGCAAGGTACACCATTGGCAATACCGTACCTGCAATTGCTCCTGCAGATACCTTTATTTTTAAAGGCGTTTCAGATTTTTCAGAAACTACAGTTCTGTGATTTCTGTAAGTCCTTATATCGTATTCAATTTTGTTCCCCGAAACGGGTGTAAGCATAATAGGCAGATCCTTCTTATAATTATTCTATCATATTAACAACCGAGAATTAAAATTGTTGCTGAACCTATAAGAATTATTAAGGAACCTGATAATTTTTTTAATAAATTTTTTTCTTTGAAAAGTTTATATCCTAAGATTACATTAATGATAATTGAGATTTGAAATAATGAAAGTGCATATCCAACTTGTATATATTTAAAAACATAAGCTGTACTGAACGTCATTACCCCAAAACACAATGCTGCCGACAAATAAAAAAAAGAGTGTATTTTATTCGTTTTTTTTATTGTTTCTTTTGTTAATGTTTTTAAAGTAATGAATGCAAAAGCTGCGCCTAAAATACTTGACACAATAAATGATGTCATAACTGAGGATAGAATTATTACTTTTTTTATAAATACTGCTTCTATAGCAGAAAAAATAAGTGCGTAAATTCTGTACTGAATATCTTTTCTTAAAAGTACTTTAGGACTTGCACTGTCAAATATAAAATATGAACCGATAACGATTAATATTATCCCTAAAATTCCGTATAAATTCGGTATTTCATGTAATATGATTATCCCGAAAATCATTCCGACTATAGCTTTATAGGAATTTATCGGCCCTAAAACAGATAATTCACCATACTGCAAAGCAAGAATCATAAAACAATTACAAGCTGTTCCAAAGGCTGCACCAAGTATTGCATATTTCCAAAATATCAAATTGAAACATGAATAATCAATAAAAAACAGCATGGGCAACGATGCCAGACTCAGTAATAAATAATTTATAAAATTTACATATACAGGATTTTCCCCTTCTGTTGCAAGTTTTTTTTGAAAAACATTACTTAAAGAATTTGTTATTACTCTTAAGAAGATAGCAACAGTATTCAATAAAATCTGCATAAATTTATTATAGCAGAAAATAAAGCCCGAATTGTTTTAAATTCGGACTTTATTTTTATTTAGTTATGGTTTTGTCTTTAGTTCATTCCTAGAAGGTTTTTCAATTTTTCAATGAAATTGTACTTGCCTTCCGGTGCGTTAACTGTACCATTTATTTGAGCTTCTTTAGTACCTGTGTTAACGATTTTAACCTCTTCATCATTTGTTATTGTACTGTCTTCTGTGATATTTAAACCTTCACCTTTGTTAGAGATGATTACGGAAGAACCGCTGTTTGTAATATCACCTGAGATATTCATATCACCTTTGTGGTTAACAAGAGCTGATTGAGTACCATCAGTATTTTCAATAACTCCGTTGAAATCTAAACCGTCAGAACCTGTAATGTTTTTGATTAATACATTACCTGAACCGTCAACTTTGAAGCCTTCAGTAGCTGTCAAACCTGTACCGTTTTCTCTTGATGCAGCGTATGTATAATCTCCGCCGTTGTTATGGATTTTACCGCCGAGGTAGAGGTGGTTTGTGTTGCCTAAGATATTCAATCTGCCTTCGTGAGTAATTTCATTATTGACAGTCATATCACCGGAGCCGTAGTTTTTAATATTTGTAGTTCCAATACCTGATTGGTTAATCTTTCCTGCGCTTGCAAATGTTGCTTTGCCGCCGCCTTCTCTGTTGATTATACCGAGGTTGCCGTCTGTAACATTGATGTTACCTGAAACATACATATCACCGCTGTAGTTATTGATAGCAGTTTCACCGTCAGAGTTTGTAATGTTACCTTGAAGGTTCATTCCTCTTTCGCCTTCAACAGTTGTACCTTCATGTTTGATGGCAATGTTTCCCATCTCGTTAGAAATATTAGTACCATCTTGAGTTGTAATACCGGTTGATTTATCTCTTGAGAAGATGTACATATAGCCTTCGTGGTTTTTCAAAGAACCCTGTTTTGTTCCATCTTCATTATTAGCAATTGTCAAATGCCCATTATCATTGTAAACTCTCATATTACCGGTGTTTTCAACGTCACCTACAACTGTTAAACCCTCAGCACCTGATGAGTTAACAATTTTAAGGTCGCCAGTATTGGTAATTTTTCCATTTTGAGTAATGATAAGGCCGGAACCGTTTTCTTTATTAATGATACCCATATTGCCTTCATTGTTAATGACACCATTGACCATTAACTGTCCGTTAGTGTTATTAATAGCAGTTTCACCGGTATTTGTAAGTGTTCCTTCAAGAGTCATACCGTTTGCACCGCTGTTTTTTATTGAAAGGTTGCCGTTGCCGTTAATTTGTCCGTTTGAAGCAAGGGTGAGTTTTGTTCCGTTTTCTTCATTCCAAACATTCATATCTCCGTCTTCAACGCCGACAACGCCATCAATTTTCATTTCACCGGCTTTATTTTTCAAACCGAGGTTTTCTTTAGAAGCCAAATTAGCTTTTTGTTGAATTTCGAGACCGCCATTGCCTCTGTTTTCAACCTGTAAAACTTTTTCCGCTTTAACGTTGCTGCCGCCTGCAAATGTCATTTTACCGTTGTAGTTAACAATTCTTACAGTATCAACTTCGTCGTCACCGATGTTACCTGCGATTTCCATACCGCCTGCACCGTTGTTTGTAATGTCAGTCTTTCCGACAGATGAAGTGGTACCTGCAACAGTTAATTTACCTGTACCTTTGTTAGAAATAGCAATTTCGTTATCAGTAACAAGTTTTGCATTTGATCCGATATTTACGTTAGCAGCATCTTCGCGGTTTGTCACAATTAATGTATTGTTTTTATTTGAAACAGTGCCATTAACTGTTAAGTCGCCTTTATAGTTATATAATTGAGCTTTATCATTTGATGCAATAAGTGCGCCGTCAGCAACGTTTAAACCGTTTTCACCTTCATTTGTTAAAAATACGCCGCCGTTATCCAGGTTTGCAACTTTTCCTGAAACATTAATTCCTGCACCATCTTTGTCGGAACTTTTGATAAGAATTATCTTTCCATTTTCTATTGCGTTTGCAGATGACGCAATACCATCAGTATTTACCAAGCTGTTAAATAATGTATCTGCTTGAGATTTACTTGTAATTTGGTTCATATCAGTAACGCCGTTGACAATCCCGCCGGAAATATCAATTGCTGAACCGCGTAAATCAACTCCGCTTCTTGCAAAGATTTGGCCCTGAATATCAATTGGTGCATTGCTGTCTTGTTTTAATTTTGAAATCTGATTTATATTATCAAAAACTTTTTGTGATTGATTGTAGTCATTTTTTAAACCGGTATAAGTATCAGTACTTGGGGTTATAACTGATAAAGAACCAACATTCAATACCCCGGAAGAACCGACAACCATTCCGTTCGGAGAAATAAATATAGCATGCCCGTCATAGAAATTGTTACCGCGCATTGTATTTACTATACCATTAATGTCAATCTTGCCATCTACAAGGTTGACAAATGTATCTATATCTTTTACTCCCAACTGATATAGCAGATTAGCGATATCACCTTGTCCTAACTGGAATTGATCATAATGTCTATAACCAATATCACCATTTGTTACGTCTGGGTGGATATTAAAAATGTTACCGCCGCCAGGTGCTCCCGGGACTCCTTCAATACCGGTAATATTGGAGTCGGCATACACGCTGGTCACAGACAAAAATGCTGCAATCGCCGCAATCATAAGCTTTTTGTTCATAAAATACTCCTTTATGTTAAAGTTCTATTAAATTTTCACAATCCAAATACAAATATACTTATAAACAAGTATACTTATAAAACGCACAAAAAAATATTAATTTGCGCATTTGTGAATAAATATTAAGTTATTTTTATTAACCCATTTTTATACTCCTTTTCTTTAATTTTCTAGAAAATAAAAACCTCATTATTGCACATACATTAATAAAGTATTTTACGGTACAAAAATTGCTTAACTTTAGAAAATTTTAAGAATTGTAAAGAGATTTTTACCCTTTAAAGGCTCCCCAGGCTTTTATAGTCCCTTTTTGATATTTTATCAAATAGTATTCTCCTTTAGGTACATATTCCAGTGAAGTTTCCATAAAAATCTCAGGTTCGTCTGCGGGCATGCCTACTTTTGCACGTTTTTTGTTAGTATCTTCCCGTAATTTTTTCTCTTTTTTTAATTCTTTTTTTACTTTTTTATTGTTAAGCCTGTCTTTTTCTGTCGCATCTTCTTCAATTTTAATTACGGGAATAATTGCTATCGGATTTTTAGATTCAAGTAGTATTAAAAATTCCATAGAATCAGAAAGAGCAATTTCATAGTGTCCGGGTTTTATCATGCCGCCTTGACCGTTATAAATAGGATCAGGAATAATCAGAGTAGGATATTGAGAGTCTTTTAAAGAATATCTGTAAATAGCCTGACTGCCGATACTGTATCCTGCCGTTTCCTGCGGTTGCTGAGGATAAGGACGGATATATTTCTGAGTCATAACTTTTTCTACATACATCCCTTCAAACATTATTCAAGCCTCTGTAAAAGATTTTTTATTATATTTTGTACTTCCGTAAAATTTTTATCAAGTGCGTGTTCTCCACCTGCAAATATTAAAGACATATATTTTTGCGAATTATAAAGTTCGCCTGATTTAAGAGTCAGACGGTAGCTTTCTCTCATAAGCCTTTTTAATCTGTTTCTTCTGACAGCTCTTTTGTGTGTTTTTTTACTTACAACAAAGCCAACTTTAGTCAGAGAATTTTCATCCTTTTTTAAAAGACCGGCAAAAAGAGTTATTCCTCCTTTGTGAAAAGAATTTTTAACTCTATAGGTTGCAGTGAATGCTGATTTGTTTTTTAGCCTGTATTGTTTTTTTAACATAATTTTACCAGAACAACACAGCACGCCTGAATATTCCGACCTGCTGTGTTTAACTCAAATTTTGTATTTTGCTATTTATGCACGTTTTTTAGCCGTAATAGCCAATTTGTGACGGCCTTTAGCACGGCGTCTGTTCAATACTTCCTGTCCGCCCGGAGTTGCCATTCTGGCTCTGAATCCGCTGACTTTTTGCCTTTTAATTTTTGTTCCTTCTAGTGTACGTCTCATTTTTTTATTCCTTTTAGTTTATATTTGTCGTATAATTCAAATGTTAAATGAAAAAAAATTATTAGTCAACATAAAAAGAGGAGCAGGTTAAATAATATGAACAAAAAATGCAAAATAGGATTTATAGGCTGCGGTAAAATGGCAAGTGCTATTATTAAAGGAGTGATTTCATCAAACTTTTTGCCGCAAGCAAATTTAAAAGGTTCGGAAGTTAATTGTGATGTAGCTGAAGATGCTCAAAAACGTTTAGGAATTGAAGTTTTAACTGATAACAAATGTCTTGCAATGGACAGTGACGTTATTTTTATTGCAACTAAACCGAATTATGTAAGTAACGTATTAGAAGAAATTAGGGATGAATTGACTTCTGAAAAATTAGTCGTTTCAATTGCGGCTGGTGTTTCAACTTCAACAATTGAAAATATAGTCGGCAGAAACAGGGTAATTCGTGTAATGCCCAATACCCCTGCACTTGTTCTTGAAGGTATGAGTGGTATATGCAAAGGCTCTTATGCAACGGATGAAGATGCAAGATTTGTTATGGAATTGCTTTCAAGTATCGGGAAATGTATTGAGGTTTCTGAGGAACAGATTGATATAGTAACTGCCATTTCAGGCTCCGGACCTGCTTTTTTCTATAAAGTAATTGAAGATATAGCTCGTGCCGGTGAAAAATTAGGTCTTGAGTATGAAAAATCATTAATGCTCGCAACACAAACAGCTTTGGGTTCCGCAAAAATGGTTATGAATAGAGGAGAACTTTCTGTCCAAACTTTGATTGATAATGTTGCAACAAAAGGCGGTTGTACATTTGTCGGAGTGTCAGCGATGAGTGAAGGTAATTCGAAAAAGCTTTTCTATGATGTGATAGCAGAGACTGCAAAAAAAGCAAATGAATTAGGTAAATAAATATTTACAAAACGGCAAAAAAATCTGTTTATGAAATTTGTAATATCATAAACAGATTTTTTATAAAACTATGAATATTTTGCCCAAAAAACTTATTAATAAATATATAATTACTGACGCAAAACGAAGAATGGCAGATTGGCGTGAGTTAAACGGATGTTCAAGAGCAGTCGATGCAGCTTATAATGGTTATACAGGGGTGAAAATATACAGGTTTCCAACTTCAGATTCCGCGCGATTTTATCCTGATGTTACAAAAGACTTCGATAAAATGAAGTTTAATTTGTTAAAAGACATTGAAAAAGCTAAGCGTGAGCCGTTTGGCAGGCTGAAAATTATAAAGATGTTTTTAAATAATTTTTCAACCGGAGAAATATGGGATACAAAGTTTATTGCTGAATTCCCGGGTAGAGATAAATTCGGACGTGTTCAGTTTGCAAGATACAACGGGAAAATTGTCGCAGGGAATTTCCTTTCAAACAATATATACGGTTTTTTATGTGCGGCTGCAGGGATTCCAGAATCGGTTTCAAAATTTATTGCCCGTGTTTATTCAAAAGGTTTTATGGAACCGTTGATTTCTGGGAAATTGCCGGATAAAACTCTTTTAAGCTTCAATGACCCTATTGCTGATCAGCTTGCTATATCCAGCGGTTACAGTGATTTTAGAAAATTGAAAAAGAAATAATCGTTATTTCTTTACTTCTGCTTTATTTAAAAATTCGGTTAACCCTAATACTTTAGGGCTGTTTTTGTAACCGAAAAGTCCTTGCTTTAATCCGATAATACATCCTGGGCAGGTTGTTACTACATAATCAGCGGCGGTTTTAAGTATATTTTCAGCTTTTTTCTTTGAAATTGCTCCGGATATTTTATGATTTTTGATGGTAAATTCTCCGCCAAAACCGCAGCAGCTATCATAATCGTCCATTTTGACATAATCAATGTTTTCACAATTATTAAAAAGAGTTTTCAGAAAATTATCGTTTCCCAGATGGCACGGTTTGTGGAAAGTTACTTTCAATGGTTTGGAAAATTGAAATTTTAATTCCTGCATATTTATTAATTCGCCGATATTTATGAATTTTACGTTCATATATTGCTTAAGCGTACTTTCACAGCTTGCGCAGTCTGTTAATATATAATCAAAATCACAATTCTCAAGCATTTTAAGATTATGCTTTTTGACCTGCTCAAAACGTTCAAGGTTTCCGCTTGATAAAAAAGGCTGACCGCAGCATTCAAAGTTTTTTTCAATTATTTCAATATCTGAATGTTTGAATATTTTGAATAAATAGTTATCTGTCCGCGGGCATAAATTATTTGCACAACCTTTGAAATAAAGGAGTTTAAGAGAATTTGAGCTTTTCCCTTTTGTTTGTTTTCTGAATGGTTTAGTTATAATTTTAAACATATTTATCAAATTGCCAAAAACAAATTTTGATTCCAAAAAGAAAATTATTTTGCCTGTTAATGTATTTTTTGCATAATTGTATTTGGCGGTTTCAAAGATTTTGCACACATCTATTCCGCTCGGGCAAAAGTCGGTACATTTTCCGCATTTCAGACATAAATCAAGATATTTATTTATGTTTTTATTGAGTTTTAAATCCCCTTTTAACACTCCGTCCAGCATAACAAATTTCCCGCGAGAAACCGCGCAGTCGTTTCCTGTTTCTTTATAAACCGGACATACAGACTGACAAAGTCCGCATTTTGAGCATTTATTTATATCATCAGCAAAATCTTTTAGTTCTTTTATACTCATTATTATACAATTGCTCCGTGCGAGGCATCCTGGACATTTTGTGAATATTTATATAAATAGCCTGATTTAACTTTAGGTTCAAACGGCTTTAAGTTTTTTCTACGTTCAGTCAGAATTTCTTCATCAACAAGCAGGCTGATTTTATGGTTAGGAATATCAATTTTTATCCTGTCTCCGTCTTCAATTAAAGCTATTGTACCGCCGTTTGCAGCCTCAGGACAGATATGACCTACACAAATCCCTCGTGTAGCACCGGAAAAACGGCCGTCAGTAATAAGCGCGCATTTTGTTCCAAGACCTTTGCCTACAAGAAGTGATGTCGGAGCAAGCATTTCACGCATCCCGGGGCCGCCTTTGGGGCCTTCATAGCGAATTACTATTACATCCCCTTCTTTAATACTGTCATTTTCAAGAGCAGACATTGCTTCTTCTTCGCTGTCGAAAGTTTTTGCATTTCCCTCAAATGTGTAGCATTCCGGAGCGACACCTGAAGTTTTTATAACGCATCCGTCTTTTGCAAGATTTCCGTATAGAATACTTAAACCGGGCTGAGTATATGTTGAATGGTCATATTCCGGAATTATATTTGTGTCTGCCCAGGCTTGTTCGGCAATTTCGTCTATTTTTAGCCCGCATACGGTTGTGGTATCTTTAAGAAACTTTTTCAATGATTTTAGAACAGCAGGAACTCCTCCTGCGTTATGAAAATCTGCCATTGTTAAAGTAGAGGACGGATTAATCTTCACTATTTGATGAATATATTCACTTATTTGTTCAAAATCTTTTAGGGTTATATCTATATTACCTGCATTTGCTATTGCAAGAAGGTGTAAAAATGTATTAGTTGAACCGCCCAGAGCTAAATCAACTGTTATTGCATTTCTTAAACTATCTCTTGTAATGATATCAGAAGGTTTTATATCTTTATTTGCCAGTTCAACTACCTGCATACCGCTTTCAAATGCCAGTCTTCGTTTTTTTGATGAAACGGCAGACGCAGAAGAACAATAAGGCAGGCTCATTCCCATAACCTCAGCGAGGCATGCCATTGTATTTGCTGTATACATCCCCTGACAGGAGCCTGCGGAAGGACATGATTCTTCTTCAAAATCTAGAAGTTCTTCTTCTGAAATTTCTCCCTTTCTAAATCTTCCGACAGCTTCAAACGAGCCGGTTACCATGGTTAATTTGTGCTGTCCGCGGCATTCTCCGTCAAGCATAGGCCCTGCAGTGACAAGTATAGCAGGAATATTAAGTCTTAATGCTCCGATAAGCATTCCCGGTGTAATTTTATCGCAGTTTGAAAGAAGTACAATTCCGTCAAGCTGGTGAGCTGCGGCAACGCTTTCAATGCAATCCGCAATCAAATCTCTTGAAGGGAGAGAATATCTCATACCGCTGTGTCCCATTGCAATTCCGTCGCAAATAGCAGGAACCCCAAAAACAAATGCCTGACCACCTGCAGAATGTATCCCTTTTTCTATTTGCCGTTCTAAATCACGCATTCCGATATGCCCCGGAACCAAATCAGAAAATGAACTTGCAATTCCGATAAACGGAGCTTTCATATTTTTTTTACTAACGCCTGTAGCCATCAAAAGACCGCGGTGCGGAGTTCTTGCTATCCCTTTTTTTATATTATCACTTTTCATTTATTTCTTACCCTTATTATATTCCATTCTTTATCCCACTCAATATAACCGTTCAAGTCAATATTATGATACTTATACGGATTATTAATGTATTCGGGATTGAACATGTTTAAGTTTGCCAGACGTTTTATGATATCAGGAAGCATTGTTGTACTGCCGGCTATTGTTCCGTCTTTTGAGGTCGCTTTTATTCCGTCATAATACACTTTTTCATCGGCAAATACAGTTTCTTTTAAATTACTTTTAGTTATTGGCAGGCTGTCGCTTATCAAAATAATTTTATCTGAAGGCTTTGTTTTAAAAACAAGTTTTAATGCTTCATTTGAAACATGGATACCGTCTGCAATTATTTCTGTATAAATATCGTCACTAATTAGTGAAGAAAGTGCCGTAGATTCTCCTCTGTGCGTAATTCCCGACATTGCATTAAAAAGGTGGGTGCATCCCGTGCATTTGCTTAAATTCCCGCCAATGCAGTGTCCAGCCTGAATTTTAATGTTTTTATCCGATAAGTAATCCAATAGTCCTTCATCAAGTTCCGGTGCAAGAGTTATAATTTTTATAAAATCATCTTCAATAAGTTTATAATTTTCAGGTGTTAATTTAAGAAAATGTTCAGGATTATGAATCCCCTTTTTTTGCGGATTAATGAATATGCCTTCCAGATGGATGCCTAAAATTTTAGCCGTATCATCTGTCTGCTTTAAAGCAGCTTCTTTTATAACGGATATTGCTTTTTTTGTGTTTTCAACCGAGTCTGTAACAATGGTCGGGAATATTCCCCCTATGCCGTATTTTAGGATTTCTTTTGATAAATAAAGCACATCATCAACTGAAGCTTTGTTAAAATCAATTCCGAAACATCCGTGAAAATGTTGTTCAATTAAAAGCTTTGTTCTCAATATCCCTCCTGAAAATCAAATAGATTTCCTCCCTCAAGGGGGAGGCATTTATTTTATATAACGCTTACTTCAAAGACTTTACGGGCCTCTTCCCTGTCGTCAAAGTGAATTGTTCTGTCCTTTAGTATCTGATAATCTTCATGACCTTTTCCTGCAATTACAACAACGTCATTGTTATTTGCAATTGTTTTTAAAAGGGCAATAGCGCTTCCTCTATCGGGTTCAACAATAACGTTTTCGGTATCAACCGATTTAAGACCTGCGATAATATCAGTTATAATAACCTGAGGATCTTCTGATCTCGGGTTGTCGCTCGTAATAACAATTTTATCCGCAAGTTTTTGGGCTATGGCCCCCATTTTGGGACGTTTAGTGGCATCTCTGTCCCCGCCACATCCAAAAAGACAGATAAGTTTACCATCTTCCGGAGTAATTTCTCTTGCAGATTTTAATACATTTTCCAGTCCGTCGGGTGTGTGTGCGTAATCAACAATTACAAGTGGTTTTTTTACAACAACTTCAAATCTACCTGCAACTCCTTTTACGTTTTGGAGTGCTTTTAGAGCGATTTCAATGTCAATACCCATTGCAAGCGCTGCCGTAACTGCTGCAAGCACATTATAAACACTGAACATTCCGTTCATGTGGAGATTAACTTTATATTCTTTTGCATTTGCAACAAGAGTAAACTCCGCACCGTTTAAAGAAAAGTTAATATTATGAGCCATAACATCGCTCTGTTGTCTTACACCGTAAGTGTAAATTTTAACACCTTCAGGTACAACGCTTATAAATCTGTCGCCATACTCGTCATCTGCATTAATTACTGCGAAATTCCCTTCTTTCAACCTTTCAAAAAGCAGTGCCTTTGCCTTGAAGTAGTTATCCATTGTTATATGGTAATCAAGATGATCCTGAGTCAAGTTAGTCAGAACTGCACCGTTAAATCTACACCCGCCGACCCTGTTTTGATCCAGAGCGTGCGAACTTACTTCCATTACAACATTGTCAATTTTTTCTACATCTTTTATCATTCTTAATGTAGCCTGAAGTTCCGGAGCCTGAGGGGTTGTATGTTTTGCATCACGATATTCACCATTTGATGACAATTTATAACCGAGTGTTCCGATAAGTGCGCATTTTTGCCCGTTCTCCTCAAAGATTTTTTGAATTAAATGAGTTACGGTTGTTTTTCCGTTTGTTCCCGTAATCCCTATGAGATTTATTCCTTTTGAAGGACTAGAATAAAATCTGTCCGCAATATCGGCTATTTTATGTCTTGTGGAAGATACAACAACCTGCGGAATTTTTGTACCTTCTACTTTTCTTTCAACAAGAAGCGCTGCAGCACCGTTTTCTATTGCATTAATTGCAAATTCATGTCCATCAGTATGTTCTCCTACAAGACATACAAAGATATCTCCCTTTTTTGTGGTTTTAGAATTATAAGAAATTCCCGTTATATTAACATTTTTAAAATTTATTAAATCTTTGTAATCCAAATACTCAATTAATTCATCTAACTTCATTTTTTATCTCCTGTGAAACTAATTTAATTCTTTTTTTGTTTTTCCGGTGCTTTATCAGGTTTTAAGTTCAAAATTCTGGCAACTTGCGTTGCAACTTCGTGGAAAACAGGGCCTGCAACAGTATTTCCCCAGATAGCACCGACTTTTGCGCTGTCTACCATAACATATATCAGCACCTGAGGATCTGATGCAGGGAAATAACCTATAGTTGATGTATACATATAAGGTGTATAACCTGCTCCGCCTTCTTTTGGCTTTCTGGAAGTACCTGTTTTAGCCGCAAGATTGTATTTATCCATTTTTATTACCGAACGTCCGTTATTAACGGCGGCTGCCAGCAATCTGGTTATTGCCTGTGCTGTTTCCGGCTTTACGACCTGAATATGGTGTATTTTATTGTCGTATTCTTCCTGATTATATTTAATAACATGGGGGGTAATGCGTACACCGTTGTTTGCAAGGGCCTGAACAGCGGAAATCATCTGGATTGCGGTAACTGAGGTTCCGTATCCGTAAGACATTGTGGCCTGAATACCCTGATCCCAGTGGCTCCAGTATGGAAGCAAGCCGACTGATTCTCCTGGAAGATCTATTCCTGTTTTTTCTCCGAAACCGAATCTTTTTAGCACACCGTAAAATTCAGAAGGACTCATTGTTTTAGCAATATTTATTGAACCTATATTGCTTGAATGTTCAAACAGGTATTCAAGCGATATTTCTCCGGGGTAAGGACGAATATCATAGTCATAGTTCTTTATTTCCCATTTACCTATAGTGGTTTTACCGGTATCAAGAACCTTTGAATGCTCGTTAATTTTTCCGAGATCCATAGCACTTGCTACAGTAACCGTTTTGAATGTTGAACCGGGTGGAAATACATCTGTCAGAGTCCAGTTTTTTAGCTGCTGGGGTGTTGCCTTTTTATAATTATTCGGATCAAATGTCGGGTATACGGCATAGGCTAGAATTTCCCCGTTCTTAGGATTCATAACAATAACAGTCCCGCGCTCTGCTTCTTTTTCCGTTACCATTTTTTCAATTTCTTTTTCGCAAACGTGCTGAATGGCTGCGTCAATAGTTAAAGTTACATTTTCCCCTTTAGGATTTGTGGTTGTTGCAACGGGGTCGGTGGTGAAATCATAAATAATTTTTCCGTCGCGTGTTTTCTGGTACTTGACCGTATTTATTACATGTTCAAGTCTGTCTTTTGCCGTGTATTCAACTCCGTTTGCAATGTCGGCATCAAAGTTGTAATACCCGAGAACATGAGCGGCCAGCGTTCCTTGAGGATATTCTCTTGTATTTTTTTTGCCTAAGCTTATTTCTCTTAAATGCAATTTAGAAATTTCTTTTGCGGCGTTTCTATCTATATCTTTTTTCAAAGTTATAACCGGCCCCGGTTTCTTGAGCTTTTGTAATAACGTATCTTTTGGCATTTTTAAAATAGGAGCAAGCATTTTTGCAAGTTCTTCCGGCGAATGGTCGTAGTCGGCCGGATGTGCATAGACATCTGAGTAAACTTTGTCTGTCGCAAGTTTAATTCCGTTTCTGTCAAAAATATCACCGCGCATTGAAAAAATTCTTCCGACACGTTGGCTTCTTGCCCTTGCTCTATACTTTCCAACGTCAATTACCTGTATAAAGAACAGGTAAATAACCAGAAGCACCATAAAACATATAAAAAATATGTGCAAAAATCCTACTACCTGATCGAATGTTTTATTGCGTTTTTCTATTTCATTTTCCGGCTCATTGCGCAATCTTCTTCTCAAAACATATCCCTCTCTTCAATTATTTTATCATAATCAATTATAAAAGAAGTAAATATTAAATAATTTTAACTTTGTAGTATAATTAAGTTATGAAAAAAATAATTTTGTTAACGGGGTTGTTGTTATTTGGCTGTCAGGCTTTTGCGTTTAATATAGTATATCCTTCAAAAAACGATGTAATAATAAATGCAAAATCAACATTTTTTGTTGGTTCTTCCGATAAACCACTTAAAATTAACGGACAGGATGTTCCTTTGCACCCGACAGGAGCTTTTGCTTATGTTGTAAATTTGAACACAGGGGCAAATACTTTTGTTATTCAGTCGGAGAATGAACGGCAGGTATTTGTTATAACCCGTCCTCAAATAAAGCAAAATGCATCAAAAACATCGGTGTTTACACCTTATAATGAGAAAAAATCCTTTTCTGTTACAACAGAAGATGCGCCGCTTCGTTCAACTCCGGTTGACGGCGGTATTAACAGGATTGCTCATTTGCAGCGTAATGTCGAACTTATCTCGGACGGTGAGCAGAGCGGTTTTTACAGAATTGTTCTGGGCAAGAATAACTTTGGTTGGATTTCAAAGTCTAATGTAAAGGCTTTTGATAATTTTTCCGTTACTCCTGCTGAATTGTTCGGTTATGAATACATTGACAGCAAGGATTTTTATACCTTTATATTTCATTTAGACAAAAAAGTTCCGTTCGAAATGGTTGAAGGCGAAAATTTTCTTATGAAATTTTATAACGTAAAAAATCAGCCCGACGAAACTTATGTTATGAAAGTCCCTGTTAATGATGTTTTAAGCGGTCGGAAACTATTGGGTTACAGCGGAGAGTATCAAAATAATGATTTTATTTTGAAGATAAGAAAACCTATTATAACTCACTCCTGGCGTCCGCTTCATAATATAAGAATAGCAATTGATGCTGGACACGGCGGCTATGAAAACGGAGCAACAGGATGTCTCGGCGACAAGGAAAAGAATATAAACTTATCAATTGCCAAATATCTTGAAGCTGAATTAAAAAAACGCGGTGCAAAGGTCATAATGACGAGAAACGCTGATAATTATGTCGGTTTGAAAGACAGGGTTGAAATTGCAAACTACGGGAATGCGGTTGTGTTTATAAGTATTCACGGGAACGCACTCCCCGATGGTTTAGATCCGAATAAAAACCGCGGCACAAGTATTTATTATTACTATAATCAGGCAAAACCTCTTGCAGACCTAATTATGGATACTGTTGTTTCTGAAATCGGTGTTCCTAATGATAAAGTAAGACAGGGAAGTCTGGCGGTTGTCAGAAATACAAATGCCTTGAGTCTTTTAATTGAAGTTTCATATCTTATAAATCCCGAGGATAACGCAAATTTGATTAACCCTGACTTTCAACAACAGTATGCAAAAGCCATTGCAGACAGTTTGGAAAAATATTTCGGAAGATAGTTAAATGTCCAAAAGGGAAAATCCTGTTGGCAAATACACCTCTGTCAGTTCATATAAATAAGATGTTTTTACACCTATAGCTTCTGCAACTTGGGCTATTGTAGTAACATTAAAATCTTTTTTAGCATTAACAAGTGTGCTGAGTGTTGATGTTGAAATCCCGTATTCAATTGCAATACGGGAAGGTTTTCTATTCCCGATACAGTGTTTTGTGGCTTTAGATAGAGCCTTTAAGTAAATCTGTTTTTTCATTTCTTTAGTTAGCATTTTAATATTGTAAAAATAACGTTATAATTTTTCTTTCGTGAACGCGAAATATTAAAATTGTTTTATGTAACAAAATGTAAATTTGAATTTTAAAACAGTTGAAACCTTGGTATAATCCCTCCTAGGATAGGATAGGATAGGATGTATTGCGCCCGTAGCAATTTTTTAGCCTGTAAAACTTTATAAAACTGTGTAGGTTAAAACAAAAAAAGAAAGCAGGTAGAAATTATGTCAATGGATACAAGATTATTTAAACATCGTGGTGATACTTATTTATTTACAAAATAAACAAATACAATTCATGGTGACCCTAAGTCTTATAAGGCAACTTTACGTGAAATTAAATATGACGGCTCAGTTTCAGAACCGTTGATAACAAAAGGGAGATCCGGTTCTACTATTACAAGATTTCGCGAAGGTGTTTCTTCTGTAATTAATCCTAAGGAGTTTAAAATTATTGATGGAGATAAATTAACACTTTTCGGTAAGCGTATCGGAGGAAACATTAGAGAAATATACGAATTTAAAATTCCTACTGATGGTAACGGGACAATATCCAGAGATTCTTTAGAAAAACTTTCGCCTATTGCAAAAAGATGGCTAAGAAAAGTTGGTGAATTTTTAGCGAAAGTAGGTCGTTTTTAAGGATATGACACTGGAACAAGTTCAGTGTGGCAGTAAATACCAGGTCGGGCAGAAGCCCGACCTGGTTAAATTATTATCTTGTTACATAGTTCAAAAGGGTTCTTACGCCTGCGCCTGTTGCGCCTGCTATAAATTCTTTCTGCGGTTTTTCAAGATATGCAGTACCCGCGATATCTATGTGGCACCATTTTGTATCTTTTACAAATTCCTGTAAAAATACGCCTGCAGCTGATGCACCGCCATAACGTGAACCAGTGTTTTTCATATCAGCAATATCTGATTTCAGGCTGTCTTTGTATTCTTTGAACATCGGTAACTGCCAGTATGTTTCACCTGAATCTTTTGCTGTTTTGATTAGTCTTGCAATCATTTCTTCGTCGTTGCCCATAATTCCTGAAGCAACTGTGCCGAGAGCTACCATGCAGGCACCTGTAAGAGTTGCGATATCAATTACTTCATCAACACCGAGTTCGCATGCATAACAGAGTGCATCTGCAAGGGTTAATCTGCCTTCAGCATCAGTGTTATCAACTTCTATGGTTTTACCGTTTTTGGCTGTTAAGATATCGCCCGGCTTGTAAGATGAGCCTGAAGGCATATTTTCACAGGCTGCAATTATACCATGAACTTCCATATCAGGTTGTAATTTTGACAACGCCTTCATTACACCTAACACACATGCTGCTCCTGACATATCATCTTTCATTGTAAGCATTGATGATGGCGGTTTAATATCAAGTCCGCCTGAATCAAAGCAGATGCCTTTACCGATAAGGGCAATTTTTTTCTTAACATTTTTGCCTGTATATTTCATGTGAATGAATTTTGGCGGTTGAACGCTTCCCTGACCGACAGCCAGATATGCGCCCATTCCCATTCTTTCGATTTCTTCTTTATCAAATACTTTTGTTTCAATTCCTTCCAATCCTTTTGCAAGTTCTGCAAGTTTTGAAGGGGTTGCAATCTGTGCAGGAGTATTTGCTAAATCTCTTGTGAATTTCATTGATTCGCCAAAAATAATTCCTTCATTTACATCTTCCTGTGAAAATTTTGCAAATGTAATTTCATCAAGGTGGTGTGCTTTTTCTGATTTGTATTTGTCATAAGCATAATCAGCTATCATAGCTCCGATTGCGGCAGATTTTCCGTAATCTGCATTGACATCAAAATCAAAAATTGCTTTTTTAGCTTTAATCTGGTGTAATTTTTTTACTGCTTTTGCTACGGCTTCTCTCATTTTATTGTGGTCAAATTCTTCTTTTTTACCGAAGCCGACTATCAAGATTTTATCGGCAGAAATTTGTCCTAGAGTATGCAAAAGATATGTTTGGCCGAATTTGCCTTCAAAACGGTCTTTATCAACTGCATAAGTATTAGTAAGCTCCTGTGAAGTCTTTTCACCTTCAAATTTATTGATAACCAGAACTTCAACGGGAGTATTTTTTACGTCTTGTGAAACTTTAATTTCCATAGTATCTCTCCTTTTTACGGTTGTAAGTATACCACTTTCAACACCTTTTGTAAATCAGCATTTGATATATGTATCAATTTTTAAATTAATACTATACAAAAATGTATAATCATGGTATCATATTGACAGATGTAGTAGGTAAATATTTTTTGGAAATATATGCAATAAAATTTATTTGAATAGTTAAATAGTTTGAAGCTCGATAGGATATATGTATCGGGCATTGCGTGTATTATTAAAAAATAGAAAAGGATAAGGTATAAAACTTTATGGACTTTTTATTGATTATTGCGGTTATTGCGGTAATAGCATTAATCGCTGTGCTTTTTGTCCAGCAAAGCAAGATGAAATCTACGCTTTTATCCGTTGAAAAAGACAAAAAAGCATTGGAAGAAAAAGAAAAACTGCTCCTAAAAGAGGCAAGAATCAAAGCAATTGAAGAATTGCAAGAAGACAGAGAAAAACTTAACGAAGAAGAAAGAGAAAGAAGACAGGAACTTACAAGACAGGAACAAAAACTTGCAAAGCGCGAGGATATGCTTGAAGATAAAATTCAGGAATATACTGATAAAGATCTTCAGGTTCAAAGAAAAATTGATGAACTTCTTGAAAAAGAAGATTATCTGGCTGAAATTGTTCAAAAACAGACAACAGAACTTGAAAGAATTTCAGGAATGTCTGCTGAAGACGCAAAAAATATGCTTTTAGACCAGTTGAAACATGATCTGGCTCAGGAGCAAATGCAGCTTATAAGAGAAAATGAAGCAAAAATAAAAGAAATATCTCTAGAAAAATCAAAAGAAATTCTCTCAACTACAATGCAAAGATGTATGATAGAACAGGTTGTTGAAACAACAGTCTCCGTTGTAGCTTTGCCAAACGATGAGATGAAAGGACGTATAATAGGTCGTGAAGGACGTAATATCAGAGCTTTAGAAACTTTGACAGGTGTTGATTTAATTATTGACGATACTCCTGAAGCTGTCGTTTTATCAAGCTTTGATCCAGTTAGACGTGAAATTGCCAAACTTGCTTTGGAAAAACTGATTGTGGACGGGCGTATTCACCCTGTACGCATTGAGGAAATGGTTGAAAAAGCACAGGACGAAATTGACAGAAAAATCTGGGAAGAAGGCGAAAATGCAGCTCTTGAAATGGGCGTTATGGGGTTAAATAAAGAGTTGATAAAAACTCTCGGACGCCTTTATTACAGAACAAGCTACGGTCAAAATGTTTTGAAACATTCTCTGGAGGTCGGTCATATTGCGGGAATGCTTGCTGCAGAAATCGGTGCAAACGAAAAAATTGCAAAACGTGCAGGTCTTTTGCATGATATCGGAAAAGCCGTTGACCAGACACAGGAAGGTACGCATATTCAGCTTGGTGTTGAAATCGCTTCAAGATACGGAGAAAGTCCTGAAGTTATTCATGCAATTGAGGCACACCATGACGATGTTGTTGCAAATACAATTGAAGCTGTGCTTGTAAAAGTTGCGGATGCAATATCGGCAGGCAGACCTGGAGCAAGACGCGACACTCTTGAAATTTACATCAAACGTCTGCAAAAAATTGAAGAAATCGTAAACAGTTATGAAGGAATAAAACAATCTTTTGCGGTTCAGGCAGGACGTGAGGTTAGAATTATCGTTGAAGCCGAAAAATTTGACGATTTGGCCTCTCAAAAGCTTGCAAGAGATGTTGCAAAACGTATAGAAGATGAACTTGATTATCCGGGGCAGATTAGAGTGACGGTGGTTAGAGAGTTCAGGACAACGGAAATCGCAAAATAGTTGAGAAAGTGAACAGTGAAGCGTGAAGTAGATTTTCTTCACTCTTCACATTTCACTCTTCACTTTAGAGGTGCAAATGACAGGTGATGAACAAAATATAAAAATTTTATTTTTCGGAGATATGGTCGGGAAACCCGGCAGATATGTTTTACGTGATTACTTAGCGGAACATAAAGAAAAATATGATTTTGTAATTGCTAATGTAGAAAATGCATCTCATGGTTTTGGTTTAACTGAAAAAAATTATAATGAAATCTCTGAATATGGTGTTGATTGCATGACTTCTGGCAACCATATATGGGACAAAAAAGAGATTTTAAACTACATCGATAAGGCTGATAAATTAGTCAGACCTTTTAATTATCCTTTGAATACTCCCGGATTCGGGAGCCGTATTTTTGAGCTTGCTAATGGTGTAAAAATTGCTGTAATAAATCTTTTGGGCAGAGTGTTTATGTCCCCTGTTGATTCTCAATGGGACAAAGCTGTTGATGAAATAAAACGTTTAAAAGATATAACTCCGATTGTAATAGTTGATTTACACGCGGAAGCTACTGCAGAAAAAATATGTTTTGGACGTTTTTGTTCAGAGCTCGGTGTAAGTGCGTTTTTCGGGACACATACTCATGTCCAAACAGCAGATGAAAGAATTATAAATGGTATGGGGTATATTACGGATGCCGGTTTTTGCGGGATATATGACAGTATAATCGGGATGGATTATAAGACTTCTCTTAACCGCTTCATAACCTGTATTCCGGAACGTTATGATGTAGCAGACGGTAATGTCGTCCAACTTAATGCTGTTGAGGTTGAAATAAACCCGATAAGCGGACATACTGTTGCTATAAAAAGAGTTTTTTTGTTATCAGATAAAGAAAAGGACGCGGACAATGAAAAGTGATTTACACATCCATACTCTGTATTCGGACGGTGTTTTTTCTCCCGAAAAAATTGTCGATACGGCAATAGATGTCGGTCTGCAGGTAATTGCTCTTACGGATCACGACAATGTTTTGTCATATCCGGTTGCGAAAGATTACCTGAGAAAGACAAACAGAGATGATAAGTTGGAAATTATTCAGGGAATAGAGGTCAATACTCTCTATAAAAATTATGAGGTTCATATTTTAGGTTATTTTATGGATGTTAATAACAATGATTTCCAAAATATGCTAAAAATTCAACAGCAGGCTCGTGTAAAACAAACTAAAGAAATAATAAATCTTCTGTCAAAAAAGGAAGGTATAAAAATTAAGTTTGAAGATATAAAAAAACAGGTTGCAGAAGGCGGAAGTATAGGCCGTCCTCATATTGCAAAAGCAATTACAAATGCAGGCGGAACTTCAAGTGTTATTGAGGCTTATTCAAAATACATCCATGATGATTCGCCTGTTTATGTTCAAAGAAAAACTGTTTCACCTCAGGATGCGGTTGAAATTATCTATGATGCCGGAGGTGTACCTGTTATTGCACATCCTCATGATATTGATATTGCCGAAGATTTAATCAAGGAATTAATGCAATACGGACTGCGCGGAATAGAGGCTTATCACAGAAAACATTCTCCTGCATGTGTTGAATATTTTTCATCAATGGCTGAGGAATTAGGACTAATTGTAACGGGCGGGTCTGATTTTCATGCCCCCAATATTATGAACGGGCAGATTATTCTCGGTAAGAACTTTGTTCCGGAATGGGTTTATGACAAGCTTGTTGAAGAAAAAAAACGTATAGATTTGGCTTGAGGTTGTATGACAGGGAAGAAACGTTTTTGGAAACTTGAATATTCTATTGCGGTATTTGTCATGCTCGGTGTGATCTTACTTATAATGCCGGTTTCGATAGAAAACTCACGTCAGGCAAATTTTATTTCCAAATGGAATGAAAAATTAAATCGTGTTGAATATATGTTTTCTGTAATAAATGCTCATATTACAGATGATATGCTGAAAAGTATGAAGAAGGCTAAAACTTCCTCAGAACGTGAAAATTTATTGCTTGCAATAATCAAACCTTATATGCGTATAAAAAGTTTGCCTATAAGGCATTATAAACCGCGTTATATGAATGGAGCAAGGGTTTATAAAGGGCAGAGATACCATTTTGAAGATTTTTATTTCGCTGAAAATAATACAATTGTCGGGATAAAAGATATTAAAAGTGAAAAGTCTGATGATGTTTTATTCATAATGATGTTTGATATGAATGGTATTTTGCCGCCGAACAGATGGGGAAAAGATATTTTTGGTGTGAATATTTATGACGGAGGTAAGATTGAACCTTTCGGTTTTGATGAAAGTATGGATGAGTTGAAAAAGGATTGTTCTGAAACCGGTACGGGGGTAAGCTGTTCTTATTATTATAAAATCGGCGGGGGCTTTGATGACTGATATCAAACGTGTATGTGTTTTCGCATCTTCCTGCAATTTTTTGGATGAATCGTATTACAAAGCAGCTTCTGAATTTGGGGATTTGCTCGGTAAAGCCGGATTTGATATGGTGTACGGTGGAAGTTCTTTAGGTTTAATGTGGGCATGCGCTGAAAAAGTAAAAGAAAACGGTTCTCAAATAATCGGAGTTATGCCTGAAAAATTACATAATATGGGCGTTTATACTGACGCGTGTGTGGAACTTTTTGTCACGCCTTGTATGAGAAGCAGGAAAGCAAAAATGGATGAACTTTCAGATGCCGTTGCTGCTTTGCCCGGTGGTTTCGGGACATTAGAAGAGCTTGCCGAGATGATTGTACAAAAACAGCTCGGTTATAATCAAAAACCGATAGTTTTATTAAACACAAACGGTTTTTATAATAAATTAAGAGATTTTTTTGATGAAATTATAGAACAGAATTTTGCCCGTGATGAGGCAGAAAATCTTTATTATATTGCAGATACTCCCTCTGAAGCTGTTGAATATTTAAAAAATTATGTGCCAGAAAATCTCGTGGTGACGAAAGAGCATATTTACAAACGTTAATAAAAAGCAATTTTTTCTCCTGAAAATTTTTATATTAATTATAGAGGAATATAGGAGTTAAAATTATGGGTTCAAAAGTTAATCCGCTGCTTATTAGTTCTGTTAACAGATTAGAAGCTGCTATTGACAGATTAAAATCTTTGAAAAATCAAAAAAATTCAATGGAATATAAAAATGCTGAAATTGCATGGCGTAATGCCGAAAAACAATATTGTAATCAGCCAGGTTTAGTTGAGGATAATAGTCCGAATGCATTAACTAAAGACGAAGCGTTGAAAGAAGTTGATAAACTGGTGAACAAAGTTGCCTCCTGGTATGTATAAAAAAAAAATCAGGCATTAAGCCTGTTTTTTTTTAATATTTCAGCATTGAAACGGTTCTTGGAGAATCTGTTAATTTTTCTCGACCGTTCAAATCTGTCAGTTCAATTAAAAATGCAATACCCACAAGGTTTGCTCCGGTTTTTTTGACAAGCTTGCAGGCTGCTTCTGCTGTTCCCCCTGTTGCGAGTAAATCGTCTACGATTAAAACATTTGCACCCTGCGGGAAAGCGTCTTTATGCACTTCGATTTTATCTGTGCCGTATTCAAGCGAATATTCCTGTGAATAGGTTTCTGCCGGCAGTTTATTGGGCTTTCTAATAGGTACAAAGCCTGCATTAAGCTTATATGCCATAGGCATTCCAAAGATAAAGCCGCGGCTTTCAATACCCGCAATATAGTCTATTTTCACGTCTTTGAATTGGTCGCAAAGATAATCAATCATTACTCTAAGAGTTTCAGGGTCTTTCAGCGCTGTTGTAATATCTCTGAATATAATTCCCGTTTTTGGGAAATCTTTTACATCTCTGATTTTATTTTTTACATCAATAAGTGTTTCAGTTGTCATTATTTTTCTCCTTTTTCGGCTTCATTATTAGTTTTAGTGTAATTAGCTGCTGAAACTAAAGTTTCTGTTTTTTCAGCCAGAATTTGTTTTAACCTTTCTGTGTATTTTTCAGTATATTCTTTTGTATATTGCTTCGTTTTTTCTAATTCTTTTTTTATGAAAGCTTTTATACTTGCTTCTTCTTCCATAACAAGGCCGTGTGCGGTTTTACCCCAGTTCATATCTTTTTTCATAAATAGGATTTTGAAACATATATATAGTACAAGCGGGAACCATATTATAAATAGATAAACAGATGTTTCAAGAGCCTCAAAAGTTGCATCTAATCTCGGCATATAATCATAACGTCTGAGAGCGTATCTTGCTGCGAAGAAAAAGCCAAATCCAATTATACATCCAATAAAAATTGAGGAATAAAGCATATGCGGCGGTGCCTGTTTTGCAAGTACTTTAAAACCTCTTATGAGTATTTCCATTAAAAACCAACCCGGCATAATAAACTGCGTTATATATGCTGTCATATCAAGGCTGGCACGCAAAGACATATCTTTAGAAAATAATACATCTCCGGCATATTCAAGGTATCTTCTTATGGTTCCTTCCAGCCATCTTCTTCTCTGCCTGTAAAGCGGTCTTATATATATAATTCCTTCTTCATATACAATAGCATCTGGACAAAATCTTATATCCCAGCCTTTTATATGCAGTCTTGTAGACATATCAAGGTCATCTACGATTGTATAGTTATTCCAACCGCCGATATCATCTATTGCCTGACGTTTTATAAGTTCTCCGTTTCCTCTAAGTTCAACAGCCCCTTTTATAGAATCACGCCCGACCTGAAAATGTGTATCCATTGTGTATTCGTTATTCTGGCATCTTGTTAATAGGTTCTGATTTTTGTTTCGTATAACTTTTCTTGCCTGAACAGCTCCCACATCTTTCGGTTCAAGATGCGGAATAAGTTTTGAAAGAAAATCCGGCTCTACGGTCGCATCAGCGTCAAATACAAGAATTGCTTCTCCTTTGGCAATTTTATATGCGTCATTTAGAACTGCAGATTTACCCGGGAATGCATCTTTATCCCTTATTAAAGCTTTTACTTTATCATATTTTTTTTCTAAATTTTTTATAACGGAGGCTGTATTGTCAGAGCTTCTGTCATCAATTACGATAATTTCAAAATTCCCGTAATCCATGTTTAAAATATTTTCGACAGTTTTAGCTATAACAGTTTCCTCGTTATGTGCGGGTATGAGCACAGATACAAAAGGTTTGTAATCAGGATTTATTATCTGCGGATATTTTTGAAGTTTTCTTTTTTGTAATTTGTAAGAAAGGTTCAGGAAAAGTGCATAAATAAACATAAATGTGCATAAAAGTGCAAGCCCCCAAACCGTATTAAAATAACTTTGAAAGATGTAAATAAAAATTCCGAGTCCGAATACTATAGTGAATAGTAATAATCTTTCCTTCATTTTTGAAATACCTTTTTGTACTCCCGTAATTCCTACAATATTATATCAAAAACTAAATTTAAGTGTTTAAATTTCATATATTTCATTACTTTTTGTAAAAAATTCATCTGTTTATATGTTTTTCGCCCATAAATTTGTAAAAAATCGTTAAAATGCTTGCGTTATAAAAAAATTCGGCTATAATGATTTATGTACAAAGAAGAAGGAGTTTTTATTATGAACAAAGAAGAATTAGTACAAGAAATTGCAAAAAAATCAAGTGTAACTCAAAAAGAAGCTTCAGAAGTATTGAGTGCTTTAATTGAAACTATCCAAAAAACAGTTTCTAAAGGTAAAAAAGTTACTTTAGTCGGCTTTGGTACATTTGAATCAAGAAAAAGAGCAGCAAGAATCGGCAGAAACCCTCAAACTGGCAAGGAATTAAAAATCCCTGCAACAACAGTTCCTGCATTTTCTGCTGGTAAAAAATTCAAAGAAGCTGTTAACAAAAAATAAGCAGTTTTTGAGTTAAAAATTTTAAAGACACTCTTTATAGAGTGTCTTTTTTATAAATTATGTTATAATAATTTAGTTAATAAGAAAGGAGCAGAGTATGGAAAAATTTATAAGTATTATGAGCTTCGGGGGGGGGGCATATAACAGCTTAAGACAAAGTATTTACAGTATATTTGGAGGCATAAATGCCTAAGGTATCTATTGTATTGCCTATTTATAATGTTGAAAAGTATTTAAAAAGAGCGTTGGATAGCCTAAAAAATCAAACATTGAATGATTTAGAATTTATTTGTGTTGATGATGGTTCAATAGATAATTCATTAGAAATTTTGAAAGAATATGCAAAACAAGATTCGCGTTTTGTTATAATATCGCAGAAAAATCAAGGAGCTGGTGTTGCTCGAAATACAGGTCTAAAAAACTCGAAAGGTAAATATATTGCGTTTTTGGACCCGGATGACTGGCTTGAGCTTAATGCTATGGAAGAACTTTATAAGAGTGCGGAAGAAAATAATGCAAGTGTTGTTTTATTTAGTTATAATATAGCAAGTGATATTAATAAAATACAGGCAAGTACAGCCGATAATATATTATATGGCTGTGGATTTGATTTATATAAAACTCCTAATTTTCATCCTCAGGATTTAAAAGATCATCTTTTATCAAAAGCTTGTTCTTGTATATGGGACAAATTTTATTTAAAAGAGTTTCTTGAAAAAAATAGTATTAATTTCCCGTCTACATATAACGGGCAAGATGGACTTTTTTCTCTAAAAGTATACTATTATGCAGATACAATCTACTACCTTGATAAATATTTGTATAATTATTATATGAGAAGTAACTCTGCTGTTAATAAATTTTCTGTACGTACTTTTAGCGGTTTTGAATCTTATGAAGTTGTAAAGGAATTTATTATTAAATATATGCCGGAGCAGTTGGAAAACTTTGTAAAATTATCAATAAGAAATTTTTATTCTTTATATTTGTTGATTCCTTTTTACGATTATAAAAATCGTAAAAAATATTTACAGAGGGCAAAAAAATTTTTTGGAGATGAAAATTATAAAAAATTTTTATCATATATAAAACGTAACCAACCGTCTTTAATAAGCAGAATTTTTTCATTTTCTAAACTATATAAAAACGGTTTAAAATATAAACGATTAACGATATTAGGAATAAACTGGGATTTTGAACGAAAAATGAGAAATGTTAAATAATTAAAACTATAAATTTGTAAAAAGAAAGGATAGTGATGGATATGTTAAAAAATATTAAGTCGGGGGGGGGGCGGCTAACAGCTGTATTTAAAGCTATTTCGTCTAAATGTAAGATCTCTTTGATAAAGTTATATTGCCTTTTAAGATATCCTAAAAAGATAAGACGTTTAATAATTTACAAGTTAAAAGAGGAAATTTTAAATAATAATTTTTGTAAAATCAAATTTGTTTTAAAAGATGGCAGAATAATAGAAAGGGATTATGTTAACGGGCTTAATCTGCAGTTTTCCGGGAAAAGTAATATAAATAATGAAATAATTTTTTACTGTGAAAATGAAAATGACATTTATAAAAAATTTTTCATCAATTTAAATATATATATTGCTGGGACAAACTCCAAATTGCATATAGAATTCCCGACAAGAATTGAAAATTCGACATTTATATTATACTCAAATTCTTTTATTTCAATAAAAAAGACTCCTTACTATATTGTCGATACTACAATAAAATGTGGACATAACAAGCTTGAAATCGGTGAAAATTTTTCTACGCACAGGTGTTTTATTTTTATTTGTGAGGAAAAAAATATTAATATGAAGATAGGTGATAATTGTATGTTTTCATTTGATATCGCAATATGGCCTACAGACGGTCATAAAATATATGATGTTGAATCTAAACAAGTATTGAATAAAGCAAGATGCTGTATATCTATCGGGAATCATGTATGGCTTGGAAATGGTGTAAAAGTCTTGAAGAATAGTTTTATTCCAGATAATTGTGCTGTGGGAGCAGGATCAATAGTTGTAGGAAATTTTACTACTCCAAATGTTTTACTTGCCGGAGTTCCGGCTAAAGTTATCAAAAGTTCAATTAATTGGTCTAATGAGGCCCCTGATGCTTAAATTGTATAATTAATCCACTGAGAAAATTTCTTTAATATCGTCCATTGTCAATGACTTAACGATGTTTCTGTCAACGGAAATTACGCTGTCAACAAGGTTACGCTTAACAGTTTTGAGTTTCTGAATTTTTTCTTCAACAGTATTTTTTGTAATAAGTCTGTAAACAAATACTTTTTTAGTCTGACCAATACGGTAGGCTCTATCTGTTGCCTGATCTTCAACTGCAGGATTCCACCAAGGATCGTAATGGATTACGTAATCTGCACCTGTAAGGTTCAATCCTGTACCGCCCGCTTTCAAACTGATTAAGAAGATTGGAATTGATGGTGTTGAATTAAATCTTTCAACAGCTCCCTGTCTGTCTTTTGTTTTACCTGTCAGGTATTCATATGGGATACCTTCTCTTTCAAGCCAGCCTTTAATTAAATCAAGCATATCTACAAACTGACTGAACAGCAGAATTCTGTGCCCTTCGTCAATAATTTCTTCAAGCATAACTTTAAGTTTTTCGAATTTGCCGGACTTCATAATATTTTTGACATTTTCTTTGTCGTAAAGTCTCGGGTGACAGCATATCTGGCGTAATCTGAGAAGTGCAGAAAATATTGAAAGTCTGCTCTTTTCAAGTCCGTTCTGTTCAATAGATTTGAACAATTCTTCTTTTGTACTGTCAAGAACCTGTAAGTAGAAATCTCGTTGTTCATCTGTTAGTTCGCAGTATGCAATGTTTTCAACTTTATCAGGAAGATCTTTGGCTACGTCTCGTTTCATACGACGCAGGATAAACGGATAAATCTGTAATTTTAAACGTTTTTCAACTGTTTTATCCTGACGTTCCATAATCGGGTTTACATATCTGTAATTGAATTCAGACATACTGAACAAGAAGCCTGGCATCAAAAAGTCAAATACAGACCATAATTCTTCAAGTTTATTTTCAATTGGAGTTCCTGAAAGCGCGAGCTTATGCGATGCCTGCAGTTTTTTTACAGCCTGTGCTGTCTGTGACATTGCGTTTTTAATATTCTGTGATTCATCAAGAATTACATATCTGAAATTGTAATCTTTTAGTTTTGCAATGTCGCGTCTTACAAGTGCATAGCTTGTAATTACAACATCATAATTCGGAATTTCTTTGAACAGTTGTTTTCTGTCAACACCGGACAATTTTAATGTTGTCAATGTCGGTGCAAATTTTTGAATTTCAGATTCCCAGTTAAAAACAACAGTTGTCGGGCATATTACAAGAGTCGGGGCAGGTCCGTCTTCTTCTTTGGCTTTTTGGATAACTGCAAGTGCCTGCAGAGTTTTTCCGAGTCCCATGTCATCCGCAAGTATTCCGTTAAGTCCGTATTTGTACATAAACCAAAGCCAACCGAAACCTTTAGTCTGGTATTCACGGAATTCTGCATTAATACCTTCAGGCAGCTTCAAATCCTCAGATGCCGAGAAGTTTGACATCTGTTTCCAGAAGTTTTCAAACTCTTCGCTTAGTACAAGCTCAACATTAAGGTTTTTGAGTTCGTTAATCAAACCTGCGCGGTAAGTCTTTACAATAAACTTGTTTTCGTTGTTTCTATAAACATCAAATGAGTTAAACGCGCGCATAATCGAATAAATATCCTGCGCCGGATATTCTACAAAGCCGAGACTTCTTATACGGCTGTATTTTTCACCGCTTTGAATTGTTTCATAGACCTCATCAAAATTGATAATTTCTTCTCCTGCCTGACCGTATAAAAATATTTCAAATGAGTCTTCCGCTTCTTCTGAAAAATCAATTTTTGCACAGAGTTTAAAAGGATCATCCATAAGTTTGAAAAAGGTCATATCGTCTTTTTCTACGAATTTCCAACCCTCGCCTGCCTGTTTAATATAATAGTTATAGAAATCTATGGCATTTTCTTTTTCTAATGCAAGGTTGTTTGTCTGCATAGGAACAAATTTGCAGGCAAGAAGCATTTGATAAGCTTCCTGTTCATGTTTAAGATTTCTCTTAATCCAGTATACCAGATCTTCACCCGGTTTTTTTATTGTAATATACGGGGCTTTTTCAGCAGTAGTTTTAGAATACGGAACTACAACTCCATCATATTCAAATTCCAACGAAGCTTTCAGAGATTGGTCATAATCAATCCCCATAGTTACAATATTTAGAGGCGGACGTTCTTCCAACATAAGCTTGCTGATATTGTCAGCAATTTCAACATCCATAATTTCTCTGAGTTTTGGCAATTCTTCATATATAAACTTACCGCCGTCAGCATCTTTTAAATCCGTAAATGAAGATTTAAGAATATTTTGCGGGATTGAGCTCATTGCAATATTGGTCGGAAAAATTATGTTTTTGTATCTTCCCCATTTTAAATGTCTTGAAAAATACCTTACTTCTTCAAGCGGATAAACATCATCTTTATCCGGTCTTTTCCATTCAAGGGAAAGCAAAATTGTTCCCTGTGCGCCAGTGTTAACTGTTAAAACGAGCTTCCATTCTTCATCTGTAAATTTCAGTCTTTCTTTTGTTTTTTCATCCAAAACTTCATCAGCTTTTGAAAGGAGTGTAAACATCGGTCCGAATTTGGTAATTGGAATATCATACCATCCGGCCTTTTTGTCCTGCCTTGATATTGTCAAAAGCTGCTGAAATATTGCGACTTCAACTTTTTGAGAATTGTTTAATTCAAAGTCAGGATTTTGTTTTTGAGCTTCTATTAAAGCTCTTAAAATCGGTTCAATCTGTCTTACGACTTTTCCTGTTTCTCTGGAGCGCACAAGCACAGAGAAGAAGTTTGCTTTTCTTTTTGAATTAAAGTGAAAAATATAATTCCCTTGCGGCTCTTCTGTAAGTGCTGTATTTTCATCAGGAAAATCAAATTCCATGCCGTATTTGGTTTCGAGCCAATCTTCATAGGCATGCTCATCAATTGCTTTTAGTGCAACCGCAACCGCATGTTTACACCATTCTTCCTTAAGCGGGCAGTTACATCTGGCTTCAACCTTATTTTTCTTAAAAATTAGGTCAGTATTGTAGTGATCCTGAAAATTCCCTTTAACTTTTGCCATATAAAAGTTTTTCTCAGGATAATTATCAAATACCATATCTTTAAGATGGTATTCATAACCTCTGCGCCAGCTTCCCGCACTTGCATTTTCTTTTATATATTTGTAATTAAATTCCTGTGGTTTAACACTCATTATGTTTTAGAGTATCTCTTTCTTTCCCTAAGGGTACAAATTATCGGATATAGAAT
>CALURJ010000012.1 GCA_944323145.1 Candidatus Gastranaerophilales bacterium
GCGGAAGAATTCCTGCACCTATTCACAGTTTAAATAATTAAATGAAAGATGATTAAATGGGAAGAAATTTAAAAGAACTAACAGATTCTTTAAAGGACTATGTTATTGATCAGCAGTCTGACGCTCACAATAAAGGTAATTTTAGAAAAGAAAGGTACAATAATTTAAAACTTTCTATGGATATTGCAAAAAATTCAAGTCCGCATGTAGTAGTTAATATCGGAATGTCTGAAGCCGAATTTAACATTCGAACCGGTGATAAAAATACCGGAGGATTGGGCCCTGATGAAAAATATGTGTTCAGATGGATGGGTCGAGCAGATACCTTACCTGACTTGAATGACTGTTGGAATGAATTGGCTAGAGAAAACGGTCGTGGGTAATTTAATTAATCTTTCTTTATCATACTTTTAGAACGTAACTTTCTGTGATATGTGATAGCAAATCTGTGTGCTTCATCTCTTATTCTCTGGAAAAGGAAGAGTGCGCTTGAATTCCTTGGTAAAATGACAGGTTTTGACTGCTTTGGCAGGAATACTTCTTCATGTTTTTTTGCAAGACTTACAACATCTATACCTTTTACACCTAAACCTTCTATTATTTCCATAACGCTTGAAAGCTGGCCTTTACCACCGTCAATTATAATTAAATCAGGCTTTTCCCATTTTGCTTCCCCGAGATGCGACAGTCTGCGTGTTAAAACCTCTTTCATTGATAGAAAATCGTCAGGTTTACCTTCTGTCATACGGACTTTAAATTTTCTGTATTCTGATTTTTTAGGCAGGCCGTTTATGAAGGTTACCATTGAAGCAACAGTATTTGTACCCTGAATATGAGAAATATCGTAACATTCCATTCTGTGCGGAAAATTTTTAAGCTGTAATTTTTCTGCAAGATAGGAGCCTATTTCATTAAAGTCATCTCTGATTTTGGACATTTTTGAAATTTTTGCGTTATCCAGAACAACTTTTGCATTTTTATCCGCAAGCATTTGGAGTTCTTTCCCTTGAGCTGATTTGCCGTAGCTGATTTTAACTTTTTTCTGCGCAAGAATTTCAAGCCATTCTTCATATAAAGCTTTTTCGCCTATTGCTTCAAGTTCGTTTGAAACAATTTTGTCAGGATATTCAAGTTTGAGAGTGCTGTAGTATTCTTTGAAGAATGTTGCAAAAAATTCGGTTTTGTCTTCTTCTTCAACTTCATAGACAAAATCTTTTTTATCAATGAGCCTGCCTTCTCTTATCATTAAAATTACAATGACAAATATACCCTCATCAGACATAAATGAAATTATATCTTCGTTTAGTTTTGTATTTTCGTAGACGACTTTTTGTTTTTCAAGGGTTTTTACAAGGTCGTTGTAGCTGTCGCGGAGTTTTGCGGCTTTTTCAAACTGAAGACTGTCGGAATATTTTTGCATTTGTTCTTTAAGCTGCTTTAAAAGTTCGGATTGTTTTCCTGACAAAAATAATTCTGCCTGTTTGACCAGACTTTTGTATTCTTCTGATGTAACTTTATTCTGGCATGGCGCCATACAGCGTCCTATCTGGTAATAAAGGCATGGACGGTCTTTAAATTTCGGCGTTTTGCATTGTTTCAGCGGAAAAATCTTTTTTAAGAAATCTAGGGTTGCATGCATTGCCCTGATATCTGTGTAAGGCCCGTAATATCTACCTTTTTCCGGATTCATATTCTTTTTGCGAACAATGGTTATTCGCGGGAAATCTTCATCTGTTATTAAAAAATACGGATATTTCTTATCATCTTTTAAAAGAATATTATATTTGGGTTTGTATTTTTTGATTAAGTGGCTTTCAAGGATTAACGCTTCAACTTCAGTGTTGGTAATTATGTACTCAAGCCGTTCAATCTGTGATACAAGAACGTTTACTTTTACACTGTCATGCTTTCTGTTGAAATAGCTCATGACACGACGTTTAAGAATTTTTGCTTTCCCGACATAAATTACTTCTCCGTCTTTGTTAAAATAAATATAACATCCGGGAAGGGACGGCAAAAGCTTTAATGTTTGTTTCAAATCATTGTTCATTAATTTTATTATAACATAGGATTACTTTACGGGTACGGGATTGAAAAAAATAAATGCATAAATTATAATTAAGAAAGATGATGATGGAATTGAGAAAAAGATTTTTAATACTTTTTTTATTAGTATTTGTAAATTCTTTGTTTATAACTGTTTTTGCTGCACAGAAACGTCCTGATTGGGAAGATTTTTGTCCGAAAGGCCTTGAAAATGCTGAGTATAAAGAGGTTCAATGGTTCTGGCCTGAGGGAACAAAATCTACACAGGAGATTTATAATTATTGGGCGCAGAGACGTGAAGAATTTAAAAAAAATCTTGCTGAATGCGATCAGATTCAAAGCGGACTTAATAGTAGTTGTTACGAAGCCCTGATGGAACGTCAGTTATTTGTGAATGAGCAGTATAATAAAGATATTAAGCAAAAACAGATATCCAATCAAATTTGGCGTGATGATCATGATAAAGGATCCAGACCTATTATGATTAATATTTTTATGAAATAAAACAAAAATTATGGAGAATATTTATAATGGATTTTAAACAATCTTTGATAGTCAGCTGTATTCTTATTTTAGGGATAGTAGGTGTATTGCTCGGCTATTCAACTTATCAGGAAAATGTTAAAATACATAAAAACTTCATAGCGGCTCAGGATGCTTTCAGAAATGCTAATTTGGTGCAGGCGGAAAAACTTCTTGAAGGCAATCCGCCGCGTGACATTGCACGAGATTTTTATATCTTAAAATATAATGTTCAAATAAATTCAAACAAACTGTATCAGGCGGAAGAAACATGTTTTAAACTTTTAAAGCTTAATCCTGAAGATGCGTTCAGCAATTATCTGTTAAGCCTTATTTATTACAATACGGGTGATAGAGAGAAAACGGAATTGTATCTTCAAAATGCGGTTAAATTTGCCCCGGATAATGTGGATTATAAAATTAGCCTTGCAAATTTTTACACAGGAATTGGCAAAGATGACGAAGCTATAAAATTATTTGAGGAACTAAAAGATTTAATTCCGGGTTATGAGATTGCTTATGCCAGTATTGCTTCAATTTATGAAAACAGGGGAGAACTGGATAATGCTTTGAAATACCGTAAAGAAGCTGCGGAAAAATTCAGCAATAATGCCTATGATCTTTACATGCTTGCAGCATTGTATAATAAACTCGGTCAGAGAGCTCTGGCGGCTGAATACTATGCAAAGACCGCAAAACTTGATATCCACGGCAATACTGATGCAAAATCCAAATATTTTGAAATAACCGGAAAGCCTTACCATAGTGCTCCGCAGTTTAAAAATGAAAGTATACCGTATCAAAACCTTAACGGTTTGATGATTGTAAATGGTTCTATTAACGGAATTCCTGCAAAATTTTTAATTGATACAGGTGCATCGACATCTGTTGTTTATGCTAATTTTATTAAAAATAAACGTATACCCGTAAAAACTAATATATTCGGGATTTCCCAGTCGGCCAACGGAACAAAAACGGTTACTCCTGTTGTAAATTTGGATATAAAATTGGGCAGTCAGGAATTTAAAGAAGTGAAAACATTTGTTATGCCTGTTGAAAATAAGGCTTTTGACGGGATTATAGGCAGTGATATATTGGAAAAACTTGATTATTATGCAGACAGACAAAGGCAGGTTATAACTATAAGAAGTGTAAATTAATAACATTTTAATTTTATTAGATAAATGTTGCGAAATGTAAATATAAATTAAAAACATCTGAAATCCTGTTATACTGCCTTATAGGATAGGATAGGATAGGATGTATTGCACTATTGTCAATATTTTTGGCCTAATTGTTTTTATAAAAATGTAAGGGGAAATCGATTTATAAGTATAGGAAAAAATTATAGAAAGGAAAAATGATTATGTCAAAAGTTACAATGTTAAAGTCTGGTATTAAAGGATTTGCTAATGCAGTAAAAAGAACGGCAGTAAAAGATAAAAAATTAGCGGAAGAACTTGTTTATATGCATGGTATAAGATCGGAAATTACTCCTAACGCTCTTAAGGGCATTACAAAGGATATGTTTGATAAAGGCGGTAAATTAACAGAAAAAGGACAAAAGGAAGTTGCAAAAATTATTCGTGAGTTTAATTTACCGCAGAATGCAACCTGGGATCAGGCTCTTGAAGCAATGAGACATTTTAAGGATAGTTTGCCGAAATTACCGAAATTGGAAATTCCAAAATTCAAAATTTAAAACAATAATAAAAATGATAATAAAAAAACGGATTGGAAAGCCCGTTTTTTTATTTTTCAGGATTATTGAACCACATTGTTGTGCGTTCGTTGCTGTAGCGCATTTATTAACCTGTTAACCAGCGTATTTTATAAATCCTGGGTTCTATAGATAAAATAACCCTCATAATTGTAACTTGCATCTATACCTTTCATATAGACTTCTCTGTCATTTATTTTATCTGTAAGTGCCTGTTTTAAGAGTTCTTTTATTTCTACACTTTTAATCGGGCTTCGTTCCATTGCAAGCAGATAATCTTCTTTATCAATTTTATGCCAGTCTATTACCTTTCCGATTTCTTTTTTCAGTATCAGGTCTAACCATATTCGTGCAGATCTGCCGTTACCCTCTCTGAATGGATGTGCAACATTCATTTCAACATATTTTTCAATAATTTCTTCGTAAGTTGACTGAGGCATTGTATCAATATGTTCCAGAGCCGGTTTTAGATACATGACAGGTGCAAATCTGAAATTACCCTTTGCAATATTAACATTTCTGATTTCACCTGCAAAGTAATAAATTTCATCAAACAAATATTTATGAATTTTAGATAATGTTTTAAAAGTCCCTGCTTCAAGAGAATCAAGCAATCCTTTTTCAAAGAGTTCAATGGCTTTTTTCTTGCTTATTTTTTCTTCCTGTCTTGCAAGTTCAGCAGAGTCAGTAATACCAAGTTTATTTTCCAAAACCTATTCCTCTGAATTATTATCTAAAAGACTTGTCTGGGACACATTATTTTGTGCATCCTGTGCATCCATTGCCGCAACGTCTTTTTTAACCTGTTCATCTTCATCAGGGTTTAGGATTTTGTTTACTGAAACAACTGTGTCATTGTCAGTCAAATTCTGTGCTCTGACACCTGTTGCAGGACGTCCCTGACGTGATATTGAACCGGCATTCAGTCTTGTTACAACACCGTTTGCGGTTACCATCATAATGTCGTCGGATTCTTTTACAATAGTCAGTGCAACAAGTTTTGATGAAGTTGATTTAAATTTAGTTGCGATAAGACCAATTCCACCTCTGTTCTGGCTTCTAAATTCTGATAATTTAGTACGTTTGCCAAAACCGTCAGATGTTACAACAAGAAGGTCAGCATCGTAATCTCTTGGTACAATGTCGCATCCTACGATTTCGTCACCTGAGCGTAATTTCATTGATGTTACGCCTCTTGCACTTCTGCCTAAAGGTCTTAAATCTTCAATCGGGAAGCGGATTGCCATACCGCAGGAAGTTCCGATAATGATTTCATCTCTGGCTGTTGCAAGTTTTACCCAGTCAAGTTCATCGTTTTCTTCAAGACCTATTGCGATAATTCCGTTTCTTCTGATATTTGAGAAGTTATCGAGTTCAATACGTTTGATGTAACCTTTTTTAGTCAGCATAATCAAATTCAAATCATGTGAGAAGTTGCTTACAGGAACAACTGCCGTGATTCTTTCATCCTGATCTATCGGAAGAACATTAACAATCGGCAAGCCTTTTGCCTGACGTCCGCCTTCTGGGAAGTCATAAACATTCAGACTGTAAACTGTTCCTTTTGATGAGAAGAACAGAACTTTATCATGCATCATTGCAGTGAAGAAATGCTGTATATCATCATCTTCTTTTGTTTTCATTCCTGATTTTCCGCGTGTTGCACGATTTTGTCTTTCAAACGTATCAAGAGAAATACGTTTCAAATATCCCTGATGCGTGATAAATACTGCCATCGGAGTATTCGGGGTTAAGTCTTCAATTGTAACTTCGCCCTGCTCAGGAAGAATTTGTGTTTTTCTATCGTCGCCGTATTTTTCTTTGTCTTCCAAAAGCTCGCCTTTGATAATGTCAAGAATTTTTTGACGACTTGCCAAAATTTCTTCGTATTCTGCGATTTTCTTAACAAGTTCATCATATTCAGCTTTAACTTTATCCTGTTCCAATCCTGTCAATCTTCTTAATTGCATTTCAAGGATTGCGTTAGCCTGATCTGCGTCAAGCCCGAATCTGCTCATCAAGCCGTTTCTTGCATCATCCGTAGTTTTTGATTTTTTGATAAGTTCAATAACTTCATCAATTGAACCAAGTGCTATAATCAAACCTGCTAAGATATGAGCTCTGATTTTTGCTTTTTTGAGGAAGAAAATAGTTCTTCTTGTAACTATTTCAACCCTGTGTTCAACAAATTCGGATAAAACTTCGTATAAATTCATTAACCTTGGCTGTTTACCGCATAAAGCAAGCATATTTACGCCGAAAGTTGTAGCTAATTGGGTATATTTGAATAAATTGTTTTTAACGACATCAGGTTTGGCGTCGCGTTTAAGCTCGATTACGATACGCATACCTTCTCTGTCGGATTCGTCGCGGATGTCTGAAATGCCGTTGATTCTCTGGTCTTTAACAAGTTCTGCAATTTTTTCGATTAAAACAGATTTATTTACCTGATATGGAATTTCGGTAACAACTATTGCAGTACGTCCCTGACGTCCGCCGCCGCCTGCAATTTCTTCGAAGTTTGCAACCGCCTGCATCTTAATAGAGCCTCTGCCGGTTTCGTAAGCCTGTTTAATATCGTTAAGTCCGATAATTGTTGCCGCAGTCGGGAAATCAGGACCTTTAACGTATTCCATAAGTTCAGATACTGTAATGTTCGGGTTATCGATTAATGCTATTGTTCCGTCAACAATTTCACAAAGGTTATGGGGTGGAATATTTGTAGCCATACCAACTGCAATACCGGAACATCCATTTAATAAAAGCATCGGCAGTCTTACAGGCAAAACAGAAGGTTCCTGCAAAGAACCGTCGAAGTTTGGTTCAAATTCTACAGTTTCGCAGTCAATATCAGCGAGCATTGACTGGGTAATTTTGTGCATTCTGGCTTCTGTATAACGCATTGCCGCAGCGCCGTCGCCATCAACAGAACCAAAGTTACCATGACCGTCAACGGTCAAATAACGGGTTGAAAAGTCTTGAGCCATACGAACCAATGCTTCATAAACCGCAGTATCACCATGCGGGTGGTATTTACCGAGAACTTCACCAACAATACGGGCGCATTTCTTGAATGGTTTGTCAGGTGTCATGCCGAGTTCATTCATCGCATACAAAATACGTCTGTGAACAGGTTTTAAACCGTCCCTTACATCAGGAAGCGCACGCCCGACAATTACACTCATCGCATAGTCGATATATGAACGCTTCATCTCTTCTCTAATATTTACAGGAACGATTTTTCCGTCCGCAAACATGTTTTGTTGGTTGCTCATGTTTTGTTCCACCCCTCTTTATTAGTATTTTAAATTATTATCTTTTCTTTAAAGGTTTATTTCCCTTGATAATATTGTATCACAAACACATGTAATTGCGTAATTTTAAATTAATCTTTACAAAAAGCTCTAATCAACTTTATATTTTGATGCTTCTTTACTCACCATTTCCATATATTTTTTGTTATTTTTTTCAGCAAAGTCTATTGCCTTTTTGCGGGCTTCTTCTGCTCCGCCGAGTTCTGAGGCGTAAAATCTTTTCGCAAACGAAAATCTGTCAAGACCTTTTGTTTTTGCCGGCTGATAAATTGCCGTATTATATTCATAATATTCTTTATTTTCCGGATAGGTTAAAAATCCGACTATTGCGGCATCAGGATATAAAAGAACTGAGGCGCCTTTTGTTTTTTCCTGAATTTCATGTGCGTATTGTGCGGACGCGTCTGTCGGGTTCGTCAGGTCGGGAAAATTAGAGATTTGAATTTTTGTATGCCAACTTCCTGCATTGTCATCTTTTAACAGGTAATCATAACTTTTTGTTTTACTTTCGGGATTTGAAAGAAGATAGGTTTGTTTGTCAAATTTGATTTTATCAATTTGTGCAACCGCCATGCACTGACTTAGAGCAACAATATTGATTAAAACAAGAAACATTTTAAATAAATTTTTCATAAATAATCCTTTCCTCTTTTAATTACTCTCAAAATTATTGCCCTGTTATTTGTAAAAATCTATTACCCGTTTTGTTAATTAGGGTTATTTATTGTATAATTTTATTTATAAGGAGAGTTATATATGCCGTTTGAATTTATTCCGCAGAAGATAAAAGATGTAATACTTGTTAAACCAAAAGTTTTCGGCGATAATCGCGGATTTTTTATGGAAAGTTATAAGAAATCAGAGTTTTTTGCAAACGGTATTGATGTTGAATTTAATCAGGATAATCATTCAAAATCTTCAGCGCATGTTTTGCGCGGGCTTCACTATCAGGCAAAACCTTATGGACAGGCAAAGTTAGTCAGATGTTCAAGAGGAAGAATTTTTGATGTTGCAGTTGATATAAGACCGGAGTCTGAAACTTTTGGTCAGTATGTAAAAGTTGAACTTTCAGAAGATAATAAACAAATGCTTTTTATTCCGGAAGGATTTGCACATGGATTTGTGGTTTTATCAGATGAAGCCGAACTTCTTTATAAAGCAAGCGGTGAATATGCTCCGCAGGCTGACAGAGGAGTTCTCTGGTGTGATAAAGATATAAATATTGACTGGGAAATAGATTTTGAACCGGTTTTATCGGAAAAAGACGGCGTTCAGCCGTTATTAAAAGATATAAATAAAGAGGAACTTATATGAGAATACTTGTGACAGGCGGTGCCGGATTTATTGGAAGCTGTTTTGTAAGATACATGTTAAAACATCATACTGATTACAAAATTATTAATCTTGATGCTTTGACTTATGCCGGAAATATTGAAAATTTGGATGATGTGAAAGATAATCCTAATTATACATTTATTCACGGTAATATTTGTGATAAAAAGCTTGTTCCAGAGCTTGTAGAACAGGTTGATATGGTTGTAAATTTTGCTGCAGAATCTCATGTTGACCGCTCGATTTCAGGCCCTGAAATCTTTATAGAAACAAATGTTAAGGGAACTTTGAATTTATTGCAGGCTGCACGTGAATTTAAGACGGAAAGATATTTACAGGTTTCAACAGACGAGGTTTACGGAACTTTGGGAAAAACCGGATATTTTACGGAAACTACTCCGCTCGCTCCTAACAGTCCTTATTCCGCTTCAAAAGCTTCTGCAGATATGCTTGTAAGAGCTTACCATGAAACTTACGGAATGCCTGTTTTGACAACCCGCTGTTCAAATAACTACGGACCTTATCAGTATCCTGAAAAACTTATACCGTTTTTTATCTCAAAACTTTTGAGAGGTGAGAAAGTGCCTGTTTACGGCGACGGTATGAATATCCGCGACTGGTTATATGTATATGACCACTGTTCTGCAATTGATACGGTTTTGCATAAAGGCAGAGTCGGAGAAGTCTACAACATCGGCGGACACAACGAAAAAACTAATATGGAAATTACTCGTTTAATTCTTGATGCTATGGGGAAAGATGAAAGCTCTATTGAATATGTGAAAGACAGACTCGGGCATGACAGACGCTATGCAATTTGCAACGATAAAATTCAAAATGAACTCGGCTGGAAACCGTCTTTAACTTTTGAGGAAGGGATTAAAATCACAATAGACTGGTATTTGAATAACCAGGATTGGATGGAATCTATTGAAGCTAAAAAGGCAGGAATATTATAGCGAGTATGTTTAAGCTTTTAAAAAATCCAAGTTTAATAATAAAGTATATTAGAAGCTCAAAAATATATAACGCAAAATATATAAAGTTATTAAGGCTGGCTTTAAAAATCTTGCTTAACCAAACATTAAAAACTTTCAACGATTTTTATGTTGATTGCCCGCCTGTTTATTTGTCAATTGTCTGTATTGCAAAAAATGAAGCCCCTTATATTAAAGAGTGGATTGAGTATCACAAATTAGCAGGTGTCGAACGTTTTTATTTTTATGATAACGAATCTGCAGATAATACCCGTGAAGTTTTGGAGCCTTATATTCAAGATGGTACGGTTATTTATAATTACATAAAAGGGAAATGCCTGCAAATCTCGGCTTATAAGGATGCAATTGTGAAATATAAAAAACAGACACGCTGGTTGGCAATAATTGATTTAGATGAATATATAGTTCCTGTTGAAAAAAATAGTATACCGGATTTTTTAAAAGATTATGAGCAATTTCCTGCAGTAGGTATAAACAGGGTAGTATTCGACAGTAACGGATATAAGACAAAACCTGTTTCTGATGGCGGGCTTGTTACGGCTAATTTTACCAGGGTTATGAAAGACTATGATAATGTGATTAATCGCCATATTAAATCAATAGTTGATCCTGATAAGGTAATTGATATATATAACCCTCATTATGCAGAATACAAAAAAAGTCAACATGCAGTTAATGAAAATTTGGAAATAATTGACGGTCCGTTTACAAATTCGTATTCAATAAAGAAAATTCGGATAAATCATTATTACACAAAGTCTGCTGAGGAATATTTGAATAAAATTGAACGCGGGCGTGCAACTGTCAAGTCAAAAAGGGACTTTGATGAACAGTCTGTAAATTTTCGGGAATATACCTATGATTATGTAATACAAAAATATGTTTCTGAATTAAAGAAAATTATGAATATAAGAGAGGTTGGATAACTATGGCAAAAATATTGGTAACAGGTGCAAACGGAATGCTTGGACAGGATTTATGCCCGATACTGGAAGATAACGGGTATGAAGTCATTGAAACAGATGTTGATTCGCTTGATATTACAAATGCAGATATGGTCAGGAATGTTTTGACGGCAAATAAGCCGGATATCGTTATCCATTGTGCCGCATATACAAATGTTGATCAAGCTGAAGAAGATTTGAAAACCGCTGAACTTATCAACGTTACCGGAACAGAAAATATAGCTGAAGTTTGCGGTAAAACAGGGATTACGCTTGTATATATTTCAACAGATTACGTATTTGACGGAACAAAGCTTGAGCCTTATACTCCTGATGACAGACCCAATCCGATAAATAATTACGGTATGACAAAATATGAGGGCGAAGAAGCTGTAAGAAGCTTATGTGATAAATATTATATAGCACGTACAAGCTGGCTTTACGGACACCACGGCAAAAATTTTGTTGAAACTATGCTGAGTTTAGCTGAAAAACCGGAAATTAAGGTTGTAGATGATCAAATAGGATGTCCTACCTGGACATGCGAGCTTGCAAACGGAATTGTAAAACTCTTTTCAAAACCATACGGAACATACCATGTATGCGGTTCAGGTGCTACAAGCTGGTATGGGTTTGCAAAAGAGATTTTTGTTCTGTATAATCAATTATCCCTCTCTCAGGGAGAGGGTGCCTGTAAGGCTGGAGAGAGTTTAAAACCTTGTACTACGGAAGAATTTCCCCGTCCTGCAAAACGTCCTGCCCATAGTGTTATGGAGAATAACGGCATTTGCAGAAGCTGGCAGGCGGCGTTGAAAGATTATCTCAGCTTGCGTAATGTTTAATTTATAATTGCTGCGACTTGATCTGTAATATCATCTCCGCCGAAAAGAACTGTGTTTTTCGGAAGAACTATATTGTAATTCATTGAACGTGCTTTTTCAACAACTGCAGTTTTAATTTTGCTGTCAATTGCAGAAAGTTTTTTGTTGTAAGATTCATCAAGTGCAAGCTTTTGATTATTTATCTCATTCCTGTATTTTTCTTCAAGGGCTGCAATTTTTGCGGGATCCTTTTCCTTAGAGATTGTTTCTCTTGCTTTATTAATAGTTAACTGCATATTTTGAATTTGTTTTTCCTGTTCAATCTTTAATGCTTTTATTTCGTTGGAATTTGCAACAACCCTTTGAATATCAACAATTGCGACTCTGTAATCAGGTGTTGTACGGGAGACCGCGATATTGTTAATTGAATATCCTGCTGCGAATGCGCCTATCATTAAAACTGTTGCCAATAATTTTTTCTTCATAATAGTAAATCCTTTCTCTAATTTAAGGTTATTCTAAATTAAAATAATTTTTATTACCCTGCGGTATATATTTATCCGGTTAAAGGTTTATAATTATTACGAAAATTTAACAAAACAGAAATTGTAAACAAATGTAAAGAAGAATTTGAATTTGCCTTAAACTCTGTCAAAATGGCGCATAGCATAGTATAGCATAGTATAGCATAGCAGGATACTATGTAAAGTTTTCAAGTACTTTTTCCGTAACATTTTTTGTTGAAGGTTACTACAAAAAATGTAAGGAGAAAATTTATGGCAGGATTTGACATTTCACAGTTAAAAGGAACACCTTTATATGCATTGGCTAAAAATGCCAATGTTTACGGCGGAAAAACTTTAAGTAAAACAGAAATGGTATTTTTCCAGCAGCAGTGTAAGGAAATGGGTTTTAAGCCGGAAAAATTCGGTCTTGAAATTGTTACGGAAGATATTGAAGGTGAAAATTTTAAAGAAACCAGAAAAAATCAGGAAAAGCTTACTGATTCTATTAATGATGCTTATAAATCTCAGTTCGGGAGAAAAAATAACGCCGTTGATACAGCTAAAGGCTCTGAAACAAAAGCTTATGCAATAATTAATACTGCAAAAGAAGCTTTTACAAAAGCTCATGGTGATAATAACAAGTTTGTACCGGATAGTTTGGGGCAGAGACCTAACTTTATGGATCCGCAGTATAAGGATAATCTAACAAAATATGTTACGGATTTGAATGTCTGGGCTAATAAAGTTGCAGAGCAGTACCGTAATGCGGCTGATATGACAAGTAAAGATTTAGCTGCGATGATCATGAATAATGAAGATAAAAATGCTGAATTGGTAATGAAAAATGATAATGAAAATGCTGAATTCAATGCTGAAGTAACTGTTAAAGTTGGTGAAGCTGTAATGGATAATTTGGCTGAATTGCAAAAACAAATTGCAGATGGTACAGCGCAAATTATTAAAGAAGTTCAAATTCAGGGCGGTGCAACAAGAGTTGCTATCAAAAATGCTAAAGGTGAAGTTATTGAAGCAGTTAGAACAGCTGAAGGTAAGTTGATGGATGAGGTTCAATGGCAAAGCTGGTACACCCGTGGTGTAGTTCTTAGAGAAGGAGAAGAAACACGTCGTGAAGTTCGTAACGAAGGAGCAAAGACGCGTTATGAAGTTCGTACAGAAAGCAAAAAGACACGTCGTGAAGTTCGTAGAGAAGGAGAAGACACCAGACAGGAAATCCAGCAGCAGGCCGATAGAATTATTGAGACCTTAGATCCTATCGGAAAACAACGCGCTGTCAAAGCAGTAAAAGATGCAGCTGCTGCAGCTGGAAAAAAACTTGGAGAATTTATACAAGAAAATCCGGAATTTACGATTCCAATCTTAGGTATTCCTCTTTGGGCTGCTAAAAAAATGTTTGAATAAAATATATATTTAATATTAACAGCGGAGTTTTTAAACTCCGCTGTTTTATTATTTGCAATTGTATTTTTTTCTTCATATAATTATTTTGCATTTAGTAAGGAGAGAAAAATATGAAAAAATCAATTAAAGATTTAGGCGACGTAAAAGGTAAACGCGCTCTTGTAAGAGTTGATGTTAACGTACCTTTAGACGAAAACAAAAATGTAACTGATGACACAAGAATTCAGGCAATAGTTCCGACTATCAGAGCTTTGCAGGAAAAAGGAGCTAAAATTATTCTTATGGCTCACTTAGGCAGACCTAAAGGTGAATGGAATATGGAATTCAGCCTTGAACCTGTTGCAAAATATATGTCAAAAGTTTTAGGTGAAGATGTGTTATTTGTTAAATCACCTGTTGGTGAAGGCGCTGATAAAGAATTGGAAGCTTTAAAAGACGGTCAGGTTGCATTGTTGGAAAATATTCGTTTCTACAAAGCAGAAGAAGCTAAAGATGATGATATGACTTTTGCAAACGAACTTGCAAAACTCGGTGACTTTTATGTAAATGACGCTTTTGGCGCAGCTCACAGAAAACACACTTCAACTGCAAAATTAGCCCATGTTCTTAAACCGGCTGTTGCAGGTTTGTTAATGGAAAAGGAAATCAGATGCTTATCTCAGGCTCTTGATAATCCTACAAGACCGTTCACTGCAGTTGTCGGCGGTGCTAAAGTTTCATCTAAAATTGGTGTTTTGGAAAACTTGATTGACAAAGTTGACAACATGATTATCGGCGGCGGTATGGCTTATACATTTGTAAAAGCTAACGGCGGTAAAATCGGTAATTCAATCTGTGAAGATGATCAGATGGAAGTTGCTAAAGCTATTGAGAAAAAAGCTGCTGATAAAGGTGTAAAAATTGTTATGGCAACAGATGTTCTTGCTGCTGACGATTTTTCAGGCAACGGTACAAATAAAGTTGTTCCTATCAATGAAATTCCTGACGGATTTGAAGGTGTAGACGCAGGCCCTGAAAGCCAGAAAGCTTTTGCTGAAGTAATCAAAAATTCAAAAACAATTTTGATGAACGGCCCTGTAGGCGCATTTGAAAATCCGAAATTCGCAGAAGGTACAAAAGCTGTATTGCAGGCAATTGTTGATGCAACTAAAAACGGTGCTGTATCAGTAATCGGCGGCGGCGATTCTGTTTCTGCTGCTAAAAAATACTTTAAAGCAGAAGATTTCACACACGTATCAACTGGCGGCGGTGCTTCTCTTGAGTTTATTGAAGGTAAAGTATTGCCCGGCGTTGCTGCATTAGACGAAAAGTAAGTTTAAATTTTTAAATTTGCTTTATATAGTTTGAAAAGCCTGTCTTAAGACAGGCTTTTTTACCCTCACCCGAATTTCAAGCTTTTACTCCGCCCAAGCCGAAATTCTACCCTCTCCCAAAGGGAGAGGGTGCCTGAAGGGCGGGTGAGGGTTATTTTTGTGTTATAGTAATTTTATGGAGGGCATATATGAAAAATATTCTTGTAACAGGTGGTGCAGGTTTTATAGGATCGCATTTATGCGAAAAACTTATTGAGCAAGGAAATCACGTTATCTGTCTTGATAACTTTTTTACCGGCTCAAGAAAAAATATTGATCATCTCTTAGATAACAAAGAGTTTGAACTTATAAGACATGATATTATAGAACCTATTATTCTTGAAGTAGATCAGATTTATAATTTAGCCTGCCCTGCAAGCCCTATTCATTATCAGTATAATGCCATCAAAACCATCAAAACAAATGTAATCGGTGTTACAAATATGCTTGATCTTGCAGATGAAACGCATGCGAGAATTTTACAGGCTTCAACAAGCGAGGTTTACGGGGATCCTTTTGTTCATCCGCAAAGAGAAGACTATTGGGGAAATGTAAATCCGATAGGATTGAGAAGCTGCTATGACGAGGGAAAACGTGTAGCTGAAGCCTTGATGATGGATTATCACAGACAGCATAATGTTGATATAAGGATTATCAGGATATTTAACACATACGGCCCCCGTATGGCTGAAAATGACGGGCGGGTTGTGTCAAACTTTATTTTGCAGGCATTAAAAAATGAAGATATAACAATTAACGGTGACGGTTCTCAGACACGTTCTTTCTGTTATGTAGACGATTTGGTACGAGGTATGATTTCTCTGATGGAAAAAGAGGACTTTATGGGCCCTGTGAATGTCGGTAATGCCGGTGAATACACTATTAAAGAACTTGCTGAAATTATAATAGAATTAACCGGTTCAAAATCTCAAATAGTATATAAGCCGCTTCCTTCGGATGATCCATGTAAGCGTCGTCCGGATTTAACCCTTGCTAAAGAAAAACTCGGCTACGAACCAACCGTTCATGTTCGTGACGGGTTGCTGAAAACTATTGAATATTTCAGAAACGTCTTGTAATTCTTTATCTTTGATTTATACCGTCTTTTATTTTTTATTCAAGTTGATAAACGGTATTGAGTTGCCCATCATATATTCCGGGAGTTTACCATCCCATTTTTGTACAGCTTCGTATTCTACAAGCGCTTTGTTTTGTGAAAGTGCGTGTGCTCTGATAGACATTGATTTGGCTTCTGCTTCGGCAGAAATTAATTGTTGCTTGGCTTCTTCCTGAATTTGAACGGTTTTGTTTTTAGCCCTTAAAGCTTCTTGTTCTGCAGTAACTTTACTTTCGATAGCTTTTTCAAAGACACCGGAGTATGCTATTGCAGTCATCTGAAAATCGGTTACGTTAATATATTTTGGAGTAAGGTGATTTTGGAGTTTAATCAGGATTTCCTGAGTTGCTTTTTCTCTGTTTGCAACCAAATCTTGAGCGTTCCATTTTCCTATAACATCTTTTATTGTTCCTTCCACAACCGGAGTAACAATCGTATCAAGATAATTCATTCCCACTTCTCTATACATTTTGTGAGCATTTTCGGGTTGCAGGTTGTAGTTAAGAACGTAAGTTATTTTTGCCTGTTGAATATCTTTTGTATAAACGGAAGTTTCAATATAATTTTTCTGAGTTTTTACGTTCATATTTTTAATTGAAGAAATAAATGGGGTTACAAAGTGAATGCCTTCTATATAGCTTGTCGGTGATACTTTACCAAGTGTAACTTTTACTCCTCGTTCTCCAACTCCTACAATTGCGATCGGATTAAAAAATGCAATAAAAACTATTAACAGAGTTATAATAATAACCGGAGCAATAAATTTGTTTTCTTCTGAAAATTTGGTAAAATCCACTTCTTTTTTATTTGCCATATTTCCTCCTATTCAATTCCCGCAAGCGAAAGTGCTGCGTAAAGTATTATAATAACAAGTGCAAAAATGCCGTAACAATTTGCAATCAGTTTCCCATGAGTTTTGTAAAGATTTTTTTTCATAATCAAACTCAAAAGCATTATTATCAAATTTGTAAAAATTACAAATGCAAGAAGCAAAAATAAAATTCTTAAAGGCATAAAATTCTCCTATTTTCGTTAATTTTAGAATATATTTGATTATTAAAAATCATCTTTATGCTTGAGTTTTTAAAATCAAATTTTTATATTAAAATAATATTGGAAAAGAAAGGAGAGTTTATTATGTGGGAAAAGGATATTAACATTAACGAAGTTAAAGAAATCCGCACAAGAACAACAGTTTATTTTGGTGTTGGTGCTATCAAGAAAATTGATGATATCGCTAAAGTTTTTAAAGATAAAGGAATTGATAAAGTTATTGTAATGTCAGGCAGAAACGCTTACAAAGCAACCGGTGCATGGGATTACGTTGAAAAAGCCTTGAAAAATCATGGTATCGGCTATGTAAATTATGCAGAAGTAACACCTAATCCGAATACTCATCATGTTAATGATGCAACAAAACTTGCTAAGGATTTCGGTGCAAAAGCTGTTATTGCAATCGGCGGAGGTTCTCCGACTGATGCGGGGAAATCTGTTGCAATTTTACTTGAGTATCCTGAAAAAACTGCTGAAGAATTGTATGACTTTGCATTCACTCCTGAAAAAGCAGTTCCTATTGTTTCAATTAATTTGACACACGGTACAGGTACAGAAACAAACAGGTTTGCGGTTGTAACTAACCTTGAAAAGAATTTTAAACCTGCAATTGCTTATGATTGTATTTATCCTATGTTTGCGATTGATGACCCGCAGTTAATGACAAAATTGTCACCGAAACAGACAAGATATGTTTCAATTGATGCTGTCAACCATGTTGTAGAAGCTGCAACATCTGCTGTTGCTTCACCTTATTCAATTTCGCTTGCAAAACAGGTAATTGAGCTTGTTGCAAAATATTTGCCGAAAGCTATTGCAAATCCTGAAGATTTAGAAGCTCGTTATTATCTGGCTTATGCCGCAATGATGGGTGGTGTAAGCTTTGATAACGGTTTGCTGCACTATACACATGCGCTTGAACATCCTTTGAGTGCTGTAAAACCTGAACTTGCACATGGTTTGGGGTTAGCAATTTTACTGCCGGCTGTTATTAAAACAATTTACAAAGACAGACCGCATGTATTGGCTGATATTCTTGCTCCGATTGCTCCCGGTTTAAAACCTGAAGCATCAGATGCTGACAGGGCTGCAAAATTAGTTCAGGATTGGTTATTCTCTGTCGATGTTAAAGAAAAACTTGAAGATGAAGGATTTACAGATGCTGATGTTGAAAAACTTACAGATCTTGTATATACAACTCCGTCACTTGGCGGGCTTATTGACATAGGCCCTTCAGGAAACGGCAGAGATGTTGTCGAAACTATTTACAGAAATTCGGTTAAACCGCTGTAAGTAATGTTTTGATAATTAAATTAAAAAAGCCTCTGTATTTTGCAGAGGCTTTTTTTGTAATTATTTTTTTGATTGAGTTTTTATGTAAGTATAAGTTCCGGCACCGGCAGCAATTACTCCGTTTGCTATAATTGATGTTGTCAGCGGTTTTGTTTTGAGGAATTTTCCTGCAAAAGTTACAACTCTGTCAAGCACGACTCCGAAGCCAAACCAGGCAGCTGTTGTATTAAGCCCCGCTTTCATAGGGTTGGCTTTTGGCACAGGTGTGTTTTTTAGACCTGCCATAGTATTTTGGTCTTTTTTTGTATTGAAATTATTAGGTGTGTTTGCTTTGAATGTTACAGGGTATATCATTTTTTCTCTTTCAAAAAATTTCTGCATTTTTTATTATACTACAAGAAAAAAATTTGTTTTATAATAATTTTTATGAAAAGAATTGAACTTTTAGCTCCTGCAAAAGATAAGAATACGGCAATTGCCGCAATTAATTCGGGATGTGATGCCATTTATATCGGTGCGTCGAATTTCGGAGCCCGCAAAAAGGTGCCGAATTCTCTTGAAGATATAAAAGAAATTGTAGATTATGCGCACAAGTTTTATGTAAAAGTTCACGTAACAGTAAATACGATTTTAACGGATGATGAGCTTGTTGAAGCTCAAAAATTAATCCAAAATCTCTATGATATCGGAGTTGATGCAATAATTGTTCAGGATACGGGGATTTTTAAACTTGCGTTAGACGGTAAATTACCGCCTATAGTGCTTCATGCAAGCACCCAGTGTGATAACAGAACTCTTGAAAAGGTTAAATTTTTTAATGAAATCGGAGTCTCGCGGATAATTTTGGCGAGAGAGCTTTCATTAGAACAGATTAAAGAAGTTTGCCAACTTTCAAGGGCAGAGATTGAAACATTTGTACATGGCGCCTTATGTGTTTCATACAGCGGTCAATGTTATTTCAGCCATTATATAGGCGGACGTTCTGCAAACAGAGGGGATTGTGCTCAGGCTTGCCGTAAAAAATATACCCTGGTTGATGAAAACGGCAATATTATTGCAAAAGACAAATATCTTTTGAGCATGAAGGATTTTAACGCATCGCCGCATTTAAAAGAATTAATTGATGCAGGTGTTAAATCTTTTAAAATTGAAGGACGGCTTAAAGATGAAAATTATGTGAAAAATGTTGTTGCATATTATAGATGCGAAATTGATAAATTTGCACAAAAAACATCTTCAGGAAAAATCTTTTTGGACTTTGAACCGGATGTAAAAAAGAGTTTTAACAGAGGTTTTACTGACTACTTTTTAGACGGTCGTAAAAGATGTTTTAATTTTGACACCCCGAAATCCATAGGTGAAAAATTAGGTCGAATTACGCGTGTAGGCAAAGATTATTTTGAGCTTGATGCAGATGTTTCCAAACAGGACGGGCTTTATTTCAACGGTTATGGCTGTCTTGTAAATAAAGTTGATGGAAATAAAATTTATCCTAACAAAATGGATGGTATCTCTGCTGGTTTGGAAGTTTACAGAAATTTTGACAGCAGATTTGAAAAACAGCTTGAAACTTCCAAAGTAAAACGTCAAATAGGGGTTAAATTTATTTATTCGGACGGAATTTTAAATGCAAAAGACGAGGACGGAAATGCGGTAAAAATTTCTTTACCGGCAGGTGAAATCCCTAAAAATCCCCAAAAAATGAAAGATACTTTTATAAATCAGCTTAAAAAAACAGGCGAAAGCGATTTTTATGTTGATAGTATTGAGCTGAGCGGGGAATTGATTTTTATGCCTGTTTCAAAAATTAATGAGCTTCGCCGTAATATCCTTGATATGTTAATGGCTGAACGTTTAAAAAATTACAAACGTGAAATTCAAAATCCTTTAAAATATGCAAAATTTCCTCTTAAAAAAGTTGATTACAGAGCAAATATTCACAACATGCAGGCAAAATCTTTTTATGAAGATTGCGGATGCACGGTATGCGAGATGTCTGCCGAGAGCGGGTCTTTCCCAAAAGAGCTGATGCGGACTAAACACTGTTTGAAATATGCGTTCAATATGTGCAAATCTCCTAAAAAACTTTTCCTCATTGACGAGAAGGGAAAGAGGTATCCTCTGAAGTTTGATTGTGCAAATTGCGAGATGGTAATTTTAGCCGAATAATTATACTTCCCCTCTATTGGGAGAGGGCTTGGGAAAAGAGTTCAGCCAGTTAACGCATAAATCCATAAATTTTTCAGGTTCATCGAGATACAAATCTTCTGAGTGATTGCTGTTAAAAATTTCAAATTGTTTTTCGCAAACAGCCTCTTCATATAGTTTTTTAGTATGCCAAGGGTGCACTGTCGGATCTTTTTCGCCTGCGATGAAAAGTGTGGGAGCTTTTATTTTTTTTATAATATCAACAGGTTTAATTTTGTTTCGCCTGATTAAAGACATAAAAGACGGACGTACTGAAAACCAGCGTGCAGGTTCACATTTTTTTAAGGTTGGAATCCAGGCTTCTTTTTTCCACATTTGATTTTCAATTTTGTTAAAGTCGGAAGGTGCAGAAACTGCAATTATTTTATCAATATCATTATAAAGTGCACTATGGATTAAAACAATTGCCCCGCCAAGTGAAAATCCTGCAAGATATATTTTTTTGTAATTTTGTTTTGCAAAATCAACAACAGTTTTTAAATCAATATTTTCTTTTTCAGTGAAAGTATAGAATCCCGAACTTTTTCCATGCCCCCTGCAGTCAAAACTTATTACGTCAAAATATTTTGAAAAATCTTCTGCAAGATTTGAAAAAGCCTTGCTGTCTTTTGTCATAAACCAGCCGTGTACAATTATTAAAACTTTATCATGTCCTGTTTTGTAATGGTTTAGCGCAAGTTTTATTTTGTCCGGTGTCTTTAAAAAAATTTTTTCCATATTTTTATTATACTATAATTTATCGGGTTAAATTTTACATTCAATAAATTAATACCCTCCCCTTCCCTCCCTAATTAGGGAGGGAGTAAGAGAGGGTATAGATTTTATTATAAGCATAGAAGTTGACATTCACAAAAATCCCCTTAAATAAATTGTGTAGATATCATACGAAAGTATGACGCAGGATAGCAGGTTTTGGTATATAGTGAAAATACCAGAGGGTAGAATTTGTGTTAAACGGTATATTTCAACGGCCTTATTTAAATAAAGACGGGCGCAGTCTTGTAAAACAGAAGCAAGACGAAGAACAAAACGCGTCTTCTGCCCAGCGTGAACAACAGGCTGATCAGAATTCAAGAAGTAAGGGACTTCAATATGTTGAACAGAAGAAGCCATCATATACCCCTGCCTATCAGCAAAATAACGGTGAACAGGTTGACTGGCGCCAGATGCGCTCACAAATTCAGAGTCAGGTTCAACAAAGAAACCTCCAGCAGACAGCTCCAACTTCTGCCGTCACCCAGAACACAGTGCAAAACCGCAGTGCAGTTATAAATATTGCACAAATTTTAAAAGATTTTAACAACACCGCAATAGCTATCGGAACGCCTGAGGACTTAAAAGCTGAAGTTGACGGTTATCTTTCTCTTATTGCTTCTCAGGTAAAAAAAGATAACCCGAATACAAAACTTATTAAATCAAATCTTAAAAATGCGTCAACTATTCTGGATGATTATATTTCAAAAACTCTTAATAAAGAGTCTAAAGTTGTTGAAAACTGGGTTGATGCACTATTTTTACAGCAGATTGATTTTAAATACAATGAAAATGATATAAATCCGCAGTTTCTTGTAAAATTTCCTGAAGGAAGCACTAATAAACAGGAAAAAGCTGAAAATAAAACAACGGTTCAGGATACCGTAACAGAACCCGTTCAGACGGAAATAGATACAGATTCAAAAGTTGTATCTTTAATTCCGCAGGATAAAGAATTAAAATCTCTCTTTATTCAATCCAAAAAACTTGCCTACGCAAATGAACCCGAAAAGGCAATACAAACCTTCCAAAAAGCAATGGCCAGAGCTGATGAAGTCGGCGATACAGAAACAAAATCAAAGATTTTCTATGAAGTCGGGAGAATTTATGATGACCATGATTTTTACGCTCAGGCTCTAAAAAGTTATAACAATTCTATCCAAACAACAAACGACAATAACGTAAAAACAAAAGCACACTACTCTATGGCGCAGATTTACGATGATGTGAACCAGATTAAACCCGCACTTGATCATTACTTTAATTCTGTTTCCTATGCGGGAGAGGCTGAAAATTTGGCCGCACAATCTACCTCTTTGACTAAAATGGGTAATATTTTTACGGATATGTATGATGATGAAGCCCTTGACTATTACTCTGTAGCTGATGATCTTGCCTCGCAGACCGATAATTCAAAAGTTAAAGGCTTTGTATCATCAAGCCTCGGCAACGCTTATGAAAAATTCGGCGAATCTCAAAAAGCCTTAAAATCTTACTCAAAGGCTGTACAGCATTACGCTGATGCCCAATCCCCTCTGAAAGTTGCACAAAATTACACAAAAGCTGCAGATATTATGGTTGAATACAGTAACGTGAAAAAAGCTAAAGGTCTTTTGACAAAAGCACAAAATTATGCACGCCAGACAGATGACGTCAATTTAATGAATGAAATAAATGACAAACTGGGAGCATTAGAACTTCTCGGATGATAAAAAAAAGACCTCGTTTGAGGTCAAGGTTGGTTATTTTGGTTATGTTATAGTAATTATGATTAAGTTTCGCTTTACATTGTTTATAATTATCCTGAATATTCAGATTTGCCATAACCTGTTAAAATGTTTACAAAACTTTATGTTATTATGTAGTTATGTTTGAAAAATTAAGAAAATTTTTCCTGTCAAAAATTTTGCGCCGTAAGTATTACAGAACCGGTAAATGTAAGGCTTGCGGAAAATGCTGTACACAGATTTACGTAAAACATTACAAACATGTTGTGCAGGATGAAGAAGAATTTAAAAAACTTCAATATCTCCACAGGTTTTATACTTATTTGAAAGTAATAGGAAAAGATGATATAGGATTAATTTTTGAATGCCAGAATCTTGACCCTGTTACTCATAAATGCAAAATTCATAAAACACGTCCCGGAATATGCAGAAGATACCCGCAGGAAGAATTGTTTTCCATGGGCGGAGCCTTATCCGAAGATTGCGGATATAAAATGGAACCAATAATCCCTTTTTCAGAGGTTCTGGAAAAAGCTGGCAGGAAAAACTTTAAATAATATCAGTATTATTTAATTCTACGATATCGAAAATATCTTCAAGCTTTGTACCTTTTTCTTTTTCAAGAATAAGCTCAAAATCATTACGGTGCGGGAGTATAACCAAATTTTCCTGAATATTTTTGCTGCCTGCAAGAATTGAGGTGTCGATATTTGGTTTGTCACATAAAATATTGGCAATTTTATTTAAAGTTTCAACCATAAGAGTACCCCTTTGGCTTTGTATCGGGTTTCCTCCTATTATCCATGCAGTCATATTTTGTATACCTTCTTTTGAGGCATTGAGCAGTTCATCAACTTTTTTGGCAATGTCGTTTAATATATTTTCATTATTTGCTGTTATAGGAACAAATTTAAGAAATCCTTTTTTGTCATCCCTGACAATAACAATCATATTGTTGTCTAAAGAGCTCGATGTGTATTCATAATTTGGTCTGATACACTGTTTGTTTAGAGGTTTCAAATCTCTCGACCTTCTTACTGAAGATTGAAATACTTCATTATATTTTTTAGGATTACATATAAGTGTTGTGTGTCCTTGAAAACTTACATTGTTCATATTTTATTGGCTCCTTTTTTATATTTGTTTTTATTTAAAATTCAGAAAAAAATTTTTTTGCTACTTTTGGGCAATGAAAAATTCAGCATTGTCGTTTAAGCTGATAATGTGGAATAATTTGAAAGGGAAATATGAAAAATATAATATTAATAATGAGCTGGCTGTGTTTTATGATGCCGGTATTTGCAATATGTCCGATAACAGGTGATATTTGCACAGCAACATCAAATTGGGAAACAAAACCTTTGGGGCAGCGGCTTGTACCTGATAATTTGCAGGATCTTCAAAGAACTGATGCATTTCAGCCTTCTTATATAAAGCCATATTATGATATGTTGATAAATACAGAACAGGAAAATACAGCTTTACCTCCTCAAAATGAATATAATTCAAACTGCCAGTTCGGAGTTTGTATGCCGGGTCAGTCAACAGGTGCGGGAGCCGAGTTAGTTGAATAGAAAAGCCTGATATTTTTCGATTTTTCTAGCTGCAAAATATTACCTATTTTCCCCCTCTAACAGGAGGGGGGAAATATTAATTTTTTGTTTATTTTTTTAAGATTTGAAAAAAAAAGTGTTATAACATAAATATAGTTAATGGAATGTTAATGATTAGTAAAGGAGATAATTAATTATGGCTAAAACAATTGGTATTGACTTAGGTACAACAAACTCTGTTGTAGCAGTCATGGAAGGCGGTAAGCCGACAGTTATTGCCAATGCCGAAGGGTCAAGAACAACCCCTTCTATTGTAGGTTTTTCTAAAACAGGTGAAAAACTTGTAGGGCAGTTGGCTAAACGTCAGGCTATTCTGAACCCTGATAAAACTATTGCTTCTATCAAAAGACATATGGGTGAAGATTACAAAGTAAATATTGACGGTAAAGATTACACCCCGCAGGAAATTTCTGCAATGATTTTGAGAAAACTTGCGGATGATGCTTCAAACTATTTGGGTGAAAAAGTTACATCTGCGGTAATCACAGTTCCTGCTTACTTTAACGATGCTCAAAGACAGGCAACTAAAGATGCCGGCAGAATTGCAGGTTTGGATGTTTTGCGTATCGTAAACGAACCTACAGCTGCTGCGTTAGCTTACGGTCTTGAAAAAGAAAAATCAGAAAAAGTTCTTGTATTCGACTTAGGCGGCGGTACTTTCGATGTTTCTATTCTTGAAATCGGCGATGGTGTTCACGAAGTTCTTTCAACATCAGGCGATACTCACTTAGGTGGTGACGATTTTGACCAGAAAGTTATGGATTGGATTTGTGACGAATTCAAAAAACAGGAAGGTATTGATCTTCGTGGTGACAAACAGGCTATGCAGCGTGTTAAAGAAGCTGCTGAAAAAGCTAAATGCGAATTGTCATCAGTTATGGAAACAAATATTAATCTTCCATTCATTACTGCCGATGCAAACGGCCCAAAACACTTAGATTTGAACTTGACAAGAGCTAAATTTGAAGATTTGTGCCGTGACTTGTTGAATAGATGTAAAACTCCTGTAGAAAATGCTTTAAAAGATGCAGGAATTACTAAAAATGATATCAACGAAGTTGTATTAGTAGGCGGTTCAACACGTATTCCTGCTGTTCAACAGCTTGTAAAAGAATACACAGGAAAAGAACCTAACCAATCAGTTAACCCTGATGAAGTAGTTGCTGTTGGTGCTGCTATTCAGGCCGGTGTTCTTGCAGGTGAAGTTAAAGATATCGTACTTCTTGATGTAACTCCGTTGACTTTGGGTATTGAAACATTAGGCGGTGTTATGACTCCGCTTGTTCCAAGAAACACTACAATTCCTGTTTCAAAATCACAAGTTTTCTCAACAGCAGAAAATAACCAAACAGCAGTTGATATTCATGTTCTTCAAGGTGAAAGACCAATGGCTAAAGATAACAAATCTTTAGGTATGTTCAGACTTGATGGTATTCCGCCGGCAATGAGAGGTTTACCTCAAATCGAAGTTACATTCGATATCGATGCTAACGGTATTGTTAATGTTTCAGCTAAAGATAAAGCTACAAACAAAGAACAGAAAATTACTATCACAAACTCTTCTAACCTTTCAGAAGCTGATATTGATAAAATGGTTAAAGAAGCTGAAGCAAATGCTGCTGAAGATAAGAAGAAAAAAGAAGAAGCTGAAATTAAAAACAATGCTACAAGCTTGATAGGTTCAGCTGATAGAATCGTAAAAGATTTTGAAGGTAAAATTGATTCTGCTGACAGAGCAAAACTAGATGAGCAAAAAGCTGCTTTACAAAAGGCTTTGGATGAAAACAAACCTGTTGATGAATTGAAAAAATTGTCTGAAGAATTGCAGCAAACTATGTTTTCAATTTCACAAAAGGCATACGAAGCAGTTCAAAAAGAAGAACAATCAACAGCTTCAAGTGAAAGTGCTTCAACAGAAGAAAACAAAAAAGACGGTGGCGATGATGATGTAATTGATGCCGAATATACAAAAGAATAAAGTTAATTTAATTCTATTCTTATTTGCTTAAATACGAAGAAGCAGTGTTACTGCTTCTTCGTTATATTATGAAAAAAATATTAATCAAGTAAAATTTATATTTTTTCATTATTCGGATTTGGATTTAAAAATTGGAGAATCCGGATAAAATTTCGCCTGAGGTAAAAATTTTTAAAGTATAAGTGTTAAATTTTTTTCAGATTGTGGCATATAATAACAAGTTGATTATGGATTTAAACAATTAAAGGAGTAACCCCTTATGTCAGAATTAAAAAAAGATTTAAACAACGGCCGAGTAATTTTGTCAGAAAATTATGAAGTATACGAACCCAAAAGCGGTGAATACTGGTACAGTATAGTTTCTTCTAAGTACGGAGCAGATTCTGATGAGGCAAAAGAAATTGTAAAAGATTTAAAAGAATTTAACGGCATAAATACATTTTCTTTAATTATTCAGCCTGATATTATGAAATTACCGAAAGTTATTAAACTCGGCGGCAAAGAGTTTAAACTTGATAATGAAAAACAGGTTGATATAAGAAGTTACAGACTTGCTACATCGTAAAAATTGCAAACTATAATCCGAAAAAACAAGCGTCTGATATATTTCAACCGGACGCTTGTTGACCTTTATGTTTGACATGGCGTGTTATACATATTATTTTTATAATAAAAAAGCGGTTATTAAAACCGCTTTTTTTGTAATAATTTTGGTGAACGCCGTTTTTATATGTCTGCCAGCTGCAAATAGTAATCGTTCGCTCTTTCAAATTTGTGAGCAGCATTAAATAATCTGCTTTCCTGCAATTGCGGAGCTAAGATTTGTAATCCTATCGGCATTCCGTCTTTATCAAATCCTGCCGGTACACTCAATCCCGGAATTCCTGCAAGGTTAGCGGAAATTGTTGCAATATCGGTTAAATACATCGCAAGAGGATCTGAAGCTTTTGCACCGAGATCAAATGCAGTATTCGGGCAGGTTGTTGAAATTAAAATATCAACTTTTTTGAATGCTTCTTCAAAGTCGCGTGCAACAAGTGCTCTCATCTGCTGTGCTTTTTTGTAGTAAGCATCGTAATACCCTGACGATAATGCATAAGTTCCGAGCATTATACGGCGTTTAACTTCAGGGCCGAAGCCTTCTGCCCTTGTTTTTGTGTACATTTCCATAAGATTTTTGGCCCCAGGAGTTCTGTAACCGTATTTTACCCCGTCAAATCTTGCAAGGTTTGATGAGCATTCTGCTGTTGCAAGAATATAGTAAATTCCGATTGAGTGTTTCAAGTTCGGTAATGAAATTTCAACGATTTCACATCCTAATTTTTTATAGTCTTCAATCGCTTTTTGAACGGCTTTTTGAACATCTTCCGACAAAGCATCAGTCATAAGTTCTTTTATAACTCCGACTTTCATACCTTTAATATTATCGTTAAGGTGTGCTGCATAATGTTCTACAGGGAGATTTAAAGATGTGGAATCTTTAGGGTCATGTCCTGAAATAACTTCAAGAAGATTTGCCGCATCTTCAACAGTTCTTGCAAATGGGCCTATCTGGTCTAAAGACGATGCAAAGGCAATTAAACCGTATCTTGAAACACGTCCGTAAGTCGGTTTCATACCGACAATACCGCAGAAAGATGCCGGTAATCTGATTGAACCGCCCGTATCAGATCCGAGCGCAAGAGTTGCTTCGCAAGCTGCTACAGAAGCTGCGGAACCGCCTGATGAACCGCCCGGAACTTTATTCAAATTCCACGGGTTATGAACTTTTTTAAATGCAGAGTTTTCGTTAGAAGAACCCATCGCAAATTCATCAAGGTTAGCTTTCCCGACAATCGGAACGAGGTTATTTAATAATTTTTCGCTTATCGTTGCATTGAAAGGAGATACAAAATTCTCAAGAATTTTGGAAGAAGCAGTTGTTTTCGACCCCTTCAAATTCATATTATCTTTAAGTGCAAGCGGAATACCTGCCAGAAGCGGTAATTCTTCTCCCTTTGCTATTTTTTCATCAACTTTTTTAGCTGTGTCAAGTGCAATTTCTTTTGTTAATGAATTAAATGCACCTAATTTTTCATCAAGTTCTTCAATCCTTTTAAATACCGCGTTTGTCAATTCTACGGCAGAAACTTCTTTATTTTTTAAAGCTTTGCTCTGTTCGGCTGCTGATTTTTTTAAAAGCTCGTTCATAATATCTCCTTAAAGCTATTCATTTTTATTATAGGAAAATTTTATGACAAAAATAACAGTTTAGCAAGCGGTGTTTTGACACTTGACAAAATATTGAAAATCGTAAATAATATAAGTGTAGGAAGAGCCAATAAGAATAAGTGTGGTTTTTCTTAAAGGCTCATCTTCACTCCTACGGTTTACAATTTTAGTGCTATTACTGCAACAGCAAATACCAGTAATAGCATTATTATTTGTTTAGCCATAGTGCCCTCCTTTCCGACCAATTTCTTCACTAATTGTGTGTGCCGGCGGAAAGCATGAGCTTGTCCTACAATATAATCCTAATACAAATTTGATTTTAACGCAATATTATTAAAATTTATAATTTCTGCATTTTTTTATTAATTTCGGCGTGTATTCTGTTTGCGCGATAAAGATAGTTTGTCAGCTTTTCGTAATTGGCTTTTGTTTCACCATACGGAACTTTCATTGCAATAAGCTCATCTACGTTTTTGTTTATGCTTGTAAGAGTGTCCAGGGAGTCGCTTAAATCCAGTATTGACTTAACTTTTTTCGACATACGGGCAATAATTCTCCTTGATACAAAACGGGCAAGACGATGTATCGGCGACAATTTCGGTTTAGGCTTTTTGGAAATTATTGCATCGGTTATTTTTTCTGCCATATTGCGCTTTGAATGCTGTTCTTTTAAGTCGGCCAGTTCATTTTCTATCTTTTTTGCCTGAATTTTTAAATCCATAACATCAAGAAGTTTTCCCAACAATTCTGCCCCTTTTATTTTTGAATTGAGGGCATCAAGAGCTTCTTCTTTTTCAGCTATCAGACATTCCAGTTTTAAAGTTTTGTCGTCGAGGTCTTTAAAAGAATTATCATTTAATATGTTTAAATCATAATCATTTAATCTTTTATTAAAATTTGTTTGAAATAAATTATTGTTCATTCCAGTTTCCCTAAAAACCGTAAATCAGGATTTTTGTCACTCGATTGTGTAAACTTTTTTGTAATATAGAAATGCTCCTACAATGGTTAGTACAATATTGGGCATCCAGGCGGCAAGGAAAGGCTGTAGTGTTCCCGCTTCACCGAATGATATTGAAAGCGCTCTTATCAGGTAATAAGCAAATATAATAAGAATACTGAATAAGAAACCTCTGTTATACCTTACTCTCGGCGGTGTAATTGCAAGCGGAACGCCTATTAACACAAGTGCAATTGTTGTCAGCGGCAGAGCAAGTTTGTCATAAAGTTCTATATGAATTACATTTTTTTGTTCATCGCTGATATGATTGTGACGGATAAAGTTTATCAGCTGTGTAAAGTTCATTTCTTTTGCAACATTTTTATTTAATTCTTTTGACATATCAAGGCCGAATTTTACAACTGACCTGTCAAACAGTGTGGTATTAAGAATTTTACCGTCATCACCGACCGTATAAACAGCTCCTTTTTCAAATTCCCATCCTTCGGGCGAAGTTTTTCCTTCATCAGCCTGTAAAACTTGAATAGTTCCCTGTTTTGCTGTATCAAGAACAGTTATATTATGTAAAACTTTGTTTTCGCAAAAGCCTACATAAAAAAGTCTTTTTAGACTCGCTCCGTCTGTCAATTCTTTGAATACAAAGTTTTGTTTGCCCTCGGGAATATTTTTCTGCCCCAGTGACCATAAAGCTAAATCTTTTGACTGTTTTGTCATAACAGGAACTATGCTTTCATTAATAATGAAACTGCAAATTGACATTACAAGCGCAAAGATAAATATAGGTTTTGCAATTCTGTTTAAGCCGATACCGCAGGCTCTCATGACGGTGATTTCTGATTTTAAGCTTAATCCGTTTAAAGTCATAACCGTTGCAAGCAAAACTCCCATAGGAATTGTCATTACAATAACCTGCGGAAGGTTTAGTATAATCATCATTAAAGCAACTTTGAAAGGAATTCCGAACAGCGAAATTTGTTTAATCAGGGTGATAAATGTGTCTGAAGCAAAGATGATTGATGTAAACACGCAAACACCCATGATAAACATCTCAATTACCTGTCTTAAGATATATTTATCAAGTATTGAAATTCTGCTGTCGTCAAAGTTTGCCATAATTTAATATTACTGGAAACAAGTTTATTTATCAAATTCAATAAGAACTTTTAACGTTTCTTTTTCTTTATTTTTTTCAAAAGCTTCAAGTGCGTCATCTGCCTTGTATTTGGCAGAAATCAGCGGTGAAAAGTCTACTTTCCCTGATTTTAAAAGTCTTAAAGCCGGCCCGAACTGTCCGCATCTTGAACCTAAAACCGTAATTTCATCAATTACAATCGGCGCAAGATTAAATTCTTTTGATGCTGCAACCGTACTTTTTAGAACAAGAACCCCGCGGGGTTTGGTCAGCGCAAGCGATGTTTCAAATCCTGATACAGAACCTGTTGCCTCTACAACAACGTCATAAATTTTTTCAATTTTCAAGTCATTGAGAAGCTTTGTTTTTACGCCTTGCGCATGCGCAATATCAAGTTTATTTTGGTGTTTGCCGACAAGTGTAACATCATAATTTTGTGCATTAAGAGCAAGTGCTGTAATAAGTCCCAATTTGCCGTCACCGAGAATTATAACTTTTTGAAAAGGTTTAATATGGAGCTGTTCCGTGATTTCGCAGGCCGCAGCAAGAGGTTCTGTAAACACAGCCTGTTCATCAGAAACATTGTCAGGAACTTCAAAAAGTGTTTCCAGAGGCATTGTAAAATACTGGGCGAAAACCCCGTCTTTTCTCCAAATTCCTAAAGTGTGGCGGTCGGGGCAGTGGCGGTAAAGTTTTTCCGCGCAATAAGGACAGTCAGTTTTTTTACAGCCGTAGCTGATTTCAGGAACTACTCTTTTGCCTAAAAGTGATTGGTCTTCGTCATTGATTTCTTCAACAACTCCGACAGCTTCGTGCCCCAAAATACCTTTATAGCCCATATAACCTTTAGTAATCTCGTAATCTGTATTGCAAATCCCTGCAAGAGTTACACGCACCAATGCTTCTCCCTTTTGCGGGACAGGCTTTTTATAATCATTTACTAATTTTAATCCTTCATCAAATACTACAGCTTTCATTTTTTCTCCTTATAACTATATAATTTTGTGGGTAAAATTGCTACTCTCCTTCGGCAACGACTGTTGCAATGAGTTCTCCATAGCTGTTCATAGAACCGTCGGTTTCTTCTACTACGTATGAATAACCCTCTTTGCCTTCAACGGCTTTTTCTGCTTTTTGCAGTGCTTCATCATAGTCTTTTGTTTCACATACTAATGTTTTTGAAAATTCCGAATGATTTTTTAATGTGTAAACGTGATACATTTTTGGTCCTTTCCAGTAAAGTGAAGAGTTAACAATGAGCGGTATTTCTTATTCACATTTCACTCTTCACGCTTCACTTTTTTCAATTTTTTCTTTTAACTCCATTACTTCATATTTTAATCTGTTTAATTCGCATTTAACAGGATCGGGAATTCTATTATGCATAAGAACTCCGTTTTTATCTTTAATTTTTCTATGCACAACTCTTCCGGGGACACCGACGACTGTTGAATATTCTGGAACGTCATCAACGACTACCGAACCCGCGCCTACTCGGACGTAATCTCCAAGAGTTATGTTTCCGAGGACTTTTGCTCCTGCACCGACAATCACTCCGTTACCAAGGGTCGGATGGCGTTTGCCGTGCTCTTTACCTGTTCCGCCTAAGGTTACCTGCTGATAAATAAGCACATCATCGCCTATTATGGTGGTTGCACCGATTACAACACCTTCGCCATGGTCTATGAAAAATCTTCGTCCGATTTTTGCTGCAGGGTGAATTTCAATACCCGTAATAATTCTTGTTACATAAGAAATTATGCGCGGAATTAAAGGAATATGCCATTTGTAGAGTCTGTGCGCGAAGCGGTAGGCAATTAATGCATGAAGCCCCGGATAACATAAAATTACCTCAAGCAAATTTTCTGCTGCCGGATCTTTGTCGTAGATTACCTGAATATCTTCTTTTACCTTTGTTATTCCGCGTTTGAGTATTTTTAGCATTTAAGTGTCCTCACATTTGACCTTCACTTAAATTAATTTTGCAAATTTGCGTTTTCCTGCTTGCAATACTACGCTGTCTGTAAAGTTAAATGTATAAGCCATATCGGTAATTTTTTCACCGTCAACTTTTACACCGCCGCCTTGTATTAAGCGTTTTGCCTCTCCTTTGCTGGCAGTAAATTTAAGTTCTACAAGAACATCTAAAATACCTTTTCCGTTCATACCTGATATTTCTTCAATATCATCAGGGATACCTTTGTTGGAAACTACATTTATAAAAGCATCCTGTCCGCGTTTAGCACCTTCTTCTCCATGGTATTCTGCGGTAATTGTGTATGCAAGTTTCAGTTTTATATCGCGCGGGTTAACAGAGCCTTCTGCGATTTGTTTATCAATTGCTTCAAGTTCTTTTTTTGTAGCATCTGTGAGCAGACTGTAATATCTTGAAATCATGTTATCAGGAATACTCATTAACTTTCCGAACATATCAATTTCGCTGTCTGTTAAAGAAATACAGTGTTCCGGATATGTTTTAGACATTTTTACAACTCCGTCTGTTCCTTCCAATAAAGGCAGAAGCATTACAAGCTGAGGATATTTTTTACCGTATGCGGCTTGAATATCTCTCCCTAACAGTGTGTTAAATCTCTGGTCTGTTCCGCCGAGTTCTATATCTGAATCAATTTCCACAGAATCGTAAGCCTGCATAAGAGGATAGAAAAATTCGTGGATTGCAATCGGCTTTCCTTCTGCATAGCGTTTCGCAAAATCGTCGCGTGTCATCATTTGCGCAACAGTAACTTGTGATGCAAGTTTAAGCAAATCAGTAAAAGTCATTTTGTGAAGCCAGTCAGCATTATTTACAACTTCGGCCTTTGAAACATCAAGGACTTTTGACATTTGTTCAAAATAGGTTTTTGCATTTGCTTCAACCTGTTCTTTAGTCAGTGCCGGACGCGTTTCGGATTTTCCTGACGGGTCTCCGACCATTGCTGTTGCACCGCCTACAATTAAAACAATTTTGTGTCCGAGGCTTTGAAATTCTCTTAACTTTCTCATAACTACAGTGTGTCCGAGATGTAAGTCAGGTCTTGTCGGATCCATTCCGAGTTTTACTCTCAGCGGGGTATTTGTATCATGAGAATGCTGTAATTTTACAGCAAGTTCTTCAATTCCGCCCGGCAGAACTTCAGCGTTGCGTGTTAAATGTTTTGCCTGTTCAATAAATTCCTCTCTTATTTCCATAAATTTTTCTCCGATTTATTAATTTCTGTAAAATAATTATATCACACGCAAAAAATTTTTTTCAGGGGTTTAAAAATGACTATGGACAAGATTAATAATATAAGTTTTACGGGAATACGAAATATAGGTTTTATAAATTTTAAAAGGCCTTCTCTTTTGGCTAATGCTAAATCAAAAAGTCTTTCTATGGTTTTAAGTGATGATTATAACGGAAAAGATTTAACCGAGTTTTTTGATGTGTTAAACAAAATTCCGCGGACTCAATACGGTTATCTTCATCCCGAATCAAAAAATATTTTAAATATCGAATGTACAACTTTTAAGGATTATAGTACCCTTTTAATAAACGGCAGACCTGTAAAGGTTGATGACGAACATCTGCCGATGTTTTCATATATTGCGAAACTTACAAGGAAAATCGCAGGTTTGACGGATAAACAAATGGTGGTTAATGAAAGTTATAAGGAATTTGCGGCGGATGAATTGCTTGTGTTCGGAGAAAAAGTGTCAAAAATGCCGGAGTCTGGATATTCAGAAAAATCAATTGATTATTACTTAAACAGAAATGTCGCGAGAATGGGAGCCGGACGTGTTAACGCTTTTATTCAAAATATAATGAACCAATATTTTTGTATTAAATAAAAAGACCGGTGAAAGAAACCGGCCTTTTTTATTTTTTAACCTGTAATTGAATTTAGTTCAGTGCGTAATTCTGTTATTTGCGAATTGTAATATTCAAGCCAGGTTGTATCCTCGTCTTTGAGGGAAGGTTCTGCAAGAGCTCGAATTCTTTTTTTATCAATTTCTTCCAGCTCATTTTGAATTTCTTTTACTCTGATTGCATTTTGAATATTTAATTGTTTAATGTTTGTTTCTTCGGCTGATAATTTTTTCCAAATACCATTTTCCTGTGAGTATTGCTTTTCATCTGCCGCTATTACATTCCCTTCAAACGGGATAATTATTTTTCCTTTATTTTGTTCGTTGAGCAAATTTATCCAGTATTGGTCAGTTATTTCTATTGCATTTTCAAAGTTTTCTTCATAAAAACCGTAATCTTTATTATTTTTTGTTCCGTAATATTTCATTTTCCCTCCTTAATATCCGAATGCAACCCAGTTCATGTTATTAAATACTCCTCCGCTGCCTACATTAAACCCTGTTAAAGATTGAGTTGCTATGCCCGTATCACTTCTGGAGCTGTTCATACTCCATCCATCTTTGGTAAAAAGAGCGCCGACAACAGTTGTGTAAGCCAGCGGATAGGTTATAACTCCGCCATTTTGTGCTCCCCATTGAATTATTATTCCACTTGGCAATTTTATGTATCCTGGATTGCTTATTGTTGTGGTACCTGTTATGGGATACCATTCGCCCCAGGCAGAAGCGGTAAAATTTCTGGTAAATATTTCCGGATTTTCTTCATCACAATACCAGATTTGTTTTATCACAGAAGAATTTTCACCTGTGACAATGAGCATTCCGGATGTGCCTTTCGGAATATTTTCCGGAGTGTAAGAGGATGAAAATATGTATGTGCCTTTGGTTTTGTAATCGTTTAAATCCGTATCATATTCTGTCACGGTATGCTCATTTATTAATTCGGTTTTGTCAGCTTTGGTTGAATTTACCTGTTCAAGCTGTTCATTAATATCAGAAATATTTTCGTCACAGGCAGATTTGTTTGTGTCGATTTTATCGGCCAGAGCAATAAAATTTGCATTTACTTCACTTGCTTTTGCCTTGGTACCGGGGATAAAAGAGTACGGTATCATTGAATTAGTCATAAATTCCCTTTCTGACTAATTTAATGAATTATATTTATTTTAAAAAGGCGTTTGAATACTTAATTATACCACGTGTTTGCAAAATCCGTCAATCTTGTGCTAATATTTCTTTATGGCTATCGGTGTTGATATAGAAGATATTTCAAGATTTAAAGATAAAACAGAAGGTTTTATTAAAAGGGTATTTACTGATTTGGAGCAGGAATACTGCTGTAAATTTTCAAAACCGGAAAGTCATTTTGCCGCTCGTTTTTGTGCGAAAGAAGCTGTTATTAAGGCTTTGTCAGCATTAAATGTAAAAAATGTTCAGCTTAATGAAATTGAAGTTTTTCATAATGAAAATCAATGCCCGCAGATTCGAATTCTAAAAAAATTGGACAAAAATATTGATTTTCAATTGAGCATGTCGCATGACAGATCAAAAGCAATTGCGTTTGTTACTGCTGAAGAACAATAGCCTTGCTTTTTTTATATGAACCCATAAATCTCATAAAAGTTATTTTTTCTTTGATTTCCTGTACGGTGCTCATTATTTTAGGTTCGTGAATATGTCCGTCAAAATTTACTATGAATATATAATCTCCGAACTGGTGTTTTGACGGGCGGGATGCAATGTATGAAAGATTTATGTTGTTTTTCATGAAGATTTCAAGAATGTTTAAAAGCGCACCGGGTTTATTTTCCGTTGAAAATGCAAGAGATGTTTTGTCGTTGCCTGTTGCTTCTGTTTCAAAGTCCCCGATTAAAATGAAACGTGTCTGGTTTGTTTTATCATCATTTATATTTTCTTTTAAAACATTTAGGTTATAAGTTTCTGCAGTTTTTTTGCTCCCGATTGAAGCGTAAGTAAGATTGTAATTTTGAAGGCTTCTTGCGGCTTCCGCAGTACTGGGTGCCTCAATAATATTTACGTTAAAAGGCAGTTCATTGTGGATAAAATTCTGGCATTGTGCAAGCGCCTGAGGGTGTGAAATTACGCCTGTTATTGATGAAAATTCCGTTGTTCTTGCAAGCAGACAGTGATGTATAGGCATATAATATTCCGATAAAATTCTTATGTTGGGATTTTGGGTCATCATAAGATTATCCATAGATTCTCTTACCGCACCTTCTATAGAATTTTCTACGGCTAAAACTCCCAGTGTATCAGGGTTGTTGTCGACATATTCAACAACCTGCCTTATGGTTGTTAAGGGCGTAGGGTATGCATTAATGTTAAATTTATCGCAGAAATAATCCTTTGCCATTTCTGTAAAAGAGGCCTGCGGGCCTAAATATGCAACTGATTTTACTGTTTCAAAATTTAACATTTGCGATTACTCCTTCTTTTTAATATGATGATTATAACAGAGAGAAAATATTGAGGCAATATGAGTAATATAAAATTTGGAACGGACGGCTGGAGAGCTATAGTAGGGAAAGATTTTAACAGTGATAATGTAGAAAAGGTTACAAAAGCCATAGGTAAATATGTTTTTGATAACTTTGGATCGGATAAAAAAATAATTGTCGGGTATGACCCGAGAAATAAGGCTGAGGATTTTGCAGTTTATACAGCAAATCAGCTTGCGGGATACGGTTTTAAGGTTTTGCTGAGCGATAAAGTTATTCCTACCCCTGTTCTTGCATATAGTGCAAAACATTTAAATGCCTGTGCTGTTATGTTTACTGCTTCGCATAATCCGCCCGAGTATCTTGGTATCAAATTTATTCCGGATTATGCTGGCCCTGCAACTTCGGAAATTACTGATGAATTGATGCTTAATTTGCATATACCTTTTCGCGAAACTGGCAGGGGCAGGGTTGAAAGGTACAATTTTAAGCCGGATTATTTCAGTCATATTGAAAAACTTATTGACTTTGGCAAAATTAAAACACTTGATAAAAATATTATTTTTGATGGACTTTACGCTGCAAGTATAGGTTATTTTGACAAACTGTTAGAAATTCATAGTATAAACTTTGACAGTATACACATGTTTCATGACATAAATTTTGGCGGCGGAATGCCTGAACCTAAACCGAAATTCTTAAAAGCATTGATTGAAAAGGTTAAAGCAACGCCAAATTCCGTAGGTTTTGCAAATGATGGGGATTCGGACAGGTTTGGTGTAATAAATGAAAACGGAGAGTATGTTTCTCCGAATGAAATTATTTCAATTCTTTTAATTCATTTGACTAAAAATAAGGGACTTAAAGGACCGCTTGTAAAGACAGTCGGAGCGAGTCTGCTTTTAAACAAAATCGCAGAAAAGCTTGGAGTTGAAGTTATTGAAACAGCGGTCGGATTTAAGCATGTCGGGGAGGCCATGAGAAAATTTAACCCGATTATAGGAGGAGAAGAATCCGGCGGATTAAGTATTCAGGGACATATTCCGGAAAAAGACGGAATACTTGCAAATCTCTTGATTTTGGAAGCTATGGCTTATGAAAATAAATCTCTTGTTGAACTTCAAAAAGAATTATATGATTTTGTCGGGTGCAGATTTTACAATGACAGAATTGATAAACATCTTGAAAATTTTGATGAAATAAAACCGCTTCTTGAAGATTATAAAAATAAGTCAACAATAGGCGATTTTAAGGTTAAGAATATTGATACAAAAGACGGCGTAAAATTGTATTTTGATGATGATACAAGCTGGATGCTCATACGTCCGAGCGGAACAGAGCCGCTTTTAAGGGTTTATTTTGAAAGCAACAGCTTAGGAAAATTGGATAAGCTTAGAAGAAGTGACGTCTAAAATATCGGCGTCTGCAGCTTCTGACCAATAAATCTACAGCTGCTGAAAACATTTTAAATTTTCTGTCCTCATCAAGTGCATCTTTACAGAAGTCATGAAGGTCTATTCGTTCCTGCTGGTTATTATTAACTTGCTGCGGTCTCTTTTTATTTTTTTGTTGTATATGTTCCTGAATTTTCTCAAATTCATTATTGTCAAGGAAAATTCCGCCGCAGGTGTAGCATGTATCTATTTGTACTCCGAAAGTTTTTGTTTTCACCATAGGTTTATTACATACCGGACAAATTCTTGTTTGGGTTTCATCAACCGGCATGAAGTTTTTATTTTCAACAATTTTCCTGATTTCTTCCGCAGAATTATCTGACGCTCCGCACTGCTGTAATTCTTTATTATCGAAGAATATTCCGCCGCAGTTATTGGCGCAAATATCAATATTTATTCCTTTATCTGGAATGAATATTTTTTCCATTTCCTGTCCGCAGGCAGGACATATTAAATTTTTAGTGGAATCTGTCATAAAACCCCTTTATAAAATAATTTGTCCATCATTTTTAAAAACTTTGAACGCTGTGCAAACTTCAGATTATTTTTAAGTTCTAAATTATCTATTTTAGCACCTATTTCATTATATGTTTCGGTAAGTAAAGCCTGACGCCTATCTTGTTCTGTCGGATATTCTTCGCGCATTTTGGTTAATTCTCCATGATCGAAAAATTTTGCACCGCAGTTGTAACATTCGTCAATTATTATATTACCTTTTACGCTTACTGAATTTTTGACCATATTAGTTCTGCAGACAGGACATATTCTTATTTGACTTTCATCAGTTTTTTCAAAAGTTTTATTATTAATAGCTTTTTTTAATTCTTCAATATTTTCAGTGTATTCATCAAATTTTTTCAACTCGCGGTTGTCAAAAAATATTCCGCCGCAACCATTAAGGCAAATATCAAGATTTACGCCTCCTTCGCTCATAAAAATTTTTGTCATTTCTTTCCCGCAGGCTGGGCAGTTTATAACTTCTGATGTATCACTCATTTTCGTTTCTCCTTTATACAAGCCTGTTAAGAAGGTAGGCAGACTGTTGCCTATCTCCCTACCTTCTTATCTTCTGTTCTTCTATTTTGTTTCTGAGCTTTCAGACAGATTTTTCAAAATAGTATAGGAAGCATCCCATCCGTTAAGTCCGCCTGTAGCTTTGTATTTTGCGATTTGTTTTGCTCTTTCTTTCTTCAATTTTGCCTGTTCTTTTTCCCATTTGGCAAGTTTTTTAGTATTTGCATTTCTTTCATCGATATCAGGCTGTATGAATGCAAGGAAATTTTTATATTCCTGACATCCGTATCCTGCTTTAACTTTTGAAGGATAATTATATGCAAGGTAATCATAGATGTACATTGTTCTTTTAAAGTTGTTAGGTTGTCCCTTTAAAAGGTCTAATGTACTGCCTGGCATTTTCCCGAGAACAACAATCATTGCAAGCGGGTTATATCCTGCCTGAATCATTAAATCAACGCCTGTAATATCGGCTGCCTGTTGATCTTTATCAGACATATTATTGAGAGCAAGTTCGTTTGCGGCGAGAGCTGTTGTTTCAAGCCCTGTGTCAACAAAACTTCCTGCAATAGCAGATGTAATATTTGAAACCAATTTTTTTCTTGAGGCATTTGCATTTACAAGTGCTCCGACCTCCTGTGCAATAACTGCCGCAACTTCATTATCATTACCTGTATATTGTAAATTTGTTTTATTTATGTATAGTTCATTATTAGCATTTGAAGTACTGTTGACTACTTCCGTATCAGTTACAACAAATTTCGTATTAGCAGGTAGTCCATTTTTAGATAAAACCTGTTTGCCCACTGTCGGGACTCTGTCAACTGCGCTCCATGTTGCTGCCAGTGAAGGTACTGCAAGCGATGCTGCTAAAAATAGCGATAAAATTAATTTTTTCATACTTTTCCCCTTATATTATTAATGTTAATCCGTAAATCTGTATTTTATTAATGCAATTATAGCATGAATTCCGTCTTTCCAGGTAATTTTTTTACCTTCCGCAAATTCTCTTCCATAGTATGAAACAGGTAATTCATACAATCGGGCTCCGCGTTTTAAAACTTTTGCCGTAATTTCTGGTTCAAAATCAAACCTGTCAGATTTAATTTCAATTCCTTTAATAAAATCAGCCCTGAAGGCTTTATAGCATGTTTCCATATCGGTTAATGTCGAGCCGTATAAAATATTTGTTAAAAGTGATAAAAATTTGTTTCCCAAAAGGTGGTGGAACATAAACGATCTTGAAGGTTTTCCGCCTGACAGTCTTGAACCGTAACAAACATCAGCCCTGCCGTCAAGTATTAACTGTATCAGCGGTTCATAATCAACAGGGTCATATTCCAAATCCGCATCCTGAATAACTATTATATCTCCTGTTGCTTCTTTAAATCCCGTTCTTAAAGCTGCACCTTTGCCTTGATTATATTCATGGTAGAGAATTTTGTATGGGTATTTTGAATATAAATCTCTTGTCCCGTCTGTAGAATAGTCGTCTATAAGAATTATTTCTTTCTCAAGACCGCAAAAATTTGCTTCTTCTACTTTTTTTAGAATTTTATCAAGTGTAGCAGCCTCATTATAAACGGGAATAAGTATTGTGATTTTATTCATCATTAACCTTCTGTAAAAACAATTGTAATATTCTAAAAAATATTGTACAATAAAAACATAGAGTTGTAAATTATTATAATAGGTTAGTGAATGGATTAAGAAAAAATGAGTGAGTGTAATAAAGAAATAATTAAGAAGGGGCTATCTCTTTTAGAAGACCGGAATTATGAAGAGGCATTGAAGGTTTTTGCCGATGCCAAGAAGTTATATAGTGAACAAAAATCTGATGAGAATGTTTCTGTTGCCTTGAGTTTTCTCGGAATGACAAAATATCTGCTGGACAAATCCAACTATTCTGAGGCATTAAAATTACTTGCAGATGCTGAATATATGGCTCAATATTCAAAAAACGGGACTGCGAAACTTGTTAATGAATTTGCACGCGGGAACATTTATTTTGGAGAAGGCGTCAATGATGTTGCGATGATGCATTTTAACAACGCAAAAAATCTTTCTTTGGAAAACGGGGATGAGCTGTCCATTATAGGTTATGTTTTAACCAGAATAAAACAAATAAAAAGCGGTCTTGATTTTTCAACACCTGTTGCAAGCGATCCTCTGGTTTCGCTTGTAAAAATCGGACGTTCAATCAGTGCGGTAACGGATATTGACGTTTTATTAAAAGTTATAGCAGAAGAAACACGTATTGCAATTCAGGCTGACAGATGCACGGTATTTTTACTCGATAAGGAAAAGAATGAACTGTGGAGCAAGGTTGCGCTAGGAATGGACAGCCAGGAGATAAGATTCCCTGCTGACAAGGGGCTTGCAGGATATGTAGTGAAAACCGGAGAACCGCTTAATATCCCTGATGCATACAATGACCCGAGATTTAACCCTGATGTTGATAAGGAAACAGGATACAAAACAAAAACAATTCTTTGCCTGCCTATCAAAAATAATAACAAAGAAATTATAGGCGCATTTCAGGTTTTGAATAAGAAAGGCGGGGTATTCACTAAAGGTGACGAAGATTTGCTTGTTGCAATCGGCGGAAGTGCATCTATAGCGTTAGAAAATGCTCAGCTTTTTGAACAGCAGAAAGAACTTTACAAAGAACAGAAAGAACTTTTTGAAAGTTTTATTAACACACTTGCGGCTTCTATCGATGCGCGTGATAAGATTACGGCAGGTCATTCAAGCAGAGTAAAACTATATTCTATGCTTATTGTTGAGGCACTGGGATGTGATGAAAAGTTTAAAGAACTTGTCGAGCGTGCGGCAATACTTCATGACATCGGCAAAATCGGTATCAGAGATACGGTTCTGCAAAAAGAAGGTAAATTGACTCCGGAAGAATATAAGCATATTCAGGAGCATGTTCAGATAACACATAATATTCTCGACAAAATTTATATGTCGAATGATTTTAAAATGATAACCGAAATTGCCTGCTCTCATCATGAAAAATATGACGGCAGCGGTTATTACAGACAGCTTAAAGGGGAGGATATTCCATACGGCGGAAGAATACTTGCTGTAGCGGATGTTTTTGACGCTATAACTTCACGACGCCACTATCGTGATAAAATGCCTATCCAAAATGTAATTGATATTTTACTTGAAGGCAAGAACAAACACTTTGACGGAAATCTTGTTGATGTGTTTTTAAAAATTCCTGCTGATAAAATTATTAAAGTATTTTTAACGGAAAATCACCACTGTTTTAAAGAAGAAGATCAGGAAACCCTGAGTCATTATAATCTTTTGGACATTCACGATTTTATCATTAATGAAAATGCAGATGATAATCAAAAGCATATTGCGGAATTATTTAATTTTTATTATTCTGGTAATATAACAGAGAACGGGGAACAAAATTAATTGATACAAAAAATATTATTTACAGCTGCAATAACTTATTTACTTACAAGCCCTGTTTTTGCAGACGGGTTTGACAGTATCAAACCTGCAAATCCGTTTGAAGAAAACTCTGTTCCTGTAAACACTATTGCTCTGCCTTTAAAAAAAGCTACACTTACTCATAACAGTGTTCATAATCAGTATGTAATAGCTTTTGACAGATTTATGCAGAGTAATGTCAAATCTGCATACAGAAATTTTAAAGTCTTAATTGAAACAATGGAACCTAATGACTACGGCTATATGCAGATTGCCGAGCGAATGGCGGATATAGGTTTCTTTAATCTTTCGGAAACTGCTGCCTCAAAAATTGAGGATAAAGCACTTTCTGATTTTTTGACAGGTGATATTAAAATTTATTATTATCCATCTAAAAAACTAAAACCTGATGATGAAATGTATTTGGGTGAAGTTTTTTCAAACATAATTTATAATGATCAAAGCCGCGAAGCGACTGCTGAACTTGTTAAAAATACATCACTTCTTGCTGAATCGGATTATGCAAATTATGTTGCTGCTCTGGGATATTTGAAATCAAATAATATTGCTAGTGCTGGGATTTATATTGATGAGGCAATTAAAAAAAATCCGCAGAATATAAATTATAAAAAGCTGAAAGCCGAAATCCTGTCGCAGGGCAAAAAACCTAAAAATGCACTTAAGCTTGTTGAATATTTGAAATCACAAAAATTCTACACAACTGACTTTATAAGAAAAGCAAATTCACTTGAACAGTATGTTCTTTACAAATCAGAAAAAGATTACGCGGACAAAATGTACCATCTCGGCTACTATTATTATTATGAAGGCGAACTTGCAAAATCAATAAGAAGCCTTCAGGGAGCCGTAACATCAAAGAAAAAACATAATAAACTGGTATACGCTCTTATGGCGCGTGTATATTTTGATATGCAGGATTATGAAAAAGCTCAGGATAACGCTTTGAAAGCTGAAAAGCTTGATTCAAATAACCCTATGACTCTACTCGTTCTTGGAGATTTAAGCTACAGAAATAAAGATTTTAAAGAGGCTCTGAAATATTATAAAGATGCAGAATCCAATGATAAAAATTCATGGATTTGCCCTGTTAAAATTGCACAAACTTATGAACAGCTGGGAAAAGAAAAAAAGGCTGTTGAGATTTATGAAAAAGTTTTGAAAACGTATTCTGATGCCTATGTTGCATACTACAAAGTAGCATTGAAAGATAAATCAAAAGAACTTGCTTATCTAAAAAAAGCTATTGCAATAAATATGAATTATAAAGATGCATGGATTGATTTAGGGCGTGTTGCAATAGAACGCAGGAATTATGCTGATGCATCCGTATATCTTGGCGTTGCAAACTATATTGACGAAAATGATTTTAGATATTATTATTATCAAGGGTTGATTGCGAAAAATCAGGGGATGAAACAGGATGCTGTTCAATATTTTAAAAAATCTCTGGCAATAAATCCCGATTACCAGCCTGCAAAAGAGGAATTAAGCTTATGAAAAAAAATATTCTTATAGTAGAAGACCATGAATTAACAAGATTCGGATTAAAAACCACATTTGAAAATGTTGATTATGTGGATAATATATATGAAGCTGATTCTGCCGAAGCTGCAATAGAAATTTTTAATAACAACAATATTGATGTTATTATTATGGATTTGGGTCTGCCTAACATGAACGGTATTGAGGCAACAAAGCAAATTCGTTCATCAAATAAGGATGTTAAAATTGTAATTTTAACTTCGCATAATGATGAAAAAGAAGTTTTGAACAGCTTAAAAGCCGGTGCTAACGCTTATTGTTCAAAAGAGATTAATCCTCAAAGACTCGTTCAGGTTGTTCAATCGGTTGCAGACGGTGCGGCCTGGTTTGACCCGAGCATTGCACATATTGTTTTGAAGGCCAGTACAAATTCTCCGGCTTTTGATACGGAAACAAACAGAAAAGATTACGATCTTACCTCACGTGAAGCACAGATTTTAAAACTTATGACAGAAGGCTACAGCAACATGGAAATTGCTCAAATTCTTGTTATAAGTATTAATACAACAAAAGCTCATGTCGCTAATATTTTACAGAAATTAGAAGTTGATGACAGACTTCAGGCAGCCCTGAAAGCTTTAAAAAATAAAATAGTTTAATAATTTTAAAGGAATAAAATAAATGTCTGAATTGACAAGAGTTTTACTCGTTGATGACAATTCCAAATATTTAAAAGATGCTCTGCCTTTTTACGGATATGAAGTCACTACGGCTTGTGACGGTATTCAGGCTTTGAAAATATTATCAAAGAATAACGAATTTGACATTGTTCTTTTGGATGTTATGATGCCTAATATGGACGGATGGGAAACTTTAAAATCCATTCGTGCGTCTGAAAAAACAAAAAATTTACCTGTTATAATGCTTACAGCGGTAAATGATGAACAAAAAATGATTTCGGGCTTAAAAATCGGAGCCGATGATTATATTGTAAAACCGTTTATTTTACCCAACCTTTTGGCGCGGATGGAAGCTGTTTTAAGGCGTTCGCAAAGATTTGTAAAACCTGCTGAAACCGCTGCTCCAATGCTCTCTGCGGATATTTTGACATCAAGAGAAAAAGAAGTGTTACAAATGATAACAAAAGGGGCAAGTAATAAACAGATAGCAGACAAAATGTTTGTGAAAGAGGTTACTATCAAAACACATTTGAACAGTATTTATAAAAAGTTAAAGGTAGCAAACAGAACCCAGGCGGTTCTTCTTGCTGTTCAGACAGATTTAGTTAAATAGATAATAAGGAGAATTTATAAACCATGATTGATTATACTAAGGAAGAATTAATTGAATTATTGAGAAAGAACCCCGAAAAATTTAATGAATGGAAAGCAGAACAGGAGGAGGTTGACCTGTCGGAAGTTGATTTTTCCGGTATAAATCTTTCTGAAATTGATTTTTCTGATGCTGATTTAAATTCCAGTTCATTTGCGGACTGTAATTTGTCGCTGGTTAATTTTACAAATGCTGATTTGACATCAGTAGATTTTACGCGTGCAAGAGTTTTGGAATGCGATTTTACAGATTCGCTTTTAACAGGCGCTGATTGCAGTTATGCGTCTATGACTTACTGTAATTTTTCTGATTCAGATATGGCAGGGTGTATTTTGTCGGAAACTGATTTGAGTAATTCCGACTTGTCTGCAAGCCAGAACTTGAGTTCAAGCAGATTTGATGAAGATACTGTGTGGCCGGATGACGACATGCTTCCCGAAGATTTTGACGGAACAGGGCATAAGGATTTGTCAGCTCTTCAGGATGAAGAAGATGATATGGTATCATCCGACTGGTAAAGAAAATTTTTTAAGAATAAAAAAGCGGAAAGATTCCTTTCCGCTTTTTTATTTCTAAATCTTGACTAGCTCCTTTCAGCACGTACAATAGTCTTGTATATAACCGAAGGGAGTATAGAAAAATGTTGGATCGTATACAAATTACAAAAGAAGTAGAAGAAATGTGCTGCGTTAAACGCGGTGTTAAAGGCGAGCCTGCTCCTATCCCTCAAGAAGGTGATTGGACAAAAGTTAAAGAAATTAAAGAAATTTCAGGCTTGACACACGGTTGCGGATGCTGTGCTCCGCAGCAAGGTACCTGTAAATTAACTCTTAATGTTAAAGACGGTATTATTCAGGAAGCTTTAGTTGAAACTATCGGATGTTCCGGGATGACTCACTCTGCTGCTATGGCAGGTGAAATCCTTCCGGGTAAAACTATTCTTGAAGCTTTGAATACTGACCTTGTTTGTGACGCTATCAACGTTGCTATGAGAGAATTGTTCTTGCAGATTGTCTACGGCAGAACCCAGACAGCTTTTTCTGACAACGGTTTGCCTGTAGGTGCAGGCCTTGAAGATTTGGGTAAAGGTTTACGCTCTCAAGTTGGTACAATCTATTCAACTAAACAAAAAGGCCCAAGATATCTTGAACTAGCTGAAGGATATGTTCTTGAACTCGGTCTTGATAAAAATGATGAAATTATCGGATACAAATTCGTTCACATGGGCAAATTTATGGATGCTGTTAAAAAAGGCATGGAGCCCAAAGAAGCTCTTGAAAAATTCACAAGCACTTACGGCAGATTTGCTGAAGCTGTGAAGAAAATTGACCCGAGAGTTGAGTAGGCGGAAGTTAAGTAAATTAATAATTAAGAGGAAAATAAAATGACAGTAAAATTTGAAGGACAAGACAGACGTCAGGCAAAATTGAACAAATTGTTACCTGAATACGGCTTCAAATCTTTAGAAGAAGCTCAGGAACTTTGTAAATCAAACGGAATTGACGTTGAAGCTATTGTTAAAGGAATTCAGCCTATTGCATTTGAAAATGCTGTTTGGGCTTATACTTTAGGTGCTGCAATTGCACTTAAAAAACAGGCTAAAGATGCAGCAGAAGCTGCAAGCTTGATTGGTGAAGGCTTACAGGCTTTCTGCGTACCGGGTTCTGTAGGCGACACAAGAAAAGTCGGTATCGGTCACGGAAACCTTGCTGCTATGCTTTTGAGAGAAGAAACTCAGTGCTTCTGCTTCTTAGCAGGCCACGAATCATTCGCAGCTGCTGAAGGTGCTATCGGTATCGCAAGAAACGCTAACAAAGTAAGAAAAAATCCTTTAAGAGTTATCTTGAACGGTTTGGGTAAAGACGCAGCTTATGTAATCTCAAGAATTAACGGTTTTACATCTGTTGAAACAAAATATGATTACAAAACAGGTGAATTAAAAGTTGTTAAAGAACAGAGATTTTCAGAGGGCGAAAGAGGCGAAATCAGATGCTACGGTGCTGATGATGTATCAGAAGGTGTTGCTATCATGATTAAAGAAGGCGTTGATGTTTCTATCACAGGTAACTCAACTAACCCGACTCGTTTCCAACACCCTGTAGCAGGTACTTACAAAAAATGGTGCTGGGAAAACGGCAGAAAATACTTCTCAGTAGCATCAGGCGGCGGTACAGGAAGAACATTACACCCTGATAACGTAGCAGCAGGCCCTGCTTCTTACGGTATGACAGATACTATGGGAAGAATGCACGGTGATGCTCAATTTGCAGGATCATCATCAGTTCCTGCGCACGTAGAAATGATGGGTATTATCGGTATGGGTAACAACCCGATGGTAGGTGCAACTGTTGCAGTTGCAGTTGCTGTAGATCAGGCTCTGCGTAAATAGCAAATTATATTAAAAATAAAAATTCCCGCTCTATTAAAGCGGGAATTTTTTTATACCTCATCCCCTTGGCCCTTCTCCTTGCAAAGGAGAAGGAAGTAAATTTCCCCTCTCCTTAAACCCTAGTATAGGGTGAAAAAAGGAGAGGGTTAGGGTGAGGTTTTAATGTAACAGAATGTAAATTTAAATTTTAAAATGCCTGAAACCTTGATATAATCTCTCCTAGGATAGGATAGGATAGGATGTATTGCCCCTGTAGCAATTATTTTTCCGGCAATTTTTTAATTAAATTATAGGGGAAATTAAACAGGAGAATATTTATGGGTGATACATTTGATACTGTAATTACGGCAAGTCCTTTTGGCTTGGCATATAACTCTTACAAAAATTTGTCTGAAGGGAAAAAAGATCCTTTACTTTCAACAATGCCTATTTTTAATATGGCTTACGAATTGCCAAAAGCTGTTGAGAAAAATTATGACACAAGTTTATTCAAATTTTGGACAGAAATACCTGATTGCAGTTATGTTGAATGGTTAAAGAGGAAGGAAAATCAAACAAAACCAGAGGTTGAAAGAATTCCTGAAAATTTGACAAGCGAAGAACGGGTAGATTTTATAAGGGAAAGCGGTGCAACAGGTTTAACAGATAATAATCCTGCAGAAAAAAGTAATTCTGCTGCCGGTTGGTTAACTGCCGGAGGAATTTTGTGTGCTGCTGCTGTTGCTGCTGACGTTATTTTTGCTAAAGGGAAGCATATTAAAGGAATTACAAAATATTTTAAAAAATCTCCGTCAACAAAAACAGGTGCCGGTCAAAAAATAAAATCTTTATCTGTTCCGCTCGCTTCTTCGTCCCGAAAAGTTAAATTCAACTCTATTGAAGAAGCTCATGTACATTTCAGAAATATGGGTATAGATGTTGATTTTTCTAAATGCCGTAATTTGGATGATCTGGCATCAATTAATGATGAGCTCGTAAAGATAAAAGATCTTGGTATTGATTCTCAGATAAAGTCTATAACAATTACAAATTTTGATAAACAAAGTATTACACAGGCTGTCAGAAAAAGAGGCGTTTTATCGGAATTGCCGGAAGGTGATATTTCAGGAGCTTACGGTATGTCGCTGAACGGGCATATATTTTTGAACCCTAACGGGCGTAAAGTTATGCAAAACGGTTCAGAGGTTTTTAAGCATGAATTCGGGCATTACCAGAGGAACGTTGTACAAAATAATTTTATCAAAAAATGGAATCTTGAAAATCCTGAGGCAAAAATCAGTGCAAGTGATATAATTGAACAAATCGCACATAAAAATAATATATCTAAAGAAGAAGTAGTTGAAAAATTGACATCGAAGCTTCATGCGGAGGTAAAATCTTACAGTCCTCTCGCAGATGAGAATATGGCTGATATGTTTTCATTAATGGTTGATAATAAACGAGAATTTAGCAAAGGTGCAATGTTGTTCTATGATTTGTGCGGAGGGGCAAGATTGCCTGAAAAAACAATTAATGGATTGAAATACGATAATTATATGACAGAGCTGTATACGGATGCCGTTGATATTTTGTCTAAATATATTATGTAATTTGCGAAATTAAATCTTCCCTTTTCCCTCCCTTATTAGGGAGGGAATGGGTCAAAAAATATTAATTATAAATTTTGTATTGCCCGTTCTAAGGCTTCGGTTTCCGTTATTCCGTTTTCTGATGCGTAAGTCTTTAATTTATTGATTAATTCTTCATTTAATCTTCTGTTAAACGGGATTTTGGGATTTTCGCATTTTCTGCCGGCGCCTTCTCTTTTGCCGCCCCATTGGCCTTTTCCGTGACAGCCCCCGCCGCCGCAGTTGTGCCCTTCTTCATGGTTATGGCATTGATGTCCTTCGCCCTGCCCGTGGCAATTATGTTCTCCGTGCCCGCAATTTTGACCTTCGTGATGACAATGATGTTCATGATTACATTCGTGCATAATTTTAACCTCCTTGTAATCATTATAACTCTTTTCTTGATTTTGTCAATACATTTTCAAGATAAAATATTTTAATATTTTTTAACAAAAAAGGCAATTTTACGGCGATTAATTTTTTAATATATATGTGTAGGTTAGTTATTGGTTATAGGTTATGATTAACAGTATTAGTCCATCAATATACAATTATAACAGAAATATTGCTGTAAATCCTGTCAGGCTTGTGAACAGGGGTAAATTGCCGGAAAATCATCCATGGAGACTGCAAGCAAAAAAGAATGCTGAAAAAAGCAGTACATCGGATAAATTTAAGGTTGGCTGTTATATTTTAGGTGGAGCAGCATTGCTTGGTACAATTATCTATGCTTGTTGTACGAAAAAAATGACTCCTGTTAAAAAACAAAATCTGAACAATTTGGATGAAGCTGGTTGGAATATGACTATGGTTGGCGATTTGATTGACCAAGCCGCAAAATTATAATTTAATACAATTTATTCTGCAGAAAGATGTTAGGACGCCTTTTGCTTTTTGCAGTTCATTGTAAACGTATTTGTTTTCGGTGCTTTTTATAGTATTTTCTGCCTGTTTGTACATTTTTTCTGCTGCCTGCAAATATTCAAGCTGCTGTGCCGATTTGACAAGTCCTATTTCCTGAAAATATGTTCCGTATAACAAGAACAGTCTTGAGAGAAGATCGTTCATGCTGAATTTTTTTGCGATAAATATTGCATTTTCTATATGGATTTTTGCGGTGTCGAAATCGGAAAGTGTTATACAGCATTTGGCAATAACCATTTTGAAAAGAACTGTGAAGAAATAGTTGTCTATTTTAGGATTTTGGGCGACTTCAAGTGCCTGTTGGGCTATTTCAAGCGCATTTTTCGGCCCCTCGGTTACAAGTGTCGCTTCTGATATAAAGTACCATGTAAGCAAAGCACCGAGAGCCATTTTTTCTTTTGCAAAATAAGCAATTTGATCGTTATATATTTCCATTGCCTGTTTTGTGTTTTCGTTATCTTTGAACATTTTGCCAAGAAGTGTTTTTAAAATATTCTTAGTAAAATTGTCACCGTTGTTGTTTGCAAAAGTTACTATCTGGAATAAATCTTCCTGCATTCCGTCGTAGCGTTTTCTGAGGAAATTATTTATTATATTGATAAAGTTCCAGCGGATAATGGTTTCATTATCCATAATATTTTCGCGATAGGATTTCAAAACATCTTCAAGCATTTGTTCTGACGCTTTAAAGTTTCCTTTAACAGTATTTGCAAGGGCAAGCGTAAGTTTGCATTTGCAGATAAACAGTTCATCCTGAATTTGATTTCTTTCGATAATATCAAAAAGTATTGTCAAAACTTCAAATGACCTGTCATTTCCCTGAACGGCAAGAGCATTTGCCAGTATCAGGTAAGTTTTTAACCATGTTTCATAGATAAAAGGAGTCTGCGGATTTTTTAAATTTTTCTTCTGGGCAAAGTAATTATCCAGAACCGGCATTATTTCCGTATCAATCATGTTGATAATTTGTCCGCAGTTTCCGATATTTAAAAGAGCATTCAGTTTTGTACATTTCAATAGAGCTATATCAAGAGTATTTTCGGGTTTCGCCTTTTTCAATACTGCGTCAACACATTCAACTTCCCCGAAATAATTTCCTGTTTTCCTGCAGCAGGAGGACATATATGCTAAAAGTTCAATTTCTTTAGGACTGTCGCCGACGGCCTGAGCGTTAGAAATTGCATCCGGCAGGTATTCAATTGCCTCTGTCGGATTTGAATTAGCAAGGAGTTTGCCGAGGCGTTCAGAGATGTTATACCTGATTTTTAAAGTTGCGCTTTCATCAAATTCGTTAATAAGCGCCATTGATTGCTTTTGAGAAATTGCATACAGATTTAAATCCCCGACGTAAGCCGCAAGTTTTGTATTTTTTGTCCAAATTTCAAGTGCAAGACGGGGCTGTTTTAAATTTTGTGCAATAACCCCGAGAATTGCATTTGAATTAAGGGTAAATCCTGTAAAATATTCAAGAATTTTTTTATTGATTGCTTCATATTTTTCGGCATTTTTTGAAGTTTTCAGAATTGTTTCCCACAGAGTCAGCGAGCTGAATTCGCAGTATATATCGTTTACGTGGTTTATGTAATCCATTTTTTTGAGATAAATCAGAATATCTCTGAATGTTTCATCATCAACTTCAAAAATTTCTTTAACGAGATTCATATTAATCTTGTCGCCTATTATAGCAGAGCCGACAAGGATATCGTATGCAATCGGGTTTAGTTCTTCAAGCAGTTTAAGCCGGTATTCCAAAAGTCCTGTGAAAGTTGCTGCAATCTCAAATTCTTTCCCGCAAAGCTGGCAGTCAAAGCATAAACTCAATGCGTGATTTATATAGGACGGGTTACCGCCGCTTATTTTATAGATTTCCTGTAACTCTGCATTGTTAAGATTAGGAAATCCGTCGATTTTTTTATTTTTTTGTTCTAAGAGCATGAATATCTGTTTAAATTCCAGAGGGGCAATTCCTACATCTAAATAAAAGTTTTCTTTATCATTTTCCGGAAAATAAAAATATCCTTTTGACGGTTTTGGTTCGTTATATATAAGGAGCAGTTTTAAATTGTCCCAGATATTTTCTTTTTTTATGTATCTGCTTATGAATTCATACGAAAAACCGTCAATAAAATCAAAATTGTCTATTACAAATACAAATTTATTTAAACTTGTTATATTATCAAAAATTTTATTCAGAAATTCAAACGTTTTATTTTTTGCTGCGACAATATTTTCAAAAGTTCCTTCCTTATCGGGGTAGAGGAAATTTAACAGGTCAAAAATTTCATTATTATTAAGAGCCGGAAATTCATTTTTAAAATATTGTGATGCATTTTTTTTGAAATCCAGATTATTAATGCAGAAGTTCGGCAGATTAAAAACATTGAGCAGGATATCCTGAATAAGTCCGCCAGGTGTAATTTGGGTTAACGGTGTGCATTTCCCGTAAAGCCATGATATATTCCGGTCGTTTAAACTTTGCATAATTGCTTTTAATACAAGGCTTTTACCTACACCCTTTTGCCCGCTGAGAGAAAGTATTTTTTTACTTTGCGAAAGCAATCCTTTAACAAGCAAATTTTTTGCGCTTTGCTGCGAAACTGTTTTTGTACCGTATTCAAGTTTAATTTTCTGCGGTTTTGGTTCTTCCTGTATTGTTTTTGTGAATTCATGACCGCATTTACGGCACTTTTCTGCTTTCGGGAAATTAACGCTTTTACATTGCGGGCAGAGTTTTAAGATTTCTTTTCCGCAATTTTTGCATTTAAAATCGAATAACGAATTAACCGTATTACAATTTTTACATATCAATCCGGTACGTGCCTTACAATAAGGGCATTTTAGCGCATTGTCAGGAATGTTTTTTTTACAAATAGGACATTTCATTTTGGTTAATCCTGGTTAAATGCTTGTTTTACTTTATCCAATAATTTAAACAATCTTTTTGAAACTTCGGACTGAGAAAGGTTTAATTCTCCGGCGATTTCATTTTGTGTCATGCCTTTTTCGTATCTGAGATAGTATAGTTTATAATAATTTTTTTCCGGAGCTTCTTCATCAATTTTGCAAACAGCATTAACTATATTTTGTAGTATATCTTTTTTTAAGACTATATCTTCAGGTGTTTCCTGAATATTGATATTTTCATATCTTATTTCGACTTTTGAGTAATCCGGAACAGTTGTGGAAACCGGTGATTCAAGGGGAACTTCATTAGTCGACATATAACCGCTTTTTGTTCTTCTTAGCCGTCCTTCGTTTTTCAAAACATTTAAAATAGAAGTAGTTGCAATTTTTCTTAAATATGCTTCTAATGTTTCGTCAGATGTAACGGTTTTTACAATAAGCAAAGAGCGTTTGCATGTTTCATTGAAAAAGTCATCATACAAATCTTCATTATTCGCGAACTTACGGTCACTTTTTATAATCTTTTCTATTAAATCAATTTTATCCTGAGCTAATTCCACTTCACAGTTTCCTTGTTCTTACCACATTATAGCATAATTAAAAATATATGATAAGATTCAAATTGAAATCGGGGGTGCTAATCTCGTTGCTGGGCGGTTTTACGACATTTAAAGTGTCTTTAACAGATTGTAACACAATGTTATCAATTTCTGTGGAACCGCTGCTTGAAATAATGTTTGCTTCCTGAACATTCCCGTCTTTACTTAGTTTCAAACCGACTTTAACTTGATTTGAATAAGCATATTCAGTTGCAAGAAGTAAATCCGCAGAAAGTGAAAGTTTAATACTTTTTCCTGCTGTTCTTAAGTAGTCTTGTATTTTCGGACTGTAAGACAGTGCATCAGGAACATCCCAGACAAGCCGCTTGACATCAAGATATGATTCTGATGATACGGGTGTTTTTGCGGCGGCAGGTGTACTTTTTAATTCTTTTACCTGTTGTTTTGATTTCTGTTCCTTTTTAGCTTTTGTTTTGTTTATTGCCGGAGCATTTGTTTCCAAAACATTTTCATTTGCAGCTGCCTTCTTAGGATTATTCACGATTTCTGACGAAGTCGGAACAGCAGCTTCAATATCAGAGGCGGTTTCTGCTTTAGGTTTTAAAAATACAAATGCTGAAGCGCCCGCAATAATAGCTACAAGGGCTGCAGCTGTTATGAGTGTCTTTTTATTTGAAGCCTTTTTCGGTTTTAAGAAAGCTGCCCCCGGGATTGGCTGTTCTCCTTCCGGAAGCTGGGCTGCATCAAATGAGTCAATGTCGTCTAATTCCGCATCTGAAACGGGATCTGTATCGCTGAATAAAACACCTAATTTATCATCTTCCGATGTTGTTCCGGTCTGGTCAACAGTGCTGTCATCGCCCATATTAAGCAGATCATCAATGTTTAGATTCTCAACATCGTTGTCGGTCATACTTGTATTCTGGTTAATATCAGAGGAAACAGCTTCCGATGGAATATTATTATTGTCTGTAGTAATTTCTGGAGATGAAACAAGGTCGTCTATATCCGGAATATCTGCAAGAGTATTGTCCTCTGTCTGCGATTGGTTTTCAGCCTGAGTGATGTCAGAAGTTTGTGCAGAGTCGATATCTGATGTAGATGTATTAAGTAAGCTGTCTATTTGTGAAAGAAGTTCGTCAGAGGTTATTTCTTCCGCATTCTGAGTTGTGTTAGTGTCTTCCAGATCTAAATCTTCTATAGAAATATTGCTTATATTTTCTTCATTGATATTTTCAAGAAGATTTTTTCCGAAACTGGATGAATTTGTATCTGCCTGTTCTAATTCAGCGGCTGCAGTATTTGTAAGCGGAGTTTCCGGCAGGTCAGAATTCAGTGCTTCAAAATCAACGTCATCATAATTATCAGAAGTTTGCTCAGAAGTATTTTCAACTTCTAGCGGTTCGATATTTAAATCGCTATCTGCATTTGTGGCTGTTTCGTTTTCTGCATTGTCATTTTCCGGAATGTCAATTTGCAGATCTTCAAGCTGAAGTTCAGTATCATCAAACGGTATCGGTTCATCTGTATTTGTATCCTGAATATTTGTATTTTCTGTTTGCAAGTCTTCCGGTTCGTCATCAAATGTTATGATATCATTGTCCTGATTATCAGGATTATCAATTTCATCTCCTATATTTGTGGTGTCTATCTCATCCAGAGAAATAGTTTCTTCATCTACAGAAGGTAAATTCGGTGTTTCATCCATAAATGATGTATCAATGTCATCAAGTGAGATTGTTTCGGCTTCCTGTTTTTCTGACATTTCTGAAATGTCTTCAGGAGTTTCTATGTCATCAAAAGATATTTTGTTGTCAATTTCATTAATATAATCAATTTCATTGTTATTTACTGATGTGTCAATATTTTCGAAAGAAATAGTTTCTTCTTCATAACTGTCTGTTCCGGCAGGCGTAATATTGTCAAGCACTGATGTATCAATTTCGTCAAAAGCAACCGGTTCGGGTTCTTCCGTATCATTGCTCACAAGATCTTTTGCAACTTCTATTCCGGAATCTATAACGTCAAGAGTTTTCTCAAAGGCCTCAACGGTATTTTCAGCGGAGTCAGTAATATCTGTAACAGCTTCTGCGGCTGCTGCTGTCCCGGCTGCGGCTGCAGAAGAAGCCCCGAGTTCAGTAATGCCATCCGGAAATCCGCTTTCATTTTCATCTGATTTTTGCGTGGAAATCTCATCAAGTGAAATATTTTCAACCGGTTCAAGTTCCAGATTGTCAAAAGTTTCTATACTGTCAAAAGTTTCAACATTATTTTCCTGAACAAGTTCTTCTGCTGAAATATCTGCCGGACTTGCAAGATTTGACGTTTCACTTTCTATTTCTTTTTTCCGAATTTGAGGATCTGTCATTGCTTTGTAAGAAAGTGTTTCAAAATTTTCATATTCAATAAATTTATCTCTGAGTTCAACGCTTTTGGTGAGTTGTTTTATTAAATACTGTTTTTCATCTTCGGAAATATCATTATCAGACATTGCCATAATTATTCTTTCGGAATTTTCAATATCTTTTTCTGTGGTATCTGATGTTGTATTTCCTTTGAAATTTTCAATATAATTTTTCAAATCAGAAACGGGATTTAATTTTTCTTTTTCAATAAAGTAATAGTCATTATTCTGATTATTTTTATTAATCAATTTGGGTTCAAAGAAACCTAAAATTTTCACATGAGAGAAATCTTTTGCAAGATTTAAAACAATATAAATATCAGGAACAAGGTTGTATTTAAAATGAGATTTCGGGATAAAAATAAGATTTTCATCAAAAACGACTCTGACGTCAATATGAATATTCGGGAGCATGATGTCCGAAATGTCAAGTTCTTCAAGAATTTTTTTTATTGAGTGAATATTATATATTCCGGAAACATTGATATTTTCGGAAGCCAGATATTTTAATGTCAATTCAGCCCCGAGGGTGTTAACGTAGGCTCTGTTTTTTACATTTTTATCCGCAAATGAGTTTGCGGCAGCGCTTGCGTCGTGTTTGTCCTGTTCTTCTATGTAAATTATTGTATCTTGTTGAAATCCCATGCTCTTATTTCTCCTATCTCTACTTAATAAGATGACATTTCATAAAAAAATATTCCACTTTTCTTGTAAAGTTTTGTAACAAATGTTGAAAAATGAATATATTTTAGTCAAAATAAATGTATCAGTCGTTTTAATTTGATTAAATAAGTGTGTTTAAAAGGAGGTTTCCTATGATAAGTTCTGTTTCCGGTGTTAGTTTTCGCGGCGAAGCGCCCGTAAATGTTGCAGATTTAATTAATTCTCCGGGGAAGTTTTCTACTGCCCCTGTAAAATCAGATATTCCTTCAGACTCTTTTGAAACTAAAGGTGAAAATAAAAAAAGTCATAAAGGTGCTGTAATCGGTACTGTTATTGCCTTGCTTGCCGCAGCCTATATAGGTTTGGGTGTTGCTGTTAACAAAGCTAAACTGAAAAAGATTGATAATCCGGAAGGTATTATGCAAAAAGCTCAAAACTTCTTCCACAAAATCGGTGAAAGCGCTGACGAGTTATGGAAAAAAGTCAGAGGCAAAAAGGTCGAAGGAAAGTCGGAAACTCCAAAAACTGAAGGAGAAACAAAATAATAAAATAAATTATAAAAAGGGCCCGCTTTATGCGGGCTTTTTTATTCCAAAAATTCTGAAAGAATAACGTTACTGACAAGTATTCCGCTGTCAGTAAGTGCAAATCCTGTATTAGTTTCTTTAAGATACTTATAGGAAATGTACTTTTTTAATTGTCCTGCGTACTTTTGGGAGAAATCAATATGAAATTTTTCATTTATTTTTTTTGTATTTATACCGTTTAATTTGCGGAATCCCAGAAAAATTTCTTCCTCTAATTGTTCTTGCTGCGTGACTTTGTGGGTTTGTTTATGAGTGCATGGATTTTTTATATATTCCTTTAAATTTGATGTATTAAAATATCTTATACCGTTTTCGTACCCGTGTGCGGCAAGACCGAAGCCATAATAACTGTTATTATCCCAGTAATTTAAGTTATGGCGTGATTCAAAATTGTTAAGAGCAAAATTACTTATTTCATAATGTTGAAAATTATTTTTAGTGAGAATGTCAATTGCTTTTAAGTACATGTCGGCCTGTATATCTTCATCAGGAAGATTTTCGGGCGGATTTTTGTAGAAAAAACATCCTTCTTCTATTTTTAAACCGTAAAGTGATATGTGCTGAATACCTAAAGAAACCGCATGTTCCAAATCTTTTTCAAACATTTTGATTGTTTGTTCCGGCAGGCCGTAAATGAAATCTAAGCTTATGTTTTTGAACCCCGCGGTTTTAGCAAATTTGATTGCATTTTCGACATCTTGCGAATTGTGCCTGCGTCCTATTTTTCTTAAAATTTTGTCGTTGAAAGTCTGGCAGCCGAAGCTTAATCTGTTTACACCGGTTTCTTTCAATTGTTTGAGGTAATCTTGTGTAATTGTTTCCGGATTGAGTTCAGCCGTAATTTCTGTTGAGGAATTTATGTTAAAAAGTTTAATAATTTGAGAAAATTCATCCGGTGTAAGCAGTGACGGGGTGCCGCCGCCAAAATACAGAGTATTTAACTCTTCTTCCTTGTATGAGTTGAGAATTTCTGTTTTTAATGAAGATAAATATTCTGTTTTTAAGCTAATTGTACAAAAAGATACGAATGAACAATACTTACATTTTGATTTGCAAAACGGGATATGTATGTAAACATTTTTTATCATAATTTATATAGTATTATAAATAATATTTAAATTATAGTTGCAAAGTTAATATAATATGAGTTGTAATAAAGTATGTAACCTTAAAGGAATGGAGTAATTATGGGAATGATTGTAAACAAATGCAAAAAACTCGGGGGGGGGCACTCTAAGCACTCCTGACGAGGTTTTTGGGGATTTAAGCAGAGTAAAATTTAAGCATTTCGGTTTTACCTTAGCTGAGATGATGGTTGTTATGCTAATATTGAGTATCATTATGGCAGCCATGGCACCTGTAATGACTACGAGAAATAAACTTGATCAGTCATCACCGTGGAGTTGGTCAACTAATGGTTCAGATGCGTATTACGGCTTAGGTGATGCGCAGGTCGCCATGATCGGTCAGGAGGAAGTAAAACCTGATGATGATGCTTCAAAATTAATAATCAACGCAGGTAATGATAAAAATCATATATTATTTAAAACCGGAGAAACAGTCCAGGGTTTTTTAAGATTTAAAGATAACACAATTGCCCTGAGCAATTCTGATAATCCAATGGGAGAAAATGGAGTAGCAATAGGTTCTAATGCACTAAGAGATTATAACAGTGGATATCAGAATATTGCAATAGGATCTTCAGCAATACTTGGCGGAGCTAGTGGAAGTGGAAATGTCGCTATAGGTGATAATGCCCTAAATTATAATGGAGGAGGTCACAATGTTGCAATTGGTTACTATGCTTTAGGTTCACCAGGTGCATCATTTGTTGCATATAATGATCCTGATGTTTCAATCGGTATCGGAATGCTTGCATCCGTTGACGGGTCTCATTCAATAGCAATAGGCTCTGCAGATAGTACTGCAACCACCAGCCAGAGTATATCAGGGGCCACAGCCGTAGGAGACCATACAATTGCACTTGGTTCAAATGTTTATTCTTATGATAGGTCTATTGCCATTGGATATAATACAACTGCCGGTTACGATGAATCCGAAAAAAGTTACTCTGGAAATGCTATAGCAATTGGTACAAGAGCAAATGCCATAGATTATGGTATTGCCATAGGAGATAGTGCCGATGCGTCTACTCTAAATGCAGAATATGGTGGTGGAGATGTTGCAATCGGGAGAGAAGCTTGGGCGTCTAAGAACGGAGCCATAGCAATTGGTTATGATGCGAATAGTTTAGGCAAATCCTCTGTTGCTATAGGCCAATTAAGTCGTGCTGGCGGTGACTCTGCAGTTGCAATTGGTGAGGGGGCTGAAGGATATGGAGAGAATAATATTGCAATTGGTAAAAATGCGTGTGTAAATACAAGAGGTCCGAACAAAATATGTATCGGAGCAAATTCTGGTCCACAGCAGTCTTCGCATCCTTGGGCGCGTGTATTAGATAAAGAAGAACGAATATTTATAGGCAGCAAGTCAAAATACAATAATGGAACAGCTGTATTAGAAGTTCATAATACAACTGAAACCGCACCAAACGGTATGAGTAGTTATAGCAATATGAATGCTAGTGGTGTTGTTATAAATGGTGCTTTAATCGTAAGAGGACCTATTTTTACTGCTTCACGGTTAAACTCTTCACCTGTATGGAATGCACTTACAAATACAGAATTACGTGTCTTAGAACATTATGAGGCTAAAAATAGTGCAGGTGATTCTGAAGCTGTTTTAAAACGCGGTTATGCATGGGAAAATCTTCACCCGCTTGTTAGTTCCGACCGCCGATTGAAATACGTCGGTAAAGAGAATACCTCAGGCTTAGAAAAAATTAAGCAATTAAAAGTCTTTAACTACACCTTCAAAAAAGACGACAAGAAAACTCCTCACGTCGGCGTAATTGCACAGGACTTGCAAAAAGTCTTTCCTGATGCTGTTACAAAAGCCAAAGACGGTTTTCTGAGAATACGTTTTGAAGATATGTTCTTTGCAATGATAAATGCTATCAAGGAACTTGATTCACGTATTACTGCTCTTGAAAAAGAAAATCAGAAATTAAAGGAGCAAAACAAGGAGCTTGATGCACGTTTGAAGGTGCTCGAAGCAAAAGTTAAATAGATTTGTTTATTCAGAAGATAAACTCTCCGCAATTGCGGTTTGTTTATTCTTTCATTCCTTCCCGCATTGAAAATATGCGGGTTTTTCTTAGTTACCCACCCCTGCCCCTGTCTTGCCCGCTTTGCGATAAACGGGCACGGCTCCGCCTTTGGCCCTCTGCAAAGCGGGCGTTCCCTAATCAGGGAGGGGAAAAAGCCTTCCCTGTCTAGGAAAGGTTTGGATGGGTTTTAATAACTACCCGTCCTGCTTTCCCTGTTTAGGGAGGGACTTGCCGGATGTCAGAAGGTCAAAGGAAGATAAGAAGATATGAGGCAGGCCATTAAATGCGATTGCGGATCCGCTTCGCTATCTGCAATGACGAAAAAGGCCTAACATTTTACTGTAAAAACTTACCTTCTTATCTTCCAAAAATATTCTGCTTGATTTTTCAAAAATATCCATTAAATGATTGATGTGCGGTGTCGGTAAATAGTCTATTGTATTTATGGGGAAAGCTCATTATTACAGACTTGAACAAGGGATAGCAGATTAATTATGATTAATCAAAAAATCAACTCAATAGATTATAAAGAATTGTATGCGCAGTACAACTGGTTTGCAAAAACTTATCCGCCTGCTGTTCAGGCTGCCTGTGATGAATTTTTCCTGCCCGGATTTCAGTTTATTTTAGCCGGAATCAGTAAAAATATTAATACGTTAATGGATAAAGATGCTTATTTTGTCACGAAAATTCGTATTGATAAGCTTCATGATATGTTTTTCCGTACTTCCGAAAAAGCTGTCGGAATTATTCTGGATAAAATTTTGGGTAAACCGAATTCAAG